>NZ_JBITDI010000018.1:0-176220 GCF_044454005.1 Nocardia sp. NPDC051570 | reverse complement strand
GTCCAACCCTTCAACCGGGGGGTATGAAAGGGCCGGAACCAATAAAACTATTGGCACTGACATTCATCGACACACTATTGAGTTCTCAAAGAACAGGCGCACAAACCATCGAGCCGGATTTCCAACCTTCTGGAGAGGCAACTTTTCCAGCCTAGCCGCTCTCACCCGCAGAGTCAAGTCCGTGGGTTCATGTCGGTCATGCTGGCTTGCCAGGCGCTCCCCGTCCAACCTCGTTTTCCCTGGCCTCTCGGCTCCGGGTCGGTGTCCGTGTCGCTCTGACCTGGACTAAGTTACGTGTTGGAAAACGGAACGTCAAATCCCCAAGACAGCGCGAGTCGGGGCTGGTCAGCGCGCTGCGATTCCGGCTCCGACCGACCTGGGTCACGATGATGTGACCCAGGTCATGACGGATCAGCTTCGGGCTCGGCGCACGCCGGCGAAGTTCTTCTTGCCGCGACGCAATACCAACCAGTTGCCGTGCAGGAAATCGGATTCGCTCGGCGCCCAGTCAGGATCGGAGATGCGGGCGTTGTTCACCGATGTGCCGCCCTCGTTGACCGCGCGGCGGGCCGCGCCCCGGCTGTCGGACAGTCCGGACGACACCAGGAGATCGACGATCGTCGCGCCCTCGGTTGCGGCGGCGATCGCGCCCTCGCCCGCCGCCTCCGACAGCGCGGCCGACAGCGTGCCCTCGTCGAGCTCGTGCAGATCGCCGCGGCCGAACAGTGCCTGGCTCGCGAGTTGCACCGCGCGCGTATTCGCCTCGCCGTGCACGAGATCGGTCATCTCCGCGGCCAGGCGGCGCTGGGCCTCCCGCGCATGCGGGCGCTCCTCGGTCGCCTTCTGCAGCTCGTCCAGTTCCTCGCGCCCGAGGAAGGTGAACCAGCGCAGGTAGCGCACGACGTCGGCGTCGGTGGTGTTCACGAAGTACTGGTACCAGGCGTACGGACTGGTCATCTCCGGATCCAGCCACAGGCTGCCGCCACCGGTGGACTTGCCGAACTTCTTACCGTCGGCCGAGGTCACCAGTGGCACGGTCAGCGCGTGCACATGTTCGCCGTCGACGCGACGGTTCAGTTCCACGCCCGCGACGATGTTGCCCCACTGATCCGACCCGCCGACCTGCAGACGGCAGCCGTGCTTACGGCGCAGCTGCAGGTAGTCGTTGGACTGCAGCAGCATGTAGCTGAATTCGGTGTAGGACATGCCGTCAGTCTCGAGCCGGCGCTTGACCGTCTCGCGCGCGAGCATGACGTTGACCGAGAAGTGCTTGCCGATATCGCGCAGGAAGTCGACGGTGCTGAGCGGTCCGGTCCAATCCAGGTTGTTGGCGATGATCGCGCCGGTGGCCGGATCGTCGAGATCGACGAAGCGCGACAGCTGGCCGCGGATCCGCTCGGCCCAGGCGGCGACGGTGTCGGTGGAGTTCATGGTCCGCTCGCCGACGTCGCGCGGATCACCGATCAGGCCGGTGGCCCCGCCGGCCAGCACGATCGGCCGGTTGCCCGCCCGCTGGAAACGCTTCAGGGCCAGCAACGGAACCAGGTGTCCGGCGTGCAGGCTGGCGGCGGTCGGGTCGAAGCCGGCATAGAGGGTGATCGGGCCCTTCGCCAGTTCCGATCGCAGCTCGTCCAGATCGGTGGACTGCGCGATCAGGCCACGCCAGGTCAGTTCCTCGATGATGTCGACGTTCACGACGCCCTATCTTTCCGCACGGACTTCCGTCGCCCATGCATAGGTCCACCGCCGAGTGTGATCGGCGATGGACCGGGGGTCGAGGGATTTTCAGCGGCTCATGCGCAGGCCCCGCTCGTGGGACATCCAGGCGAACAGCACCGCCAGGGCCAGCGGGAAGACCGACATCGTCGGGGCGCCGAGCACGAATGCCTGGGTCGCGGCCGCACAGACCATGGTGATCGACAGGCCCGCGGCGGCCAGGCCCGACAGCCGCGGGATCAGCAGGCCGAGGCCGCCGGACACCTCGACCACTCCGGTGAGATAGCGGAACCAGTCACCCCAGCCGATCTCATGGAAGATGCGCACGGCATCGGACTGACCGACCAGCTTGGGCAGACCGGAGGCGACGAGGAAGAACACGCCCAGCACGATCCGCAGGGTCCACAGCACGCGGTGGCGAATCGTGCCGGGAGCGGTGACGGAGGCGGGGGCGGTGATGGCGGTCATGATGAATTCCTTTTCGGTGCTTGATGTTTCGGCGCTGGATGGTTCGCTGTCGAACGCGCTCACCAACTAGGACGAAGGGCACCGGGCAAACTCATCGGTCAGCTGAGGGCTTCCTTCAACGACGTCAGATGGATCCGGCTCGCCGATGCCGCCGTCGCGGCGTCGCGGCGGCGGACGGCGTCGAGCAGTAGCTCGTGCGCGCGGTGGTCGGCTCGTTCATCGGGCAGCGGGCGGATCTTCAGCATGTCGACCATGGCGCGGCGCGAGCGTGGGATGAAAGCGTCGAACATGCCGGTGAGAATGTCGTTGTGCGCGGCGGTGACGACCGTGCGATGGAAGGCGGTATCGGCGTCGACCAGATCCGCCACCGACGCCGATGCCTCGGCTCGTGCGGTCAGCGTCCGCCACATCGCCCGCAGATCGGCCGGGGTGCGGCGGTGCGCCGCCAGGGCCGCGCATTCGGCCTCGATGGCGAGGCGGGCCTCGATGACCGCGACGATATCGGCGCGGCGCAGGAGTGTGTCCCACTCCTCGGTGATATCGAGCGCGGTCACGAAAACGCCCGCGCCCTGGCGGCTTTCGAGCACGCCCTGGCCGGACAGCTCGCGGATGGCCTCGCGCAACGTCGAGCGCCCCACGCCCAGTTGCGCGGCCAGCGTAGTCTCGCCGGGCAGCTTATGTCCCAGCTGCCATTCGCCGCCGCGAATCCGGTGCAGCAGGAGTTCGGCGGCCTGTGCGGCGAGCGGATGCCGCTGTACGTGCGCCAAGACTCGGTGACCTCTCTGCTTGTCTGAGGAGTGGTTCCTCGTCAGTGTAGGCCACACGGGATCGCGCCCGCTTCTCCTCCACTGCCGCGGCGGGCTCTGATCGACCGGCGAATCATGGTGGTGGAGTGCGTGATCGAAGACGTGGACGGCGAGCGGTCCGGCGGGTTCACGCCGATTTCCCGGCGCGGGGCGCGCGGGGACTTCTCCGGTAGGCCGATACCGCCGCGGAGCCGGTCAGCCACAACCGCCACGGGCGGTCGGCGGCCAGGCTGACCCCGACCCGCGGGCCGACGCCGACGGCGGTCGGATCGGTGATCTCGGGACCGAGCTCCAGCCGGATCGCCGATTCGGGAGCGAACAGGTCGGTTCCGTAGTCGCCCAGGGCGATTCCGAGTGCGCTGCCGAAGTTACCCGGCCCGCGGGCCAGGTCGGTATCGGTACGGGCGGCGGGGCGGCGGGATCGGGCGATGTCGTATCCGGCGATCACCTCGCCGGCCCGGATCAGGACCGCGCTGGCGATCCCGTCCGGACCGGTGGTCACGTTGACACAGGTGTGCATGCCATAACTGAAGTACACATACAGCCGTCCGGGCGGACCGAACATGATGGCATTGCGCGGGGTGCGGCCCCGGCCGGAGTGCGCGGCCGGATCGTGCCACGGCCCGGCCGGATCACCGCCGTAGGCCTCGACCTCCACGATCCGTGCCCCGACGGGTCCGGACCACAGGGTCGCGCCGAGCAATCGGCGGGCGGCGGCCAATGGTTCGACGGCGAGTTCCTCGGCTGGCACAACGAACCATTGTCCACACGCCGGAACTACAGCCAGCGGGCGACGCCGCCGTGGCCCGAGCAGGTGCCGCGGCGATGCTGGCTGAAGCTGTAGGTGTCGTCGCGGCACTGAGCGGTGGCCCCGTCGGGCGCGGTGTCGGATTGCTGCGGGGCCGAGACGCAGACGCTGTCGCTGTTCTCGTACTGTCCGGCCGGACAGGCGACGAAGGCGGGCGCCGCGGCCACGGCGGTAGCGGCGGGTGCGAAGGCCGAGGCGACGGCCACGCCGACGGCGAAGACCCACGGCGCGAGCCGAGCTTTGTTCATTGGTGAAACCCCCTACAGCAGTTCAGTTTTCATCCGGATCTCGATCCGGCACAGGGCTGTGAAGCTACCCGACGCGTGATCACCGAACCAAACAAACAGGACAATCGGGGCAGTGATGACCTGGATCACCGTTGCACGCCGCGCGGAACAGCCCGGATCGTCCGGCGGTTGACACCTCACGACAACCGCGTATCCGAATGAGGTGACATGGCCGTACAGGTCGAGATCTGGACCGATATCAACTGCCCGTTCTGCTATCTGGGCAAGCGCCGCTTCGAATCGGCGCTGGCGGAGTTCGCCCATCGCGACGAGGTCGAGGTGGTGCATCGCTCCTTCGAGCTCGATCCCACGCTGCCCGCCGAGCACAGCGGTCCGGTCGTCGCGCATATCGCGCAGAAGTACGGCATCAGCGAGGCGCAGGCCGCCGCCAACGAGCGCGGCATCGGCGCGCAGGCCGAGGCGATGGGGCTGACGTATCAGACCTCGGGTCGCGATTTCGGCAACAGCTTCGATATGCATCGGCTGCTGCACTACGCGCTGGCGCACGGTCGCCAGGAACAGCTGCTCGATGCGCTCTATCGCGGCAACTTCGCCGAGGATCGGCCGCTGTTCGGCGACACCGACCGGCTGGTCGAACTCGCCGTCCAGGCCGGACTCGACGAGGCCGATGTGCGCGCGGTGCTCGCCGACCCGCAGGCCTATGCCGACGCCGTGCGCGCCGATGAGCGCGAGGCCGCCCGGCTCGGCGCGACCGGGGTGCCGTTCTTCGTCTTCGACCGCACCTACGGCGTCTCGGGCGCCCAGCCGGCGGAGGTGTTCGCCCAGGCGCTCGAGCGGGCGTGGTCGGATCGGGAGCCGGTGCTCGAGGTGGTAGGCGGCGCGGACGCCTGCGGTCCGGATGGCTGCGCATTGCCCGAACGGGGCTGAGCCGCAACCGGTTTCACAGATAGGCGTTATGCTCGCCCGCGCGCAGGCTCAGCAGATCGTCGGCGATGATCGGGGCGTAGGCGACGATCACCAGCACGAGCAGCTGGACCCAGCCCAGCCATGCGACGCCGATCGGCGCGGTCGCGAGCACCGCGGCCGCGCCGAGAAACCGTAGCCAGGGCCGCGGCAGGCGCAGGACGAGCCGGAAACAGCCCTGTCCGAACAGGAACAGCGCGACACCGCCGGACAGCGCCAGCGCGGCGGATACCGGCACCGATCGATGTCCTTGGGCGAGAACGGTTCTCATACCCGCCGCGGTCAGGATGATGCCGACCAGCATCGGATACAGCGCATAGCCGTAGGCGAGCACGGCGGGCCGGCCCCGCCGCGCGCCCGGCACCGCCGCGAGCGCGTGCTCACCACGCTCGTCATCCATGCCGAAGTAGGCCCACCACAGCACGTAGGCCAGCGTCAGCGCGAGTGCGACCATGGCGAGCAACGGGACGGTGAGATCCTCACCCGCCAGCCCCGCACCGATGGCCACGACCGATTCGCCGATCGCGATGAGCAGCACCAGGCCGTGCCGTTCGCAGAAATGCGTTGTGCGGACGACGAATCCGCCCGGATCGATCAGATACGGCGTCGCGATCTGCACGGCCAGCGCCCCGGCCCACAGCAGATAGCGCGGCCAGCCGTGGACGCAGCCGCCGATCAGGACCAGGACCGCGGAGGTGGTGTTGGGCGGCACGAGCCGCAGCGCCGCCGCCGAGGCCTGCGCGCCGCCGTTGGCCCAGAACAGCACCGAGTGCACGGTGCTCACCACCAGATATCCCAGCCCGAACGCCACACCCGAGCCCGTGAACGCGCCGGGAATCGCCAGGGCGATCACCAGAAATCCGAACATGCCGACCAGCAGGCCGGTGCGGCGCATCGTCGAATTGGGCGCGACCTCGTTGGTCAGCCAGACATATCCGCTGTACATCCACCAGGTGATGGCGAAGACCAGCGCCACCCGCCCCAGCGCGAGCCAGCCCGGATGTTCGGTGAACGCGTGGGTCAGCTGGGTGATCGCGAAGACGAAGACGAGGTCGAAGAACAGTTCCAGGGTGGAGGCGCGAATCTGCCCGCCCTCGGCGGCCGCGGTGTCGTCGGAGATTTCGCTGGTCACGTCCAGAGGGTAGAGCCCGGTATCCGGCGTGTCGCGCGATTGGCCCTTGTGTGGCGCGACCACCGGGCGCAGAATTCAACGCACAGTGAATTCAACACTCGATGAATTAGGGGTGGCCCATGACGGCGCCTGACTCCGCGATCGAGATCGCGCATCTGCGGGTCCAGCGCGGTGGACGCGAAGTGCTGCACGATCTCTCGCTGACCGTGCTGCGCGGCGGCATCACCGGCCTGCTCGGACCGTCCGGATGCGGTAAGACCACGCTCATGCGCAGCATCGTCGGCACCCAGCTGGTGCAGGCGGGCAGCGTACGCGTGCTGGGCGAGGCGGCGGGCGGTCCGGGGCTGCGGGCCCGGGTCGGCTATGTCACCCAGGCGCCGAGCATCTACGACGATCTGTCCGTCACCGAGAATGTCTCGTATTTCGCCGCGCTGTACGGACGTTCGAGGGGCGATGTGGCTGCGGCCGTCGACGCGGTGGGCCTCGGCGACCATGCGCGCCAGCGCGGTAACGAACTGTCCGGCGGGCAGCGCACCCGGGTATCGCTGGCGTGCGCGTTGGTCGCCGATCCGGAGCTGCTGGTACTGGACGAGCCGACCGTCGGGCTGGATCCGGTGCTGCGGGTGGAGTTGTGGAAGCAGTTCCACACCCTCGCCGCGCAGGGCCGCACGCTGCTGATCTCGAGTCATGTGATGGACGAGGCCGAGCACTGCGATCAGCTGCTACTGCTGCGCGACGGCCATCTGCTAGCCCAGCTCAGCCCCGACGAATTGCGCCACCGCACCGGCGAAACCGTGTTGGAGAAGGCGTTTCTCGCCCTGATCAGAATGGAACAGCCGCAGTGACAACAATTCCCGCGCCCCTGCGCTGCTATTGCGCCACCACCGTGCGCATCCTGCGTCAGCTGCGCGCCGATCATCGCACCGTCGCCATGCTCCTGCTGGTGCCGACACTGCTGATGACGTTGCTGTACTTCGTGTACCACGACACCCCGACCGCGGCGGGCGTGCCGCGGCTGTTCGATCGGGTCGGCATCGCCATGCTGGGCATCCTGCCGTTCATCGTGATGTTCCTGATCACCGCGATCGCCATGCAGCGCGAACGCATCTCCGGCACGCTCGAGCGGCTGATGACCACACCGCTGTCGAAACCGGATCTGCTGGCGGGCTACGGCACCGCGTTCTCCGTCGCCGCGGCCGCGCAGGCGGGGCTGGCATGTCTGGTGTCGTTCGGGCTGCTGGGGCTCACCGCGCGGGGCAGTGTCTGGCTCGTCCTGCTGATCGCGATCCTCGACGCCGTGCTCGGGGTGGCGCTGGGGCTGCTGGCGAGTGCGTTCGCGCGCACCGAATTTCAGGCGGTCCAGTTCATGCCGCTGATCGTCGGACCGCAGTTCTTCCTGTGTGGGCTGCTGGTGCCCCGCGATCAATTGCCGCGCTGGCTGGAGATCATCAGCGATGTGCTGCCGCTCAGCTATGCGGTGGACGCGCTGCAGCAGGTCTCGCGGTTCACCGGCGCGACCGGGCAGATGTGGCGGGATCTGGGGATCGTGGCCGTATTCGCCGCCGTCGCACTGGGTTTGGGCGCGGCCACGCTACGCCGGCGGACCGCGTGACGGGCGTGGACACCGGCGGGCGCAGCGGTCGCCGGCCGGGGAATTCCGGGACGCGGGAGGCGATTCTGGACGCGGCCCGCCTGCGGTTCGCCGAGGTCGGCTTCGACAAGGCCTCGATCCGGTCGATCGCCGGTGCGGCCGGGGTGGATCCGGCGCTGGTGCATCACTACTTCGGCGCCAAGGCCGAACTGCTCACCGCCGCACTGGATCTGCCGATCGATCCGCAGGTCGTCATCGGCCGGATCGCCGCCGCTCCCGATGACCAGCTCGGCGAGACCATCGTGCGGCATGTGGTCACGATCTGGGACTCCCCCGTCGGTACGCAGGCGGTCGCGGCCTTCCGCAGCATCATCGGTGGTGGCGGCAACGAGTCGATGGCACGCGCCTTCCTGCTGGAGGTGGTGCTCAAAGACATTCGCACGCGGGTGGATTCACCGCCGGGGACCGGCGACACCCGGGTCGTGCTGGCGGCCTCGCAGATGATCGGGCTGCTGGTGGCCCGCAAGATCGTCGGCATCGAACCGCTGGCATCGATGCCGCCCGAACTCCTCGCGCGGCTGGTCGGGCCGACGCTGCAGCGCTACCTCACCGGCGATCTCGGCGCCGCGGGGTTCAGCCCTGGGCGGTGAACGCCTCGTGTTCGGCGTCGCTCACCTCGCGCGCCTCATCGATCAGCAGGACGGGGATCCCGTTGTCGATGCGGTAGGCGCGGCGCAGGCGCGGGTTGTAGAGCAGGCTGTCGCCGTTGCCGTCGCGCACCAGCGACAGCGGGCCCTTGTCCTGCGGGCAGGCCAGCAGGCTCAACAGCGTGGAATCCAAGATATGTTCCGCCATGATCGATAACCTACCGGTCCCCGGGGACCGGACCGTGCGGCGCCCGGCGGAACGAGAAGTGCCGATGGCCGAAGAAGCTGGCCACCGCCACCAGGCCCATCACCACCACCGTCGCCGGGGTCTCGGGCAGCCGCCACACGCCGACCGCCAGCTGCACGCCCGCCGCATTCAACAGCAGCCCACCGGAATTCACCAGCACGAACCGCCCGAAGTCGCGCAACAGCTGCCCGCGCACCCGGAACACCAGGGTGCGGTGCGCGACGAAGGCGAACACGATGCTGACGCAGTAGGCCAGCACCACCGCCACCGCGGGCGGCCAGCTGTGGTCGAGCACCTTCAGCCAGAACACCGTCAGCGCCATGCCCAGCAGGGTGTTGGCGACGCCGACGGCCGCGAAGGCGATCTCCTGGCGGCGGATCAGGCGCAGCAGCGGACCGGGTGGCGGCGCGGGCGACAACAGCTGGGGGTCGGTCACGAAACCGCTTCCGCCAGTTCCCGTTCCGCGTCGCCGCTGGCCGCGGGCGGGGCCGGATCGTCATCGCGGCGACAGCGCGAGCGCAGGTACAGCCACTGCATGACGCCGAGGCCGATCAGCCCGGCGATCGCGCTCGCGATGCCGATCTTCCAGCCCGGCGGACGCCAGCTGACGTCCAGGACGGCGTTCTCGGTGCCCGCCGGAATGTTCACCGCGACAAAGGATTTCGAGACCGTCGTGAATCCGATGTCCTTACCGTTCAGGCTGACCCGATAACCCGGCCAGCCGAGCCGCGCGAAGACCACGCGCCCGCCCTCGGCCGAGGACACCCGCACCCGGCTGGTGGTATCGGATTCCGAGATCGAGGTGGCGGTGACGCCGCTGGTGTCGGCGACGCGACCGTTGATGCCCGAGATCGGGCCGCCCTCGCGCTCGAGCACCCGGATGTAGCGATCGTGTCCGGGATAGTCGACCCACTTCCAGCCCTCGGGCGCGGGATGGTCACCGGCCTCGGGGAACATGGCCCGCTGCAGGACGACCCGGTCCAGCTTCATCAGATCCACTGGTGCGCGACCGGTGCTCGGCTCGGGGGTGAACAGGCGGCGGAAGGCATCCGGGCAGACGCTGGAATCCCAGCGCATGCACAGCATTTCGCCGAACCAGTAGTGCCCGTTGGGTGTGTAGCCGTTGACGTAGTGCAGGTTCAGGTCCTTGGCGTAGTTGCCGAAAACCAAGGAGCCGTAGGCGCCCTGCAGCGTCTTGTCCTGCGGTTGCAGCAACCCGCGATCGCCGAGCTGAATGGTCAGCCCATCGAACTTCGGGAACGCCGCCTTCGCCTCGGAGCGGTTGGTCGGCAGGTTCCAGCTCATCGGATTCGGTTGTGCCGCACGCACTTGCAGATAGGCGATCGGGAACATCGCCGCGATCGTCAGCGTCACCGCCGCGGCCGTGCCCCGAGTACGGCCCAGCGCGATCACCCCCGCCCCGACCGCGGCCACCACCACGGCCGACAGCACATGCCAGAGGGCATCGTGCGGATCGGCGGAGAACGTGCGCACCCAGAGCAGCCCGATCAGCACCAGTGCCGCGAGGCCGCGGTGACGCCAGTTCGCGAAGGTGCCGAACCGGCCGAGCAGCACGCACACCAGCACCAGCAGACCCAGCGCCAGCATCGGCAGCACCCGCGCGGGCCAGCGCAGCGGGCCGACCGTGCCCGGTCCGGCCGTCCACATCAGGAACATGATCGCGAACAGCGCCACGGCGGTCAGCTCTCGCCACGCCGCCCGCGCCTTACCCCAGTCGATGAACGCCAGCGCCGGGATGAGGAACCAGGCGATATAGGTCATCGGCATCGGCTGGATATAGCCCCACCAGGAATTGAACGCCGGGAGCGTGGACGGGAGGCTGGCGTTCAGCGACTCCGACCACGGCACGGTGAGGAACTGGTCATTGTTGATCTGCGAGGTGCCGCGCCAGCTCACCTTGGCCGAGAGCATGCTCGGCAGATAGGTCGCCAGGCCCGCCAGACCCGCGAATCCGGCCACCACCGCCAGGCGCAAAATCGGCTGCCATTTGCGTTGGTAGACAAGCTCACCCACCGCGACGGCCACGAGCATGAGCGCCGATTCCACGGCCGGGAACACGTACTCCACCGAGATAGCCAGGTAGAGAAATACGAAGACCGGGATCGGTCCGCCCTTGCCGCGCGCATAGCGCACCGAACTCGCCCACGCGTGCACCATCCACGCCGTACCGGTCAGCGAGGTGACCCAGCTGGCCTGATCGAAGAACAGGAACCAGCCGGTGAACGGAAAGGCGATGCCCGCCACCGCCGCCCACTGCACGCGGCCGCCGTAGGCCAGGCATACCCGGTACACACCCAGCGCCGCGATGATCGCGAAGATCAGCTTCACGACCGTCGTCAGCACCGCCAGGTTGTCGACCGAGGGCGCGATCAGATCGATCAGCAGCTGCGGCGGGTTGAACAGGCCCGCCTCTTCCATCGTGTAGTTGCCGGTCATCCACTGCTCGGGCAGGAGCACCGGCAGATGGCCCTCGCGCAGATAGCGACCGAGCATCACCCACAGCGGGGCGTACTGGGATTCGGTGTCGTCGGTGTAGAAATGTCTCGCGTTGGCGAGCAGGACCGCGACATATCCCGCGACCACTCCGAGGGCGGTGATCGCGGCCCACCGATAGACGTCTTTACGCGGACTTTCCACCACGATTGACAGACCCTACAGGGCGCGAGGACGGCCTTGACAGCGTGTTAGAGTTCACGCGATTCGGGCTCTGTTCATCCCACTACACGCAGTCCGGCGCGCACCGTCGTCGAAAGTCGAACCAGCTGATGTCGATTCCCTCCGTACAGTCGCCGCATCCGCCGCCCGTCGCCGGTAACGGTCATCGCCGGGTGCACGCGGTCTCGGTAGTGGTTCCGGTCTATCGCGGCGAGCAGACGATCGCGGGACTGGTGCGGGAGCTGTCCGAGCTGACCCGGCCCACCACCACCGCCGACGGCAACACCTTCGCCGTGGAGGAGATCGTGCTGGTGCACGATCACGGTCCCGATCGTTCCGATGTGGTGCTGCAGCGGCTGGATCGCGAGTACGAGCGGGTGCGGGTGGTCTGGCTGAGCCGCAACTACGGCCAGGACGCGGCGACGATCGCGGGGATGGCGGCCGCGCGCGGCGAGTGGATCGTCACGATGGACGAGGACGGGCAGCACGATCCCGGATTCCTCGGCTCGTTCCTCGACACCGCGCTGGCGCAGCGGGCGGATCTGGTCTACTCCAAACCGTCCAACACCCGGCCGCACGGCTTCCTGCGCAATCTCACCTCGCGGGGCGCGAAGCTGGTGCTGGCGTCGCTGTTCGCATTTCCCGATTCGACGCGATTCGAAAGCTATCGGCTGATCCGCGGGCCGATCGGGCGGCAGCTGGCCGAGGTCGCCTCCAACGGCGTGTATCTGGACGTGGCGCTCACCTGGGTGGTGGACAATACCGCGCAGGCGCCGGTGGTGCTGCGCGACGAGGGGCGCGAGGAGTCGGGCTACAACTATCGGTCGCTGTTCTCGCTGTTCTGGAAGATGGTGCTGTGCAGCGGAACTCGCGGGCTGCGGCTGGTGAGCATGTTCGGGGTGACGCTGGCGCTGGCGGGACTGGTGGTCGCGGGAATCATCGTGTGGCAGAAGATATTCGGGCACGGCGACAATCCCGAGGGCTGGGCGTCGACGATCGTGGTGTTGCTGGTGGTGTCGGGGGCGATCCTGTTCTCGCTCGGCCTGATTGCCGAGTATCTGGGGGTTGCCCTGCATGTCCTGGTCGGCAAACCACTGTATTTGACGGTAGATTCGCCGACACCGCGTCCCGAGCACGAGGCGCGGACATCGTCCACGACCGCAGCGATCGGGGGGAACGACCCGCGTGACTGACCGCATCATCTTCAGCCGCCCCTTCCGGGCGGCGCACGAGCTGGCCAATCTGGAAACCGTGCTGTCGTCGGATCAGAGCCATGGCGACGGACCGTTCACCGCGGCGGCGACCGCGAAACTCAAGGGCATCACCGGGGCGCCGCACGCACTGCTGACCACCTCATGCACCCACGCACTGGAACTGGCGGCGCTGCTGCTGGACCTCGGGCCCGACGACGAGGTCATCGTGCCCAGCTTCGCGTTCACCTCGACCGCGACGGCGATGGCGCTGCGCGGGGCGGTCTGCGTATTCGCCGATATCGACGAACGCGGCAATCTCGATCCCGACTCGGTGGCCGCGGCGATCACCGAGCGCACCAAGGCGATCACGCTGATCCACTACGGCGGCGTGGCCGCGGAGATGGATCGGCTGCTGGAACTGGCGGGGGCGCACGGGCTGGCGATCATCGAGGACAATGCGCACGGACTGGGCGGCAGCTGGCGCGGGCGGCCCCTGGGCAGCATCGGCACGGCGGGCGCGCTGAGCTTCCACGACACGAAGAACGTGCACTGCGGCGAGGGCGGGGCGATCCTGCTCTCCGACGAGATCCTGATGGCCCGCGCGGAGATCATCCGGGAGAAGGGCACCGACCGGGCCCGCTTCCTGCGCGGCGCGGTCGACAAGTACTCCTGGCAGGACATCGGCTCCAGCTATCTGCCCAGCGAGCTGAACGCGGCCGTGCTGGACGCGCAGCTGAGCGAATTCGACACCATCCAGGCCGGTCGCTTCCGGGTATGGAACGCCTATGCCGCCGGGCTCCCGGGCTGGGCCGCCCGCAACGACGTCCGCCTGATGGAGGTCCCCGCGGACCGCGAACACACCGCGCACCTGTACTACCTGCGCACCCCCACCGAGACCGCCCGCGACGCGCTCATCGATCACCTACGCGCCCAGGGCATCTCGGCCCCGTTCCACTACGTCCCGCTGGACTCGAGCCCCGCGGGCCTCAAACTCGGCCGCACGCCCCACCCGTGCGCGAAGACCGCCGAATTCTCCAGCACCCTGATCCGTCTCCCGCTCTGGCCGGATCTGTCCGATGCGCAGATCGCGCGCGTCCTCGAGGCCGTCACCGCTTTCACGATCTGATACTTCCCGTCGTGCGGCCGCGGCCGGACGACGGGAAGCCCTCTGCGGTCAGTCGAGCAGACGGTCGAGGGCCTCTTGGGTCAGCGGCTCGTAGGCGTCCGAATCGCGGTTGTAGAGCCAGGTCTTATCGCTCGGTTCCAGTTTCACCGCGGCTTGGACCGCGCGGGTGGAGGGGCGATAGGAGGAGCTGCGGGGGATGTCGTCCACCACGTAGATGAGGTCGGGACGTTGAGCGGCGTCCAGGGTGCGCAGGCATTCGGTGACGTCCTTGGGCCGCAGGCGGTGGTCCGGGCGGACGCTGACGGCGGCGACGGCGAGGGTCTTACCCGCGGTGTGCAGGGCGAAGGCCACTTCCATATCGACGGGGGTGATGTCGTTGAGGGCGTCGACGATGGGCTGGGTGTAGACGGGGCCGCGGGCGGTGCGGATGACCGTATCGCGGCGGTCCATGAGCCAGTAGTCACCGTCGCTGTCGCGGCGGAACAGGTTCTCCGTCGGCATCCAGGCGTCGCCGGGAGTGAACACCCCGCGCAGGCCGCCCTGGGAGATGTCGACCGTCTCCGCGGCCTTGCCGATCAGCAGGCCCACCTCGTTGTCGGCGGCGCGACGCGCGAAACCCTGTGCGTCGGTGAGTATCTCGCCGGTCTCGGAGTTGTAGGAGATCAGCTCCACCCGCGCGGTCCCCGGTACCGGGCGGCCCTTGCAACCGATCTTCAGCCCGGCCACGTTGGCCAGCACCACATCGCCCTCGATGGAGGCGTAGAACTCCAGAACCCGTGCGGGAGCGAACCTTTCGGTCGTGCGCCGCCACAGCCCGGCGGGCATGCCGGATCCGATGAACAGCCGGATCGGATGCGGATGTCCATCGGGGAAGGTGCCGGCGTCGAGGATGTCGCGCAGCATCGTCCAGGTGTAGGTGACGACCGTGACCCCGTAGCGGTGCACCTCCTCGGCGAATCCGGCCGGATCCAGCGAGCGCGCCAGCGCGATCCGGCTGCCACCGGCCACCGCGCCGCCCAGGCTCACCAGCAGCCCGGACGAATGATGCAGCGGCGCAAGGCAGTAGACGGTATCGCGGCGATCCAGATCGGCCGAGGTCGCGGTGCCGAACGCCGACAGCGCCCAGCGATGGTTGGTGATGTACTTGACCTGCAGCTTATCCCCGGTGCCGGTGACGAGCACGAACGCCAGCTCACGCGCGAGGCCCGGATCCGGCCGGAACCAGCCGGGCAGCACCACCTTCGACGGATCGATCTGCTCGAGATCGACCACCTCGCCGTCCAGCGGCACGTCCAGCCCGCGGGAGTCGCCGCCGCCCAGCACGAGCACCCGGGCGCCGGTGGCGCACGCATCGCGCAGATTCTCCGGATCGGCGATGATCGTTCGGGCGCCGGTCAATTCGACCGCCCGCTCCAATTCGCTGCCCGGCGCCAGCAGCACGGCCACCGCGCCCAGCCGCGACAGCGCCGCCACCGCGGTGAGCGCGCTGGGCCGGGTCTCCATCAGCACCCCGATCCGCGCCGCGGGCCGCACGCCCACCGAGATCAGCCCGCGCACAACGTTATCGATGCGCACGTTCACCTCGGCATTGGTGTGCACGCGATCGTCGAACAGGAACAGCTCGCGCAGCGGCGCCCGGCGCGACTGCTCGGACAGCAAGCGCCCCAACGAGATTCGGGTATGCGGCTGAATCATGCCGAGGCGGGTCAACCGGGGCAGGGCCCGCGCCGCCTCACCGCTCAGCTCGAACGATCCGCGCACCGCATTGCTCGCGATGCCACCCAGCGCGGTGCCCAGCCCCGCGCCGGTCTCGGCGAGCGAGGCCGCGGTATGCACCATCCGGGTGGCCGCCGAACGCTGCCGGGTGGCGGGCTCGTGCTCGGTCATCGGCGCGATCTGCTCGGGCAGCTCGCCTTCGCCGCTGAGCCAGTTCACCCAGTCGCGCACCAGCGGCCAGGTGTGATTGGTCGCCATACTGCCCGCGACCAGGCCGAAGTGCCCGGCCACCAGTGATACCTCGTAGACATCGGCATTCGGCGCGGCCCGCAGGATGCCCCGCACCGCCGCCGGCTGCCCGATATCGTCGACCTCGCCGACGAAGGCCACGATCGGGCACTTCAGCTCCGCCAGCGATACCGGCTGATCGCGGATCACGAAGCCGCCCAACATCAATCGGTTGTGCACGACGAACTGCTTGAGCAGATCCGCCGCGGCCGGACCGGCGTATCCGACCCAGCCCTCCCGCTCGAGGAAGCGGCGCTGACGCTCCTTGGGCAGCAGCGCCTCGCGATCGTGCAGCTGGCGCAGGAAGTCCAGGCGCGCCTTGGCGGTCTTGACCGGATCGAGCATCTGGAATCCGACCCGGACCATCGCGTCGGTGATCGGCAGCCGGTTGAGCACATGGTCGGCCACGAAATCGGCCACCTCGGAGACCAATCCGTGCGGCAGACCGAAGGGCAGCCCGGCCACCACGTCCACGGGGGCGCCGAAGGTGACGATGCTCTCCACGCCCTTGCCGTAGCGGAAGGCGGCGGTCTGGTAGGCGAACATGCCACCCTGGGAATAGCCCATCAGATGGACGCTGCGACCGGTCAGTTCGTTGACCGTATCGATCGCGCTCGACAATGCCAGCACATGGTCGGCGAGGTCGCGCTGCCAGCCGCCCTCCTCGGACGCCGGGGAGCCGAAATCCATGACCCAGCAGTCGATTCCGGCGCGCTGCAGAATGCCGACGGCGCCGCCCTCGAGGTTCACGTCGTAGATGTCGGCGCTGACCATCAGCGGGGGCACGAGCAGCGCGACCGGGCGGCCGGGGGTGGTGTCGTCGGGGAAGTAGTGGCGCAGCCGGTACATCCGCTTACGCTCGGCGACCTCGTACGGCGACGATTCGACATCGTGGGTCAGCCCACCGAACCGGATCACCTCGAGCCCGTTCTGCGCGGTCGCCATCAACCGCTGCACCGACCCGATGACCGACCTCGTCGTGAACTTCACGGTAGCTCCCAGACCTCACCCTCGTACGTGACACCCATCACGGTCCCCTGCGTGTCCTGTTGAGCTTGCCACAGTGCGAGCCTACTGCGCGCACCGTGTGACGAGGCGCATTGGCCACTCCTACCCGGCCGTGTGGTTCGTCACCGATCGGGGTTCGGCTCTGCCACCGACCCCGATCGTCGCCGATTCGTTATCGGCACAACGCCTTTCACGGGGTCTCGAGCGATTTCGCCGCGAACATCCCCTTCGGGGTCATACCATCGATCTGCCGGACCGCATCGTCGCGTAACTCCGGAACGCACTGTCGCACATCACCATTCACTCGCGTCACAGACTCAGCAGGCGTCATCGAGCCTGCCGGTTCGTCATGGATAAAACCATCCGGTCCTCGGATGGCCATCTCGAGGTGAGGACTTCAGGCATGACCATCGAATTGCCGATAGAGACCGAGAATCAGACCCAAAAGAGCCTTTCGACCAGTGCCGCCCATTTACTGGCGCACACCACCAAATCCGAACCGCAGATGCAGGGCATCAGCTCCCGGTGGCTGACCCGCTCGCTGCCCTGGACACAGGTGCACGGCGGCATCTACCGGGTGAACCGCCGCCTGACCCATACCGTCGGAAACAATGAGGTCGAGTTCGATATCGACGGCTCGCACGCCCGCGTCATCCCCTCCGAACTCAGCGAATTGCCGCCGCTGCGCGGCTTCGACGACGAGGAGGTGCTCGGCGCGCTCGCGCATCGATTCGAACAGCGCGATCTCGAGCCCGGCACCGTCCTCGCCGAATTCGGGAATCCGATGGATCAGATAGTCCTGATCGTGCACGGCAAGGTGGGCAAACAGGGTACCGGCGAATTCGGCGAGACCACCCGGCTCGGCATACTCTCCGATGGCGATTTCTTCGGCGACACCCTGATGACGAACGGCGATATCCTGTGGTCGGCGACGGCCAAAACCCTCACGCAGACGACGGTGCTGGTGCTCTCGCGCACCGATTTCGATCGGGTGCGTGCGGACTCCCCCGCATTGCGCGAGCAATTGTCCCGCACCGCGGCCCTGGCGCAACGTCCGCAGAACAAACAGGGCGAGGCGACTATCGAGATCAGCTCAGGTCACGCCGGCGAGCCGCTGCTGCCCAGCACATTCGTCGACTACGAGGCCAACCCGCGCGAATACGAACTGAGTCTGGGGCAGAGCGTATTGCGGGTGCATACCCGCGTCGCGGATCTGTTCAACGATCCGCACAATCAGATCGAACAGCAGCTGCGGCTGACCGTCGAGGCCCTCTACGAGCGCCGCGAATACGACCTGGTCAACAACCCCGACTTCGGCCTGCTCAACAATTGCGATCTCAAACAACGCATCTACAGCGAATCCGGCGCCCCGACGCCCGATGATATGGACGAGCTGCTGAGCATGCGGCGCAGTACCAAACTGTTCCTGGCCCATCCCAAGGCGATCGCCGCCTTCGGTCGCGAATGCAACAAGCGCGGGCTGTATCCGGATCCGGTCGAGGTCGACGGCCATCGCGTCCCGGCCTGGCGCGGGGTCCCGATCTTCCCGTGCGGCAAGATTCCGATCAGCGGCAACCACACGACCTCGATTCTGGCCATGCGCACCGGCGAGAAGGATCAGGGCGTGATCGGCCTGCACCAGACCGGAATTCCGGACGAGTTCGAGCCGAGCCTGAATGTGCGGTTCAAGGGCATCGACGATCAGTCGATCATCTCCTACCTGGTGAGCTGCTATTACTCGGCCGCGGTGCTGGTGCCCGACGCGCTGGGCGTGCTCGACAACGTCCTGATCGCCCGGCAACAGGCCGAATGACGGGGTGAGCGACGATGTCGGTGCTGTCGCGTGTCGCGGCGCCGCCGGCCACACATGATGTGGCCGCGACGGTGACCGCGCTGCTGACCAACCTCGACCATGCGCCGCCCGCGGTGCTGGCACTACCGGGCGAGGCGAAACCATCCGCAATCCAACCGGTTTCGTCTCCCCTGGCCGAGATGCTCACGGACGGTTCACCGTACCGACTGCTCGGTCCCATCGGGCTCGGCGCGATAGCTGTGCCGAGCCCGCCCGCCCGGATCACCGAGCCCGAGGCACCCGCCGGTCCCGCGCCGGGGCGCATCTCGTTCGTGCCCACCGGAGTCGGCACCGCCGCGAGCGCCCTTCGCCCGCCCTCGGCGGCCCCGGCGGCGCCGGGGCGGGCGATTCCGGCGCTGTACTGTCCGCCGCCGGTCCGCGACGATCCCGCGCTGGCCGAGGCGGTGAACGCGGGAATCATCGCCTGGGCCGAGGCGATCGGGCTCTACGAGGGGCGGCTGGACGAGCTACGCAAGGCCGACTTCGGCCGGCTGATCATGCTCTGCCACCCCGATTGCAGTAATCCGGATCCGTTGCTGGCGGTGGCCAAATGCGCGGTCTCGGAATGGTCGGTCGACGACTACTACTGCGAGGCCGACGCCGACGACCGGGCGCCGGACGGCACCCCGTCCAGCGCCGAGGCCGAACTCGGGCCGCGACTCGAAATGGCCATGGCCGCACTGGATCCGGTGGATCTACCCGGCGGCTATCAGCCGCTGCTGGAGCGGGCGCTGGACGGCGATCCGATCCTGCGCGCGTTCCGCACCTCGTTCGCACATCTGGGCCAGCACGCGACGCCCGCGCAGCTGGCCCGGCTGCGCACCGAGATCGCGGGCTGGTTCATCGCACTGGGCGCGGAGGCCGGATGGCGGGGCGCGGGCCGGATGCCGCCGGTATGGGAGTACCTGGCCAACCGGCAGCCGCACAGTTTCCTACCCTGTATGGCGCCGATCGATGCCGTGGGCGGATACGAACTCGACGCCGCCGAATACACCGATCCCCGGGTCCGTCGCGTGGTCACCACGGCGGCACTGGCGGCCCAGATGGTCAACGACCTGTATTCGATGGCACGCGAAGACCTTTCCGACGGAAGGGAATTCAATCTACCGACGGTCCTCGCCGCCGAGGAGGGCTGTTCGCGACCCGAGGCCGTGCAGCGCACGGCCGAGATCCACGACGAGCTGGTGCACCGGTTCGAGCGGGAGGCGGCGATGCTGGCGGCGACCGGATCGGCGCCACTGCGTCGCTTCCTGGGTGGCCTGTGGGCGTGGCTGGGCGGCAACCGCGCCTGGCACGCCGACAGCCGGCGATACCGCGACAGCGACTGAGCGCCAGGGCATTTCACAGATCGAGAGGATGATCCGCCATGACCATGCTCGAACAGGGGACCGACAGCGTCCTACAAAGCGCCTATCAGCGGTCGGTCGCCGCCTATTGGAACAACAACCCCAACGACGATCGCGTCAACGTCAAACTCGGCGAGGTCGACGGTCTCTACCACCACCACTACGGCATCGGCGAGCCCGACCTGTCGGTGCTGGAGGGTTCGGAGGACACCCGCCAGGAGCGGATCGTCCGCGAACTCCATCGGCTCGAGACCGCACAGGCCGAACTGCTGCTGGACCAGCTCGGCGATGTGCTGCCCACCGATCGGCTGATGGATGCCGGATCCGGCCGCGGCGGAACCAGTTTCATGGCCAATCAGCGCTTCGGCTGCCAGGTCGACGGCGTGACGATCTCGGAGTATCAGGCGGGCTTCGCCACCGAACAGGCCGCCGAGCGCGGCGTGACCGACCGGGTGCGGTTCCATCTGCGCAACATGCTCGACACCGGCTTCGACACCGGGAGTATGGGTGGCATCTGGACCAACGAGACCACGATGTACGTCGATCTGGGCGAGTTGTTCACCGAATTCGCGCGGCTGTTGCGGCCGGGCGGGCGCTATGTGTGTATCACCGGCTGCTCCAACGATGTCACCGGCGGGCGATCGGCGGCGGTGAGCTGGATCGATGCGCACTACGGCTGCATGATCCATCCGCGCGGCGAATACTTCCGGGCGCTCGCGGCGCACAATCTGGTACCGGTCTCCGTGGTGGACCTCACCCCGGCGACCATCCCGTACTGGGATCTGCGCACCCACTCCGAACTGGCCACCGGCGTGGAGAAGCCGTTCCTCACCGCCTACCGCGAGGGGAGTTTCCAGTATCTGCTCATCGCCGCCGATAAGGTGGGCAGGTGAGCTCCACCTCCGAGGCAACCGATCGGGAATCCCTGCTCGTCGAATTGGTCGACGAGCAGGGCCTGGCCACCGGCATATGTCCGGTCGCCGAGGCCCATACCGCGCCCGGGCTGCTGCATCGCGCGTTCTCGGTACTGCTGTTCGACGAGTCCGGGCGGGTGCTGCTGCAGCAGCGCGCCGCGGTGAAGACCCGATTCCCGTTGCAATGGGCCAATACCTGCTGCGGACATCCGGCGCCGGGACAGTCCGTCGTCGACGCCGCGGCCGTGCGACTGGCCGAGGAGCTCGGCATCCGGACCCCGGTCCGCGAGATCGGGACCTTCCAGTACCGGGCCGCGGACGCGACGACCGGGCGGGTCGAATTCGAATTCGATCACGTGCTGATCGGGCGCTTCGACGGCATGCCGCCGCGGCCGGATCCCGGCGAGGTCGCCGATTACGCGTGGGTGCGGCCCGAGGCGCTCGCCGAGGCCCTCGACGCACGCCCGGATATCTACACGCCCTGGCTCGGCGGGGTGTTGACGGTCGTCGGCCGGTCGAACTGATTCACCCGGAGTGTCCACGGCCGATTTCCGCGCCCACCGGTACCCGTGGTTGATACGCAACCTGCACAGGTGACCCGCCCGTGGGGCGTGCGGATTGCGCAGTCCGCCGACCCTGCGGCGTGCACTCGAATCGCACGCGCTCCGTCTGGCAGCATGGCCGCCATGGAGTTGATCGGGTTGGATCGCATCGAGGCCGCGGCGAAGGTGCTCGAGCCGGTCATCCGGCGCACGCCGGTGGTCGCCTCGCGGGTGCTGTCGGAACGCACCGGATTCGAGGTGCGGCTCAAATGTGAGAATCTGCAGCGAACCGGCTCGTTCAAACCGCGCGGCGCCTACAACCGGATCGCGAATCTGCCCGAGGCCGACCGGGCGCGCGGCGTGGTGGCGGCCAGCGCGGGCAATCACGCGCAGGGAGTCGCCTGGTCGGCAACGACTTTGGGCATCGACTCGACGGTCTTCATGCCGGTGGGCGCGTCCCTGCCGAAACTGGTGGCCACCAAGGCCTATGGCGCGACGGTCCATCAGGTCGGCGAGACCATCGAGCAATCCCTCTCGGCGGCAATGGATTTCGCCGAGCAGACGGGTGCGACGCTGATCCACCCCTTCGATCACGACGATATCGTCGCCGGACAGGCGACGGTCGGGCTGGAACTGCTCGAGCAGCTGCCCGACGTGGGCACGGTCCTGGTGCCCACCGGCGGCGGCGGACTGCTGGCGGGCGTCGCGATCGCGCTGCACCACCTCGCCCCGCAGGTGCGGGTGATCGGCGTGCAGGCGGCCCAGGCTGCGGCCTGGCCGGAATCGCTGGCCGCGGGCAAACCCGTTGCACTGGAACGGATGTCGACCATGGCCGACGGTATCGCGGTCGGCCTGCCCGGTGAGGTGCCGTTCGCGCATGTGGCCGAATACGTCTCGACCATCGTCACCGTCGACGAGGACGCGCTGTCGAGCGCGCTGCTGCTGTGTATGGAACGCGCCAAACTGATCGTGGAGCCCGCGGGCGCGGCGGCGGTGGCGGCGCTGATGGCCTGCGGGACAGCGGAATTGGGGCTCGAGGGTCCGGTATGCGCGGTGTTGTCCGGCGGCAACGTCGACCCGCTGCTGCTGACCCGCATGATCGGCCACGGCCTCAGCGCGGCGGGCCGCTATCTTGCCGTGCGCGTGACGCTGTCGGACCGTCCGGGCAGCCTCGGCCGCCTGCTGGCGGCGGTCGCCAAGACCGGCGCCAGCGTGGTCGACGTAGTGCATTCACGCACCGGCGCATGGCTGGCCATCGACGAGGTCGAGGTCCTGCTCACCCTCGAGACCCGCGGGCCGTCCCATCGCGGCGATGTGCTCGAGGCGTTGGCCGGGGCCGAATACACCGTGCATGTTCAGGATTGATCGTCAGCACTTGCTCTTGTAGAAGTACTTCGAGTCGGCGCCCATATCGGCCTGGGTGATGGCGATCATGTCGGTCTGGATGGTGCGCGTGACCGGTTTGCCCTCGATCGCGGCGACGGCCTGATCGACGCCGTCCACACCGATCGTGGCCGGATCCTGGGCGATGAGCGCCTGGACGGTTCCGGCCTTCAGATCCTCGACCTGTTTGGGGCTGGCATCGAAGCCGACCAGTTTCACCTGGCCGAGCTTGTTGGCGTTGCGCAGGCCCGTCGCCGCGCCCTCGGCGGAGCTGAGGTTGGTGGCGAAGATTCCGGCCAGATCCGGATGCGCGGCCAGGGTCGCGGTGACGATCGAGGCGGCCTGCGCGGCGTCGTTGTTGTTGTACTGCACCCCGAGTGAGCTCATGCCCGGATGGTTCTTCAACTCGGCCTCGAAGCCCTGGGCCCGCTGGTCGGTGGTCGAGGTGCCCGCCTTGGTGTTGATCACCAGCGTCGGGCCCTTGTCCCCCACCAGCTTTGCCAGCGTCCGCGCCGCCAGCTGACCGCCCTTGGTGTTGTCAGAGGAGATCGACGACAGCGCGATCGAGGTGTCGTCGAGGGCCGTGTCGACCTCGATCACCTTGATGCCCGCATCCTTGGCCTGTTTTATCGGGGCGGCCATCGCCGTGGCGTGGGTCGGAGCGATGAGGATCGCGCCGGGCTTGTTCGCGATGACGCCGGTGACGATCGGGGTCTGCAGCGAGGCGTCGAATTGGGTGGGCGCCTGCGTCTGGAGTTGGTAGCCGAGCTTGCGGGCCTCGTCCTGTGCGCCGCACTGCATCGAGATGTAGAACGGCTCGTTGGCGACGCCGGGTATGAGCACGATCCGCTTGGTGTCGACCCCGCCCGAATTGCCGACCTTGCCGCCGCATCCGGCCAGTACCGCCGTCGCGGTCGCCAGCACGGCGACCATCACCGTCACGGTCCTCATTGTGCGCCTCACCTTCGAGATCTGTTGGGCTACTTACGGTCTCGCGACCGCCGTCGAATCTGGTCGAACCACACCGCCGCCACGAGCACAATGCTCACCGCGATCGGCTGCCAGAACACCGGCACCTCCGCGATGACGAAACCCTTGCGCAGCACCGAGGGGATGAACACCCCGATGACGGTGCCCAGCACCGAACCCGCACCGCCGAACAGGCTGGTGCCGCCGATCACCACACCCGCGATGGCATCGAGATTGTCGGTCCCATGCCCGCCGATCGTGGTGGTGCCGAAGTAGGCCAGATTCATGAATCCGGCCAGGCCCGCGAGCAATCCGGTCATCAGATACACCAGCACCAGATGCCGGGTGACCCCGATTCCGGCCCGGCGCGCGGCCTCGGCATTGGAGCCGATGGCATAGGTGTAGCGGCCGAAGCGGGTGGTGTGCAGCAACCACGCGCCGAACAGGGTGACCACCGCGGCCACCAGCACCAGAATGGGGACCCCGCCCAGCACCGTGCCGAAACCCAATGAGTTGCGCAGGTTTTCGGGCACCGTACGGGTATCGACACCGCCGGTGATCAGCTGCGCCGCGCCCAGTGCCGCGCCGAACGAGCCGAGCGTGACGATCAGCGGCGGAATCCTGGCCTTGGCCACCAGGATTCCGTTCACCAGCCCCCAGAACGCCCCGCCGACAAGCGAACCCAGCAGCCCGACCGTCACGATTCCCCATCCGGCATGGGTGGCATCCTGGCCGGGACTGAGCCATTCCATGAGCTTCGAGCCGATCACACCGGCGAAGATCAGCACCATGCCGACGGACAGATCGATGCCGGCGGTGATGATCACGAAGGTCATGCCGATCGACAGCACCAGCAGCACCGAGGTCTCGATCAGCAGGGTCTGCAGGGTGAATCGAGTCGGGAAGGCATGCGGGCGCAGGATGCTGAAGGCGCCGTAGAGCACGACCAGAACCAGGCCGATCCACAGCGTGCTCGCGCCCGAGATCCGTTGCCACAGACTACGTTCGGCGACCTCGACGACCTCGGTTTCGGTGCTCATACCACATCCTCGGTATTCAGCGCGCCGGTCATGGCGCCGACCAGTTGCTCGAGGGTGGCATCGGAGCCGAACCGCGCCACCCGCCGCCCGAGCCGCAGCACCTCGATCCGATCGGCCACCGCCAGCACCTCCGGCATGTTGTGACTGATGAGCACGACCGCGATGCCCTGATCGCGCACCCGGCCGATCACCTCGAGCACCCGCTCGCGCTGCACCACGCCCAGGGCCGCGGTCGGCTCGTCCATGAACACCACCTTGCTCGCCCACATCACCGCGCGGGCGACCGCGACGGTCTGGCGCTGGCCGCCGGACAGGGCGCCGATCGGCACATCCGCGCGCGGCAGGGTGACACCCAGGCGCTGGAAGTGTTCGGCCGCTTGCGTTTTCATGGCCTTGCGGTCGAGCATGCCGAGCCGTCCGGGCAGACCGCGGCGGAACAGTTCGCGGCCCAGGAACAGATTCGCCGCGGGGTCCAGATCGGGGGCGACGGCCAGATCCTGGTACACGGTCTCCACGCCCATCCTGCGGGCGGCGGTCGGCGAGGTCATCCGCACCGGTTCGCCGTCGAGCAGAATGCGGCCCTCATCGGGTTGTTCGGCGCCGGAAAGACATTTCACCAGTGTGGATTTGCCCGCACCGTTATCGCCGATCAGCGCGACCACCTCACCGGCGTCCACGCGAAAGTTGGCCCCCCGCAACGCCTCCACGCCGCCGTAGCGTTTGACCAAGCCCTCGGCTTCCAACACCACGGATCACCCCGTCGACATCGACTGTGCGGATGATCAATCCGCCCGCCCGATGGTAGTTTCACCCCGCCGGGCGCGGGGCGGAATCGGGCAAGTCAGTGCGCGCCACCGAGTTGCAGCGCGAGCACGCCGAGGATCACCAGCGCGATGCCGCCCATCTGGACCGCGGTCAGGGTCTCGTTCAGAAACAGCGCCCCGATCGCGGCGACCGCGGCTACCCCGATGGCCGACCACACCCCGTACGCGACCCCGATCGTCATGCCCCGCTTCAACGCCTGCGACAGGAGTACGAACGCCGCCACGTATCCGATCACCACGATGATCGACGGCACCAGTTTGCTGAATCCCTCCGACAGCTTCAGCGATACGGTCGCCGAAACCTCGGACACGATGGCCAACAGGAGTAGCAGGAAACTCATGGCCGCAAGATAACCACACGATCCCGACGGACCATCGGAACCGCCTCCGCACCAGCTAGATCCGCGGCGGCGGACCGGGAATCAGGGCGGCGAGTGCGGTGGTCAATCCGGTGCGATCCCCGGGGGTCAGCGAATCGAGGAGTTGGCGGTCGAGCCGGGCGGTCACATCGGCGGCGACGGCCAGCAGCTTGCGGCCGTGGTCGGTGACCTCGAGGCGCGCGCGGCGACCCTGGCCCGCGTTATGCCTGGTGACCGCGCCCATATCCTCGAGCGTGCGGACCGTGGCGTGCATGCTCTGCGCGGTGACACCCGCGCGACGGGCGAGGTCGCTGTAGGACAGTTCGGGATTGCGCGCGAGATGGCCGAGGGCGCCGAGCAGGCGCAGGCTCAGTCCGTGCTCGGACAGCGCCTCGTCCAGGCCACGGGCGGCGAAACGTCCGGCCAGGATCAGCCGGGTCGTCACCGATGTGACCAATGCCTCACCACCGGTGGGTCGCTGGGGATCGGGGCTCATCGAACGGCTCGTTTCGGCGGGGGCGGGCGGTGGGGGCGGTGCCGGGTGACGCACCTCCGATTCAGCCTAGCTTGCAGTCAGGCTTAAAGTCTGTGGGTGGGTCGATACCGGCCCGGCACGCCATGCTGATCGAGGATCGGGAGACCCGTGACGAAAATTCTTCTCTCACTGCACGTCATCGCGGTGATCATCGCGATCGGGCCGGTGACCGTGGCGGCGAGCAGATTCGCGCCCGCCGTGCGCCACATCGTCGCCGCCGCGGACGGGGTGCGCGAGACGCCCTCGCTGTCGACGCTGCATCGCATCTGCCGGGTGTACGCCGCGGTCGGCGTGGCCGTTCCGGTGCTGGGCATCGGCACCGCCGACAGCATGGGCATCCTGACCCAGGCCTGGATCGCGGTGTCGATCGCGCTGACCGTGGTGGCCGCGGCGGTGCTGGGCCTGGCCGTGCTGCCGGGGCAAGCGAAGATCCTCGCCGATCTCACCGCCGGAACCATTCCCGCCGAACCGGCGCTGTCCAAGGCCGTCGGCCGCGTCGCCGCCTATACCGGACTGTTCAACATCCTCTGGGTCGCGGTCACGGTTCTGATGATCGTGCGCCCGGGCTCGACGACCGGAGCCTGATCTCCGCATCGGTGGTCCGCCGCCCGCACAGTCCGTTGACCAGCACCAGGATTCGGGTCTCGGACGTATCAGCAGTCGTTCGGGGCGGCCACGCCGGCGAATCGGTCGGCGAGATAGGACAGCAGGCGGGGCACGGCGGTGACGCCGCCGGTCATATGTTCGCCGGGTTCGCGCAGACGGGCGACCGTGGCGCCGGCCGCGCAGTAGCGATCGAGGACGGTGTCGGCGGCCGGGAGGGTGACGACCTCGTCGCCGCTCGCGTGGTACTCCAGCACCGGGGCGCGCGGGGTCACCGCGCCGAGGCTGTTATCCGCCAACGTTTGTGCCAGCGGCCCGGCGCCGATCGGATCGGGAATGGTCGTCAGGGTGGACAGCCGGAGGAAGGGATGGCCGGCGAGCAGCTCGCCGACGCAGTGATTCCGGTCGGCGTCCACCACCTGTCGACCCGCGTCGTTCAGGATCGACCCCAGTCCGTCCTCCGGGAATGCCCGCGTCAGCCCGATCAGGCCGCCGACGAGGAATCCGGCATAGGGCCCACCGTCGATGTCGCGGAACACCTTTCGCAGATCCCCCGGCACTCCGCCCAGCGCCGCACCGACGAGATTGATCTCCGGCGCATAGCGCGCCTGCTGTTCGGCGGCCCACCCGGAGGCGAATGCCCCACCCGAGTAACCCATCACCCCCACGGGCGCATCAGGCGACAACCCCGCGGGCGCGAAACGCAATGCCGCGCGAATACCGTCGAGCACCGCATGTGCGGCCATCGGACCGGAGAAGAACTCCGACCGCGGCCCTTCGTAATCCGGCGCGATCACCGCCCACCCCCGAGCCAGCGCCGCCTCGGCCATGACCATCGCACCCCCGAGCGCCGCCCCCGGCGGCGCGGCGAACCCGTCCCGCAAGGTATGCGACACCGCACACCGCTCGGCCACGGAATCCTCGGCCTCCTGATACGACAGCAACGGCCGCACCCCCGGCCCGGCCCACGGCGCGCGCGGCACCAACAGGGTCCCCACTGCCACCACCGCACCCCCCTGCGCATCCTGGGTCGCATACGCAATCTGCCACGCCGACACAGGAATCGGCACCCCCATCGCCACAGTCGTCACGGGCGCCGCCCACAACACAACCCCATCCCCACCGCCATCGGCCCGCCCCACCCCCGCCCCCACCGACACCAGCAGCAGACCACACAGCACCCACCGAGCCACCCGCGCCATGGCGGCCACCCTATGCCGCCCCACCCCACGCAGCCGCGCCCTTCGCCGAAATCCCCTAGCCCACGCCCTAACTCGCGTCGCGGAGCGGATGGAATTCGACGCTCAATCGCACTTCCAACGCCTCCGCGATCCGCTCCAGCATGGGAATCGTCGGCATCGTGCCCCCGGCCTCCAGCCGCGCGACCGCCGGTTGTTTCAAACCGGCCCGCTCGGCAAGTTCGGCTTGCGTCAGCCCCAACTGTTCCCTGCGCTCCCGCACGGCAGTGCCGAGCTCGAATCGAATCCGGGCAGCCTCATATGCCGCGCCCGCCCCCGGGCGCTGCATCACCTCGGCACGCTTCTCGGCCCAGCCCTTACGTTCACCCATGGATCTCACTCCTCCTCCACGGTATGAGCTTCATCGATACAGCGTCGCATCACGCGCATCGCCCGCTCGATCTCGGCGGTCTCCCGCATCCGCTGCTTGGGAAACACGGTCAACAGGATGATGCGCCTTCCCGAAGCGATCCAGTAGGTGATTCGGACCGCGTCGCGAGAGAGATAGAACCGTAGTTCTCGCAGCTTTCCACTCAGCTGCCTGGTGTACGGCTCGCCCAGGAGTACGCCCCGTTCCGCCAACAGGTCGACGTAGAAGACCACGGTCTCCTGATCGTCGCCGCAGAGCGAGTCGAACCACTTCTCGACCTCCGGCTCCAGTTCCACCTCTCCCCAATTCATAACACGGACGTTATATCGACGGCAACCGTCACGTCCGAAGAATCGGTGATCAGTTCAGGTGGGTGCGGGCCTCGGTGGTGGCTTGGCGGATTTCGTCGAGTTGTTTGGCCACCTGGACGCCCGCGGTGCCGCCGCGGGAGTTACGTGAAGCGATGGAGCCCTCGACGGTGAGGACCTCGCGGACCTTCGGGGTGAGGGCGGGGTCGATGGTGGCGAATTCCTCGTCGGTCAACTCGGCCAGGCCTACGCCGCGGGATTCGGCGGTGCGGACGCAGGCGCCGGCGGCCTCGTGGGCGACGCGGAACGGGACGCCCTGGCGGACAAGCCATTCGGCGATGTCGGTGGCCAGGGTGTAGCCCGCAGGGGCCAGTTCGGCCATGCGGTCGGTGTGGAAGGTGAGGGTGGAGACCAGGCCCGCGATGGCGGGCAGCAGCAGTTCGAGCTGGGCGACCGAGTCGAACAGGGGTTCCTTGTCCTCCTGCAGATCCCGGTTGTAGGCCAGGGGCTGCGCCTTCAGCGTGGCGAGCAGGCCGGTGAGGTTACCGATCAGGCGGCCCGCCTTGCCGCGGGTCAGCTCCGAGACGTCCGGATTCTTCTTCTGCGGCATGATCGACGAGCCGGTGGACCAGGCGTCGGCGAGGGTGATGTAGCCGAATTCCGGTGTGCTCCAGAGGATCACCTCCTCGGCCATGCGCGACAGGTCGACCGCGATCATGGCCAGGACGAAGGCCGCCTCGGCGGCGAAGTCGCGCGCGGAGGTGGCGTCGATCGAATTGGCCGCGGCCGCATCGAAATCCAGGTCGGCGGCGATCGCCTCGGGATCGAGCCCGAGCGAGGATCCGGCCAATGCGCCGGAGCCGTAGGGAGATACGGCCGCGCGCTTGTCGAAATCGCGCAGCCGATCGATATCGCGCAGCAGCGGATGCGCGTGCGCGAGCAGATGGTGGGCCAGCAGCACCGGCTGCGCCGCCTGCAGATGGGTCTTCCCCGGCATCACCGCGTCCGGATGCGCCGCGGCCTGCGCGACCAGCGCGTCCACCACGTCCAGCACCCCGGCCGCGACTCGGTGCGCCCCGTCGCGCAACCACATCCGAAACAGCGTGGCCACCTGATCGTTGCGCGAACGGCCCGCGCGCAACCGGCCGCCCAGCTCCGCGCCGACCCGCTCGATCAGCCCGCGCTCCAGCGCCCCGTGCACGTCCTCATCGGAGTCCGCGGGTCCGAACGCGCCCGAATCCACCTCGGCCGCAAGGCGATCCAGGCCCGCCAGCATCTCCGCCAGATCACTCTCCGACAGCAGCCCGGCCTTGTGCAGCACGCGCGCGTGCGCCTTGGAGGCGCGAATATCGTAGGGCGCCAACACCCAATCGAAGTGTGTGGACTTGCTCAGCGCGGCCATCGCCGCGGCCGGTCCGGACGCGAAGCGCCCGCCCCACAGCGCGCCCTGATTGGTGCTGCCGCCCTGGTTCATCGCTCTCCTGTGGGTCGAATTGCGGTCATGAGAATGTGTCGGTTCAATTCCGGCAATGCGGTATCGCGCACCGCGCGACCGTGTTCGGCCAGCACGGCGACGGCATCGCCGTCGGACACCACCCAGTCGCGCGCGGCGAACCAGTCCCGCGGATCGGTGCGACCCGCCCACGGATACCAGAGACTCTCCACATTGCGAGGCACCGCGTCCACCGCCGCGGTCGGCGCGGGGCCCTCCGTGGTCACGGGCATCTCGCCGCGGCCGATGTTCAGCGCGATGCGGCTACCTGGGGCGCTGAGCGCGGCGACGTCGCCGAGCAGCCGGTCCTGCGCGTCCCCGGGCAGATAGCGCAGCAGCCCCTCCGCGAGCCAGGCCGTCGGCGCCGCCGGGTCGAAACCCTTGTCCCGCAGCGCCTTCGGCCAGTCCTGGCGCAGGTCCACCGCCACCTCGCGCCGATCGGCACGGGGCCGGTCCGCGGCGAGCGCCTCCGCCTTGAACCGCAGCACCTTCGGCTGATCCAGCTCGAACAGCACAGTGCCGGAGGGCCATTCGAGCCGATAGGCCCGCGCGTCCAGGCCCGAGGCCAGGATCACGATCTGCCGAACGCCCGCCGCCATCGCCGCGGCGAAGTACTCGTCGAAGTACACGGTGCGCGCGGTCATGAACGCGGCCATCGGCCCGTATTTGCGGTCGAGTTCCGGATCGATCTCCACCCCGCCGCGCTGCAACCGGCTCCAGCCCGGTCCGGCCGCGTCGACCAGTCCGGCCGCGTACGGGTCGTGGAACAGCGCATCCGGGCGGCGTGATTCCACCGCCCGCAAGGCTGCCACGCCGATGGCCGTGGCCCCGACACTCTCGGTGATATCCCAGCTATCGTCGTCGCTGCGCACGGCCGCAGGCTACTACTTCTTGCTGAGATCCCGGCGCGCGGCGACCTTGGACGACAGTCCGTGGATCTGCACGAAGCCCTTGGCCAGCGACTGGTCGAAGGTATCGCCCTCGTCGTAGGTGGCCAGGTTGAAGTCGTAGAGCGATTCGTCGCTGCGCCGGCCGTTGACCACGACGCTGCCGCCGTGCAGCACCATCCGCACCTCGCCGGAGACATGCTCCTGGGTGTTCTGGACGAAGGAGTCCAGCGCGCGCTTGAGCGGAGAGAACCACAGGCCGTCGTAGACCAGCTCGCCCCAGCGCTGCTCGACCTGCCGCTTGTAGCGGCCCAGCTCCCGCTCGATCGTGACCGCCTCGAGCTCCTGATGCGCAGTGATCAGCGCGATCGCGCCCGGGGCCTCGTAGATCTCGCGGCTCTTGATGCCGACGAGCCGGTCCTCGACCATGTCCAGGCGACCCACGCCCTGGCGACCCGCGCGGGTGTTGAGCTCGGTGATGGCCTCGAACACGCTGACCGGGCGGCCGTCGATGGCGACCGGAACGCCCTTGTCGAAGGTGATGATCAGCTCGTCGGGTGCCTCGAAGTTGACGGTCGGATCGACGGTGTAGTCGTAGACGTCCTTGGTCGGGGCATTCCACAGATCCTCGAGGAAGCCGGTCTCCACCGCGCGGCCCCAGAGGTTCTGGTCGATGGAGAACGGCGACTTCTTGCTGACCGTGATCGGCAGATCGTTCTCCTCGGCGAAGGCGATGGCCTTCTCCCGGGTCCAGGCGTAATCGCGCACGGGCGCGATCACGTTCAGATCGGGAGCCAGCGCACCGATGCCGACCTCGAAGCGGACCTGATCGTTGCCCTTACCGGTGCAGCCGTGCGCGACCGTGGACGCGCCGTGATACTCGGCGGCGTCGACGAGATGCTTGACGATCAGCGGGCGGCTGATCGCCGACACCAGCGGATAACGGCCCATGTAGAGGGCATTGGCCTGCACGGTCGGCAGGCAGTACTCATCGGCGAACTCGTCACGCGCGTCCACCACGATCGCCTCGACCGCACCGCAGTCCAGCGCGCGCTGGCGCACGACGTTCATATCCTCGCCGCCCTGGCCCAGGTCGATCGCGACGGCGACGACCTCCGACCCGGTCTCCTTGCCGATCCAGCTGATGGCGACGGAGGTATCCAACCCGCCGGAGTAGGCGAGTACGACGCGATCGGCCATGTCAGTAGCTCCTCATGTTTCGTGTGCAAAGTCCGCGGCGGCGTCGGGCCCGCCGACTCCCCCGGACCGCCCGAACCGCTTGCAAATGATTATGCATGATGATGCAAGCTCATTCATAATCGGGGCGCAGGCACCCCTACCGACCCCATCGGGTTCGGTCGAAACCCACATCGTCCGGCGGAGTCGGCGGCAAACCCTCCGACACCCGCAGCCTCTCGGCCATGACCGTCAGGAGGTCCTGCGAACCCTCCGACAGGGTCACCGCCCGGTCGAACAGCCTGCGCAGACCCTCCTCCTGGAATCGGCCGAGCACTTCGAGATCGCGATCGATGCGCGCCGCATAGTCGTCATCGGAGAAGTAGTCGGGCTTGACCATGAAGTACGTGGCCAGCGCCGCCACCACCTCGGCCGAGGGCATCGGCGCACGCCCGGTGAGCAACTGCTCGAGGTAGGACCTCGATACCGGGTACCCCTGCGCGGACAGGGTCACCGCCACATCGGCCGTGGTGCGCGGCGGCCGACCGGCGGGATGGACGGTCGCGAGGAGGTGATCGAGCCGCTCGGCGAAGTCACCGGCCGGTTGCCGGTCGGGTCGCCGATGGCCGAATCGCCGGGCGCGTACCCGCTGATTGATGTCCGGCGAGCCGGATTCGTCCGGCCCGCGCTCCGGCAGCACGGTGACAGTGGCGATCCCGGACGCCGGAGTCTGTGCGAGCTCGACCCCGAACAGCCCGGCCAGGACCCGTCTACCCACCGAATACCCCTCGGTCGCAGGCGGTTTCGGCACGCGCGCGGCGGCGGGCACGCCGAGCAATCCGGCCAGCATCCGGCGTCCCAACGAGGGCGCGGACATCAGCGCACATCCCTGACCGACGCACCACGGGACCCGGTCGTCGACCGCACCCCGGAACGACTCGCCTCCCCCTCGGCCTCCACCACACCGAGCGCGGGCGTACCCGCTCCGCTCACCGCCGCGGCGACCTGCGGGATGCTACCCAGTTGCGCGAGCACCGACGGCGCCGCGAATCCCAGGGCGACCGCCACGAAGGCGCCGCTGATCTGTCCGGTCGCGCCGAACATCACCGCGGACGCCGCCCCGAGCAGGGCGCGGCAGCCGAGCAGCCCGAGGTGCGCCGGCGCATCGACATACGACTTCCACTGGGGCGGATGGCCTTTGACGCGGCCCGTGGCCGTCCGCCGATCGGCCTGCCAGATCGCGAGGCATCGGAAGATCGACAACGCCTCGACCAGAATGCCGCCGCCGGCGCCGAGCAACGCGAACTGCCACCATTGCACGACGCGCCCTCCATATCCCATCCGGCCAGGCACCATCATCGCGCAAGCGGACAGGTCAGTACACCGTCTCCCGCAAACCGGCGGCACGCGACCCCGCCAAACAGGACAATTGCCACGAAATCCCAAGTGGTTCAATGCGATAGCCCACCTCGACCGGGTGCGATATGGGAACCTGAGAGAGGCAATCACCGGGCGTAGGAAGGAACGAGCGATGTTCAATGACTTCGGCAGCTTCTTCTACCAGATCGGATCGGACCTCCTGATGCTCGGGCAGTCGTTCTTCCAGGTCGTCTCCGATCTGTTCACCGCGGGCGGCGGATTCGGCGGCGGCGGTGGCGCGTACCCGCCGGGGCAGTACCCCCTCGGCTGAGATCGTCATGGTCGGGTGCCCGCCCCGGCATCCGACCATGAGCCCCGGCTGGGGGACTATCCGAAACTCACTCGCGCGAGCCGGAAGTCGAGCGGCTCGCCCTCGACCGCCGCACGGTCTCAGCGCCGGTCGAGCAGGCACACGTGGGCGGGTTCGAGTTCCTCGATCGAGGCGACGCCCAGCAGTTTCATCGTGCGGGTCAGCTGGGTGCGCAGGATCCCGATGGCGCGGTCCACCCCCGCCTCGCCCCCGGCCATCAGGCCGTACAGATACGCCCGGCCGATCAGGGTGAAGCGGGCCCCCAGCGCGAGCGCCGCGACGATATCGGCGCCGTGCATGATGCCGGTGTCGAGGTGGATCTCCAGCTCGTCGCCGACCGCGGTGCGCACGGCGGGCAGCAGATGCAGTGGGACCGGCGCCCGATCGAGTTGGCGGCCACCGTGATTGGACAGCACGATGCCGTCCATGCCCAGGCCCGCGAGGCGGATGGCGTCCTCCACGGTCTGCACGCCCTTCACCAGCACCCGGCCCGGCCACTGATCGCGCACCCACACCAGATCCTCGAATCCGACGGTCGGATCGAACATGGCGTCCAGCAGCTCGGCGACGGTGCCCGACCAGCGGTCCAGCGAGGCGAAGGCGAGCGGTTCGGTGGTCAGGAAGTTCCACCACCACTGCGGTTTACGCAGCGCGTCGAGGGCGCCGCCGAGGGTGATCGAGGGCGGTAGAGTCATCCCGTTGCGGGCATCGCGCAGCCGGGCGCCGGCGACCGGTACGTCGACGGTCACCACGAGGGTGTCGAAACCGGCCCGCACGGCCCGCTCGACCAGTGCCATCGACCTGTCGCGGTCCTTCCACATGTACAGCTGGAACCAGTTGCGCGCCCCGGAACCCGTTGCGGCGGCGAGCTCTTCGATCGCCGTGGTCCCCATCGTCGACAGCGTGAACGGGATCCCGGCCCGCTCGGCCGCCCGCGCCCCGGCGATCTCCCCCTCGGCCTGCATCATCCGCGTGAATCCGGTGGGCGCGATCCCGAACGGCAGTTCCACCCGTCGCCCCAGAACCGTTGTGCCGGTGTCGGTCTCGGAGACATCACGCAGAATCGAGGGCCGGAACTCGATCTCCTCGAACGCCCGCCGGGCCCGCGCCAGACTGATCTCCGCGTCGGCGGCCCCGTCGGTGTAGTCGAACGCCACCCGCGGCGTCCGCTTGCGGGCCAGCTCCCGCAGATCCCAGATCGTCTGCGCGCGGGCGAGTGTGCGCGTCCGTCCGGGGAAGGGCCGCTCGAACCGCACCAGCGGCGCCAGCTCCCGGGGTCGGGGCATCCGGCGATTCACCATGGCAGCGAACATACCGTCAGCTCCGCAGCCGCAGGGCGTGCATGCCCGCGTCGACCTCGAGCATCGTCGCGGTGGTCGAGGAGGACTGCGGCCCGGCCAGATAACACACCGCCGCGGCCACCTCCTGCGCGTCGACCAGCCGTCCGTGCGGTTGCCGCGCCCGCAGCGCCGCGAGCTCGGCGTCCGGATCGCCGCTGGCGGAAAGCAATCGCTGCACCCACGGCGTGTCGACGGTGCCGGGATTGACGCAGTTGACCCGGATGCCCTCGGCGAGATGATCGGCGGCCATGGCGCGGGTGAGGGCGAGCACGGCACCCTTGCTCGCGCTGTAGGCCGCCCGATTCGGCAGTCCCGTGGTCGCCGCGATCGAACAGGTGTTGACGATCGAGGCCGCCGGGGAGCGCCGCAGATGCGGCAGCGCCGCGCGCGAAACCCGCACCGCGCCCAGCACATTCACCTCGAACACCCGCAGCCACTCGGCATCGGAGTTGTCCTCGATCGTGCCTTGGGCGCCGATGCCCGCATTGTTGACCACGATATCGATCCGGCCGAAGCGTTCGGCCACGGCCGCGACGGCCGCCCGCACCGACTCGTCATCACACACATCGCACACCACCCCCACGATCCCGGCATCCTCACCGGGCGCGAGATCGAGCACCGCCACCCGCGCGCCCGCGGCGAGAAATGCCGCGGCAACGGCCTTCCCGATCCCCGACCCGCCCCCGGTCACCACCGCGGCCAGACCCGCCAGCGCTCCATCCGACATATCGACTCATCCCAGCATCGCTCCGATGTTTACCGATCGCGAACCTAACATTCACCGCGTCGTGTCAGGGGAGTTTGCCTGTGATTGCTGAAGATTGGCATCGATATCGGCCTCTTGCCTTGGCAGACATCGGATGTATAGTCGTGATCCAGATCACCGATCGGAACGAGGATCGCGCATGGCCCACATCACCGCGCTGGACACCCTCGATGTCCGGTTCCCCACCTCGGCCCAGCTCGACGGCTCCGACGCGATGAATCCCGATCCGGACTACTCGGCGGCCTATGTGGTGCTGCGCACGAATCATCCTGCGGGACACCACGGTCACGGCTTCGCCTTCACCATCGGCCGCGGCAACGAGGTGCAACAGGTCGCCATCGCCGCCCTGGCGCCGCTGGTGGTCGGCCGCTCGGTCGACGAAATCCTCGGCGACCCGGGCGGTTTCGCGCGCTCGCTCACCGACGATTCGCAGCTGCGCTGGCTGGGCCCGGAGAAGGGTGTGATGCATATGGCGATCGGCGCGGTCGTCAACGCGGTCTGGGATCTGGCCGGGCGGGTGGCCGCGAAGCCGGTGTGGCAGTTGGTCTCCGAGATGACCCCCGAACAGATCGTGGCCCTGATCGACTTCCGCTATCTCACCGACGCGCTCACCCCGGACGAGGCGCTGACCCTGCTGCGCCGCGCCGAACCGGGCCGCCGCGAGCGCGCCGACCGGCTGCTGGCCACCGGCTATCCCGCCTACACCACCTCACCCGGCTGGCTGGGCTACTCCGATGCGAAGCTGGCCCGGCTGGCGCGGCGCGCGGTCGCCGACGGCTTCGGCACGATCAAGATCAAGGTCGGGCGCGATGTCGAGGAGGATCTGCGCCGGCTGAAGGTCGCCCGCGACGCCGTCGGCCCCGATATCGGATTGGCCGTGGACGCCAATCAGCGCTGGGGCATCGACGAAGCGGCACAGTGGATTTCGCGGCTGGCCCCGGCGGATCTGGCCTGGGTGGAGGAGCCGACCAGCCCCGACGACATCCTGGGCCACGCCGAGATCCGCCGCCGCACCGGCGCGCGGATCGCCACCGGCGAACACGGCCAGAACCGGATCCTGTTCAAACAGCTGCTCCAGGCCGAGGCGGTCGATGTGGTGCAGATCGATGCCGCGCGGGTGGGCGGGGTCAACGAGAATCTGGCAATCCTGTTGCTGGCGGCCAAGTTCGGTGTTCCGGTGATCCCGCATGCGGGCGGCGTGGGACTGTGCGAACTGGTGCAGCATCTGGCGATGATCGACTACGTCGCCGTCTCGGCCACCATGTCCGGCCGCGCCATCGAATACGTCGACCATCTGCACGAGCACTTCCGCCATCCCGCGCGGGTGGTCGACGGGCGCTATCAGGCCCCGCGCGCACCGGGTTTCAGCGCCGAGATGCTGCCCGCCTCGCTCCGCGATCACACCTATCCCACCGGATCGGCCTGGCGGACCCGTAAGGAGCACGAGAACTGATGTACACCAGGATCATCGGCGCGGCCGTGGCCGCCGCCCTGGCCGTCACCGTCGCGGCGGGCTGTGCCCGCGAGAAGGTCGACACCCCCGCCGGGCCCGCGGCGAACGTCGGCAACGGCGCGGCCGACGGCGTACTCGTCGGCGCGGATCAGCCGCGCTCGGATTCCGATTTCTGGAGCGCCTACGCCGGATATCTGGGCCCGAAGGCCGCGGCGGCCGGGGTGAGACTCGAGAACACCTCCTCCGACAACGATTCCAACCGGCTGCGCTCGAATGTGGACACGCTGCTGTCGAAGAATGTGAGGGCGCTCATCCTGGCGCCGCAGGACACCGCCGCGGTGAAACCCGCGATCGCCGCCGCGGCCGCCCGCAAGGTGCCGGTCGTCACCGTCGACACCCGGCCCGACAGCGGCGGCGCGTATATGGTCGTGCGCGCCGACAACCGCGCCTACGGCACCAAGTCGTGCACCTATCTCGGTGAAACCCTGCACGGCAGCGGCAAGGTCGTCGAGTTCCAGGGCGACCTCGCCTCGATCAACGGCCGCGACCGATCCGAGGCGTTCGCCGACTGCATGCGCTCGAGGTATCCCGGTATCAAGGTCATCGAGATCCCCACCGACTGGCAGGGCGACCGGGCGGTCTCGGGCCTGCAGGACAAGCTGCTCACCGATCCGGATATCAACGGCCTCTACATGCAGGCGGGCGGGGTGTTCCTGCAGTCGACCCTGGCCCTGCTGCGGCGCAGCGGCAAACTGGTGAAAACCGGTCAGCCGGGCCACATCACGATCGTGTCCAACGACGGCATCAAGGCCGAACTCGACGCCATCGACGCCGGGGATATCGACGCCACGGTCTCCCAGCCCGCCGATCTCTACGCCCAATACGCGGTGACCTACGCCAAGGCCGCCACCGAGGGCCGCACCTTCGCGCCGGGCCTGACCGACCACGGCTCGACGATCATCGACACCGGCGTCGGCGGCATGCTCGAGGATCAGCTGCCCGCACCGGTGGTCACCCGCACCGGCGGCAAGGTCGGCGACATGGCCACGGTCGCGACGACCGATCCGGGGCTGTGGGGACGGAAATGACGCTCGCCCAGCAGGTTTCGGGTCCCGAACCGGTGGCCGAGGCGATCGGGGTGTCCAAACGCTTCGGGCGCACCGTGGCCCTGAACCGCGTCGACCTGCGTGTGGAAGCCGGGCGAACGCACGCACTGGTCGGGCGCAACGGCGCGGGGAAGTCGACGCTGGTGTCGATCCTGACCGGCCTCACCGCGCCGGACGAGGGCCTGGTGCGCTTCCAGGGCAGCCCCGCGCCCGCACCGGCCGACCGCGACGCGTGGCGAGCCAGAGTCGCCTGCGTCTATCAGCATTCGACGATCATCCCGGATCTGTCGGTGGCGGAGAATCTGTTCGTCAACCGCCAGGGCCTGGGCCGTCCCGTGGTGAGCTGGCGCGCCCTGCGCGCCCGCGCCCGCGAACTGCTCGACACCTGGTCGGTGCCGGTCGATGTCGAGACCCCGGCACGGGAGTTGTCGGTGGAGCATCGGCAGCTGGTGGAGATCGCGCGGGCGCTGTCGCACGGCGCCCGGTTCATCATCCTCGACGAACCCACCGCCCAGCTGGACGGCGCGGCCATCGCCCGGCTGTTCGCGCGCATCCGCGATCTGCAGGAGCACGGCGTCACCTTCCTCTACATCTCCCATCATCTGGACGAGACCTACGAAATCTGTTCCGATATCACGGTTTTCCGGGACGCCCGGCATATACTCACCGCCCCCGCCGTGGAACTCGGCACACCGGAGCTGATCGCGGCGATGACCGGCGATGCGATCAGCCTCGAGGCCGCGGCGCCCCGGCGGTCGCCACCACGCGGTGACGCGCCCGCGCTGCGGGTGCGGGGACTGACCCGGCCGGGTGAGTTCGACGACATCACCTTCGAGGTGGGCCGCGGTGAGATCGTCGGGCTGGCCGGGGGCGGCAGCAGCGGCCGGAACGAGGTGGCCGAGACGATCGTCGGATTGCGCCGGGCCGTCGGCGGCTCCGTCGAGGTGTCCGGAGTTCCCTTGCGCCGCCGTGGTGTTCGTGCCGGGCGCGACGCCGGAATCGGCTTCGTGCCGCGCGACCGTCATGACGAGGGCCTGGTGCCGGAGATGAGCGTGGCCGACAATGCCACCCTGACCGTCCCGCGCAGACTGGGCCGGTTCGGCGTGATCGTGCGATCCACCCGAGACGCCCTGGCCCGCAAGGCCATCGACGAACTCGGCATCAAGACCGACGGGCCCGGCCAGGCCGTGGCCGAACTGTCCGGCGGCAATCAGCAGAAGGTCGTGTTCGCTCGCGCCCTGGCCACCGATCCGGCGGTGCTGGTGCTGATCGCCCCGACCGCGGGCGTCGACGTGCGGTCCAAGCAGACGCTGCGAGAGGCCGTGCGCGACACCGCCGATCGCGGCACGGCCGTCCTGGTCGCCTCCGACGAACTCGACGATCTGCGCGACTGCGACCGGGTGCTGGTCCTCGTGCAGGGGACCGGGACGGCCACGTTCGACAAGGGCTGGGACGACCGCGAACTCGTCGCCGCCATGGAGGGAATGCTGTGACCGGCACGCCATATCGCCTGCGCTGGAGCGCGTTCCGCGACTTCCTGCTGGTGTCGCCCATTCTGCTGGTGCTGGTGGTCGGCTACTTCATCAACGACAACTTCGTCTCCCCCAGCAATCTCACCAATGTGCTCACCACCATGAGCGGCATCTCGCTGATCGTGCTGGCGGAGGTGTTGGTGCTGGTGGTCGGGCGGATGGATCTGTCGCTGGAATCGACCTTCGGGCTGGCACCCGGCGTGGCCATCTGGGCGACCATGGGGACCGCGAAGGTCGGCGCCTACACCTGGGCCTCGCCGTGGATGACGATCCCGATCGCGCTGCTGGTCGGGCTCGCGGTCGGCGCGGTCAACGGGGTGCTGATCGTGCGGTTCGGGCTCAACGGCTTCATCGTGACGCTGGCGATGCTGATCGCGCTGCGCGGCCTGCTCACCTTCCTCACCTCCGGCTTCACCCTGACGAAGATCCCGGATTCGGTCGAATGGCTCGGCAACGCACGGATATTCGGCGTTCCGGTGAACATCGTGATCTGCCTGGCGCTGTTCGTGATCGGCTATCTGATTCTGCAGTACACCACCGCGGGGCGGGCGCTGTACGCGGTGGGCGGCAACGAGGCCGCCGCGCGTGCGGCCGGAATCCGCACCGACCGCGTCGTGATCGCGGTGCTGATCATCGCGGGCGGGCTGGCCGCGGTCGGCGGGCTCATCTACTCCGGCCAATTCGCCAGCGTGCAGGTCAGCCAGGGCGACGGCATGATCTTCAACGTCTTCGCCGCCTGCGTGATCGGCGGCGTCGCGCTCAACGGCGGCCGCGGCTCGGTGGTGGGCGCGTTCTTCGGCATCCTGATTCTCACGCTGATCCAGAAGCTGCTGTCCTACGGCGGTGTGAGCGCCGATTCGCTGAAGTTCATCAACGGTGCGCTGATCCTCGTCGCACTGGTCATCACCCGCCTCGCCAGCGGACGACGACAGGAGTGAGATGCGAGCGGAACGGCTTCCCGATGCGTGAGGCGCGTGACCGGTGCGCCGTCACGACCCCGCCGCCGGGCGATACCGCCGTCGTGCTCGGCGGCGCGGGCTTCGCCGGGTTGTATCGGCCCGTGCGCGAGGCCGCCGCGCGTGAGGTGCTCGATACCGCATGGCAGAACGGGATTCGCGCCTTCGACACCGCCCCGCATTACGGTGCGGGCCTGAGCGAGGAGCGCCTGGGCCGGTTCCTGCGCGACCGGAACCGGGGCGATTTCACGATCTCCACCAAGGTCGGCCGCCTGCTCTACGACGATCCGGACGCACCCGACGGTGTCGACTGCTTCTACGGCGCGCCGAAACGGTCACGGCGGCGGGACTATTCGGCGACGGGCGTGCGCCGATCGCTCGAGGAGTCGCTGCACCGGCTCGGTCTGGACCGGGTCGATACGTTGCTGATCCACGATCCCGAGGCCCATATGCGCGCCGCGCTCGACGAGGCGATGCCGGAGCTGGAGCGGCTGCGAGCCCAGGGCGTGGCGGCGGGAATCGGGTTGGGCGTCAACGATGTCGGGGCCGCACTGCGGTTCGTCCGCGAGGCGCCGATAGCTCATCTGCTCATCGCCGGGCGCTACACCCTGCTGGATCGGCGCGCCGAACACGAACTGCTGCCCGAATGCGCGCGCCGCGGCATCCGGGTCCTGGTCGCCGGGGTGTTCAACAGCGGCGTGCTGGCGGATCCGGTGCACCGCACCACCTTCGATTACCGGACCGCCGAACCCGCGGTGCTCGCCCGCGCGCGATCGATGCAACGGATCTGCGCCGACCATGGGGTGCCGCTGCGCGCGGTCGCCCTGCGGTTCCCGGCCCGCCACCCCGCGGTCGCCGGCGTGGTGCTCGGGGCCGGCACTCCCGAAGAGGTCGAGGACAGCCTCGCCATGCTGGATATCGCTGTGCCGGAGGAACTCTGGCGCGAGCTGACCGAGCGGGCGCTGTGGTGAGCTCAGGCGGCGGCGCGCGCCAGCCACTCCATCACGCCCGCGACATGCGCCAGCGCCCGCGCATGGGCCAGATCCGGATCGCGCGCGGCGATGGCGTCACAGATGCCGCGGTGCTCGGCGACGGTCCGCTCGAACGCGCTCTCCTCGGTGACACCGCGCCAGATCCGCGCCCGCGTGGTGGGCATGGACAGCGAATCCAGCAGCGAGGCGAGCACCTTGTTGCCGCACGCGGCGCCGATGGCGGCGTGGAAGTTCAGATCCAGCGCCACCAGATCGGTGACCGAGGCGCTGTCGGGTGCGACGAGGGTACGCAGCTGGGCCAGTTCGGCATCGGTCATACGCTGCGCGGCCAGTGCGGTGGCGGCCGGCTCCAGGATGCGGCGCACCCCGAGGACCTCCAGCACGGAATCGTCCTGGTGGAATTCCAGCAGGAAGCTCATCGCGTCCAGCAGCGAATTCGGTTCCAGGCTGGCCACATACGTGCCGTCGCCCTGGCGCACGTCCAGGATGCGCACCAGCGACAGCGCCCGCACCGCCTCCCGCAGCGAATTACGCGAGACACCCAGTTCGGCCGCGAGATCGGCCTCCCTCGGCAGCCGGGAACCCGGCGTCAGATCGCCGGATACGATCATCGTCTTGATCTTCGCTATCGCATCGTCGGTGACCGACAATCCCGTTCCTTCGCTTTCCAGGATGTGAACCCATGCCTCCGATGACTGTAGACGCACATGTCCATGTTTGGGACATCACCGGTGAGAAGTTCCAGGTGGAATACGATTGGCTCAGTGAGACATCGGAGGTCTTGTTCCGGACTTACACACTCGACGATCTCGCGCCCCGGCTCGACACACAGGGAGTGGACGCGCTGGTGCTGGTGCAGGCCTCCGATTCCCTCGCCGAGAACGCCGCCCTGCTCGACGCCGCCGCGCACGCCCCGCGCCCGGCGGCGGTGGTGGGCTGGCTGCCGCTGCACCGGCCCGGCGAGGTGGCCGACGAACTGGATCGATGGCCCCTGGCCGGGGTGCGGCATATGATCCATCGCGATCCGGATCCGAAATGGCTACTGCGGACCGAGGTTTCGGAGAGCCTGGACCTGCTGGCGCGGGCCGGGCTGAGCTTCGACGCGGTGGCCGAATGCCCCGACCTGCTGGCCCAGGTTCCGTTGATCGCGGCCGCCCATCCGTCGCTGACGGTGGTGCTCGACCATCTGGGCAAACCGCCGATCGCCGTGGGCGGATGGCAGCCGTGGGCGGATCTGCTGACCGACGCGGCATCCCAGCCGAATGTGGTCGCCAAGATCTCCGGCCTGGCAACGGTTTCCGCGTCCGGCCACACCGCCGCGGGCTGGCAACCGTATGTGGACCACGCGCTGACGGTGTTCGGGCCGAATCGTCTGATGGTGGGCGGTGATTGGCCGTTCACCCTGACCGCGGCGTCGTATTCGACTGTGTGGCAGGCGACTCTGGGCACCCTGTCGGACTTGACGGGCGACGAGCGCGCGGCCGTCCTGGGCGAGACCGCATCCCGGATCTACCGAATCCCCCGAGACGAAGGAGAGCGTCCGTGAAGTTCCAGCGGATCGGCCCGATCGGCGCCGAACGACCGATCGTCATCGCCGACGGCCGGAGCTTCGACCTGTCACCCTTGACGCGCGACATCGACGGCGAATTCCTTGCCACCGAGGGCATTTCGGCAACAGCGACCGCACTGGCCGCCAACCGGCTGACCGCGGTCGACACCACCGGCCTGCGCATCGGCCCTCCGATCGCACGCCCCCAAGCGATCTGGTGCATCGGCATGAACTACGCCGCCCACGCCGCCGAATCCGGCGCGAAGCCACCCACCGAACCGGTCGTATTCTTCAAGACCCCCAATACGATCGTCGGCCCCCACGACGACATCCTCATCCCCCGTGGCTCCGAACGCACCGACTGGGAGGTGGAACTGGCCGTGGTGATCGGCCGCCGGGCCCGCTACCTGAACTCCCCCGACGAGGCGATGAACCACATTGCGGGATACACCATCTCCAACGACGTCTCCGAACGCCACTTCCAGCTGGACCGCTCCGGCGGCCAATGGTCCAAGGGCAAATGCTGCGAAACCTTCAACCCACTGGGCCCCTCCCTGATCCCCACGAACCACCTGAACCCGAAGAACCTACGCCTACGCTCATTCGTCAACGGCGACCCCCGCCAGAACTCCACCACCGCCGACCTGATCTTCGACGTGCCCTACCTGATCTGGCACCTATCCCAATTCGCGGTCCTCGAGCCCGGCGACCTCGTCAACACAGGCACCCCCGAGGGCGTCGCCCTCTCCGGCCGCTTCCCCTACCTACGCCCGGGCGACACCGTCGAACTCGACATCGAGGGCATCGGCCACATGCGCCAAACCTGCCGCCCGGCTTGACGATTCACCCCTTACCCGCCTCCGCTCAGGCGAGTTCCTCGATCTTGGCGGCCAATTCGGCCCCGGTCAGCGGCTCGCGGGCGATGACGGCGATCGTGTCGTCACCCGCGATGGTGCCGACGATCTCATGCAAAGCCGCACGATCCAGCGCGCTCGCCAGGAAGTGGGCCGCGCCGGGCGGGGTGCGCAGGACCGCGATGTTGCCGCTGTGGTCGGTCGATACCAGGAGGTCGCCCAGGAGTTTGGAGAGGCGGGCGGTGCCGCCGGTGACGCCGCGGACGGGGCTGCCGTCCTCGGGGACTACGTAGATGCCCGCGCCGCCGTCTGCCGCGCGCAGCTTGACCGCGCCCAGTTCGTCCAGGTCGCGGGACAGGGTCGCCTGGGTGGTTTCGATACCCTCGGCGGCCAGGAGGGCGGCCAGTTCGGTCTGGCTGCGGACCGCGTTGGAGGACAACAGTTCCACGATGCGTTGCTGGCGGCCCGCGCGGGTGCGGGCGATCGCGGGGCCGGGTTTGGAGGTGTCGGCGGCGCTCACACCGCCTCCGCCCGTTTGGCCAATAACCAGACCAGCAGCGCCTTCTGGGCGTGCAGGCGGTTCTCCGCCTCGTCCCAGACCACGCTGTGCGGGCCGTCGATCACCTCGTCGGTGATCTCCTCGCCGCGGTGGGCCGGAAGGCAGTGCAGCACAACGGCATCCGAGGCCGCGTGGGCCAGCAGGTCGCCGTCGATCCGGAACGGGCGGAAGGGGGCGACGCGGTCGCGGCCGTCGTTCTCCTGACCCATCGAGGTCCAGGCGTCGGTGGCCAGCGCGTCGGCGTCGGTGGCCGCGGCGATCGGATCGTCGGTGATATGGACGGTCGCACCGGTTTCCGCGGCGCGCTTGCGCGCGGCCTCGACCACCCACTCGTAGGGCTCGAAACCCGCCGGCGCGGCGACGGTCACGTTCATCCCGGCCGTCACCCCGCCCAGCAGCAGCGAATGCGCCATGTTGTTCGCGCCGTCGCCGAGGTAGGTCAGGCTGCGCCCGCGCAGATCGCCCTTGTGCTCGCGCAGCGTCTGCAGATCGGCGAGCACCTGGCAGGGATGGAATTCGTTGGACAGCGCATTGACCACCGGAACCGTTGCGGCCGAGGACATCTCGTCGAGCCGATACTGCTCGAAGGTGCGCCACACGACCGCGTCCACATACCGCGACAGCACCCGCCCGGTATCGGCGAGGGTCTCCTCACGCCCGAGCTGGGTGTCGCGGCCGTCGACGACGACCGCATGCCCGCCCAGCTGCGCGATGCCCATCTCGAACGAGAATCGGGTGCGGGTGGAGTTCTTCTCGAAGATCACCCCGACCCCGCGCGGCCCTTCCAGCGGGCGCCGCGAGAACGGCGCCGCCTTCAATTCCGCTGCGAGCGTGAGGACTTCGAGCTGCTCGGCCGGGGACAGATCATCGTCTCGGAGGAAGTGCCGAATGGTCACTGAGTTCCCTTCGCTGTATCAATGGCGGCACTCCCGGGGCCCTGCGTGGTTACGCGAGCTGCCTCCTCCGGGCCCATCGCTCGCGCCGCGGCGGCATCCAGGATGCCCGGTAGGTCGGTCACGAAGCCGTCGGCCTGCTCCTCGCTGAGGATCAGCGGCGGCGCGAGCCGCAGCACATTCGGCTTGGCCGGATTCACCAGATAGCCCGCCTCCCGCGCGGCGGCCTCCACGTGCTGCGAAACATCCTGTGTCAGTTGGACTCCGATGAGCAGGCCCGCGCCGCGCACCTGATCGATCAGCGGATGTCCGAGCTCGGCGATACCGTCGACGAGCGTCTTGCCCAGGCTCTGCACGTGCTCGAGCAGCCCGGTCTCGTCGATGGTCCGCAGCACCGCCAGCGCGGCCGCGGCGCAGACCGGATTGCCGCCGAAGGTGGTGCCGTGCAGGCCCGGAGTGAGCAGCTCGGCCGCCCGGCCCTGTGCGAGCACCGCGCCGATCGGCAGCCCGCCGCCGAGACCCTTTGCCAGAGTGATGATGTCGGGCACGATGCCCGCGGCCTGATGGGCGTAGAAGTGGCCGGTGCGGCCGATACCGGTCTGCACCTCGTCGAGGACCAGCAGCGCGCCGTGCTCGGCGGTGATCGCCCGCGCCCGGACCAGATAGTCGGCGGGCGGCACGACCACACCGCCCTCCCCCATGATCGGCTCCAGGAACACCGCCGCGGTCTCGTCGTCGACCACGGCCGCCAGTGCGTCGGCATCGCCGTAGGGCACATGCACCACACCGGGCGGCATCGGATCGAACGGCTCACGCTTGGACGCCTGTCCGGTCAGCGCGAGCGAACCCATGGTCCGGCCGTGGAAGGCCTCCTCGCAGGCAACGATCTTGGTCCGGCCGGTCAGCCGCGAGATCTTGAACGCCGCCTCGTTGGCCTCGGTGCCGGAATTGCAGAAGAACGCGCGGCCGTGCCCGTCACCGAAATGCGCCAGCAATCGCTCGGCCAGTTCGATGGTCCGCTCGTTGGCATACAGATTCGACGTATGCCCGAGGGTGCTCAGCTGCTGGGTCACCGCCTCGATGATCGCGGGATGGGCATGGCCCAGGATGTTGACCGCGATCCCGCCGAGGAAATCGACATAACGCTTGCCGTCGGCGTCGTGGACCACCGCGCCCTCGCCGCGCACCAGCGCCACCTTGGGGGTGCCGTAGTTGTTCATCAGCGCGGCCGACCACCGCTGCTGCAGCTCTTCGGTACTCATGAGGCACTTCCTGACTCGGCGGGGGTCACCATCGTTCCGATGCCTTCCCCGGTGAACATTTCCAGCAATACGGCATGCGGCACCCGGCCGTCGATCACGTGTGCGGTGGGGACACCGCCCTCCACCGCGCGCATGCACGCCTCCATCTTGGGCACCATGCCCGCGTCGAGGCGAGGAAGCAGCGTGGCCAGCGCGTCGGTATCGATGCGCGTGGTCAGCGACGAGCGATCGGGCCAATCGGTATAGAGGCCCTCGACGTCGGTGAGCACCACCAGTTTCTCCGCGCCGATGGCCTCGGCCAGCGCCGCGGCGGCGGTATCGGCGTTGATGTTGTGCACCACGCCGTCGGCGTCGGGCGCGATGGTCGAGACCACCGGAATGCGCCCGGCGGCGATGAGATCGTGCACCGCATCGGGATTCACGGTGGTGACGTCGCCGACCAGACCGATATCGGTCGCCTCGCCGTCGACGAGGACGGTGCGGCGGGTCGCGGTGAACAGCTGCGCGTCCTCACCGGAGATGCCCACGGCATAGGGGCCGTGCTTGTTGATCAGGCCGACCAGTTCGCGGCCGACCCGGCCGAACAGCACCATCCGCACGACATCCATCACCTCGGGCGTGGTGACCCGGAAGCCGCCGCGGAATTCGCCTTGCAGGCCGAGCTTGTCGAGCATCGCGGTGATCTGCGGGCCGCCGCCGTGCACGACCACCGGACGCACGCCGACCGTGCGCAGGAATGCCATATCGGCGGCGAAGGCGGTCTGGAGATCCTTGTCGATCATGGCGTTGCCGCCGTACTTGACGACCACGATCTTGCCGCTGAACCGCTGCAGCCACGGCAGCGCATCGGCGAGCACATGCGCCTTGTCGATCGCCGGCACCATCATGAGCTGTACGCCGAGTTCTCTTCCACGTACCCGTGTGACAGATCGGTGGTGCGGATGGTCGCCGCGCCCTCGCCCAGTCCGAGCGAGATCTCCACGTGTATATCGACGCCCGACAGGTCGACCTCGCGCGCCCCGGGCGCACCCATCCCGTTCACGCAGACCGGATTTCCGTTGAACGACACCGAGATTCGGTCCGGCTCCAGCGTGATCGGCGCGATGCCGACGGCGGCCAGCACCCGGCCCCAGTTCGGATCCGAACCGAACAGCGCGGTCTTGACCAGCGAATCGCGCGCCACCGCGCGGGCCCCGATCAGCGCCTCGTCCTCGTCGGCCGCACCGGTCACGGTGATCAGCACCCGCTTGGTGACGCCCTCGGCATCGGCCATCAGCTGCGCGGCCAGATCGTCGCACACCGCGAGCACGGCCGCGTCGAGATCCTCCTGCGACGGCGCGACCTCGCTGGCTCCGTTGGCCAGCAGCAGCACGGTGTCGTTGGTAGAGCAGGAGCCGTCGACGTCGAGCCGGTCGAAGGTCAGGCGAGTCGCGTTGCGCAGCGCGTGATCCAGCTGTTCGGGCGTGGCGACCGCATCGGTGGTGAGCACCACCAGCATCGTCGCCAGCGACGGGGCCATCATGCCCGCGCCCTTGGCCATACCGCCGACGTTCCACTTGTCGCGGTGATGGAACGCGACCTCCTTGGGCACGGTATCGGTGGTCATGATGGCGTGCGCGGCGTCGGTACCGCCGGACAGCCCGCCGCCCATCTCGCGCACGATCTCGGTGACCGCGGGCAGCAGCTTGTCCATGGGCAGCCGGTCGCCGATCAAACCCGTTGAGCAGACGGCGATCTCACCGGCTCCGGTCTCGGTTCCCCAGTTGCTCAACGCCTTCGCCAGCTCCTCGGCGGTGGCGTGGGTGTCCTGGAACCCGACCGGGCCCGTACAGGCGTTGGCGCCACCGGAATTGAGGATGACCGCGCGCACCTGCCCGCTCGCGAGCACCTGCAGCGACCACAGCACGGGCGCGGCCTTGACCTTGTTGCGGGTGAACACACCCGCCGCCGAATACTCCGGCCCCTCGCTGAAAACCAGTGCCAGATCGGGTCTTCCGCTGACCTTGATGCCGGCGGTAATGCCCGCCGCGCGGAAGCCCAGCGGTGCGGTCACGCCCTGTTTGCGGACCAGTTTGCCGCCGGTGACGTCGGTGGATGTCACGGTGCCACTCCTACGGTGGAAAGTCCGGCGGTCTCGTCGAAGCCGAGCGCCAGATTCATGGACTGCACCGCGCCGCCCGCGGTGCCCTTGGTCAGATTGTCGATCGCACCGATCACCACCAGCAGTCCGGCATCGGCGTCCACCGCGACCTGCAGGGTGACGGCATTGGAGCCGAGCACCGAACCCGTCTGCGGTAGAACGCCTTCGGGCAGCAGATGCACGAAAGGTTCGTCGGCGTACGCCTTTTCGTATACCGCGCGGGCCCCGGCGGCGTCCACTCGAACCGGAGCGGTGCAGGTGGCGAGGATGCCGCGCGACATCGGCGCGAGCACCGGGGTGAAGGAGACCTCGACCGCGGAATCGCCCACCGCGGAAAGGTTCTGGATGATCTCCGGGGTATGCCGGTGCGCGCCCGCGATGCCGTACGCGCGCGCCGAGCCCATCACCTCCGACCCGAGCAGGCCCACATCGAGCTTGCGGCCCGCGCCCGAGGTTCCGCTCACCGCAACGATATTCACGCGCGGCTCCACGATTCCCGCGGCGATCGCCGGGGCCAGTGCGAGGCTCGAGACCGTGGGATAGCAGCCCGGCACCGCGATGCGAGTCGCGCCGCGCAGCCGATCGCGGCCACCGGGGAGTTCGGGCAGGCCGTAGGGCCAGCTGCCCGCGTGCGGGCTCTTGTAGTACTTCTCCCAGGCGGCCGCGTCGGTGAGCCGGAAGTCGGCGCCGCAGTCGATGACAACCGTGGATTCGGGCAGGGCCCGCGCGATGGCCGCGGACTGCCCGTGCGGCAGGCCGAGGAAGACCACATCGTGTCCGGCGAGGGTCTGCGGGGTCGTCTCGTCGAGTACCCGATCGGCTAGGGGTAGCAGGTGGGGTTGCAGTTCCCCGAGCGCGGTACCAGCATTGGATCCGCCGGTCAGCGCCCCGATCTCGAGGCGCCCGGATCGGTAGGCCGGATGCTGTAGCAGCAGGCGCAGCACCTCACCGCCCGCGTATCCGCTCGCACCGGCCACCGCGACCCGCAACGCGGGCCCACTCGCGCTTTCCAACATGTGATGATTATGCACGATCGTGCAAGCTCATACATAGTTGGGTGGGCGACGGCCTCGTGAACAGGCGGTGATCGACGCGGTGATCGACACTTCGGCCACCGCCGAAGCGTCGTGCTCGTACGGTCGTGTCATGTCCGACACCTCGACCCTGTTCCGCCGCCTGCATCACGGCGAGCACCCTCTCGTACTGCCGAACGCCTGGGATTACAGCTCGGCCGCCGCCCTGGTCGCCGCGGGCTTCCCGGCGATCGGCACCACCAGCCTGGGTGTCTCGGCCGCGGCCGGACTGCCCGACGCCGCCGGAGTCGCCCGCGACGAAACCCTCACGCTGGCACGGCGTCTCGTGCGCCTGCCGGTGCCGATCACCATCGACATCGAGGCGGGTTTCAGCACCGATCCGGATGAGGTCGCGGACCTGGCGGTCACGCTGTCGGCCATGGGCGTGGCCGGAATCAACCTCGAGGACGGCCGCCCGGGCCCGGCGCTGGCCGATCCGGCCGAACAGGCCGACCTCATCGCCGCGATCAAGTCCCGCGCCCCGGGCCTGTTCGTCAATGCCCGCACCGACACCTACTGGCTGGATCTCGACCACGGGTCCACCTCCCATCGCCTCCGCCACTACGAAACGGCCGGAGCCGACGGGCTTTTCGTCCCCGGCATCCACAATACCGACGAGATCCGCCGTCTCACCGCGACTTTCGAGCTGCCGCTGAACGTGCTACAGCTCCCCGACGGGCCCACGGTGCCCGAACTCGCGACCCTGGGCGTCCGCCGGGTCAGCACCGGCGGCCTGCTGTTCCGTGCCGCGCTCGCCACCACGGTGGACACCGCCCGTGCCATCCGCGACGGCGCGCCGATTCCGTCGCCGATTCCTTCCTATGCGCAGATCCAGTCGCTGGTCACCGAATCACCGATCACGAGTTCGTAGCGCGCGAACCCTCGGGCTCATGCCACAGAGGAAGAGCCCGCGTTCTGTACGCGGGCTCTGTGGTTGGCCTCGTGATCTGTTGCGCGACCACCGGACCGGTTGGCGGCGCGCCGGACGGGAGCTACGAGCTGACGGTGATCGGGGTCGACGGGTCGGTGGTGTTGTTCAACGCGAAGGTGGCCGATGTCGTTGCCGTCGCGGGACTCGGGCAGGCGGCGTCGCCGGTGATCTTGACCGGCACCGTGACATCGGTGGCCGTCACCGTCGAGGGGTTGCCATTGGTGAAGGTACCGGCCACCGTGGCGGGCGAATCCGGCGAGAGCACGGCGGTGCAGGACAGCGCGCCACTGGTCTGCAGCGTCACTCCACCGGCGGGAGCCAGCAGATTACCGACGATCGGCGACCCGTTCTGCACCGAGACTCCCCAGGTGCCGGAGGTCGTGACGGTGGCACTGAGGGCGCCGGGCAGGTTGGTCGAGCAGTCGCTGATGGTCGGCGCCGCGATCTGCACCGACACCGAGCCGCTGGGGTTCTGGTTGTTCGGCGCCGCGGGCACGGAACCGGAGGTGGTGACGGTATTGCAGGTGACGGTCACGGGGCCTGCCGTGAAGACGATCGGACCCTGGTTGGTGCCCGAGACGGAGGCTCCGGCGGGGCTGACGGTGGTCGAGCCGGCGGCGGCCTGCGCCGGGCCGACACCGACAGCGACCGTGGCCGCCGCACAACTGACCGCGGCTAGTGCGACGCGCGCGACGAATAGTTTGCTGAGCATTGCGTACTCCTTATGTCCTCATGCGGAACGCGACAATGAATCGAATGAGCAACGCGACAGCCAATTGAACTGGACTGTCGACTAAAAGGCTATGGACAACAGCTTCGCCGCAGCAATGGCCAGGACCTGACTATTCTCGCGCAGGAGACCGGCTTCAAACGGTGTGCATTACGGTGGAAAGCTCCGATATACTGGAGAGTTTCCATACCAGTCGGCATTGTCGAATAGCATAAATACGCTTCCGTCCAGAATTAATTATGATATGATATAGCCTTGTGGCCTGTCTCGAGTTTTGATGATCTAGCAATATGGCCGGTCTACCTCGGCGAATGACGTATCCGAGGGATTCGACGAAACACATTGCCCCGCAACACAACTCTCGATGAACCCAGATAAGCGGGAAATCCATCCCCGTCGGCACCGAGGGTGCGGGTTAAAGAGGAGTTTGAGTTCCAGCCGACGGACCGTGTCTACAGCACGCCGCCGACAAGATCATCGAGATCTACACGTGATCTACATCACACTAGTGTGACTATGGCGTAGCTCACTTCCCGTGATCTAGTATTTCCGAACGAATCTATAGCAGTTCGACACACTGGTCACATAGGGGGTGAAATGCAATCCCTGTATATAACGCTGGCGGATGCCGGACTCGGCACCGGCTCGTCCACGTTCATGTTTCTGTTGAAGATCTTGGAGTCGCTGTCGCAGTCCGCATAGCCGGGCATCGTCGATGACCAACGCTCCCCGAGCACGTATCTACGAGCTCGGGGAGCGTTGATTCGGGGCGGGGCCGGGTGCTCAGGTCAGGATCGCGAACAGCACCGCCGCGACCGCGAAGCTGACCACCGACAGGATGGTCTCCAGGACCGACCAGGTCTGCAGGGTCTGTTTGACGGTGAGGTTGAAGAACTTCGAGATCATCCAGAAGCCGCCGTCGTTGACATGGCTGAGGATGATCGACCCCGCGGCGATGGCCATGGCGATCAGGGCCAGCGCGAGCTGGGAGTAGTCGTGGCCGGGCAGCAGCGGGGCGACGATGCCGCCGGTGGTGACGATGGCGACCGTGGCCGAGCCCTGGGCGATGCGCAGCCCGCAGCTGATCAGATAGGCCAGGACGATGACGGGCAGGCCCGCCTCGGACATGGTGTGCGCCAGGGCGTTTCCGACGCCGGTGGCCGAGATGACCTTGCCGAAGAACGCGCCCGCGCCGATCACCAGCAGTAGCATGCCCACGGGGCGCAGCGATTCGGCGGTGATGGTGCTCAGCTCCTGCACCGTCGATCCGCGGCGCAGGCCCAGCACGTAGAACGCCACCAGCACGGCGATGAGCAGCGCCACGGCGGGTGTGCCGAGGAACGTCAGCACCTGCAGCAGCCGGGAACTCTTGTCCAGCAACTGACTTCCGAAGGTGGCGCCGAGGATCAGCACCAGCGGGATGGCGATGATGAGGCCGATCAGCGAGGCCGAGGGCGGCGACTTCTCCAGCGTCGCAACCGATTCCGCGGGCGCGCCGGAACCGTCGGCGAGGGCCGCGGGTTCGGGGCGGACCAGGAACTCCGCGGGCACCTCGACCTGGATCCGCTTACCGATGAAGCTGCCCCACACGATGCCCGCGACCACGAATCCCGGTAGCCCGCAGACCAATCCCATCAGGATCAGCCAGCCCAGGCTCACCCCCAGCAGCCCGCCCAGCGATACCGGACCCGGATGCGGCGGCAGGAACGCATGCGTCATGGACAGCCCGGCCACCATCGGCAGGGCGTAGAGCACCAGCGAGCGACCGCCGCGCTGGGCGGCCACGTAGATCAGCGGCGCGAGTACGAAGATGCCGATATCGAAGAACACCGGAATGCCGAAGATCAGGCCCACCAGTCCCATCGCGACCGGAGCGCCCTTGGGCCCGAACAGGTTCAGCAGGCGTTCGGTGAGAACGTCCGCACCGCCGGATCGTTCGAGGATGGCGCCGAGCACGGTGCCCAGGCCGATGATCACCGCGATATGCCCGAGAATCCCGCCGAACCCCGTTTCCAGCAGGGAGTCACCGGATTTCAGCGCGGTACCCACGATCGTGGAGACCGGAAGTCCGGCCGCCAGCGCCAGGGCCAGCCCGGTCAGCAGCAGCGCCACGAAGGGCTCGAGCTTGAACCGGATGATGGCCGCGAGCAATACGGCGATGGCCAGGCCGCACAACACCAGTAGTCCCGGTGTGCTGGTGCGCAGCCAGTCGACGGCGGACTCCATTGTCTACCTCAATTCACTTCATGGAACGAATCACTGCATGGATCGAACGAAAGATGCCGCGCGCGAGGCGATATCGGCCCATCGGCCCTCGGCGACATCCGTGGGCGCCACGACGTCGGTGCCGGCGGTGACCGCCACTGCGCCATGGGCGAGAAACTCCGCGGCATTGCCCGCGTTGACGCCGCCGGACGGGATGAACGCCGTATCCGGGAACGGGCCACGCAGATCCTTCAGATAGCCGGGCCCCAGCGCCCGGGCGGGGAAGATCTTCACCGCGGCCGCACCGAGATCGAGCGCGGCGAGCACCTCGCTCGGGGTGAAAGCGCCCATGACGACCGGAATGTCGTGCCTGGCCGCCTCCCGCGCGACCTCGGCTCGGATGCCCGGGGTGACCAGGAAGCGCGCGCCGCTGCCGATGGCGGCCGCGGCCTGCTCGCCGGTCAGCACAGTCCCGACGCCGAGGACCGCCCGCTCCGATTCGCTCGCCCGGCGCAGCGCGTCGAGGACGTCGGGTGTGGTGAATGTCAGTTCGACACAGCGGATTCCGGATTCGGCGAGCGCATCGGCCAGCGCCCGCGGATCCGGGATGCGTGGCGCGCGCACCACGGTCAGCACGCGGTCGGCACGAATCACGTCCAGGGCGGTGGTCACCGGGTTTCCTTCCGTAGGGGGTCCAAGCGCAGTGCGCCTCCGGCCAGGCGGCCGGTGGGTGTGCCGTTCTCGATCGCGAATTCGCCGTTGACCAGCACGTGCACGATGCCGCGCGCTTGGCGTTTCGGATTCTCGAAGGTCGCGGTGTCGATGACACCGGCGGGATCGAAGACCACCAGATCGGCGACATAACCGGGCAGGACCAGCCCGCGCCCGCGCAGCCGCAGACGCCGCGCGGGCCGGCCGGTGAGGTGATGTACGCACTCCTCGAGTCCGAGCACACCGAGTTCGCGCACGTAATGACCGAGGTAGCGCGGGAAGGTGCCCCATGCCCGCGGATGCGGCCGCTCCCCGACCAGCAGCCCATCGCTGCCGCCCATATGCCGGGAGTGGCGCATGATGGCGCGCACATTCTCCTCGTGGCCGACGTGCTGCAGGATCGTGGTGCCCAGTTCGTCGCGCCGCAGCAGGTCGAAGAACACCTCGACCGGGGGCAGGCCCTCGTCGAGGGCGATATCGGCGACGGTATGGCCCACGTGGCGGTCGAGTTCGCGGTGGGCGACGCCGCTGATCTGAATGGTGTTCCAGTCCACGGTCACGCCGTGGCAGCCGTCGGAGCCTTTCACGGTGACGTCCAACGCGATTCGCGCGCGCGAGCCCGGATCGTCGAGGCGGGCCAGCGCGGCATCGGGCCCGCCCGACATCGCCCAACTCGGCAGCAGCGCCGACAGCGTCGTCGAACCGGGCAGATACGGATAGGTGTCCAGGCTGATATCGCAGCCGTCGGCGAGTGCGGTATCGATCAGCGCGAGCAGTTCCGGTGCGCGACCGCGGTTCGGATCGAAGTTCATGGTGGCGTGGGTGAGATGGACCGGGCAGCCGGTGCGCCGGGCCAGCTCGATCATCTCGGCATACGCCTCGAGCGCGCCCGCGCCGTAGGAGCGGTGATGCGGCGCGTAGAAGCCGCCCGCCTCGGCGACCACCTCGCACAGTGCCGCCAATTCGGCTGTGTCGGCGTACATTCCGGGCGGATAGGTCAGTCCGCTGGACATGCCGACCGCACCCTCGGCCAGGCCCTGCGCCAGCAGCTCACGCATGCGGTCGATCTCGGCCGTCGTCGCCGGGCGCTGGTCGGCGCCGATGACCAGCAGGCGCAGCGTGCCCTGGGGCACCAGATACGCGGCATTGGGGGTGATACCCGCGTCGAGCCGGTCGAGGTAGTCGCCGACCGTGCGCCAGGAGAAGTCCAGATCGGCGGGATTGCCGTTCCACCCGGCGATCTGGCGGCGCAGCACGGCCAGGGTGGCCTCGTCCACGGGTGCGTAGGACAGCCCGTCCTGCCCGATCACCTCGGTGGTGACGCCCTGACTGATCTTCGGGAAATGCCCGGGATCGGTGAGCAGATGCAGATCCGAATGCGCGTGCATATCGATGAAACCCGGTGCCAGCACCAGATTGTCGCCCTCGAACACCCGCTCGGCCCCCGCGATCGCACCCGGCGCCGCGATCTCGGTGATGCGCCCGTCGGTCACCACGACATCGCCGCGATAGCGTGGGTCACCGGTGCCGTCGACGATGTCGATGCCCCGAAACAGCATGTTGCTCATGATATTCCGTCGAATCAGAAGAAGGTGTGGACAAGATCGACGACCCGGGGCCGCTCGGCATCGGCATCGTCGATCACGGGAACCAGCCGCCACTTGTCCATGGCCGTACAGGGATGCGACAGTCCCAACCGGACGATATCCCCCACGGCGATCCCCGTCCGGGCGCCCTGAGGGCGCCCGGACGGGGAACCGGGGGAGGCGGAACCGCTGGAGGGGGAAGCGGAACCGCCGGGCTGGGAAACGGATTCGCCGGAGGCAGAAAAGGAATCGTCGGGCTGGAAAGCGGATTCGCTGGAAGCAGAAACGGAACCGCCGGGCTGGGAAACGGATCCGCCGGGGACAGAAGCGGATCCGCTGAACTCGAGGGAGGCGGATTCGCCGGACGGGGACGCCGGGAGCCGGAGGAAGGTGTGCTGGTCGGCCAGCGCTGACACCTGCGCGCCAGGCGGCACCTCACCTCCGGCTCCCGAAAGGCGTTGCGGTACCGGCAGTCCCTCATCGAACGGCAGGTCCCGCTTGCCCGCGTCGAGCAGGGCCAGGGCGGGTTCGGGGTGGGACAGGACGCGGGCCCAGGCGTGCATGGCCGAGCGGAGGCCGGGCAGGGGCGTGATGCCCGAGTAGAAGCCGTCGTCGTGGATGATGTAGGCCCCCGACCGCAGCACGACGGTGGTCGGAATGCCGTGTGCCCCTTGTTCGTCCGCGAGGGGTGCGAGATGCTCCACCACCAGGTCGGGGTAGGCGCTGCCGCCCGCGGAGACGATGGCGCGGCGCTCGTAGGCGCCGATCAGCAACCGATGTAACCGCGTCAGCTCGTTCAGGTAATCATGCACTGCGGCAAGGGATTCGGTGGCGCGGTCGTGGGCGAACACGCCCTCGTAACCGCCGGCACCGGCCAGCTCCAGCCGCCCGGATCCGCGCACCGCCTCGGCCACCGCGAGGGCCGCGTCGACACCGCGGGCGCCCGTACGCCCGTGCGGCCCACCCAGTTCCACCAGCACCGGCAGCCGCACCCCGTCGGGCGCATCGGCCAGGTGCCGCTCCATCGCCGCCACGGTCTCGACGCTGTCGACCCAGCTGATCAGTTCGAAGTCCGGATCCAGCGCCGATTCGCCCGCGGCCCAGCGCAATCCGGCCGGATCGACGAACGCGTTGGCCAGCACGATCCGATTCACCCCGAACGACCGCGCCACCTGCGCCTGCCAGCCGGTGGCCACCGTGATCGCCCAGGCGCCGGCCGCCAGCTGTTCGGCCCACAGCTGCGGGGCCATCGTGGTCTTACCGTGCGGGGCCAGCCGCACGCCCGCCGCGGCGACCCAATCGGCCAGCACGGCAAGGTTCCCATCCAGCGCGCCGCGGTCGAGGGTGAGCACCGGGGTCTGCAGATCGTCCAGATGTGGTGCGGTAGCGAGGAATTCGCGCACCGTGAGTCCCCAGGCGGCCGGGGGCAGCGCCTTGTGTTCGGGCCCGATGATCCGATCACCGAGCGCCGCCACCGCGGCCGTATCGATGCGACCCGCCCGCTCGACGTTCTCGCCACTGTCGATGGTCACGGAACTCCTCTCCGATACTGCCGCCATGTCTTTCGGCTATTGCACATTCTGCAACACCTGTTGCATACAGTGTTTGCTGTGGTTATTCTGCACAGGACGACCGATACCCGCAAGCATTCCAAGGAGATTCGTGTGACCCGCCCTACGCCGACCCGGCCGCGCGCGGTAACCGTCGGCGAGGGACTGGCCGTTCTGGTCGCCCGCCCGGGCCCGCTGGAGGACTCCCCCGCCTTCGAGCGCACCGCGGGCGGCGCGGAGGCGAATGTGGCGACCGTGCTCACCCAGCTCGGCATCGACACCACCTGGATCTCGCGGGTCGGTGACGACGGCTTCGGCCGCTATCTGGTGCGCCACCTGACCGAGCGCGGCGTCGACACGGGCGCGGTCTACGTCGATCCGACCCGCCCGACCGGGCTGTATGTCAAGGAGCGCGGCGGCGGTTCCGGCGGCCCCACCGATCTGGCGGCCGGGGCCAGCCGGATGCTGTACTACCGCGCCGGATCCGCCGCCAGCGCGCTGTCCCCGGCCGATCTCATCGCCGCCGCGGGCCCGCTCGATCAGTGCCGGTTGATCCACTTCACCGGCATCACCACCGCGCTGTCGCCCTCGGCCACCGAACTCACCGAGGCGCTGCTGGGCCTGCCCCGCCACGACCGGCTGATCGGCTTCGACCTGAATTACCGTCCGGCACTGTGGATTCGGCGTCCCGAATCCGCGGCCGACATCCTGGCCGCGCACCTGCGCCGCGCCGATGTGGCCTTCGTCGGCGCCGACGAGGCCGAGGAGGTCTTCGGCACCGGCGATCCGGCCCGGCTGCGGGAGATGTTTCCCGAGCCCCGGCATCTGGTGGTCAAGAACAACGGCCATTCGGTCACCGGCTTCCGCGGCGACACCTGGGTGGAGGTCCCGGCGCTGCGGCTCGAGGTCACCGAGGCGATCGGCGCGGGTGACGCGTTCGCGGGCGGCTACCTCGCCGCCCTGCTGCACGACCGCCCGCACGAACAACTGCTGCGCTTCGGCCATCTGTGCGCGGCCGCCGCCCTCACCGGCACCGGCGACGTCGCCGAACTGCCCCCGCTCGACCGGCTCGAATCCCATGCTGCGGCAACGCCTTCGGCCTGGGCACGGATACACTACGGCGCGGTCGCCACGCGGGATGTGGCGTCGTGAAGGGAATTCCATGAGTGAGCGCAGCGAGCGAATCATCGAGCACAGCGTGCCCTGGCTCATGCCGGAGCCGAGCGCCAGCGAGGCGGAGGCATGAGTGAGCGCAGCGAGCGAATCATCAAGCACAGCGTGCCCTGGCTCATGCCGGAGCCGAGCGCCAGCGAGGCGGAGGCATGAGTCAGAGCCTGCAGCGCGCCTTGATCATCCTCACCGAACTCGGTGAGGACGCAAGGACATTGGATCAACTGGCGACCCAGCTGGGAGTGCACAAGTCGACGGTGCTGCGCCTGCTGCAGACCATGGAGGCGCAGCGGTTCGTCACCCACGGCAGCGATCACCGATACACCCTGGGGGCACGGCTGTTCGAGCTGGCCAATCGCTCACTGGAGCGCCGCGACGTGCGCACGGTCGCCCGGCCGCATCTCGAGGCGCTCAACGTCGCCACCGGCCAGACCGTCCATCTGGCCACCTACGAATCCGGCGAGGCGATCTACATCGATAAGCTCGACGCCATCCAGAGCGTGCGGATGTATTCGCGCGTCGGGCGGCCCGCGCCGCTGCATTGCACGGCCGTGGGCAAGGTGCTCGTCGCGGCGCAGCCGCGCGGGCAGTGGCGCACCATCGCCGAGAAGATCGACTACCACCCGTTCACCGAGCGCACCATCCGCGGCCCGGAACGGTATGTGGCGGAGCTGGAAGCCGTTGTGGCCCAAGGCTTCGCCGAAGATCACGAGGAGCACGAGAGCTTCGTCAACTGCATCGGCGTGCCGGTGCGCAACGGCACCGGCACGGTGATCGCCGCGCTGTCGGTCTCGGTGCCCGATCTGCTCCTCGACCACGAGCAGGTCCTGGGCCTGCTGCCGCGCCTGCGCGCGACCGCCGACACCGTCTCCACCGCACTGGGCTGGAGCCCGAACCCCGATCCCCGAAAGGCCGTCCATGACTGAGAAGATCGCCGTCCGCACCACCGCCGCCCCCGCGCCCGCGCATACCTTCTCCCAGGGTGTGCGCAAGGGGCCGTTCGTGCAGGTCTCCGGTCAGGGGCCGGTCGACCCTGTCACCAGCGAATACCTCTACCCCGGCGATGTGGCCGCCCAGACCACCCGCACCCTCGAGAACGTCAAGGCCATCGTGGAGGCGTCCGGCGCGAGTTTCGAGGATGTGGTGATGCTGCGGGTGTACCTCACCAAGCGCGAGGACTTCCCGATCATGAACGAGGCCTACGGCAAGTTCGTCGAGGCCCACACCGCCGGCGGCGTCCTGCCCAGCCGCACAACGGTTTTCACCGGCCTGCCCCGCGAGGAGATGCTGGTGGAGATCGACGCCTTCGCGATCGCGGACTGAGCTACTCGGCCGCGGCGAGGATGCCCAGCACCTGATCCGAGAGGTAGAACGGCTCCAGTCGCTCGCGAATCAGCTTGGCCAGCACACCGTTTCGCTTGGCGGCCTCGACGACGGCGGGGCCGTAGCGCAGGATCTCCTCGGCGAGGTCGTCGGCGGTCACATTCAGTTCCGGCAGCAGTCCGGCCAGGGTGTGATCGCCGTACTTGCCGAAGAACACCTCCACGGCCTCGTCGAGCAGCAGGCCGACGTATTCCTTGTTGCGCGTGGTCTTCACGATCTCGTGCACCAGCAGCACCAGCTCGCGCAGATCGGTCTTGCTCAGATAGTCGCGCAGGCCGCTGACCGGCTCACCGGAATGCAGATCCCAGAACTCCATGGCCGCACCGTGTACCGGCGCCCCGCGCAGCGTCTCGCGGATGGCGTTGGTGACCCGCTTGAGCGCGTACAGCGTGCCCTTGGCGGCGAGATCGCCGACGCGGCTGCCCTCGGCGGCCTTACGCGCGGACTTCACCGCCGTCTGCCCCAGCGACATCAGCGAATTCACCCCGGGCACCTTGCCGGCGAGCTTCTTGTTGGCCTCGAGGATGTCATCGATCAACATATCGGTGAACTTGGCGGCGACCGGACCGGCGGTGGGCGCCTCGCTCAGCCGATCGAGCAGTCGCTCCTGGGTGCCGTACATGCCGAGGATCTTCTCGAGCAGTGCCTCCACCGGCTCTCGGTCCACCACGTCGCCGAGGGTGTAATCGGCGTTGGCGGCGATATGTTCGTAGAGGGAGTCCGACAGCACGCCGATCAGATCCTCCAGCAGCGGGCTCGCCCCGCCGCGGTCGACCACCTTGCGGACGGTCTGCTTGGCCTGGTCGAGCCGCACCACATCGCGGAAGACGATGGTGTCGGCCACGCCGATCACCGCCTCCGCATCGCGGGCCACCACCTCGGCGAAGCGCTCACCGGACACCTCCGCGAGGAGGAAGTCCACCTGGGCATCGAGCAGTCGCTCGGCGATCTCCCGCGGCTCGGTCATCGAGTTCCCTCAGTTCTGTCCGGACCGCCGGCTAGCCGGAATCGTTGCGCCGCATCGAATTCCGAATCTCGTCCAGGCGGTCGCGCGCGGCCTTCTCCCGCGCCTGCCACTGTTCGTCGGCACTGCGGCCCGCCGGTGTCTGGCGATCGAGTTCGCCCATTCCCTGTGCGGTGCCGAAGCGCTGCTCGACCTTATCGCGAACTGACTCGAAAGTAGGGACTCCGCCGGGTGTATAACCGGTTACCCCGCCGATACCCGTCGACGGTATGGGTACCCCAGAAACGGGGGCTACCTGCCCGAACGCGGCGGGCGTCGAGCCGGGGGCCGCGACGCCGGGCGCACTCGTGGCCGAACTCACATCGGGATCCAGCGTGATATGACCGGCGTGCGCGGACAGCTCGACCGCCACGAGATGTAACTGCTCGAGGCCCGGCCGCGCGGTGGTGGCCGTCACGACCACCGCCAGCAGATCCTCGTCGGTCAGGGCCGCGAGCAGTGCCGACATATCGCTGACATCAGACATGTATCCAGGCTACGCATCGGGCAGGACCGTGCGCGCCCACCGCGCGACGGTCGGGGCCCAGTCCGGGGACAGCACCAGATCGTTGTGGCGCCCGCCCGGATAGATCTCGAGCTGTTTGGGTCCGGGCGCGGCCCGATACAGCTCGTGCCCCATGCGTACCGGCAGCAGTTCATCGTCGTCGCCGTGCATGATCAGCGCCGGAACCTCCACCGTGCGCAGGCGGCTCAGACTGGGAAAGGCATTGGGGACGAAGGGTTTCGGCAGCAACGGATAGACCGCGCGGGCGGCGTCGCGCAGTCCGGTGAAGGTGGACATGAGGATCAGCCCGGCCGGCGGATGGGCGGTGGCCAATTCGATCAGCACCGCTCCCCCAAGCGACTTACCCAGGTACAGAACGCGATTCGGGTCGACGCCGGATCGATCGAGCAGGGCCTGGCGGGCCGCGCGGGCGTCGAGGTACATACCGCGTTCGCCGGGACGGCCCGCGCTGCGGCCGAAGCCACGATAGTCGAAGACCAGCACATCGAATCCGGCCTCCGCGAGCAGCGCGAGTATCGGGCTGCGGTCGCCGATATTGCCCCCGTTGCCGTGCGCGTACAGGATGTGCGCGAAGGGATTTCGCGATCGCACGAACCATCCGTTGATCCGGGTGCCGTCGGCGGCGGTGAAGTACAGATCCTCATAGTCCAGGCCGTACCGCTGCGGGGTCAGCGTGATCTGCCGCTCGGGGAAGAAGGTCAGCGCGTTGAGGATCGGTTCGGCCGGATGTCGCATACCGCCTTCCTACACCGACAGCGGCAGCATCGGTGTGCCGGTCGCGGCGTAGCCCACGGGCGGTTCGGGCATCAGCTGCAGCTTGCGCTCCTCGCGCCAGGCATAGGCGACCAGCGTATTGAACTGGGCCACGAAATGATCCCGCCAGGGCTGCGAGGAGAACTGCATGGCGGTGTTGACCTGCAGCCAGCCGCTGGTGCTGAAGTTGACCGAACCCTCCCAGCATTGCGGCCCCGGGGTGGCGTCGGTGACGAAACCCTTGGTGTGGCAGATGTATTTGGCTCCCGCGGTACTGGTCCCGATGGTCACCTCGATCCCGGCATCGACCAGTCGCTGGATCAGCGGCCGTTCGGTCGCGCCCGCGGACTGGGTGTGATCGAGGTACAGATGCAGCAGCACGCCTTTGCCATGAGCGGTGATCAGCTCATCGATCGCGCCGGGCAGGGTGAATCCGTAGGCGATGATCCAGGTCTCGCCGGGTCCGGCGACCAGATCGAGGAACCGCTGCCGGGCCTCGTCGTGATCAGCGGGCATGAGATAGCACGTGAACGAACCGTCGATGACGAAGCTCATGGCTGCAGGCTACTGCGTGGACGACTCGATCAGGTGTAGCCGATGCTGATTGCCGGTGTGCGCGCGGGATCGAGCCAGCGCAGCAGCGCGACCATCGACGCGCGCGGCACCTCCACACACCCCTCCGACGACTCGCCCGCGTCGACGTGCACGAAGAACGCCGATCCCGCGCCCGGCGCCGGATGATCGGTGTTGTATCCGATCACCACCGCGTAGTCGTAGCTGTCGCCCGCATCGCCCAGGTTCTCCCCCACGCGCTCGTCGAACGGGCAACTTCCCCGCGCACAGTGCTGATAGGTGTTGTAGTCCGCGCTCGCGGAATCGCTGACCCACCAATCGCTCTCGCCCACCTGCCGATACGGCATCCGGCTGCCCGGATTCGGCAACCGCCCGAATGCCGAGGGCAGCCCGAACGTCCCGATCGGCGTGCGGTCGAGTCCCTCATGGGTCGGGCCCACCCCGGCGACGCCCACCCGCACCGGCACCACGCCGAGCACACTGGTCCAGCCGTCACCATGATGGTCCCAGGCCTGCAGCGTGCCGCTGGTGCTCTTGGCCGAGGCCACCGTCACGGTGACGAGTTGCCGCGCACCCTCGGGGGCCGCCGGTGGCGTAGTGGTCGTCGGCGCGACCGAGGTCGGCGGGGCCTCCTCCAATCCGGGAAATCCGCATCCGCTCAGCAATAACGCAATTCCCGCGACGAGGACGATCAGTCGCCGGGCGCGACGCATCGCGACGATCAGCACGCCCGCAGCGTAGTTCAGCTACCGCGCGGCGACGGGCACATTCCCCGATCCCGCGAGGGCGCGTCGCACATCCTGATCGAGCAGGTAGTGGTTCATATCGATCGCGGCCCGCGAACCGGCCGCCGCCGCGCCGATCACCTGGGCCGGCGAATCGGCGACATTGCCCGCGGCCCAGACGCCATCGATGCTGGTCCGGCCCGCGCCGGTGACACTCACCCACCCGTCCTCGCCCACCGCGCAGCCCAGCCCGGTGAGCAGATCGTCGCGGGGGATGAAGCACGGGCCCACGAAGATCGCCGAGCGCGGGATCGTCTCGCCACCGGCGAGTTCGACACCGCGCAGGCGGCCGTCGTCGACGACCAGGCGCGTCACGGCACCGTCGAAGATTCGAGTGCCGCGGGCGGTGATGCGTCGGCGTTCGTCCTCGGACAGGGCGATCCGGTTCGGGAAGAAGATCACATCCGCGGACCATTGCCGGATCAGGGCGGCCTGATGCACGGTGAACGGCCGGTTATCCCCGCCGAGCACGCCGATCGCCGTGTCGCGGACCTCGTATCCGTGGCAGTACGGGCAGTGCAGCACATCGGTGCCCCACTGCTCGGCCACACCCGGGACAGACGGCAGCTCGTCGCGCAGGCCGGTCGCGACCAGCACGGCCCGCGCGGTGAATGCCGCCCCGTCCTCGCAGTGGATTCGGAAGCCGCCATCGTGTTGTTCGACGGAAGTCACTCGCGCACAGAGGATCTCGCCGCCATACGCGCTCACCTCCTCGCGCCCCGCGGCGAGCAGCGCCGCCGGATCCATCCCGTCCCGCGACAGAAAGCCGTGCAGATGCCGCGCCGGAGCATTACGCGGCGCACCGGCATCGAGCACCATCACGCGCCGCCGCGCGCGAGCCAGAACCGTTGCGGCACTGAGCCCCGCCGCACCGCCGCCGATCACGACGGCCTCGTATTCCCTCATCACAACTCCCCACTCGTTTGCCGGTAGGCGAAGCACGCTAGCATTTTGTCAACTAGTTGACAAAGAGGCGGCGATGACCACACTACGAGAACTCACCTGCGACCGCTGGACCGCACACAACCCGGCCCTGGACACCACCCCCATGCAGGTGGTCGCCCAGATCAAACGCATCGCCGCCCTACTCGACCTGGCCGTCGAATCCCTCTACGCCACAGCCGATCTCACCAGCGCCGAGGTAGGCCTGCTGGTCCCCCTCCGCTATGCCGAGGGCACCCTGACCGCCATCCGACTGGCCGAACACCTGAACATGACCCGAGCCGGCGTCAGCAAGACCCTCACCAAACTCGAACGCCGAGGCCTGCTCTCCCGCCACCCCAACCCCGCCGACCGCCGCTCGGCCCTGCTCCGCCTGACCCCCGAGGGCATCCGCCTGATCGATGACGTCTTCCCCCGCGAACTGCACGCGCACGGCGAGCTTTTCACCGGCCTGGGCCGCAACCGAACCCACGTCCTCGACGCCCTCGAACTACTGGCCCGATCGATGGAGAGCGGCCTCGAACCCGGACAGACCACACTCGAATCCCCTTCCACACGGTAAAGTCCGGGCGAGCGGAGAGGAACGACCGATGTACCAGCCCGGCTATCCGGTCCATGGTTATCCGAAGCCGCCGAGGCGGGCCTCAGGTCTGCTGGCGGGATGGTTGGGTCTGGGGTCCGGTGCGGTGCTGGCATATGAGATCGGCCCGTCGTGGCGGCACGCGCGGTCGCTGTGGTTCCCGGACTTCCTGCATGAGCTGTCCTTCGCGCTGTACACGACGGCCGCGATCCTGTTGGTCGTGGGCGGGATTCTGCTGATGCGGCGTGCGTTCGCCGGTCGGGTGATGGTGATCATCGGAGCGATCGCGATGCTGCCCGAGCAGCTCCGCGTCATGCTCGCGATCCGGCACGGATACTCCTACGGATACTCGATGGTGCACTTTCTGCAGCCGGGCCTCATCCATTGCGTGCTCGAACTCCTGGCTCCGGTCATCGCCGCCCTCCTGGCGATGACGCCCGCGACGGGGCGCTGGATCGCGGCGACCCACGCGCCCGCGTACGGCCACGATCGCCTGATATGAGCGCGGCAGGGTGCGTCCGAGCTACGCGGCCACCGCGGGCCCGGGCCCGCCCTGCAGATCCTCGTGCAGCGTGCGGTGGATCGCGCAGCGGTGCACCGGACCCGGGGTGATGAAGGCGGGGTCCAGCCGCTGTGCGAAGGTGAGGTTGTCTCGTCGCCAGCAATCGATGCACACCAGTTTGTCCATGGCCTCCTCCTCGGATCTTCGCGATCGAAGATGCTGTGCGAGTTGAATTCCCGATCTAGTACCCGAATCCAACCCTCGATACCCATCCGCTCACCATGCCGCCGCCGAATTGTTATGGCTGATCGGCGATATCGGAGGGTCGTTCTAGGCTGAGATCATGGTCGACGACGCACCCGGATGGATCCGGACCGAACGGCTGATACTGCGCAAGGTGACCTCCGACGACGTCGCGGCGATGCTGGACGTCCACGGCGATCCGGCGGCCAACGTGTTCCTGCCGGACCGGACCCGATCGCTCGACGAATGCCGCGAACTGCTGCGGATGTGGCTGCGCGACTGGGCCGAGCACGGCCTCGGGTACTGGGCGGTGGATACGGTGTCCACGCCCGAGACCATCGGCTTCGGCGGACTACGGCATGCGGAGAGCGCCGGGGAGCCGGTGCTGAATCTCTACTACCGCTTCCGGCCCAGCGCGTGGGGCCGGGGCTATGCCTCGGAGATGGCCGCGGCCGCGGTGTCCTGGGCGGAGCGAGCGCGGCCAAGCAATCCGGTCGAGATCAAGACGACGACCAACAATGCGCAGTCGCGGCGGCTCGCCGAGAAGCTGGGCTTCGTCGCCGTCCGAACGGTGCCCGAGAATGGCTACACCGATGTGTATCTGCGGCGGGAACGCCCCGCTGCCGACTGACGACGATCGTCACTTCCGGGCGTTGCCGGATTCCATAGCGTCCATCGAATCGGCGGCCGATCGCTGACCGCTGGCGTATTCGCCGAAGGTGGAGGCCATCTGGTCGATACCCACGAGCAGATTGTCGCGGGCCGCGACATAGCCCTTGTCCCCCTTGGCGAACTTGTTGCCGAAGCTGTCGTTTCCCCACGGCGTACCGGCCGCCGCCACCGCGGCACGCAGCGTGCCCAGCGTGCGCTGGATGCTGTCATGGATCCGGTCGCAGTCTCCCGCGGCTTGACGGAGGCGGTTGGTATCCACCTCGACGATATCGGCCATCCCTCGTACTTTCTGTGCGTTGTTTATCGGGTCCTACAGGGAGAAGGGCACATCGACGGAGGCGCCGGACTTGCCCCCGTCCGGATCATCCTTATCGACGGGATCGTCGGGTTGTTCGAGCACCCATGCCGAGGCGTCCGGCGCGTCCGGCGCCTCGAACGGGCCCGGCAGCGGCCCCCATTGCGGTTTCAACTTCGGGCGCGTCTTGCCCTTCATATCCTTGCCCGGGCCGAGGAACGGATCCTCGGGGCGAGCCGACGGATTGAGTTGTGTGCCTGGGGTGTTCGTGCTGCCGCCGGCGTGCGTCGAACCGGTGACGGAGGGCGCGGGGGTGCCACCGACCGAAGGGGCCGGAGTGCCACCGACGGGGGTGCCACTGACCGGGGTCCCACCCACCGAAGGCGCGGGGGTCCCGCCCACGGGTGTCCCACCCACCGGGGTCCCACCTACCGAAGGAGCCGGGGTGCCGCCTACCGAAGGAGCGGGGCTCCCACCCACCGAAGGGGCCGGGGTCCCACCGATGGGAGTCGTAGGACCGCCCGAAGGTCGCCACCCACCGTCGACCGACGATCCCCACGAGGTGGGTGTCGCCGCTCGACCGCCGACGGACGATCCACCGCCGACCGAACCCTCGGATCCGTGCACCGACGGCTGCCCACCGCCACCGGAACCCCCCGGCCCGTGCACCGACGACGGCGTCGAACCCCCGTACATCCCAATCAGATCCGACACCTCCCCATCGCTGTGCACCGACGACCGACCACTACCCGGCGGCACCGCATGCGACCCGTCGGAGGACATCGACACGGGCCGCGAATTCCCCGGCTCACCACCGTGCATCGAGGACGGTGCCGAACCCGAACCGCCGTACATCCCGATCAGATCCGAGACTTGCCCGTCACTGTGCATCGACGACCGGCTCGACGACGTCGAACCCCCATACATCCCAATCAGATCCGACACTTCCCCATCGCTGTGCGCCGACCGACCGCCGCCGGACTGCCCTCCGCCCGACCCCTCGGACGACATCGAGGCAGGCCGCGAATTCTGCGACCCTCCGCCTTCGGACCCGGCCCGGCTACCACCACCCTGCAAGCCGCCCCCCTCGGACCCGGCCCTACTACCGCCGCCACCTTGCGGTCCCGTATTCACGGCCGACGCGGGACGCGAAATCTGAGATCCCCCACCCTCGGACCCAGCTCTACTACCGCCGCCACCTTGCGATTCCGCACTCACGGCCGACGCGGGACGCGAAATCTGAGATCCCCCACCCCCGGACCCAGTCCTACTACCACCCCCACTCACCACCGACCCCGGTCGCGAAACCTGCGACCCACCACCCCCGGTACCAGCCCGGCTACCACCCCCGTGCGAACCATCGCTCGCGATCGAGGCCGGACGCGAATTCAACGACCCCCCACCACCGGAACCACCCCGGCTACCACCACCCGGCAGCGACTGCATCTCGAACGAAGACCCACCCGATCGCGTCGAACCACCACCCACCGACGCCCCGCCGACGGTCCCCGCATCCGACCGCGGCGTCCGCGGCGCGCCCGGCTTATGCATCCAGATCGGGTATCGCACATCGGATTCGGAGATCGGGCTCGACTTCGCGAAGGCGCCGCGCGCACCGCCGACGAGCCCACCGCGCGCCATACCGCCGACCCAGCCGGCCGGTGAACTGAACGACGACCAATCCCCCGTCGCCGCACCGACGGCGAGATTGCCGAATGTCGAACCCACCACCCCCGACGCCGCGCCGATGAACGCGCCGCGCCCGGTGCGGCCCCAGACATTGTTCAGCGACCGACCGGCCCACTTGTCGATGCCGTTGCCCAGATACCGCGCGAACTCACGCGAGGGCAGCGTTCCGGCCGCCGAGGCCAGAATCGACAGACCGAATTCGTTGCCGTCGAAGTGTCTGCGCTTACCATCGGCCATCTGGCCGAGCTGCACGGCCGCGTTCATTCCCGCCGAGGTGACCGCACTTTCGCCGAACTTGATCGCGTAGACGCCCCAGCCCTTCGCGGTCGGCAGCACGAATCGCCCGCCCGCCAACGTCTTCCAGAGATACCGTTTCTCCGCCGAGGCCCCCAGCTTGCGGGCCAGGTTCTGGATCGCCTTCTGCACGATGTCCTCGAACGCCCGCAGAAATGAGCGAGTGGTCGAGACGGCCGCGGCCTCCACAGCAGGCGCGGTGGGCGGAAACAGCCACGCCCAGGCGATCTCGGCCGCCAGCCAGCACAGCGAGATGATGATAGTGATCTTGGTCGCCTGCAGTTGGGTGCCCATATCGAAGCTCGAATCCGATATCTGCTCCAGCAGTTTGGCCAGCGATTCCAGCGATTGATCGCCGGATCGCAGCCCGTCGAACAGCTTGCCCATCGCGTCCGCGGCCTGGCCCTGCGGATACGCCTGTCTGGTGTCCGATTTGGCCGTATCGATCTCCGACAGCAGCGCATTCAGTTCCGCACTGGCGGATTTCCATGCCGACGAGATCGCCCACATGGCGTCCTCATCGCCGTCGGGCCAGCTCGATCCCGCGATCCATCCGAGCCAGCGCAGCCCCTCGGGCAGATACAGACTCATACCCCGAACTCCGGCTCATCGGTGCCAGCAAATCCCCAGTGCCACATGACAATGCCACGATCGCATGAACGAACTTCGCTGCGGAACCACCTCGTTCACTTGGTCGCGATGAGTTCATTCACCGGTCACCGCATGGCCGAATGCTCGTTGGGAACCAACTATTGACCTCGAGACCGCGCGAAGTTATAGAGCGCACGCGAATCGGGCGGAATCGCGGCTAACCACCCGCACATGATCAATCCCGGTGCGGGTCAGCGGTATCGGTGGGATAGACGACACCGATCTGCGCACGGATCTCATCCAATGTCCGCAGCACATCGAGCGTCTCGGCCAACGGCACGACCGGACTCTCGGTCAGCCCCTCGCGCAGGCAGCGATGCACCTCCAGCGCCTCGTGCGCCATACCGCGACCGATCAGCGGGGCCTCGACGAATTCGGCCGCCTCCGCACCGCGATAGATATGGAAACCGCTCGGCGCGAAGAAGTCTCGCCCCAGATCGATACGCCCCTCGGTACCGGAGACGACGGCGGAGCAGGGCCCGTCGACGGCGATGGAACTGGTGAGGACCGCCATCGCGCCGCCTTCGTGACCGAGCGTGACCGCGGCCGTCTCGTCGACCCCCTCCGGCGTCAAAACCGCACGCGCACTGACCGATTCCGGCGCACCCAGCACGAGTCGCGCGATCGTCAGCGGATAGATCCCGACATCGAGCAGACTGCCGCCACCGAGTTCGGGCGCACGCACTCGATGCCCCGGCGCCGCACGGAAGTTGTTACTGAAATCCGCTGTGACCATACGTGGTTCACCGATCACACCCGCCGCGACCACCTCACGCATCCGCAGCACGGCCGGAACGCATCGAGTCCACATCGCCTCCATCAGGAAAACGCCCGCCGCCCGCGCCCGCCGCACCAAATCCTCGCCCTGCACCGCGCCCAACGCCAACGGCTTCTCACACAACACGGCCTTACCCGCCTCGAGGCACAACGCACTCGCCGCGTGATGCGCGGCATGCGGCGTCGCCACATACACCACATCCACCTCCGGATCCCCGGCCAGCCCGCGCCAATCCCCATAGGCCCGCCCGATCCCGTACTCCTGCGCGAACGCCCGTGCCCCCGCCTCGGTCCGCGAGGCCACGGCAACAATCTCGGCATCCGGCAACAACCGCAGATCCCGGGCGAACGCATGCGCGATATTCCCGGTGGCCAACATCCCCCAGCGAATCTTCCGTTCCATCACCCCGCTCAGGGTACGGACTCCCCGCTCACCGACCCGACGAAGGCGAAGCCGCCGATCTCGGCAGTGTCGACCCGTTCGAGCAGCCCGCGATCGAGCACGGTGACAATCGGTTCTACCTGCGAGTCTGCAAGGTCACACAAAGTTACGTTGACGGCATGTCTCGAGTAGTCCAGTCTAAGCCACATGACTTACGGCAAATGTATAGCAAATGTAAGTCCATAGTGGCCGACACCGCCGGATCCGGCGGTGGCTCCTGGTTCTGGACGATCGGCGACCGAACCGTCGCCCACCGCACACCCGAGGAGTTCCGAAGATGTTCGATGCACAGAACGCACCGTTGGGACGCCGTCCATTCGAGACCTCGGCCAGGCTCGGGCCCGCGAAATGAGCCACAAAAAGGGACTTTTCGGTGAACGACTGACCCTGCTGTTCCATGCGGCCGGGACACCCCCGACCAAATCCGTTGTCCGCGCTGCCAATAACCGAACCAATGGCACAGCGATCGTCACCGAGCAGCGAATCAGCAGCTGGCGACGGGCCCACCGGGTTCCCGCGACCTTCGAAGCGGTGCGCCCGGTGCTCGAGGTGCTCATCGTCGAGGCCACCAAACGCAGCGGCGCCACGACCGGTCTCGATCCTTCGCTCCTCGATTTGCAGAGCTGGCGTGCGGATTGGGAGGCGTCTCGACCGGACGCCCCAGTCGCTGTCTGCGACCCGAATCGGGAGCCGTACCGTGGCCTCGCACCGTTCCGCGCCGAGGATGCCGACCTGTTCTTCGGCCGCGACTCGGCACTGAGCAGACTCAACGAGCTGGTCGAGTCCGCCGCATCCGCCGAGGTCTCGCTGGTACTGCTGGTCGGCCGTTCGGGCACGGGCAAGTCATCGCTGCTCAGCGCCGGGCTGCAGGCCCACTCGCGATCTCGGATACCGATCCTGCTCAGCCCCGGCGCCGATCCCCTCGCCGCGCTGCGTGCCATCCCGAGTTCCGGTGAAGGTGATCGGCTGATCCTGGTCGACCAGGGCGAGGAGCTGTTCACCCAGTGCGCGGACGAAACAGCACGCAGTTCGTTCGTCGATGTACTGCTCGCATTGGCGGTAACCGACGTGGTCGTGCTGACCCTCGATATCAACTATGTTTCCGACTTCCTGAACTATGACCGGCTCGCCAGCACGGTGCGCGGGCAGTCGATGCTGCTCGGCGCGATGACCGATGACGAATTGCGCGAAGCGATCACCGCCCCGGCCGGTGCGATCGGCGCGCGGGTGGACCAGAATTTGGTCGATGCCCTGCTGGCCGATGTCCACTCCGCAGCGTCCGCGGATTGCCGTGCCGCACTGCTTCCGTTGCTGTCGCACGTGCTGCGGGAGATCTGGTCGAAGCGCAAGGGTAAAACCCTGACACTGGAATCGTATCGGGCGGCGGGCGGTATCTCGGGCGCCATCGCGGCGACCGCCGAACGGGTGTGGTCCGAGCTCGACGACAACGAATACGACACTGCCAGAAGAGTTCTCGTTGCCCTCACCCTCATCGGACCACGCACCACCACCCGTAACAGAGTTCGCAACGACACCCTCGTCGGCGAGTCCACCGACCCGCGACGCACCGTGGAGATCATCGACAAGTTCGCGGCCGCACGCCTGCTCGTTCAACACGACGGTGAGGTCGAACTGTTGCACGATGCGCTGCTGACGGCCTGGCCCAGGATGACGGCCTGGCTCACCGAGGAAGGTGAATTCGCCCATGCCCGCCAGCGCATCGAGGAAGACGCACGCGCCTGGTCGAGCAGCGATCGCCCCGCGACGCTGCTCTACGAAAAGGGACGTCTGGACAACGCGATCGAACTCGACGCGCGGACGAATTCACTGAACCGCCTCGCACGTGAATTCATCGCCGACTCCGCGCGCGCGGCGGTACGCCGCACGCGGACGCAACGAATCCTGGTCGGCGCCATCGCCGCACTCTCGTTTGCGGTGATCGCATTGATCGTCATGGTCATCGTCCAGCACGCCACCAGCGATGAGCCCTGCACGGAGCGGACCGCCGCCATCGTCCACGCGGCCGAGCTCATGCACTGACGGTCCTCCCGACGCGATGTGCGCACCGCACGATGGGATTCCCAACGTTGCTGCGCGGCAACGCCTTCGGGAGCATCGTTGGTCGGCGGTTGCCGTCGCCCCGTCCCCGGCTGGCTTACCGGGAACGGGGCGGCGGGGCGCTAACCGATCGCGGCGTCGAGGGCCTGCTGGCCGCCCACTATCGGGAAGGAGACCTGAGTGGTGGCGAGGTTGATGGTGAAGCCGGGGCCGGGTTGGGGGCGGAGGGTGAATTCGTTATCGCTGGACAGGACGACTATGCCCAGGCTGTGGTCCTTCGGGAGGATGTAGTCGTGGGGTTGCATGGGGACCTGGATGCGGTATTCCTGGCCTGGGGTGATGGGGGTGGTCTTATCGATCTCGTCGCGGTTCTGGGGGTCGGTCCAGCCGCGGGTGACGATGCGGGAGGTGCCGTCGGGGGCCCGATCCACCAGGAGCGCGGTCACATTCGCGGCCTCGCGTTTGAATGCCGCCTGCAGGGTGACCCCGACCGTGCCGCTGATGCGCAGCGGGGTCTTGGCGGGTTTGGCGTAGTAGGCCAGGCGGTTGGGTGAGCTGGGCGCGGCGACCAGATCGGCCGCGAGCTTGGTCGCATCGTCATCGATGGATTCGACGACCGGGCGATCGGTGCGCGGTTCGACGGGGGCAAGGCCGCCGGTGTCGTTACCGCCGGGTTGCAGCGACGCGGTCGCGGCCTTGGTGCCGGGTGCGGGCCAGTCGGCCTCGTTCACCCAGGACTTGTCCTCGCGCTGGATGGTGGCCTTGGGCTCCTTGTCGATACCGTTGTCCTGCCCGAGCAGATACCGGCTGAACCAGCGGTTCACCGTGCGCAGCCACTCGTCCCTGCGCAAGCTGATCGGATCGACGTGACCGGACTGATGCAACCAGATCTTATGCGGCACACCGGCTTTGGAAATCGCCTGATACCACTGGGCGACCTGGGTGGTCTTGACGTTGAAGTCGTTGAGCCCGTGCACCGACAGCACGGCCGCATGCACCTTGCCGACGTTGTTCAGATAGTTGCGCTCATTCCAGAACCTGCTGTAATCACCGGTGATGCGATCCTCATCCTGCTCGATCTTATCGATGACCGGCTTGCAGACATCGCGATCGGCCCGGGTGTAGACGTAATTGGCGAGCACGTCGAGATCCTCGCCCTGATAGGTCCCGGGTGCGACCACGGCACCGTTGGCCCGGTAGTAGTCGTACCAGCTGCTGATCGCGCCGATCGGCACGATCGCCTCGAGGCCGGGCACCCCGGTGGTGGCGACGGCGATGGGCAGGGTGCCGTTGTAGGACACGCCCATCATGCCGACCTTGCCGCTGGCCCAGCGCGCGAGGACCGGCTTGCCCTGCGCGTCGCGGGCGTAGGCGCGGCCGTTGAGCCAGTCGATCGGCGCTCGCGCGCCGATGGTTTCGTTGCGTGCGCCCGAGGTCGGGCAGCCGGTGGATTGCCCGGTGCCCAGCGATTCGCCGTACATCACGGCGAATCCGCGCGCCAGGAAGTAGCTCTCATAGGCCCAGGTGATCTGCCCGTCGCGCACGGTGATCCCATTCGCCGCGAGCTCGTCGCCGGATCGCCCGCGCACCGGGCCGGGCGGCAGCGCCATGCGGGTCTGCCCACCCTCCGGCGTGTAGAGCTCGACGTCGACGTCGTGATTGGTGACATCGTTACCGCCGGAGAAGTACGGACTCGCCTGATACACCACCGGAAGCCTGCCGCTGGCCCCGGCCGGGCGCACGACCTGCACATGCACCTCGTCGTCCTTGCCGTCGCCGTCGCTGTCGACCGGGGCGCGCACCCAGACGTCTTGGCGCACGGCCTCGGCGGGATCGAATGCCGGTTGCGCCTCGCCGCCGGAGATCACGGGCGCGGCCGGTATCGGTGCGGGCGCCGCAACCGCCGTCGCGCCCGGCAGTAGCAGCGCCGCCGCCGTGGCGAACAGGATGATCCGATGTGATGGTCGCCGTCTGGATGTCATGATGCCCTCCTGATACCCGATCACGACGCTCCCCCATAGAGCCCCCGAAATCCCCACCGGCTCAAGGGAATTGCCTGGAAAACCCAGGGTAGAGGACCGGCCGAGCGGCGATGGGCCGAATCCGATCAACGGGATCGCTCCGCCATATGAACAGTCGGACACCAGGATTGGATCGCGGGCGCGAACTCTGCGCGACCGCAGGGGAATTCGACCGATCAGCTACCGACGGGCGGTCCGGCGCAGGCCTCGGCGCGATCGGCCGCGACCATCGGATCACGCTGCGGTGATCCGGATTCGGCGCACCGCCACCCGGCGCGCGGACCCGATCGCGCGCCGGGCGATCGGGATATCCGAATCCGCCGGGCTATCGGAAGATGGTGGCGTGCCCGTCCCCCGGCGCCGATAGGGGTATCACCGCGACGGGGACGTCCGGTCGCTGAGCCGCCGGATGCGCGGCAGCCCGGCCCCGCGCCGGACACTGCCGACGCTGCGGCGATAGACCTCGGCGGTGATCGTCGCGCCGAGGGAATCGGTCACGACGAAGTACTCGCCACCGATACCCGCTGCGGCGCGGGCGATCTCGTCGATCGACCCGTGGATGTCGCCGGCACCGATCATGCTCAACGTCATCTCGATCGTCCCCACCGAATCGAAGCCCTCCGACGGTGCGGTGCTGAGTTCCTCTGCCATCGAACGCACCGACCCACTGTCGGCCCGACTGCAGCGGAAGTCAATGCCGAGGCTCAGCCGCGCAACACCGCGCCCACGGCACCCGCCGCGGCGGCCACGGCGGAATCCCGTGCCGCACTGGCCTCGTCCTCGGTCAGGGTGCGATCGGCGGCGCGGAAGCGCAGGGCATAGGTGAGCGATTTGCGCCCCTCGCCCGCCTGCGCGCCCTCGTACACGTCGAACAGCGCGATCCCCTCGAGCAGTTCACCCGCGCCCGAGCGCAGTGCCGATTCGACCGAGGCCGCAGGCACGGTCTTGTCGACACTCACCGACACGTCCTGCAGCACGGCCGGGAACGGGGAAACCCCGGGCGAGAGCCGGATTTCGCGCAGCGGCAGCGCGTCGAGATCGAGTTCGAGCGCACAGGTGCGCGGCGGCAGACCGGCGCGCTCCAGCACCGCCGGATGCAGTTCACCGGCATGTCCGACGACCGTGCCGTCCACGACCAGCTCCGCACAGCGGCCGGGATGCCACGGCAGATACGCGGCCGCGCGGCGCTCGATGCGCACCCCGGCCGCCTCGGCGACGTCGTCGACCAATGCGAAGGCGTCGGCCGCCTCGACCGCACGACCCGGACCCCACGGACCGCGCGGATCACGCCGCCCCGACAGCACGGCCGCGATGTGCACGGGCTGCTCGGGCAGCGAATCCAGCAGGGCCGCGATCTGTTCGGCGCTCGGGCGTCGATCGACCGGCAACGCCGCGACGGGGCCCGTCTTCGGCGTCGGCAGGACGACCTGCTCGATCCCGTAGATCGCGAGATCGCGTTCGCCGCGAGAGATGTTGCGAGCGGCCACTTCCAGCAGTGCGGGCAGCAGCGTGGTCGCCAGCTCCGCGCGCTCCACGTCCAGCGGGTTCAGCACCCGCAGAGTGGTACGCCGCGAGTCATCGGCGGCCAGGCCCCAGGTGTCGAACGCCGCGCCCGGCATGAAGATCGGAATCGGCACCTCGACGGTCCCGGCGAAGGCCAGCGCCCGGCTCACCGCCCGGCGGCGACGCTGGGCGGGCGTGAGACCGCGCCCGGCGGGAGCGTTCGGCAGCACCGACGGGATCTTGTCCAATCCCTCGAGCCGCAGCACCTCCTCCACCAGATCGGCGGGGTGGACCAGATCGGGCCGCCAGCTCGGCGGGGTGACGATCAGCTGTGCGTGACCGGCTTCGCTGACGCCCACCTCGACGGTGGCGCCGATCTGAGCCAGCCGACGCGCGGAGGTTCCGGTCGCGTAGCTCACCCCGGCCATACGATCGGCCAGGTCGATATCGATGCGGATCGGCTGCGGCGCGGACGTCGGCACGCGGACGTCGGTCAGCACGGATTCGACTGTGCCCCCGGCGATCTCGGCCAGCAGCGTGGCAGCCCGGTCGAGTGCGGCGAGGTTGAGTTCCGGATCGACGATCCGCTCGTAGCGCTTGGCCGCCTCCGAGGGCAGCTTATGCCGGCGCACGGTACGGGCGATGGCCACCGGATTCCAGGTCGCGGCCTCGAGCAGGATGTCGGTGGACTCGCCACTCACCTCGGTGCTCGCGCCGCCCATCACACCGGCCAGCGACTGCACGCCCGAATCGTCGGCGATCACCACATCCTCGGCATCGAGCGTCCGCTCGGCGTCGTCGAGGGTGCGCAGCGTCTCGCCCTTGTGCGCGCGGCGAACCACCAGGGCGCCATCGAGTTTCGACGCGTCCCAGGCATGCAGCGGCTGCCCCAGCTCGAGCATGACGTAGTTGGTGACATCGACGGCCGGGGAGATCGGGCGCACACCCGACAGCAGCAGTCGCCGCTGCAACCACCACGGGCTGATCGCCTTCGGATCGATACCGGTCACCCGGCGCGCGGCGAACCGCGTGCACAGGGACTCGGGATCCAACCGGATCGACCAGGCCTCGGTCTCGTCGTCGGGCCGCGTGCGCACGGCTGGGTCCGCGTAGTCGAGGTCGTAGGCGCAGGCCAGTTCACGCGCAAGACCACGCACCGAGAAGGCGTAGCCGCGGTCGGCCGTGGGGGCCAGCTCGATGACCGTATCGCCCAGTCCCAGCAGCTCGTTGGCGTCGACGCCCGGCTCGGCGGTACCCGGCTCGAGCACCAGGATGCCCGAGTGATCCTTTCCGATGCCGAGTTCGGCGACCGAGCAGATCATCCCGTTGGAGGTGTGCCCGTAGGTCTTTCGCGACGAGATCGTGAAACCGCCGGGCAGCACACCGCCCGGCAGCACCACGACCACCAGATCGCCGACCGCGAAGTTCGTTGCGCCGCAGACGATCTCCTGCAGTTCGGGCTTACCGATATCGACCTTGCAGAACCGGATCGGCTTCTTGAACTCGGTCAGCTCGGTGATCTCGGCGACCCGCCCGACCACCAGCGGATACTCGATATCGCCGCCGATCCGCTCGAGCGTATCGACCTCCTCGACCTCGAGCCCGACCCGGATGAACGCGGCGTCGAGCTCTTCGGGCGTCACCGACCACGCGGGGGTGGTGCGCTGCAGGATCTCGGCCAGCCAGGACTGCGCTACTCGCACTTGACGTTTCGCTTCCTTGTGTAAGAGACGGTCAGGACTGGATGCCGAACGGCAGCGTGAAGCGCACATCGCCCTCGACGATGTCGCGCATATCCGGAATGCCGTTGCGGAACTGCAGGGTTCGCTCCAGGCCCATGCCGAATGCGAAGCCGCTGTAGACCTCCGGGTCGATGCCGCTGGCGATGAGCACCCGCGGATTCACCATGCCGCAGCCGCCCCATTCGACCCAGCCCGCGCCGCCCTTCTTGTCCGGGAACCAGACGTCGAGCTCGGCGGAGGGTTCGGTGAACGGGAAGTAGCTGGGGCGCATGCGAGTTCGCGTATCCGGTCCGAACAGCGCCCGCGCGAACGCGTCCAGGGTGCCCTTCAGATTGGCCATCGTCAGACCCTTGTCCACGGCCAGACCCTCGACCTGGGAGAACACCGGGGTATGGGTGGCGTCCAGCTCGTCGGTGCGGAAGGTACGGCCCGGGCACACCACATAGATCGGCAGATCACGCTCGAGCAGCGAACGCACCTGCACCGGCGAGGTATGCGTGCGCAGCACCTGCCGCGAACCCTCGGGCGCGATATGGAAGGTGTCCTGCATGGTGCGCGCCGGATGGTCGGGCAGGAAGTTCAGCGCGTCGAAGTTGAAATGCTCGGTCTCGACCTCGGGACCCTCGGCGACCTCCCAGCCCATCGCGACGAAGGTGTCGGCGACGCGCTCGGACAGCGCGGTGATCGGGTGCCGAGAACCTACGGCCCGCCGCCGCGCGGGCAGCGTGACATCGATCGACTCCGCGACCAGCACGGCCGCGTCGCGCTCGGCCTGCAGCTGCGCGTACCGGGACTGATAGGCCTCCGACACCCGGCCGCGCGCCACATTCACGCGCTTACCCGCCTCGGCCTTCTCGTCCTTGGGCAGCGAGCCGAGCGAACGCTGGGCCAGCGAGATCGGCGACTTACCGCCCATATACTCGGTTTTCGCGGTCGCGAGCGCGTCCAGGTCGGGGGCAGCGGCGAACGCCTTCTCCGCCGCTTCGGCCGCGGCCGAGAGCGATTCCTCGCTCAGCGCCTCGTTCTGCTCGGCTGGTGCGTTGTCCTCGGCCACGATGGTTCGTCTCTCCCCTGCTGCTCCGGGTCTCGGGACGGATTGCCCGCCCCTATTGTTGCTGGTCGCATCGTAGGCGATGCGACCAGGCCGCTTCACCTCGATTTCCGCTGCTCACCCGATCGGATAGCGAGTCGAATTGGTCTGACCATTTGACCTCTGACCACCGCGAACCCTACCGTCGAGACATGGCATTGCGGCGCATCGACCGGCGAACCGTCGCCGATACGGTGTTCGAGCAGTTGGTGGCGGAGGTGCTCGACGGCGACCTCGCCCCCGGTTCGGCCCTTCCGGCCGAGCGGCAGCTGGCCGAGACGCTGGGCGTCTCGCGACCGACCGTGCGCGAGGCCCTGCAGCGGCTGTCACATGCGGGACTGGTCGAGGTGCGCCAGGGCGGGGCGACGACCGTGCGCGATTTCCGCCGCTACGCCGGATTGGACATGCTGCCACGGCTGATCGTGCGCAAGGGCAGGCTCGATACCGCGGTGATCCGCAGCCTTCTCGAGACGCGGTCGACCATGGGCCGCGAGGTCGCCGCGCAAGCCGCCGATCACACCGGCTCCCGGATCGCCGGTGAGCTGCGCGAGGCGGTGGAATCACTTGCCCGGGAACAGGATCCGATCGCCCAGCAGCGGGCCGCCCTGCGGTTCTGGGAGATTCTCGTCGACGCCGCCGACTCCGTCGTTCTGCGGCTGTTGTTCAACGACCTGCGCACGGCCTACGAGCCGGCCATGGCCGCCCTGGCCGCGGTCATGGCCGCCGAGGCGACCCGGATCGACCGTTACCGCACCCTCGCCGAGGCGGTGATCGACGGTGACCCCGCGACGGCCCGGCAGTCCGCGGATGACCTACTGTCCGGTGCGGCAACGGAATTCGTCCGGCGCATGCGGGAGGTACAGCCATGAATGTCACCGCCCCCATCCCATGAACGGAGGCACGTACCTTGCCGCTCAGTGCGCCTGCGTGATCCGGCGCGGAAGCGCCGCCGTGGCCACCGCGCCGATCGCCACTATCACCGCACCCACGCGAAGGGCGGGCAGCAGTCCGGCGACGTAGTCGGGGCCGCTGAGATACGAACCGTAGGAAGCGAAGATCGACGCGAGCACGGCCACTCCCATCGCGACCCCGACCTCCCGGATGGTGCTGTTGGTCCCCGACGCGATGCCCTGATCCGCCGGGGCGGCGCTGGCCATCACCACGATGGATCCGGGCGCGAGGGTCAGCCCCATACCCACCCCGGCCAGCACGAACGCCCCCACAATCGTCGGGTAGGAGACGTGCACGCTCACGACGGCCGCCATCCACGCGAGCCCTGCGGCCAGCAGCGCCTGCCCGGCCACCAGCAGCGTGCGGGCGCCGACACGGTCGACCACCAGCCCGGCCAGCGGGGCCACCACCATCGGAGCCATGGTCCACGGCAGGGTCCGCACCCCGGCCGCGAGCGGCGAATAGCCCTGCACCACTTGGAAGAACTGCGCCAGCAGGAACACCGATCCGAAGACACCGGCCGCGAAGGCGAAGACCGACAGGTTCGCCACGGTGAAGGTCCGCGAGCGGAACAGCCGCAGCGGCAACATCGGATGCGCCGTATACGCCTCCCACGCCACGAAGGCGACGAGAAGTCCTACGCCACCGAGCAATCCGCCCAGCACACCCGCCGAGGTCCACCCGTCCCCCGCGCCGTGCACCACGCCCCACACCATCGCCAGCACTCCCCCGGCTGACAGCACCAGCCCGAGCGGATCCAGATGCCGTGTGCCACCGAAGGATTCGCCCAGCGTCCGCGCCACCCACGGCAGCACCAGCACACCGATCGGCACATTGAGCCAGAAGATCCACTGCCAGCTCAGCCCGTCCACGACCGCGCCGCCCACCACCGGCCCGACCGCGACGCCGAGGCCGGAGATACCGCCCCAGATGCCGATGGCCGCGCTACGCGCCCGCTCCGGCACCGCCGCCGACAACAGCGTCAGCGACAGCGGCATCACCGCGGCCGCGCCGAAACCCTGAATCGCCCTGGCGGCGATCAGCATCCACGGCTCGCTCGCCAGCGCGCACGCCGCCGAGGCCACGGTGAACAATGCGATACCCGCCAGGAACAGCCGTCGGCGACCGAGCCGATCGCCGAGCGCGGCGGCCGTGAGCAGCAGCGAGGCGAACGACAGCGTGTAGGCGTTGACGAACCACTGCAGATCGGTGAGCGAGGCCCCGAGTTCGGTGCGGATGACCGGCAGGGCATTGGTCACGACGAGGTTGTCCAGCGTGACCATGAACATCGGAATGCCGACCGCCGACAGCACGGCCGCGAGCGATGCGCGTTTCAGAGGGGCGATGACATGCGAGGATGCGCCGTCGACAGTGGTGGTCATAGGTTCGAATCCTTTTGTTGTTATCCACTGATAACTTGCTGACAGCAATGTATGCATCGGCTGATAACATGTCAAATGGCCACATCCGGACCAGACGAGGAGACAACCGTGACCGCGGCGCGCACCCGATTGACCGCGACCGAGCGCAGCGAGCAGGTGCTGCGCGCGGCCATCACCGCATTCTCCGAATCCGGTTACACCGCAACGAAAACCGATGAAATCGCGCGACTGGCCGGGGTCTCGCAGCCGTATGTTATCCGGCTGTTCGGCAACAAACAGCAGCTGTTCCTGGCCGCCACCCACCGCATCTGCGATCGCATCGAGGACCTCTTCCGCGCCGCCCGCGCCGAGGCCGCTCCCGACGCGTCACCGCAGGAGGCCCTGGACGCCATGGGCGACGGTTACCACGCTTTCCTTGCCGAACGCGAACTGCTCCAGCTGTTCCTGCACGCCTTCTCCGCCAGCGGCGACCCCGCCATCGGCACCGATGTCCGCGACCGCTTCGGCCGCATCTACCATCTGGTCCGCGAATTGACCGGCGCCACAGCCGACGACGCCCAGCGCTTCATCGCCGAGGGCATGCTGCTCACCGTCCTGTCGGCCATCCAGGTGGTCGGCCTCGACGCCGTCCCGACCCCGTGGGCCGGGGAGATCATCGACTGCTTCGGTTCGAACTGAGCCGTCCGCGGCGGAGCGGACTGGATATCATGACCATGATCGATAGCCCCTCCGGCAGGGTCGACTTCCACCAGCATCTCCTGCCGCGCGAGATCCTCTCCGATCCCCTGCGCGGCAGCCGATCTCGTCACCAGCGGCCACAAGCGCCAGTACCCCGACGTCCGAATCATCCTGTCCCACTCGGGCGGCAGCACCCCGTTCCTCGCCTCCCGCGTGGCCGGACCGGCCCCTGCCCAGGTTCACCCCGCGCTGACCCGCAGCGTCAGCGGCCCGCGATGCCGGAAACCGGAGCGCCAGCGGATGTCCTGTTCGTCGTCGAGCACGCGCAGCCGCGGCCATCGGGCGTAGAGCTGGGCGAGTACCGTCGCGGTCACCGGGCGAACGAGGCCGGTGCCCAGGCAGGTGCGGAAGCCGTGGCCGAGGGCCAGATGCGGGTTCGGGGTGCGGGCGAGGTCGAGTTCGTCGGGGCGCGTGAACTTTTCGTCGTCGTGATTGGCCGAGGCCAGGCAGAACAGCACGGACTGTCCGGCGGTGATCCGGTGGCGACCGATCTCGAGATCGGTCACGGCGAAGCGCGGGGCCGCCACGATCTGCGGGGACAGGTAGCGCAGCAGTTCGTCCACGGCCACGAGCCGATCCGGACCCGACAGCACCATGGCCGCCTCCGTCCCCCCGGTCGAAAGGCTCAGTACCGCACCGCAGATCACGTCGACCAGCACCTCGTACCAGACGAACAGCAGGTAGAACAGCACCGCGACGATCGCGTCCGGCCCGATCGCCTCGGATCGGACCAGCCGGACCAGCATCGTGTCATCCTCGCGACCACGGCCGTAAGCGATCGCGGCCGTGATGATCTGCCCCATGCGCCGCAGCGTCTCCCGCGCCTGCGGAGCGGCCCGCGGGCGCAGCGTCGCCCGCGCCCAGTCGAGCAGATCCGTCCGCACCTGTTCGGGCAGTCCGAACAACCGGCCCAGCACGGCGGCGGGCAGCGGCGTCACCACCCGCTCGACCAGGTCGAATTCCCCGCTCGCATCGACCGTTTCGAGATAGGCGGAGACGATCTCGGCCGCGCCCTCGTCCCATTCGGCCAGCCGCCGAGGGTGTAGTTCGGCGGTCATCGCGCTGCGCAGCCCCGCCACCACCTCGGGCTCGCTGCTCTGCAGCATATCCAGCGGCGGCGGCACATCGAAGCCGCGATAGTCCCGTTCGTCCGCATAGCGCGGCTGCGGCGAGAATCGGTTGTCCGCCAATCCGTTTCGCACATCGTCGAACCGTGTCACCAGCCAGGCGGGCGGACCGTCGGGTGTGACGACCCGATGCACTCCGCCCTCCTCGCGCAACGACCGCAACACCGCCCACGGATCGCGCGCGAAGTCCTCCCCGAAGATTCTCAGCACCCCGCCATCATCATCGATTCCCGCACCGGCGCGCCATCTCCCACGGTCGGGGGAGATCGAATTGCGCTTCGCGGCCGACGTGGCGGGGGCGGTGATCTCCGTACCGTCAGCGCCGTGCTGTCCACCCTCCTACCGGCCCTGCGCACCCCGGAGCTACGCCGCAAGATCCTGTGCACGCTCGGACTGCTCGGGCTGTACCGCCTCGGCGCGACGCTGCCCTCCCCCGGCGTCGACTATCCGGCGATCCGCACCTGCCTGCACATCGTGTCCGGTGGCGACGCCGCGGGCATCTACCAGCTCATCGATCTGTTCTCCGGCGGCGCGATGCTGCAGCTGTCGGTCTTCGCGATCGGCATCATGCCCTACATCAGCGCCGGGATCATCACCCAGCTGCTGACCGTGGTGATCCCGCGGTTCGAGCAGTTACGCAAGGAGGGCAACGCGGGCCAGGCCACTCTCACGCAGTACACCCGTTATCTCGCACTGACTTTGGCCGTCTTACAGGCCTCGGCGCTGGTGGCCCTCGCAGCGCACGGACAGCTGCTGCGCGGCTGTCCCGCCCAGATCCTCGCGGACACCTCACTGTTCGGCATGGTGGTGACCGTGGCGGTGCTGACCGCGGGCGCGGCGCTGGTGATGTGGATCGGCGAGCTGATCACCGAACGTGGTATCGGCAACGGCATGTCGCTGCTGATCCTCGCCGGTATCGCGGCGCGAATTCCGAGTCAGGGCACCGCGATTCTGGACAGCCGGGGCGTGGGGGTCTTCGCCGGGGTCTGCGTCGCGATGTTCGCGATGCTGGTCGGAGTGATCTTCGTCGAACAGGGCCAGCGGCGAATTCCGGTGCAGTACGCCAAGCGGGTGGTCGGCCGCAAGCTGTACGGCAATTCGTCGACCTATCTGCCGCTGAAGGTCAATCAGGCCGGTGTCATCCCGGTCATCTTCGCCTCCTCGCTGCTGTATGTGCCGACCCTGCTCGCGCGGCTGGGCCCGCGCGGTTCGAGCACCTGGCAGGAGCTGATCCAGAAGTACCTGGCCGCTCCGGGCAATCCGGTCTACGTGACGATCTACTTCGCGCTGATCCTGTTCTTCACCTACTTCTACGTCGCGACCACCTTCGATCCGGCCGAACGCGCCGAGGAGATGAAGAGATTCGGCGGCTTCATCCCCGGCTACCGGCCCGGTAAGCCGACCGCGAAGTACCTCGGCGCCGTCCTGAACCGAATCACCCTGCCGGGCGCGGTGTATCTCGGTGTCGTCGCGGTGCTGCCGAATCTGGCGCCGCAGCTCGGCGCGGGCGGTCCGGCGCAGGGCCTCGCCTTCGGCGGCACCTCGGTGCTGATCGTGGTGAGCGTCGGCCTGGACACGGTCAAACAGATCCAGGCGCAGCAGATGAACAGGAACTACGCGGGCTTCCTGCGATGATCACTCCATCGGGGGAGCTCGGATACTCCCGATTGCCGATATACGCCGACGGCCGCGGGCTCTACTGTCGAAGATCATGGCCCCGACTACCTCGACGCGCCCGCTGCTGCGGGTGGTGTCGTCGCTGCTGCTCGCGATCACCGCCACGATGCTGTCGGTCGGATACGCGCACGCCGAAGCCCCGCCCGCCGTCCGGCGCGACATCGGGGAGCTCGATACCGTTGCCGCCGCACCACATTCGACGATCTCGGTACTGCTCGCGGGCGACCACGCGGTGTTTCGTTCGGGCCTGCGCGCGGTGATCGGCGCCCAGCCGGATCTGCGCTGCGTCGCGGAGGTCGCCGACCCCGCCGCCGCGCTCGGGGACATTCGGCGGTTACGACCCGACGTCGCCATCGTCGACCTGGACATGCCCGGCCTCGACGACCCCACCCTGGACTCGGTCGCGGCGCTCGGCGGCGCGACCCGGATCCTCACCCTCGCCACCGGCGAGACCGACGAGAACCTGTACCGCGCACTGCGTCTCGGCGCGAGTGGATTCCTCACCAAATCGCTGCCGTCGCGAGATCTGGTGTCCGCCATCCGAACCGCGGCCCGCGGCGAGGCCCTGATCGATCCGCGGGCGACCCGCCGGCTGATCACGCGGCTGACCGACGGTATCGAACCCTTCCCCGCCGCACCGGAACTCGCGACGCTCACCGCACGCGAACACGAGGTGCTGCTCCTGATCGCCCGGGCCCATACCAATCCCGAGATCGCCCGCATCCTCGGCGTGGGCGAGCAGACGATCAAGACCCACGTATCCAATGTGCTCGCCAAACTCGGCGTCCGCGATCGCGTGCAGGCCGTGGTCTACGCCCACACCCGCCGCATCGTGCCCCGGGATCCGATCTCGGTCAGGCGGTGAGGTCGAGGATGTCGATGCCGCGGTTGTTGTCGGCGATGTAGACCAAACCCTTGTGCCAGTACGGCGCCCACGAGCGCGCGTCGGCGGGGCGGTAGTAGGCGATCTGGGTCGGGTTGGTCGGATCGCTGACGTCCAGGAATCGGGTGCCCTGCGCGTAGAACGACTGCACCAGCACCTTGTCCTGCACGTCGAAGTAGTGCGCGGAGCAGTCACCCGACAACGGATCGCTGCCCTCCTGCCCGGCCACACCCCAGGTGCCGACGGTGTTGAGCCGGAACGGTTTCTCCGGTGTCGAACGCCAGCCCTCGCCGTCGTAGGAACCCTCCAGCGACGCGATGACCAGCACGCCGTCGCCCGCGCACCCGTCGGCGAAGTTCTCCTCGGTGGCGTAGATCAGATTGCCGTTGCCGAAGCGCCCGGTGCCGCCGCCATCCTTCGCGCGGCCGTTGATCGGGCGAAAGCTGTTGTGCATGAACCGCGACGGCGCCGCCGTCTCCGCGATCCCGCCGCCCGCATAGGGAATCGGCGAGATCGCCGAGGCCGCGCGGTTCTCGCCGGTCACCGGATCGACGTGCATGCCCTGGGTCCAATATCCGCGCACGCCACCGCGTCCGGACACCCAGGCGACACCGGACTCGTCCACTTGGACGTCGTGCACGTAATCGGTCTTGCCGTCATTGCGCGCCAGCTCGATCGGGTCGGGGAAGACCTTCGGGTTGCGCGGGTCGCTGATGTCGGTCACCCACATCGGGCGCCCGCCCCAGTCGGCGGGCATGTTGTCCGCCTTGGCCGGTCCACCGGTCCACAGATAGCGGCAGTCGTTGATGCAGCGGGTGGTGTGCCCGGCGGGCACCTTGACGTAGCTGAGCACCGACGGCTTCTCCGGAACGGCCAGATCCACCACATAGATCCCGGATTCGCCGGTGTGGGTGTCGCCGCCGAAGGCGCGTGGATCCCGGGAGAGGAAGGCTCGCTTGCGCACCGGATCGACCTGGGTGTCCTCGGTCTCCCACATCCCCGGCATATCGAGGCGCCCGATCAGCTGGGGCGCGGCCGGATTCGCGGTGAGGTCGTAGGTCTTCAGGCCGAATTCGCCGGAGACGACCATGATGTCCCGGTTGCCGTACGGGAGAAAGCTCAGCGAGATCGCGCCCTGCGCATCAGGGAGGTTGCCGACCACCTTCACATTCTTCTCCGCGCCGGGCGTGCCCGTGACCTGCCCGGCGCCTCCGGGCGGCCCGTCCTCCCCACAGGCCTGGGCAGGCAGCGTAGCCGCGGCGAGGCTCGCCGCCACGGTAACCATCATCAGGGATGAGCGAAACAACCAGCGGCGCACGACTACCTCCCAGTGAGTCGTAGATTTATCTCACTGTAGATGCGAACGCGCGGCCGGATCGATCCCCCTGTGTCCCGATACCCCTACTCGGACAGCGACTTCCGAGACGTCGCCCGGTGGGCAGTCGATGATGTTGGCATGCGTCGCACCGCTCGCCTCCTCCTCGCATCGGCCGCGTTGCTGCTCGGTGTCACCGGCTGCTCGCACACCTCGCCGCCGCCCGAGCCGGGCGTGCTCACCGTCGGCATCGGCGATCCGGCCCATCTGCTGCCCGCGGACCTGCGCGATCAGGCGGGCCGAACGCTCGTCGGCGCGCTGTGGACACCGCTGGTCGACTACGACGCGGCCACCGGGCGGAGCATCCCGCGGGCCGCAGAATCGGTCTCCACCACGGATCGAACCACCTGGGAGATCACGGTGCGCGCGGGCGGCCGGTTCCACGACGGGACACCGGTCACCGCGAAATCCTATGTGGACACCTGGCACACGGTGGCCGCCGAGCACTGGGCCGGTTCCGGCGCGCTCACGGAGGTGTTGCGCGCCAAGGAGATCAGCGCGCCCGACGAGCGCACCCTGCGGATCGTGCTCGATCGGCCCTTCGGTCAGGTACCGGCCGTGCTGGCGTCGCCCGCGCTGCTTCCGCTGCCGGAATCGGTGCTGGCATCCCGTGATTGGGCCGGATTCGAGGCGAATCCGATCGGCAACGGGCCGTTCCGGATGGCGGAGCCGTGGCGGCCGGGTGTGGGCGGACGACTCGTGCGGGTCGACGCCGCGCCCGGCAAGGCGCACGAGATCCGGTTCCGGGTGGGCGATTTCGCCACGCAGTACGACCGGGTGAAGGCGGGCTCCCTCGACCTGGCCACCGAGGTCCCCGGCGACCGGCACGACGCCATGCACCACGATTTCGCCGACCGGCATGCGATGTGGCCGCTGCCGGAGGCCGGCTATCTCGCATTCCCGGTGTCGGACAGGCGTTTCGCGGATGCGGCGGCGCGCCACGCCTTCGCCATGGCGGTGGATCGCGCGGGCCTGGCGGCGGGTCCGCTCGCGCAACAGGTCGATCCGGCCGCGGCGCTGCTGCCGCCGGGCATCGCGCCGGGCGAGCGGTCGGGCACCTGCAGACCGTGCACGCACGACCAGGCCGCGGCGAAGGCACTGCTCGGCCAGGCCGCCTTCACCGGCCCGGTCACGGTGTACTTCGGTGCCGGACAGGGGAATTGGGCCCGGCCGCTCGCCGATCAGATCGGGACGGCGCTCGCACTACAGGTGACCGCGACACAGCGCGACGATGCCACCGGCGAATCCGCCGACGGTCCCGTCGCGATGACCCGGTCGCCGAGCACGTCGAGCCCGCAGGAGCTGCTCGCCGGGCTCGCGCGGGCCGCCGGATACACCGATGAGGGCTTCGCGCACCTGCTGGCCGCCGCCGATGCCGCCGACGCCGGGACCGACAGCGGCCAGCTGTATCGCCTCGCCGAGAATCAGCTGCTCCGCGACCTTCCGATCGCGCCGCTGTGGTCCGGCCACGGCCATGCCGTCTGGTCGCAGCGGGTACACGATGTGACGGCGACCCCGCTGCGCGGTGTCGACCTCGCCTCGATCTCGGTATGAACGGCCGGTCAGGTCACGATACGCACCGGCTGCGGGCCGGTGCTGGCCAGCACGGATGGCCCCTGGGAAAGCGTCACTGTGACCGAACCGCCGGATTCGTTGGGCAGCACGCGGCCGGGTGCGATGAGGTGGCCCTCCCAGCTATGCGGGGCGCCGTCGCAGCCGACCCGGACCGGCCCGTCGAGCTGGATGCCCATCGGGCCGCCGACGCCGCCACGGAACATCTGTTCCAGCGAGCCGTCCACGACGGTGATCCCGGCGGTGCCGCCGCCGTCACAGGCGGCCGATCCCTTGATGGTCAGGGTGGTGACGTTGTAGCCGAGTTCGGGTTGGACACTGACCGTCGCGGGCCCCTCGGCGGATGCGGACGCGGCGATGATCGCCCAGCAGCCGGTCGCGGCGGCCAGAACCGGTAGAGCGCGAGTGCGGAACATGGTGGACCCTCCTGTCGATACGTGATCGCGCGGATTGCCAACGCGTTCATGATCGCAGCGGCCGTCGGGGGCTACCTCGGCGGGTCGCTCAATCCCGAGGTGGTCGGGGTCGGCGTGGCGGAGGTGGTCCTCGACGCGGGGACCGATGATGGTGTGCTGGACGGTGTTCGGGTCGGCGGGCGCGCAGGGGTCGGGGTCGCGGCGATGGTCACGGTCCGATTGTCCGGCAGCGGCAGGGGGAGGCCCGGGGACGGTGGGGTGCACGAGGTCGTCCGGCGAATGGGCGGCGGGGATGTGATCGGCACGGGGGCAGGAAGATTCGGCCATACCCGCGGGCGCAGAATGCCGCAGGGGATCGGTGGGCGGCCCTTGACGTACAGGAACAACTCGAACCGCAGCCCCACACGGTTGGTCGGAGGCGGCGGGTAGTACGGCGGCGGGTAGGGCGGCTGGTACGGCGGCGGCGGATAAGGCGGCTGATACGGCGTCGGCGGATAAGGCGGCTGGTAGGGGGGATAGCTCGTCGTATACGGCGGGATGCTGGTGTCGGTCGTCGTCGACGGCGGAACCGTGGTGTCCGTCGTCGTCAACGGCGGTGTGACGGTATCGGTTGTCGTGGCCGCCGGGGCGGGGTCGGTCGTCGAATCCGGCGATTGGCTCGGGTCGGTGGAATCGACGCTCGAGGAGACCGGCGATCCGGTGGGATCGGCCGACGACACCGGCGACGGCTCGGTGGGATCGGACGGCGAATTCGGCGAGTCGACGGGAGCGGGCGCGTCACTCGCGGTCGTACTCGGCTCCACCGACACCGGCGGAGTCGGATCCGAGGAGGTGCTCTGCTGCGGCATCGACTCGACGGTCGTCTCGGTCGACTCCGCGGCCGCCACCTCCTGATCGGGAGTTCTCGGCGCGACGACGGGGGCCGCCGACGCGGACGCCATCAACCCGACCACCGCCAGCGCGGAGATCGTCACGGGAGTAGACAATCGCATCCGGGCAACCCTGGTTGACGAAAACCATTGCCGGATACGGCGATACGCATCGGCCACGCAAGCATGGTAGAAGACCGCGATACCGCCTGTCCGAATTCCGGACACCAGCCCCTACTGACGCGAATCGCCCTCGGCTACCCGAGAATCGAGGGCGATCGAACGCCGAGGCCCGCGGCCTCCGCCCGCCGATCAGGGCTTACGCCCCACGCCCGCCCAGATCCAGGCGGGACCCGCGGAGGATTCGACCTCGAACCGCGGTTCCTCGGCGAGTTCGGGATGCCAGTCCTCGAGGGTGACCACGCCCGGCTCCACGAGTTCGGTTCCGGTGAACAGCCTTTCGATCTCGGCGCGGGTACGCGGAACCATGGTGATTCCGGCGTGCTCACAGGCCTGCACGGCCTGTTCGGTGGCCGCGGCATTGAAATCCGCGGTGGGATGGCTGAGCGTCAGACTGCTGCCCGAGGGCACCGCGTCCAGCAGCCGCCCGATGATGCCGTGCGGATTATCCGAATCACGGAAGTACATCATGATCATGGTCAGCGTGATGGCCACGGGCTGGCTCAGATCGAGCGTGTCGGCAAGCACCGGATCGGCCAGAATCGTCTCGGGGTCATGCAGATCGGCGTGGATGAACGCGGTCTTGCCCTCGCGCGTGCTGGCCATCAGGGCGCGAGCATGGGCGAGTACCAGCGGATCCTTGTCGACGTAGACGATGCGGGCCGCCGGATCGACCTCCTGGGCCACCTCATGGGTATTGCGGGCGGTCGGCAGGCCGGTGCCGATATCGAGGAACTGGGTGATGCCCAGTTCGGCGATCGCATAACGCACCGCACGACCGAGGAACCCGCGGTTGTGGCGCACCATGCTCCGAATAGTGGGGACGTGCGCGGCGATCTCGTCGCCGAGCGCGCGATCGGCCGGATAGTTGTCGACACCCCCGAGCCAATAATCGTAGAAACGGGCCTCATGCGGCTTGGTGGTGTCGATGGTGGTCGGCAGGCGTGAACCAGTCCTACCGCGTCTATCCGACATAGTGCTCCCCTCTCCGCGGGCGTGGCGACTCGCCGTACCTAGGACGACAAGGATATTCCGTCGATGCCGTTGCAGGCCGCAAATCCACACCGAACCGGTAACGGATCATCTTCACGGGGGCCCTCGCCGAGGCGGCGGGCGAGATGGCCGAGTGCCAGCAGCGTGAAGATGTCCGCGAGAACCGGAATCGTGAATCGCAGCGGCCGTGGCCCGATCGAGTCCGGGATGGACGCGATACTGCCGTCCTCGCACTGAGCGGCCAGCAGATAGGCCGCCGCGCGGGCCGCGGGGACCGGATCGTCCTGGCGGCAGACGACGATGAGGGCGTAGGCCGTGCTGATCGGATCGCTCGGCTCCTCCTCCTGCTGGCCCCAGCCGCCGTCGGCGTTCTGCCCCGCCAGCACCAGCGTCATGATTCGTTTCACCATCTGCTGCGACGCGACGGGCAGCGGGCCCGGATTGCGGGTCGCGGCGAGCAGGGCGCGGAAGATGGTGTGCAGCCGGCTACTCGACCAGTCCGGCGGGAAGGATCCATCCTCGTATTGCTGATCGGCGAGGAATTCCAGTCCGGCGGTGATGATTTCATGATGGCGTTGCCACTGCGGGGTGAACGCGTCCACCGCGGCGGCGGTCATACAGGCCTCCGACTCCGCCCCCGCGATGTAGGTGGGGAATCCGCCGTCGGGATTGTGCACCGCCCGCAGCGAGCGTTCTCCCCGGCGGATCGGTTCGCGGTACCGGTCGGCATCGAGGGCGTACAGGAATTGGAGGGCGACCGAGGTGTCGTCGACATCGGTCTGCCGGGACAGATCGGTATAGGACCAGCCGCCACCGGGCTGTTGCTGGGCCAGCAGATGCGCGGCGATGGCGTGCAGGGTCTCGGGCGGCGCGGAGGCGGCGGCAAGCGCGACACCGGCGGTGGCGGTGCACCAGGTGTCGGTATCGGTGATGAACGGCATCCCACCGTCCGCACGCTGATGGGCCATGGCCGTGGCCACCCCTTCGGCCACAACGTCTTCGGTATGCGGCAGCCGGTGCAGGGCATGCAGCGCCCACAGATTGATGAGAACGTTGCTCTCCCAAACCTCGCCCCGGCGTTGGGTTTCCAGCAGAATCCGCACATCCTCGTCGCTGATCAGATCGTGGCGCCCGGCGGCATCGGCGAGAACGATCTTCACTGCGGTGACCTGCACCCTGGCCCAGCAGTGCAACCCCGTCAGATCGAAGGCCCGCGGATCGAGCGGGCGGCGCGGCGCGAGATCGTAGAGCGCGAAGGTCGCATCGAACATCGCCTGCTTACGAGCGCCGGTGAATCCGGGCGCCTGCGCGAGAAACGCCTCGGCCAGTCCGGCAGGCGGCCCCGCCGCCCCCGCCCGCGTGAGCGCCAGGTCCACCAGCAGCCGATCCAGCCGACCCGTCGCCCCCTGCGCCCGCAGATACCCCACCAGACGCTCCCGCCGCTCCCCCTGTAAACCGGTGCGCTCCAACAGATTCAACGCCAGCACGGATTCCAGAATCCGACTACGACAAGGATCGCGAATCGCCCCGTCGGAACCCACCCGCGCCATCAGAGCGGACCGCAATCGCGCGGTAGCGGTATCGAGGGAATCCGGAAACAACTCCCGCCCCCAATGTGCCTGGGCCGGGCCAGATATCACAGGCCTCATCGTCCGCCCTTTCACCACCACGCCATTCCGGGCCATCCCACGCCCGGGGCCAGCACAAACCGGACACCGAACGCATTATCAGGGTAGTCGAAAAGAATAGGCTTCCAACACGATTCGGGGTATATACACCAACTCCAGTTGGACTCCGAGACCAACAACGCACGACCACAGCCGGACATCTCCGGTGAATCAGCCAGGGAAACGCTCGATCTCGTCCTCGGTCTGCCGAGTGGCCGACTCGAGGAACCGCAGTAAGGTCGCCAACTCCGCCTTATCGAAGCCCTCGAGGTCACGGCGATGGTGCTCGTTGAGGCTGTCGTACAGGCCGCCGACGCGTCGCACCGCCCGCTCGTCCGGCACGATGAGAACCTTCCGGCGATCATGGTCGTCGGGTACGCGACGGGCGAATCCCGCCTGCACCAAACGCTCGATCATCCGCGAGGCCGAGCCGCTGGTCAGATTGACCCGCCTGGCCAGCTCGCCGGGTGTCGCCGGACCCTGATTGGCCAGCACGTACAGCGCCTGCAGATCGGTCCAGGTCATCCCCAGCCGTTCGGCGATCATCCCGTTGAGCTGGATGATCGGGATCTGCCACCGGGCAATGGCCCGCAGTACCTCCGACCGCAGATCTTCCCGTGATCGAGTCATGCGGCCAGCATACTGCGCCGCGCAGTCGATGCGTAGCGAAGACTCTGCGTATTGCAGTCACTGCGCTACGCAGATACCTTGAAGGTGGCCTCATCGCACAGACAGGGAATCACCATGTCGGACGCCCCGATCGTCAACTGCCCGTTCTCCATACGGACCCACCCCCTGCACGCCCCCGATCCCGAGCGAGCCGCCCTGCGGGCAGCGGGGCCCGTCGTCCGGGTCGAGGCCCCGGCGGGCGGGCCGGTCTGGATCGTCACCGATGCCGACCTTGCCCGAAAGGTCCTGGCGGACAACCGTTTTGCCAAGGATCCAGCACTCGCCCCACCGCATTGGGACGCTCGCACAGCAGGTCTCGAGCCCACCGCCGCCGAGCAGATGTCGGTGACCACGCTCGACGGCGCGGCGCATACCCGTCTCCGGCGAGTATTCGCGCCACTGTTCGGCACGGCGCGGCTGCGCGCGGCCTACCCGCGGATGCGGACCATTGCCGATCAATTGCTCACCAGCGTGGGCCCGGGCGAGGTCGATCTGTTGGCCGACTTCACCACCCGATATCCACTCACCATCCTGTGCGATCTGCTCGGCATCCCCACCCACCACATCGACACCGCGATCGCCGCATGCCGCCTCATGCACACCGACTACCCCGCCAACGTCGGCCCGGCGATGTCCGGCTTCGCCCGCCTGGCGACCGCCGCGCTCGACCACACCGACGGACCGGCCGCCGAACTCGCCCACCGCATGCCACCCGGCGCCACCCCGAAAGACCTTCACTATCAGGTCTTCACCCTCCTGTTCGCCGGCCAGCTCACCACCGACCTGACCATCGGCTTCCTCATGGCGCGACTACTCGGCGACCCGACCGCACCCCATGACAACGACGAACTGATCCGCGAAACCCTCCGCAAGCACCCTCCGGCGCCCTTCACCCTGTGGCGGTTCACCACCACCGATCTCGACCTGGCAGGCACTCCCCTCCCCGCCCGCTCCCCCGTCCTCATCGACATCCAGGGCATCAATACCCAAGGCGGACAAGGGAACAACGACCTCACCTTCGGCGCGGGCCCGCACTACTGCCTCGGAGCCCAGCTGGCCCACCTCGAACTGCGCGCCCTCGCCGAAACCCTCCGCACCGACTACCCCCGGGCCCGCCTCACCGTTCCCCTCGACACCCTCCGCCACAGCACACCGGGCGGAATCATGGGCGCCAGGCTGCACGCCCTTCCCGTCGCACTGCGCTAGCGTTTCGGGCAGTTACCCGCGATCGGCTCGTCGTTGAACACCTTCCGGCCGGCTCCCCCGGATGGGTGAGCCAGCCGGACGCACTCGATTCAGTCCCGGGCGCGCCTGGGACCCGGCCAGCTGTCGTCGACGACGAGCGAGAGGTCGTAATGGCCGGGTGATCCGTGTCCCGGGTCGGCCCATTGACAGGCGACCGCGCCTTCGATTTCATGCGCGTGGCCCGTCCATTCGGCGACCCAGGACGCATAGGTGAGTCCCTTACACGCGGCCTGTACCGCGGGCCAGGTCGATCTGTTGCAGTAGATGGTCGGTCGCTTCACACCGGCCGCCTGCCGCATTCTGATCCAACCGGGGGCCTGATCCGGACGGCTGTCCCCTTGTTCGACGTCGAGCACCTCACCGGCATCGGCATGCGGGTCGACGGCGATATGCACCTTGATCGCCTTGGGAAATCGGGCCCAATCCGACTGGGACCATTTGAATCTTCCATCGATATAACCGGCCACCATTGCCGCGTCGGCCGGAATGTCCTTCGCGGACGTGGAATCGTACATAGTGCGAGTCATTTGCGTACCTCATCCGTGGTGATAGGTGATTACCGAGCACACGAGCGAGAACGATCGAAGGAGGCTCCCCTCCCCGATCCCGACCGCGCGACTGATTGCGGTCCGATCTTCACTGTGCCCCGTACCCGACGAATTCACATGCCCCGATTTCCACCGTTTCCGGCTACAGGTGGGCAAGCAGCAGTGTGATCAGCTGATACCGGCACGAACCAGGCCACCGCCGCCGGGATAGGGGCGATCATGAGGATCGTCGCCGATGCCAGCGTGGTCAGGGTGAAGCCCATCGACCTGCGCACCGGTAGTGGCGGGCCACCTCTCGGCAGCCCCGGCGACGACGGCGAGAATCGCGCCGCTGCAATCTCCCCTCCTCCGCCCACACCTGCGAATACCATCAGGGCGTCCAACCGAAATCGGTGGCACGCCGACGACACTCGGCGGCTACCGCACGACCAGGCGAGAGACGTGCGTCGCGTGGGAGGCGAAATGGCACGAGACGGCTCGACGACGGTGCGAATCCTGCGCATCGCGCCGTGGGCTCGCAATCCGCTGATGCGGCTGTCGGATCGCGTCGAGGGGCTGGTCGGCATCCTCGCGGTGCTGTCGATGCTGGCCGCCGTCCCGGTGGCGATCTGGTGCGGCGCGGCCGGACATCACGCGGCCGCGGCGCGAATCCGATCGGAGAACTCCACGAAATCCGCCGTGGCGGCGGTGATCACCACCGCCCCGGACCGGCCGTCCGCCAGCGAGGTGGCCACGAATCTGTGGCACGCCCACGCGCGCTGGGAGCGCCCCGGCGGCTCCGCGGAGGCGGTGATCGATGTCCTGGGCACGACGAAGCCCGGTGATCGGATCACCCTGTGGCTCGGACCCGATGGCCATCCGACGACACCGCCGCTGTCGGCCGATGTGGCCGTCGCCCAGGGCACCGGCATCGGATTCCTGTCGGCGGCCGGAATGTGGATCGGCACAAGCGGATTCACCTGGTTCACCGGCCGACTACTCGCCCGTCGCCGCGCCGCCGAATGGGACCGCGAGTGGCGCCGGATCAGCCCCGCGATCGGTCAGGACAAGCAGTAGTGTCAACTCGGTTCGCGCAGCGGCAATCCCGCGGCGCGGTAGATCGCATCGATGACGGTCATATTCTCGACGGAGTCCCGCGGTCCGGTCGGCACCGGCCCGCCGCGCAGCACCGCATCGGCGAAGGCGTCGAGCTGATAGGCGTAGGTGGTCCGGCGGGGGAATCGTTCCGCCCGGCTGTTATGTGCCAGCCGCACCGACAACTTGCCGAACAGTTGCGGCGCAACAGGATTGAACAGCTTCATCTCCCCGCGTTCGCCGACGATCCGGGCGCTGATCCGCAGCAGTTCCGACGACCACATCGAGCAGCTGATCCGGCCGGTGTGGCCGCTGGGGAAGCGCAGCTCCGCGGTCATGGCGCGATCGATCCGCGGATCGCGCAACTTCGCCTGTGCCGAAACGACTTCGGGAGTCTCGCCGCCGAAGACGCGGGCCATGTGGATCGCATAGCATCCGGCGTCCATCAACGCGCCGCCCGCGAGCCCGTAGTTGTAGCGGATATCGGAGAACTTCGGCAGCGGAAACGCCAGCGTCGTCTCCACCCGCACCAGCTTGCCCAGTTCGCCCGAGGCGATGATCTCCTCGGCACGCCGCGTCATCGGATGGTAGCGATAGTGGAACGCCTCCATGACCACCCGGCCGGAATCCTCTGCCAGATCGGCGATTTCGCGCGCCTCGGCGGCATTGGCGGTGAACGGCTTCTCACACAGGACATGTTTGCCCGCGGCCAGCGCCGCACGTGTCCACCTGCCGTGCAGGCCGTTGGGCAGCGGATTGTAGACGGCATCGATATCGTCGGCCGCGATCAGCTCGTCGTAGCCGTTGTACACCGTCCCGATGCCGTGTTTATCGGCGAACTGCCTCGCCCGCAACGGATCTCGCGCAGCCACGGCGGCGACCACCACACCGGGATCGGCCGCGGCCGGTTTGATCAGCGCCGTCGGCGCGATCCGTGCGGCTCCCAGGATTCCGATTCGCAAAACTCCGGTATCGGTCACCTCCGCGATGCTAACACCGACCCACCGGGCCGGTCGCTCAATCGGATTCGGGCGGCGGGCGCCGCGCCGTGATAGAAGTACCGGCCCAGGCCGACGGTGAAGACGAGCATCCCATACACCGCATGCTCGGCGGAGGCGGTCGCCAGCGACCGGGTGCGCAGATATCGCATCCCGAAGATCCAGCCGCCGAATCCGCTGGCGACCACGGAGAACCAGTTGCCGAAGATGATGTGCACATAACCGAACGCGGCCGCACTGGCGGCGACGAGACCCTTGCCCTCACCGAATACCGGCGCATACCGATGGAACAGGAACGACCGGAAGATCAACTCCTGCGGATACACACTCAGCGCCGGATACAACACCATCACCGCGAGCCACAGCCACGGATTTCGCCGCGGCAGATCGAACAGATCCTCCCGCCGCACCGCCGCGGTCGCCGCGGTGAGCGCCAGCGCGCTCGCCCCCGCCGACACCGCTATCGAGCGCGCCTGACCATCCAACGCCTCGGCCCGCCACAGCGAGGCCCGATCGAATCCGGGCGAACGCCGCAAATACACCGCGGCCCCGCAGGCCAGCGCGAGCAACGCCGGAATCGGCGGCCTACCGCGCAACACCGCGTTGTACACGGTCGTCCCCCCGAAGAACAGCGCCACATACTCGGCACCCAGATACACCCGCCGCATCCGCATGCGAACACCTTAATTCCCGAAGGCCCGCGACACCCGTCGACGAAGGCCCGCAATATCGGCCGCGAGCGCCGCCGACCCGTAGGCTGGCGGGCATGCGCTTCGCATTCAAAACCTCACAGCAGCACACCAATTGGGAAGATCTGCTCGCCGTCTGGCGGGAGGCCGACGATATCGAGATCTTCGAATCCGGCTGGAACTTCGACCATTTCTATCCGATCTTCTCCGATCCGACCGGGCCCTGCCTGGAGGGCTGGATCACCCTCACCGCACTCGCACAGGCCACTCGCCGCCTGCGGATGGGCACCCTGGTGACCGGCATCCACTACCGGCATCCGGCCGTGCTCGCCAATATGGCCTCGACCCTGGACATCATCTCCGGCGGGCGGCTCGAACTGGGCATCGGCGCGGGCTGGAACGAGCAGGAGTCCGGCGCCTACGGCCTCGAACTGGGCAGCGCCCGCGACCGCAGCGACCGCTTCGAGGAGGCCTGCGAGGTGCTGGTGGGCCTGATGTCGAAGGAGACCACCACCTTCGAGGGCAAGTTCTACCAACTCACCGAGGCCCGCAACGAACCCAAGGGCCCGCAGCGCCCACACCCGCCGATCTGTATCGGCGGCAACGGCGAGAAGCGCACCCTGCGCACCACCGCCCGCTTCGCACAGCATTGGAACTACCTCGGCGGCCCCGTAGAAGAGTTCATCCGCAAGCGCGACGTACTCCATGCCCATTGCGCGGATATCGGCCGCGATCCCGCGCAGATCACGTTATCCAGCCATATCAGGCTCGGTGAGAATGGCGAATTCGGCCCGGCCGTCGAACAGATCGCGGCGCTGGCCGAGGCGGGACTGGATCTGGCGATCGTCTATCTGCCGACGCCGCACACCCCGTCGATTCTCACTCCGCTCGCGGAGGCGCTGGCCCCACTCGCCTGAATATGACCCCGATTACCGACCGATTGATCGGTCGCTGAGCATTCACACCGCAATGATCGATAAGTGACGTCTCATGCGAAACGGCGTATGTGCGGCTCTCGATGGTTTCGAACGTCCGGACTTTCGGACGTTCGAAACCCCTTCGAAGAAAGGCACATTCAACATGAAGCGTTTCTCACGGCTGACCGTCGGCGCGCTGGTGATCGGCGCCGCGTTCCTGTCCTGCGCCACCGCACAGGCAGATATCGCGCTGCAGCCCGAAGCGCCCAGCACCGCCAAGGTGGTCGATGCCAGCGGCACCGGCTCGGCTGGCAGCGACTTCAGCGCGATCCTGCAGGCTGGCGCGGGCAGCTCCCATGGACCCGCGGCGGTTGCCGGTGGCACCGGCTCGGCCGACAGCGGCTCGGGTGCACCCGCGCCGGTTGCCGGTGGCACCGGCTCGTCCGGCAGCAGCTCCAGTTCACCGGAGGGGGCTGCGGCTGGGGCCGCTGCGGCCCAGGCTGCGGCGTGCGCCATCATCAAGGCGGCGGACCCGGGCGCTGTGTGCCCGTAATTCCGGGTCGTAGCCGGTGACAGCCGATTTCGGCTGATGCCGTGATCTCGGCTCGCACCACCCGGACGAGCACAGACCCGCAGTCGGGGCGGGTTACGCATTCCGGCTGGGTGGTGCGGGCGATCGCGCGACGGCAATCAGGTTCCCGCCCCGCCGCATAGTTGTCATCGCTTTGGCGCGGTGATGATATCTGTTCTGCTTCCGTTCGGAATCACTGTGGCCGTACGATTTACATGGCTACGCGGAGACTTTGCCGCCTCGATGAATCCCGTTGCAGGACAACCCGTTCTGCCAGGAGACCGGAGCCTTTCGGAAGGAAGGATCTCATGTCGGATTCCACTCATATCCCGTTACCCGGAAGCTGGCTCCCCTCGATCGCCGATGTCACGGACCTCGGTCCGGTAGACCCGGACGAGACGATCGGATTCACCCTCGTCCTGAGGCGTCGAGAGCCGCTGCCCATCCGGTTGATCACCGGTGGGGAGACGGTGACTCCGGCAGAGTTCGCCGCGCGATACGGCGCGGAACCTGCCGATATGGCGCTTGTCACTTCGACTCTCACCGCTGTGGGCGGGCAGATCGTCGGCGAGTACATCTCATCGCGACGCGTGCAGGCGACCGCTTCGGCATCGGTGGCGCAGCTGCTGTTCGGCGCTGAACTGCGCAGGGTTCGCGGCACGGATCCAGTGGCCGGCAACCCCCCGTGCGAGTTCCGCATTCGTCACGGAGATCTTCAGCTGCCCGCTCTACTGGACGGTGTCGTCATCGCCGTCCTCGGCCTGGACACCCGACCGGTGGTGCGGCCGCATGTGCTGACCGCCGTCAGCCCGGCCGCGTCCTACGTGCCAACGCAATTGGCGTCGGTGTACAGCTTCCCCGCCGGGAACGGCTCCGGCCAGACGGCGGCCATCCTCGAATTCGGCGGCGGCTTCAATACCGATGACCTGGATACGTATTTCGCCAGCGCGGGCCTCAACACGCCGAGCGTCACCGCGGTGGGCGTCGACGGTGGCCAGAACAACCCGGGAACAGACGGTGCCACCATCGAGACCACCCTGGACATCGAGGTTCTGGGCTCTGCGGCAAATGGAGCAGCTCAGCTGGTCTACTTCGGGCCCAACAGCGAACAGGGTTTCGTCGACGCGTTGAGCCAGGCGGTCCATGCCACTCCCACGCCGGCCGTGGTCAGCATCAGCTGGGGCGGTCCCGAGGAATCATGGTCCGAACAAGGCCGTCAGGCAATAGATTCCGCCTGCAGCGACGGCGCCGCACTCGGCGTCACGGTGTCCGTCTCAGCGGGCGACGGCGGCAGCGGCGACGGTGTCGGCGACGGGAACAACCACGTCGATTACCCGGCCTCGAGTCCCTACGTGCTCGGTGTCGGCGGCACGACGCTGAATCTCGACTCGGGCGGTGGAGTGGAATCGGAGACCGTCTGGAACGACGGGCCGAACTCCGCTACCGGCGGCGGCGTGAGCACTGTCTACCCGGTGCCGTCCTGGCAGGCCGACGTGGGCGTGCCGGGCTCCGGACGCGGTGTGCCCGATGTCGCGGCAGACGCCGATCCGCAGACCGGATATCAGATCTACGTGAACGGAAATACCGAAGTCGTCGGCGGAACCAGCGCCGCAGCCCCGCTGTGGGCCGGTTTGGTATGCCGGTTGGCACAAGATCTCGGAAGCAAGCAGGGCCTGCTGCCAGCGGCGCTCTACCGCGGTGTGGCGAAAGGCCAAGCAGCGCCGGGCTTCCGGGACATCACCGCGGGCAACAACGGGTCCTTCTCGGCAGGCCCCGGCTGGGACGCCTGCACTGGACTGGGCGTTCCCGTGGGCACCGCGCTACTGACCGTGTTGGGTGGATAGCACCGACGCTCTGACGAACCCGTCGATGGAATCGCCCGCGCGATGATCGACGTCGCTACTCGGCGGCCTCCACACCGGCACGCGTCGCGCCGACCGCACGCGGTAGCGCCCGGGCGCTACCGCACGCCGCACTGTGCACAGTGAAAGCCCGCTGCGGGCAATTCATTTCGTCGACGGCACCGGAGGCTGGTTGATCGCGCCGAAGAACAGGATGGCCGCGGCGATGGCTACCGGGACGCCGAAGGCGATGGTGCCGATGAGGCCGCCGATCGCCCCGCCCGCGACGGCGGTGACCAGACAGCCGCCGAGGAAGCCGGGGACCGCGAGGACGCCGATGGTCGGGACCGCGGCGACAGCGCCGGCGGCCAGGCCGCCCAGCAGGCAGCCCAGGCCCGCGCCGATGGCCGTGCCGATCAGGGCGCCGAGGGCCGTGGCGACGCCGACCTCGGTGGAGAAGTGCGAGAGGGCGTCGTTGAACTGGTCCGAACCGGGGTTGAGGTCGACCTGGGTCAGCATCGGATCGGGCGCGGGAATCGCGGCGGCGGGGTCGACGCTCGGTGTGATGCGGGCCGTGCGGCCGTCCACGCTGGCCGCGATCGGCCAGCGTCGGCCATTGCGCTCGTAGACCAGCGGAATGCCGCCGACCACCACATTGCCCGGATCCCGGATCTGCAGCTGGCCGTCGGCGACCACGAGGGACCCGGCATCGATGCTCAGAAGTACCGAGTCACCGGAGAGACCGGCGCTGTAATGCAACTCTTGCGGCGGCTGAGCATGCACAACCGCCGCAGTACCCACCAGAGCTGTTACGAAGAACGACAGAACCGCGACAAGCCTTGCATTCACCGAGATACCCACAATCACCGCACGGAGGTTTACTCGATGAAACAGGGCAACCATGCAGCTAATCAATGCATTGTGACGCACATTACCGAATGGAAGCATTAGGCGGGCGGGCGCGAATCCGCACGGCGCACCCGAGCACGGCCGGGATACCGATACCCCGAAGCCCGCACTACCTCGAGGTACCACGCCGAGATCGCCCGCACACAGCGCAGTTTCGCGGTCCCGGGCACCGCCGAATCGAATTCCTATATAAGAACCCGGATTTCAGTCGGCCCACGCGGACGAGCCGACCGGTCGCGCAGCGATCGATTATCGGAAGACCGTAGGACACAACCACTTTGAATTCCTTCCCATTGCCGAATCAGAAGCGGAGCACTACCTGTAGTGATACTCTTCCGATCAGCAGGGCGGGGGGTTTCGGCGGCTTCACCGCTCCTGTTTCCAATCGGTTCCAGAACGAGGTTTTCCAGAATTCAGGCCAATAGATAGCGAGGGTAACGATGGCAGGCTCGACTCTTGCAAGCAGGACATTCGGGCGAGAGCTGCAGAAGTACAGGGAACGAGCAGGGCTGGCGCAGTACGCGGTCGCGCGAGCCGTAGAGACTTCGCCGCAAACGTATGGGCGCCTAGAGGACGGTGTGAAACGTAATGTCACGAGCCTCATGCTCAACGCCATCTGCGACAAGCTGCGTGTGAGCGACGCGGAACGGCGACAACTGCTCACGCTCGCTGAGGAGGTACGCGCCGAACGCAAGTCCGAAGGTGGTTGGTGGCGTGCGTACTTCGGTAACAAATGGGAAGGCTTCGAGTACTTCCTGCACTTGGAGGAAGCCGCCCGAAGACTGACCCAGCGACATAGCAACCTCATCCCCGGCCTTCTGCACGCATATGAGTACAGACAACAGCTCATCTGGGCGGAATACCCGAACTGGTCGCCCGAACAGATAGCGGGCCGCATGGCGATCGCCGAGGAGCGTCAACGCCGACTCCGCGAGCAGCGATTCGAGTACGAGGCATTCATCCCGGAATCGGTACTGCGCCAGCTGACCGGCGGCCCTCGAGTGATGCACGACCAACTGCATCACCTGGTCCATCTCTCAGACCTGCCGAATGTCACCATCAGGGCCATACCCGCCGGGGCGACGGATCCCATGGCCGGTCTCATGGGCACGTTCCTCTGCCTGGACTTCCCGCCACTCCCCAACACCGGGCTCACCCCGACGTCCGTCGTCTTTCTCGAGCAATTCGCCGGTGCCCTGTACCTGGAGACAGAGGATGAGGTCGTCAAGTACAAGGACGCGAGCGAACGACTTCGGCGTCTGACCCTGGGCACATCAGAAACCAGAGATCTAATCCTGGCGATCGCAAGGGAACGCTCGTCATGAATGTCGAGTCATCCACTTCAATGGTTCGAATGTCAGCGACCACGTAGAGGTTGTGAACGACACCCGGTGGGACGCAAGCCATTAGTGAGCTTCCCACCGGGCATCCAGGGCGAGATGATCCATCTCTTCTGACCTGTTCTCCCCCACCGAATGGGACGCCTTCACCCAGCCGTCACCAACGGCCGATTCGACCACTCGGTCACCATGCTGAAGAACCGTCAGGATCAGTCCGCGTGGCAGGTGAGATCGGTGGCGGGCAGGGTGCCGTCGCGCAGGTAGGTGTCGACCGTGTCCGCTACGCAACGATTGGGGAAGTGGCCATAGATTCCGTGGACGCGGACATCCTGGAGGGTGATCAGCCGGGAGCCGGTCAGCGCACGATGGAGGTCGACACCCTCTTGGTATGGGGCGCGAGTGTCGCCGGTGGCCTGCAGAATCAATGTCGGCGCCGAGTTCTGCACGATGGTCGGCGCCTCGACCGGCGCGGGCCAGAACGCGCAGCTGGTGATGTTGTTGACATAGGGACCGAACACCGGCTGGGTGGCCCGGCTGGCCTCGATATTGCGCCAATACCAATCCGGATCGCGCGGGGCGGCGACATCACCGCACCACACGGCATCGTGACCGGAGATCTCCTGCGGCTTAGCCGTCAGCCGGAGGGCGAGAAACTGCTCCAACTCGGGAGTTGGCTGTACCGGATGACCGGCGGCGGCATCGGCCAAAAGCCGGACCTGGCTGGCGAGTTCGTCGTAGCGACGCTGATCACTGAGCGATTCGTGCAGCAGTACCGGAATCCAGTGATCGTCGAGATCGTAGGACCCGATCCGGATCGGTGTGCGCGCCGCCTGCCGGATCAGAGTGGTCACGGTGGCGCGGACCTCGGCACGTGTGACGCCCAAACGGTATTCGTCATGGCGTGCGGCGGTCCGGTCGGCCCAGGCGTCGAGCGCTGCCTCGTCGGGCGCGCCGATGTCCTGCATCAGCCCGACCGGGTAGCGCCGCGGGTCGATGGCGCTGTCGAGCACGACCCTGTCGGTGCGGTCGCCGAACATCTGTGTGTAGACCGCTCCTAGGTACGTGCCGTACGAGCCGCCGAGATAGCTGATCTTCTGCTCGCCGAGCGCACCGCGAATCACATCCATATCGCGTGCGGTGTTGCGAGTAGTGATGTAAGGCAGCTTGTCGTGCTCAGCCGTCTGACAGCGCGCCGCCAGATCCGCCTGTGTCGCAACGGATTCGCCGAAGCTTTCGAGATCCACCCCCGCGGACTGCAGTCCGAGCCCGATCGGCCAGCCGCAATGCACGGGTGCCGACCGGCCGATACCGCGCGGGTCCATCCCGATCAGGTCGTATCGGTCCCGCACGTCCGGCGCCATCGCCTCGGCGAGGTAGAGCGGGAGGCCCAGTCCGGGCGCACCGGGGCCGCCGGGATTGGTCAGCATGATGCCTCGGCGTTTCGCCGGATCGGTGGCGGACAGTCGGGAGATCGCGACGGTGATGGTGCGGCCCTGCGGCTCGACGTAATTCAGCGGCACCGTCACCTCAGTGCACTGCGCGCCGGCCTTATCCAGTGCGTCATCGCCACACACATGCCAGTCCAGGTGCTGGCGAGAGAAGCGATCCAGATCACCGGCCGGAACCGAACCCACCGGCACAGCCCTGGCTACCCCCAGCCCAGCCAGGGACCCGACCACGAGCGCGGCGACGACCATCAAAACACCCCGCCGTGTACCCGTACCGTCCGATCTGCGTCGCCGAAAAATGCTCGCCCGCATGCCGTTACCTCTCTCTCCACCACACAACCACGATCAGCCGGATACCAACGGTAGAGAACCCGCACACGCATTCCTATCCGAGAAAACCCGGAATTCGGCGTACCCCCACAGGGATAGGACGTACCCCCACAGGGATAGCTCGCCCGCGCTGTCAGCCAACGCCACCAAAGCATGAATTGGAGCTCTCCGTGAAAACGCGGAACCTCAGTGCTGACTGTGGGTCCCTCACAATTGCAGGGGCACATCGAATTCCGGGTCTTCTGGGATAGGCGTACGTGTCCGGATTCTCTACCGTCGATCGCGACTGATCGTGGTCATGCGGTGGAGAGAGGTAACGGCGCTTACCCCGAAGCAGTCGGCCTTCACCGAGCGATGACAGGATCTCGATTGGTGACAGTGCACGACCTGGACATGGTCGACGACCGCGCACTAGCCTGCTCGAAGCGGATGAAATGTTCCGCTTCGATCCGAAGGAGCGACCATCGTGACCCTCCCCTCGCCGATCCCCCCGGACGATCCCCAACGTCGGCTCGCGGTCGTGCGACCGGAGACCGACGACGACCTGCAGTACATCGCGCTGGCCGGTGATGTCTACACAATCCTGTTGTCGGGCAAGCAAACCGACGGCCGATACTGCCTGATCGATATGCACGTGCCGCCCGGCGGCGGCCCGCCTCCGCACCGGCACGACTTCGAGGAGATGTTTACGCTGCTGGAGGGACAACTCCGCTTCACCTTCCGTGGCGAGGAGGTGGACGTGAAAGCCGGAGAGACAGTCAACATCCCGGCCAACGCACCGCACTTCTTCCGTAACGTCTCCGACCAGCCCGCGCGCATGCTGTGCATGTGCACTCCCGCCGGTCAAGAGGAGTACTTCCTCCAGGTCGCCGTCCCGATCGAGAGCCCGACCGCACCGCCACCACAGCTCTCCGAAGCAGAGCAAGCCGCGAGCCGCGAAAAGGCGGCCCAACTGGCCGCTCAGTATCGCACCGAATTCCTGTAGCACCGCGAATTCCGTTGTCGCCCCGGCCCGGACGGTGGGGCACAATGAATTCCATTGCTCGGCAAAGGAAGTTCGATGAGGATCGTCGTCACGCTGTCGGTATCACTGCTGGCAGCGGTCTCACTGTTGTGCGGATGTAAGGCAACTACCGGGCCCGTGGCGGGCGCCGGACCGGTTCCACCCGGCCCGATCAGCCCCGCGACCGCGGAACAGATGTTGGCCCAGTTACCGATCAAGGGCCGCGCCCCCATGACCGGCTACAGCCGAGATCAGTTCGGCCAGGCCTGGACCGACGACAACAGCGCCCCCGGCGGCCACAACGGCTGCGACACCCGCGACGACATCCTGCGCCGCGACCTCACCGACGCGAAACCCGCCACCGGCTGCCACATCACCTCCGGCACCCTGCACGATCCCTACACCGGGAAATCGATCGTCTTCGTACGCGGCCCGAAAAGCACTGTCGTACAGATAGATCACATGGTCCCCCTGGGCGACGCCTGGCAAACCGGCGCCCAGCAACTCCCCGCCGACCGCCGTCGAGACCTCGCCAACGACCCCCGCAACCTCCAGTCCGTAGACGGCCCCACCAACGAGCAAAAGGGCGACGGCGACGCCGCCACGTGGCTACCACCCCAAAAGCCCTACCGCTGTGCGTATGTCGAACACCAGGTCGAGGTGAAGTCGATCTACGGCCTGTGGGTCACCCGAGCCGAACACGACGCCATCGACGGCATCCTGCACGACTGCTGAGCACGCCGCCGCCGATCGGCATGCGGACTATGTTGAGCGGCAATACATCTCGACCGAGTGCCGCAGCAGGGAACGTTGCCTGAACCCTCAGTCGAGTCTCTTGAGCATCTTGACCGAGGTCGTCTCGTAGCCGAGCGACTCGTAAAGGCCTCGTGCACCCGTGTTGAACCCGAAGACGTTGAGACCAAGGGTATGAGCGCCCTGGGCCCGGGCGTATTCCTCGCCGAGGATCATGGTCTGTCGCCCGAAGCCCCGGCCACGCTTGTCGGCGTCGATGACGATATCCCAGATCCACCAGGCGTCGGCGTTGCCGCTCGCGTCCGGCCCGATCCAGAGGTAGCCGAGGATTACCCCGGCGTCATCGACCACGTCGAAGACCGCGTGCCCCGGGCCCGGTGTACCGGAGGGAAAGGAGCGAGCCATGCTTTCGTCCGCACGCCGGTAGGCATCCTCGGGCGTCTGCCCCGCAGCGACAAGATCTTTGGCGTACTCGTCTCGACCGCGCTCGAGCCAGGCAGGGAAGAGTCGGGCGTCCATATGGCGGAGGGCTACAGACATCGAATCAGCCTTCCACACACCGACGTTGGAGCGGTATCGGTTCGGGTTTCTCCTGGGCGGCGACGACGGTGAGCGGCGGTAGTCAGCGCGGGAGCTGGTTGAACAGCCGGACGACTTCTTCGCCCATGGCGCGACCGGCGTCGCATTCGCGGGTGCCGATGCCGATGATCTCGGAATGCCCGACGCGGTCGTCGACCGGAGTCCGGGCCATCCGGTATGAGGTTCCGTTACGAACTAATGGCGATCAGGGCGAGAGGCACGGTCAGCAGGCCGGTCAGTTCTCAACACCCTGCCACGACCAAGATCTCACCTGTTCCGGTCGAGAAGGATTACCGTTTCGGACGAACTTCCCGACCGCTATGCGTTGAAGGAGATCGTATGCATCGTAATCACGCCCGTTCGGCTGCGGTTGGTTCGTCGACGATTACTGTGACCAGGTCGAGATGCCCAGCAGCGGCATGTATCGGGGTAGTCGCTGTCCTTCTGGGGCTGGCAACTCCCGGATCAGCATCGGCAGCCACTCACCAGGACTTCACGACCGAGGCGTTCCAGAACGACTGCCTGAACGCCCACAACATGTACCGCAAACAGCACGACGCGTCCGCACTGACAATCGACCAGAAACTTGTCGCCTTCGCCATAGGACGCGCCAAAACACTCGCCATAACCGAAACCATGAAGCACGACGCACAGGGTTACGGAGAGAACCTGGCCTGGAAATGGTCCAGCCGCGGCGCCAATCCGGTGCCGTGCACAGTACCGGTAAAGGAGTGGTACAGCGAGGTCAAGGAAGTCGACTGGAGCGATCCGGAGAGCCTGCCCAAGGCACCCCGCTTCACCCAGGTGGTCTGGCGCGCCACGACCAAGCTGGGATGTGGACAAGCCGCCACAGTAAACGGCAGGCAGGGGGGCGTCTGGACGGTGTGCGTCTACGATCCCGCAGGGAACATGCCGGGCAAGTTCAGCGATAACGTCCACCGCAGCAGCTAGGCAATGTCTCGAAGTGGAATGAGGGCGGGTTGGTGCCCGCCCTCATTCGTTGGGCTTTACGAACTCACCCCGAGCGTGCTGCACCCGCGCATTCGCATACAGGCAGATCGCCGCAGCCGCAGCAAGATTCAAGCTCTCAGCGCGCCCATGGATAGGAATCCGGAGGCGATGGTCCGCGCGTGCCGCGACCTCGGGGTCCAGGCCGTGGGCCTCGTTGCCGAACAGCCACGCCACCGGGCCGCGCAGGATGTCCTCGGCGTCGTCGAGGTCGAGCTCGCCGCGGGCGGTGGTGGCCAGCACCGTGATTCCGGCGTCCTTCAGCGCGGCCAGCACCGTATCGGTATCGCGTTCGCGGGCGATCGGGACGTGGAAAAGGCTTCCCGCGCAGGCGCGTACGCATTTGCCGTTGTGCGGGTCCACCGAATCACCGGCCAGTACAACGCCGTCCGCGCCCACCGCGTCCGCGACTCGGATCAGGGTGCCCGCGTTGCCGGGGTCGGACATCTCGACCGGGACGGCAAGCATTCGGGGGGACGACGAAAGTACCTGCGGTAGTGGAACATCCACCGAGCGGCAGACCGCGACCAGACCGGGTGGGGTGACCGTCTCCCCGAGCTGTTCGGCGGCGCGCTCGCTCACCAGCGTCGCCCGCACGCCGCGCGCGACCGCGCCCGCGACCAGCTCGTGCTCGCGTTCGGCGGCCCGCATCGAGTAGAACAGCTCCGATACGCGCTCGGTATCCAGCGCCGCCGCAACGGAATTCGCGCCCTCGGCCAGGAACAGGCCGGTCTTGCGGCGCTGCGGGGCGCGATGCAGCTTGACAGCGGAAACGACCCGTGGGTTGCGCTCGGAGAGCGCATCCACGGGTCGTTCCGAATCGTGTTGTGTCACCTGATGAATCAGGCAGCCGGGGCGTTGACGTCCTCCGGCAGCGCCGCCTTGGCGACCGCGACCAGGCCGGCGAAGGCCTCGGCGTCGGACACCGCGAGCTCGGCGAGGATCTTGCGGTCCACCTCGACACCCGAGGCCTTCAGGCCCTGGATGAAGCGGTTGTAGGTCATGTCGTTCGCGCGCACCGCCGCGTTGATGCGGGCGATCCACAGCTTGCGGAAGTCACCCTTCCGCGCCCGGCGGTCCCGGAACGCGTAGGTCAGCGACTTGAGCTGCTGCTCCTTGGCCTTGCGGTACAGGCGCGACCGCTGGCCGCGGTAGCCCTTGCTGGCCTCGAGAACGGTACGGCGCTTCTTCTGAGCGTTGACGGCCCTTTTGACGCGTGCCACTGGTCAGTCCTTGTTCGATGAGGGGCGCTCGCGGCGCCCGGAGGGATGGTCGGTTGGCAGAGCCGGCTCAGATACCGAGCAGCTTCTTGATACGAGCGACGTCGGCCTTCGCGACCGGCTCCGTACCGTCCAGACGACGAGTCCGGGTAGAGGGCTTGTGCTCGAGCAGGTGGCGACGGTTCGCCTGCTGGCGACGCAGCTTGCCGCTACCGGTCACCTTGAATCGCTTCGAGGCGCCGCTGTGGCTCTTCATCTTCGGCATGGATTCCTCAATCTGTGTCGTACCGGCGGGCACGCGAAAAGCGCGAATCCGCCGGTGCTGTATCGGGTTACTGCGGAGCCACTCCGTCTACGACCTCGGGGGCCGGAGCGGCCTCGGGGGCCGGAGCTTCTCCACCGGTGGCGGGCGTGGCATCACGCTGCGACGATGCCGCCTGCTGTGCCTTTGTCCGCGTCTTCGCACCCTTATGCGGTGCGAGGACCATTGTCATGTTTCGGCCGTCCTGCTTGGCCGAGGTCTCGACGAAACCGAATTCGGCGACGTCGGACGCCAACCGCTGCAAAAGCCGGAAGCCGAGTTCGGGCCGCGACTGCTCGCGACCACGGAACATGATCGTGACCTTGACCTTCGAGCCGGCCTGCAGGAAGCGCAGGACGTGTCCCTTCTTGGTCTCGTAGTCGTGGTCATCGATCTTCGGGCGGAGCTTCTGCTCCTTGATCACGGTCTGCTGCTGGTTCTTCCGGGACTCGCGTGCCTTCTGCGCCGTCTCGTACTTGAACTTGCCGTAGTCCATGATCTTACAGACCGGTGGGCGCGCATCCGGTGCGACCTCGACCAGGTCGAGGTCTGCCTCCATGGCGACGCGCAGTGCATCTTCAACACGCACGATCCCAACCTGCTCGCCGCCGGGTCCGATGAGGCGGACCTCGGGTACGCGGATGCGATCGTTGATGCGGGTCTCAGTGCTGATGGGGCCTCCTAGGTCAAGCGGTGTCGTCCAACGACCGCAAGCTATAGCTGCAACCCCATATCCAACACGAAAGCCCCGTCGCGGTATTTCACCGCCACGGGGCCCGAATGTAGACCGGCCGCCGACACGAACGAGTCGCATCGACCCTGTGCTGGGGAAACCCCGCACGAGGAACCCATCCAAACTGATGGGCGACCGGACCGTCGAACCTGGCGTGTCGCCGGTTGACGGTGGGAGTCGGGCTCCACTTAGAGCCCCAGACCGATCTGAAGAACGGGACCGGGGCGGTCGTCGCAGGACAGCTTAACATCCCCCTACGTGAACCTCCCAATCGCCTGCCCCCGCGACCGGCCGGATCGGTTCCGGATGCCATGCTACGGGCATGAGTGAGGCGTCGCTGAACGAGTCCGAGACCGTGCGCGAGCTGGCGGATGTCCCCGCCGTCGAGGTGATCAGCCGCGCGGCCGTGATGCTGATGAGTTCGGCCGCGGAGAAGCTGGGCCTGGCCGATGAGGACCCCGAGGCCAGCCCGCGCCGGGATCTCGACGAGGCCCGCCGCGTCATCACCGCGCTCGCCGGGCTCGTCACCGCCTCGGTCGAATACCTCGGTCCCCATGCCGGACCCATCCGCGAGGGCCTGCAGTCGCTGCAGCGCGCGTTCCGCGAATCGTCGGCCTATCCCGACGAGCCGGGCAAGGGACCGGGCGAGAAGTACACCGGCCCGGTGTACTGAGTCATCCGTCGGCAATCTCCTGATTGCTCGCACCCTCGGCGATCAGGTCGAGCACCTCACGTTCGCGGAGTGTCAGGTCCGCTTGGGGGGCAACGGTTCTCGGTGGCGTGGCGACCGCGGGATCGGCCTCATACCTCAGGATTGCGGCATGCGGCGCAGCCAATCCAGGGCGGTATCGGCCACCCGGGGCCAGCCCCGGTCGATGGTGAGCGAATGTCCGCGATCGTCGAAACGTCGATATTCGGTGATCGCACGGGATTTGCGGTACCGGCGATGGGTCGCGCGGGTCAGCAGATCGGGAACGGAGTGGTCGAACCGTCCCGACAGCAGCAACAACGGTCCGCGCGTCTCGTTGCGAGTCCGCACGGCCGCAGGGGAATTCGGCAGCACATTGGCCAGAGCCAGCTGGAACACCGGCCGAGCCGGACTCGGCACCGCCCAGCGCTCGTACAGCGCATCGGACTCCGCGCGCGAGACCGTATTGGTGAAGGCGTAGCGAAACTGCTTGGGGGTCAACGACACCGCCCGCGTGGCATTGCGCGGATCGCGCAGCACCGGCAGTACCGCCCGGCCCTGTGCCGGGCTGATCGCCGTGACGCCCTTGATCTGCGCGGGCGTGATCGCCACCGCCGCGGCGCCGAGCCCCTGGCCCAGCAGATGCTGCACGAAGAAGCCGCCCATGGAGTGGCCGACCAGGATCGGGGGCCGGTCCAGCTCGCGGATCACCCGGGCGTAGGACGCGAGGATCTCGCGCACTCCGATTCCGGCCTGCGCGCCGGGATCGGCCCGCGCGGCCTCGACGGTGTCGGCGACGTGCGGCCAGTCCGGCACGATCGGTTCATACCCCTCGTCCGCGAATCGTTCCGCCCACGGCTGCCAACTCGTGGCATGCAGCCACATACCGCGCACGAATACCACCGGACCACGATCACCTGCCATCCAGGACCTCCCGATTCGCGCGATTCGAATGTCAGCGGCGAATATACAGCAGGTCGCGGGAGTTTCCTTGGCGCACAGGGGCCATGAAAACCGTGCCCGACGCGGTCGCCGGCATGCGATGCTCGAGGTCATGGCGATACTTCTGGTACCGGGTTTCTGGCTGGGCGCGTGGGCGTGGGACGACGTGGCCGAGGAGTTGCGCCGGCGCGGTGACGATGTGCGGGCGCTGACGCTGCCCGGATTGGATCCGGCCGATCCGCGGCGGCTGGAGGTGACGCTGCGGCAGCAGGCGGAGGCGATCGTCGAGGCGGCGAGCGAACCGACGGTGCTGGTGTCACACTCCGGTGCCGCGGCCCCGGCCTATCTCGCGACCGACCTTGCGCCGCACCGATTCTCGCACGCGATCTACGTCGACGCCGCGCCGCTGCCGAACGGCTTCGTGCTGATCCCGCAGCTGCCCGCCGCCTCCCGCGAACTACCGCTGGCGGACTGGCCGGAACTCGAGGCGGCGGGTAACAGCCTGCTCGGCCTGGACGAGGCCGCGCTGCGCCGCTTCCGCGAACGCGCGGTCTCCGAACCCGCGAGCATCGCGACCGCACCGCTGGAACTCAGCGATTCCCCTGCGCGCCTGGACATTCCGACGACAATCATCTGCAACAGCTTCAGCGCCGCACTGGTGCGGCAACTGCGCGACGAGGGTTCCGAACCGCTGTTCGCCGAGCTGACCCGCCTGCGAGCCGATTACGTCGACCTGCCCACCGGCCACTGGCCCATGTGGTCACGCCCGGTGGAGCTGGCCGAGCTGATCCACACGATCGCCGCCCACTGATCCCCTACCATGCCAGACACGGACGATCAGGAGCGGCATGGGTGACAGAGCGGATCTGGAAGCGGAACTAGGCGGGCCGCTGGCGGCCACCGGCGAACTCGCCGAACGTGAAATCACCGATCTGCTGGTGCTTTTCCATGCCGCCCGCGAACACGAGACGGCGGCGCTGCGCGAGGCGATCGAGATGATGATCGGCGCGCTGCCGCGACCGGTGCGGGGGATCACGAAGAAGATCATGTTCGGCGACCGGCTCGACCGATGAGTGATCCGATCACTCGCGCGCAGATCGTATTGCTCGCTCGCACCCTGCACGTACCGCCGGAGCGGCTGGCGCATCTGGAGCGACTGGGCGCCGAAGGGGTGCACGAGATCGCGCAGCGTATGGCGGCGGCGCTGTTCGATCGGCATGCCGAAACCTTCTCGCGGATCAGCACATTGGTGCCGATCATCCCGCTGACCATCTCGATGCCGTTGGTGCAGCGGCTGGTCCCGCCGATGCTGGCCGGGCGCGCGGCGGGTGCGGTCGGGGTCGATCATCCGAAGAAGGCGGCGGAAACCCTTGCGCTGCTGGATCCCTCGTATGCCGCCGACTGCGCGCCCTATCTGGATCCGCGCACAGTGGGCATGCTGGCCGAGGTGGCGCCGCCCGAACCGGTGGCGCGCGTGGTGGCCGAGATCCTGCGCCGCGGCGACTACATCACGGCCGGACCGTTTCTCGCCTATGCCACCCCGGCGCTGATCGAGGCCGTCGAGCGCGGCGTGCACGATGACGCCGGGCTGATCTTCTCCGCGGCCTACGCCTTCTCCGCCGAAGCCATCAGCGCCGTCGTGCGGCAACTGCTCATCGGTGCGGGACAACGGATTCCGCGGATGATCCGCACCGTGCTCGACGGGCCGCCGGAGCTGCAGGCCGCGGCGCTGACGGTCTTCGCGCGCTGCGATCCCGATATCATCGCCGCCATCGGCGACATCCTGTTCGCACTCGGCTCCGACTCGGCGCTGAGTGCCGTGATCGATACCGCCGTCAAGGTCGGCGCGGTGCCGGAGCTGTTCACCTTCACCGGTCATCTCACCCCCGCCGCCCTGGACCGGATGGCCGCGATCCCGGTCATCGCCCAGGAATCCGCGCTGCCCGCGTTGATCACCGCGCTGGACGGCGAGATTCGGGCCAGCCCCTGGCGCGGCGTGTTCGCGCTGTTGGGTCATACCGACGCCGACACCCGCCGCCGGGCCGCGCGCATCCTGGCCGGGCTGTCCCCCGCGACCCTCGCCGACCTGCCCGCCCATGCCACCGAGGCCGATCTGTGGTCGCCGCTGGTGGAATTCCTCGCGACCGCCGACGCCGAGGTGCAGTCCCGCCTCGGTGCCGTCTGGGCCACACTTCCGCCCGAACGCCGCGCCGGATTGCATTGGCATCTCGACGATTACCGCGACGACCCCCGGTTGAGCGTGCTCGTGGCCGCGCTGCCGTCCGAGTCGGTGGCGGAGGTGTTCTTCAAGCGCCGCCGCCTCGGACGGCGGCGCGGCTAGTTCAGCGCGGCGATTCCAGGCGGTCCAGCAGATGACGCGGCCCGACGGTGGTCGCGCCCAGCGCCTCGACCCGCTCGCGCAGTCCGCGATCGGCGGTGACCACCGTGACCGATCGGGTTCCCGCCCGCAACGCCGAGTCGACCACGGCGACGATCGCATCGTCGCCCGATCCCTCGGCCGCGACTACCTCTATCCGCGGATCAGCCTCCGTGGCAGCGCTTTTCGCCGCACCCTCGAGGACGACCACCAGGCGGGGCAGCTCGTCGCCCAGCGCGGACAGCCGCGCCAGCAGTCGGCGCGCGGCACCGGCGCGATCGCGCCACCAGCCGTCGGGCCGCGAGCCGATCACATTCGCCGCATCCACCACCAGCATGTCGTCGGTCATGCCGCCCGGCCTTTCTCTCACGCGATCGCCAATGTTCGGGCATGGCGGATTTCGGGGATACCGATCGCCTTGGCGGCGAGCAGGAATACCGCCAGGCCGATCGCCGCCCCACCCGCGAGGGTGAGCAGGCGCGCGATCGTCGGGTCCGAGACCAGGTGCCGGGTATAAGCCATGACAATCAGACACGCCCAGCCCGCCAGGGCCGAGGCCCAGACCACCCGCGTGAAAGTGACTGCCACGGTGGAGAATCCGAGCAGACCGTAGCGGCGACGCAACAGCAGATGTCCCGCGAGCGCGCCGACCACATAGGACGCCGATCCGGCGACGCCGAGCATCACCACGACGACGTGATCGGGCAGCACCGCCGCCGACAGGGCCAGGACCGACACCTTGGTCGCCACCATCGCCAGATTGATCATCGTCGGGGTGCGGGAGTCGTTGTCGGCGTAGAACACTCGCATCTGTAGCATCACCAGGGCGAACGGCGCCAGCCCGAAGGCCGAGGCGGCGATGGCCGCGCCGATCAGCCGGGCCGATGCCGCATCGACGCGGCCGGTGAACACGAGCGTGGTCAGCACCGGTCCGAGCAGTGCCATCGCCATCGTCATCGGAATCATGGCCACGGCCAGATATCGTGCGCCCCGGCCGAGATCGGCGATCACGGCCGGGCGGTCACCGGCCGCGGCGGCGCGGGAGATGCGGGGCATCAGCACCGTCAGCAGCGAGGCCGCGAGTATGCCGTAGGGCACCTGGAACAGCGGTTCGGCATAGGTGTAGACGGAGATGCCGCCGTGATCGGAGGCCACGCGCATCGTGACCGCCACACCGACCTCGCTGATGGCGGCGTAGCCGAGGATCCAGCCGAGCAGCGGCGTCGCGGCGCGCACCGGACGCCAAGTGTAGGGAATCGGCCGCACCCGCCAGCTCCAGTGGAATCCGTTGTGCCGCAGGGCGAATACCACCCAGACCGCCTGTCCGGCGATGCCCGCGGTGGTGCCGAGCCCGAGCGTGAGTACCTGCGTGGTCGTCATCGCGGCCGGGGTCAGGGTGACCGGGCCGGGCAGCAGGACGAAGATCCCCGCCGTCGCAAGGACGATCACGTTGTTGACCACCGGGGCCCAGGCCGCCGCGGCGAAGCTGTCGCGAACGTTGAGCACGGCGGTCAACAGCACCGTGATCCCGTAGAAGAAGATCTCGGGCAGCAGCAGATAGGCGAACAGGGTCGTGAGATGCCGCTGATCGGGATGGGCGACGAGCAGGCGCACGAGCAGCGGGGCGCAGAGCACGGCGACGAGGGTGAGCGCGGCCAGGCCGAGGACGGCCGCCACCATCACCCGCTGGGTGAACTCCCGGGAATGCCTGCGCCCGAGGCGACGAGCCCGCATCAGGACCGGAACGACGGCGCTGGCGAAGACGCTGCCGAGCACCAGCTCATAGACCATATTCGGCATGTTGTTGGCCAGATTGTACGAATCCCCCACGGCCGCGGCCCCGATCGCGGCGGCCAGCACGAGCGTCTTGGCGAATCCGGTCACCCGGCTCACGATCCCGGCGACCGCCAGATGCCCCCCGGCCCGGGCGACCGTCCCGGATCGCGGACGCACCGGTGCGCGCTCCGGGCCCGACAGCACCGGAAGCGGCTGTGTCGGAAGATTGCCGTAGTCGATCACAGATCCCCCCTTCTGAGAGTGAACGTCGTCTCGAATGTAGACGCCGCGCCGCGCGATGAGTTTCGCGAGCGTCCCCCGTCAGTACCGATATCCGATCGAGGAGGAGCACTGTGGAGATCGAGACCGTGAATCTGGATATCTACGGCAATGAGCCGCTGCCGTGGCCGCGCGCGCAGCGCGCTCTGGCGGGCTTCGCCGCCGGGCCGGAGGACACCGTATTCCTCAGTACCTGCGGGCCCGACGGGCGGCCGCATACGGCCGGTGTAGGGGCGGTGTGGCTGGACGACGGGGCGTATGTCGTCAGTGGGCGATCGACGCGCAAGTCACGCAACCTTGCCGTGAATCCCGCCTGCACTCTGGCCTTTCCGCTCGCGGGGCTCGATCTTGTCGTCGAGGGCACCGCGGCCGTCGTCACGGATGCGCGAATCCTGGAGCGGGTCGCGGCCCGGTATCGCGAACTCGGCTGGCCCGCCACCGTCGAGGACGGCGCCTTCACCGCCCCGTACAGCGCACCGAGCGCCGGGACGCCACCCTGGCAGCTGTATTTCGTCACGCCGAGCACCGCCGTGGGTGTCGCGACCGCCGAACCCTACGGCGCCACCCGCTGGCGGCTGGGCTGACGCTCGCTATCCGGGGCGACGCCGCCGCGTCCGCTCTCAGCCGACGGCGACCTTACTTCTGGCCGTGGGCTTCTTGGCCTTGGTGGTCTTCTTGGCCGGTTTCGGGTCCGTCGCGGGCTTGGCGGCCAGGACCTCGCGGAGGAATTGGCCGGTGTAGCTGTTCGCCACGGCCGCAATGTCTTCCGGGGCGCCCTCGGCGATGACCGAGCCGCCGCCGGAGCCGCCCTCGGGGCCCATATCGATCACCCAGTCGGAGGTCTTGATGACGTCCAGGTTGTGTTCGATGACGATGACCGTATTGCCCTTCTCCACCAATCCGTTGATGACGCCGAGCAGTTTGCGGATGTCCTCGAAGTGCAGGCCCGTGGTCGGCTCGTCGAGGATGTAGACCGTGCGGCCGGTGGACCGCTTCTGCAGTTCGGCCGCGAGCTTGACGCGCTGCGCCTCACCGCCGGACAGGGTCGGCGCGCTCTGGCCCAGGCGGACATAGCCCAGGCCGACGTCGACCAGGGTCCTGAGATAGCGGTGGATCGAGGTGACCGGCTCGAAGAACTCGGCCGCCTCCTCGATGGGCATATCCAGCACCTCGGCGATGGTCTTGCCCTTGTAGTGCACCTCCAGCGTCTCCCGGTTGTAGCGGGCGCCGTGGCAGACCTCGCAGGGCACATACACATCCGGCAGGAAGTTCATCTCGATCTTCAACGTGCCATCACCCGAACACGCCTCGCAGCGGCCGCCTTTCACGTTGAAGGAGAACCGGCCCGGCTGATAGCCGCGCACCTTCGCCTCGGTGGTCGCGGCGAACAGGGTGCGGATCTTGTCGAAGACGCCGGTGTAGGTGGCCGGATTCGAGCGCGGGGTGCGGCCGATCGGCGACTGGTCCACCTGCACCAGCTTGTCCAGCTGGTCGAGACCGTTGATGCGGGTGTGCCGGCCCGGCACCTGGCGGGCGCCGTTGAGCTTGTTGGCCAGCACCGTCGCCAGGATGTCGTTGACGAGCGTGGACTTGCCCGAACCGGAGACGCCCGTCACCGAGGTGAGCACGCCCAGCGGGAAACTCACATCGATGCCCTGCAGATTGTGTTCGTTCGCGCCGACGACGGTGAGCTGCTTCTTCTTGTTCACCGGCCGCCGCACCAGCGGCACCTCGATCCGCTCGCGGCCCGAAAGGTACGCGCCCGTCAGCGAATTGCGGTCGGCCAGCAGACCCGGATAGGGACCGCTGTAGACCACCTGACCGCCGTGCTCACCGGCGAGCGGGCCGATGTCGACCACCCAGTCCGAGGCGTGGATGGTGTCCTCGTCGTGCTCGACCACGATCAGCGTATTGCCCAGATCCCGCAGCCGCGTGAGGGTTTCGATGAGGCGGCGGTTATCGCGCTGATGCAGGCCGATGGACGGCTCGTCGAGCACGTACAGCACGCCGACCAGGCCCGAGCCGATCTGGGTGGCCAGCCGGATGCGCTGCGCCTCACCGCCGGACAGCGTCGCCGCGGCGCGCGAGAGCGTCAGATACTCGAGGCCCACATCGAGCAGGAAGCCCAGCCGGGCCTGAATCTCCTTGAGCACCTGGCCCGCGATCGCCGACTCCCGCTCCCCCAGCGCGAGCGAGTTCAGGAACTTCGAGCAGTCGCGGATGGAGAAGTCACAGACCTCGGCGATGGATCGGCGGCCGCCCTCGGCATTCAATGTGACCGCGAGGATCTCCGGGCGCAGCCGAGCGCCGTCGCAGACCGGGCACGGCACATCGCGCATATACCCGTCGTAATGCTCCTTCATCTGCTCGGATTCGGTGTTCTCCATGCGCCGCTGCAGGAACGGCATCACGCCCTCGAAATCGGCGTAGTAGGACCGTTTGCGGCCGTAGCGGTTGGTGTAGGACACGTGCACCTGATCGGAGCTGCCCTCGAGTACCGCCTTACGGGCCTTGAGCGGCAACTCGTTCCACGGGGTGTCCATGGAGAAGCCCACGGCCTCGGCCAGGCCCGACAGCAGCCGGGTGAAGTATTCGGCCGTCTGCCCGCGCGACCACGGCGCGATCGCGCCGTCGGTCAGGCTCAGCTCCGGATCGGGCACCACCAGATCCGGATCGACCTCCTTGCGGATGCCCAGGCCCGTGCAGTCGGGGCAGGCGCCGTAGGGCGAGTTGAACGAGAACGACCGGGGTTCCAGATCCTCGATATCGAGCGGATGTCCGTTGGGGCAGGCCAACTTCTCGGAGAAGCGGCGCTCCCGGTCGTGGGCGTGCTCGTCGCGGTCGACGAAGTCCAGCACCACGATGCCGTCGGCCAGCCGCAGCGCGGTCTCGATCGAATCGGTCAGGCGCTGTTTGGAACTCGGTTTCACGGTGAGGCGGTCGACCACCACCTCGATATCGTGCTTCTCCTGCTTCTTCAGCTTCGGCGGCTCGGCGAGCGGATACACCACGCCGTCCACCCGCACGCGCGAATAGCCCTGGGTGTTCAACTGGTCGAACAGGTCGACGAATTCGCCCTTGCGCGTGCGCACCACGGGCGCGAGCACCTGAAACTTGGTGCCCTCCTCCATCGCCAGCACCTGGTCCACGATCTGCTGCGGGGTCTGTTTGGCGATCAGCTCACCGCAGACCGGACAGTGCGGCGTGCCCGCGCGGGCGTAGAGCAGGCGCAGATAGTCGTAGACCTCGGTGATGGTGCCGACCGTCGAGCGCGGATTGCGGTTGGTCGACTTCTGATCGATCGACACCGCCGGGGACAGGCCCTCGATGAAGTCCACATCGGGCTTGTCCATCTGACCGAGGAACTGCCGGGCGTATGCCGACAGCGATTCGACATACCGGCGTTGTCCCTCGGCGAAGATGGTGTCGAACGCGAGGCTCGACTTGCCGGACCCGGACAGCCCGGTGAAGACGATGAGGCTGTCGCGGGGCAGGTCGATATCCACCCCCTTGAGGTTGTGCTCCCGCGCTCCGCGCACCGTCAGGCGATCCGCCACAGGCCGTCCCTTCTCGCTCGTCTTCGACGTCCAGATTCATCCCCACCGCCATGCTAGGCACACCCACCGACAAGAATCGGCGGACGGCTGTTCGACCAGGCATGTAACAGGATTTCGGCTGTCGCCGACGGATTGCCGATCGCGCGACGGCGACCGCCCGTCCAGCCTACGTTCTCCGACACGGAAACCGCATGCGGCCGACACGCTCGCCGAAGGAGCGCGAAATCCGCCCTCCGGCACGATGATCGACTTGGGCGAATTCTCCGCTATCTCCGTATTGCCCGGCGCTTGTAATGACCGTCGACCCGGATGCGATGAATTGGCACAACTGTGACCCACACAACAGTGACGGCAGGATCCCCAGCGCCACCGACGCAAGTCTCAACGATCAGGGGGTACGCGAGTGATAGCAGGTGACGATCGGCCCGATGCCCTGGCCGATGCCGAACAGCTTGCCCAGCGGTACCGCACGCTGGTCGAGCACAGCCCCGACGGCGTGCTCGTGCACGAGGGCGGCGTCATCGTCTACGCCAATCCGGCAATGGTTCGGCTACTGGCCGTCGGCACCATCGACGGTCTCGTCGGGCAGCCCCTGATTCGATTCGTCCATCCGGATTGGGTGCCGGATATGCTCACGCGCATCGACCGGCTCACGGCCTCCGGCGACGCCCTGGAACCGGCCGAGCTGACCCTGCTACGCGCCGACGGGCAGACCGTCGAGGTGGAAACCGTTCCGGTGCTCACGGTCTGGCAGGACCGGATGGCCTATCAGGTGGTCATCCACGATCTCACCGCGCAGCGCCGCGCCGAGGCTGCCCAGCGGCGCGCCGAACAGCATTACGCCACGGTCGTCTCGCAGCTCGAGGAGGGCGTGGTGGTGATCGATCGGAACGGGCGCATCGAATCGATCAACCCGGCGGCCCGGCGGATCTTCGGCCACCCCGACGACGAGTTGATCGGACTCCCGCTCGACGCGCTCGCACTGGCACTGCTGGACACGCATGCCCAGCCACTGCCGCCCGCGCGGCATCCGCTGGCGCGCACGCTGGCCACCGGCGAGACCATCTCGCGTCACGTCTTCGGCATCGATCGCCCCGATGGGCAGCGTCGCTGGCTGTCGGCGTCGAGCCGGTTGCTCAATCCCGAGGATCCGGCCTCCTCGGCGGTGGCATCGTTCAACGACATCACCGAATATCGGGCCAGCCGAAGGCAATTGGAATATCAGGCCTCCCATGATCCGCTGACCGGGCTGGCCAATCGGTCGCTGGTGCTGTCGCAGCTGGCGGCCGCGCTGGGCACCCCCGCGGCGCAACCGGTCACGACGGTGCTGTTCATCGACCTGGACGGTTTCAAGGGCATCAACGACACGCTCGGACACGCCGTCGGCGATACGGTGCTGCAGATCGTCGCGCAGCGGTTGCAGCGCGGGCTGCGGCCCGCGGATGTGGTGGGCCGCATCGGCGGCGACGAATTCCTGGCGCTGCTCTCGGGGCGGGCCCTGCCGGTCGATCTGGACGCCCTCGTGACCCGGCTGCGCGCCGCGATGTCCGAACCGATCATCGCCCGCGGCCATCGCATCCATGTGGCCGCCTCGATCGGGGTCACCCCGCTGCGGCCCGGCGACACCCGGACACCGGAGGCCGTGCTGCACGATGCGGATCGGGCGATGTACCGTGCGAAACCGGCCGCCCATCGCGAGGGCGGCGCCCTGGAGCGGCGGCCGAACAGCACCCACGCGTCCTGAAGGACTGGCCGATGATCCTGCCGCAACGCGACCCCGGAATTCGAGGCGGCCCGCACCGCGGCCGATACGATCATCGCGAACGTGCCCGGTTTCCGACGGCCGCGGGCGCCACACCCGATCGAGACTCCGAACACATCTGTGCCCCTCGCGCCAAGGGATCGGCGCGCGGAGCACACCGAAGGCTTTCGCGGCTCACCGCAGCTACGCACCTTTTCCGATCCTCGCGCGCGACATCGCCGTGCGCGAGGCGACACCGCCGGGTCCACCTGCGATTACGGCGAGCACGCCGAACCCTGACTAGACTCGAAAACTCTGTTTTCTGCTCGCGCGCGGCCACGTCCGGCCGGCCGTGGTGACAAGGAGTTCCGTTTTGCCCGACCGCCTCACCGAGGACAGACAGGCGACCGATCACGCGGCCGAACTCGACCGCGAGCAGGTCTACCTCACGCAGCTCTATCAGCGGCTCGACGAGATGCGCGCCTATGCCCAGCGACGGCTCCGCGAGGTGCTTCTCGATACCGGGGGCACCCCGCAGGCGCGCAGCGAACGCGAGTCGTTCACCCAGCTCTACTCCGAGGATCTGTCCAAATACGACGCCGCCGAACACGGCCTGTGCTTCGGGCGAATCGACCTGTCGGAGAACGAGACCGAGGAGCAACGCTACATCGGCCGCCTCGGCATCCTCGACGAGGACCACGACTACGCGACCCTGCTGCTGGACTGGCGCGCGCCCATGGCCCGGCCGTTCTATCTGGCGACCACCGCCCAGCCCGACGGGGTGACCCGGCGTCGGCATATCCGCTCACGCAATCGCGCGGTCACCGCGATCAACGACGAATACCTGAGCCTGGAGGCCGCGCGCCGGGCCGGAGCCATCGACTCCGACGAGGGCGGAGTGGGCAGCGAGAGCGCGCTACTGGCCGCGCTGAACGCCGCCCGCACCGGGCAGATGAGCGACATCGTCGAGACCATCCAGAGCGAACAGGACGCGATCATCCGCTCCGAGCACAAGAGCGTGCTCGTGGTCCAGGGCGGACCGGGCACGGGCAAGACGGCCGTGGCGCTGCATCGGGCGGCGTATCTGCTGTACACCTATCGTCAGCAGCTGGACAAGGCCGGCGTGCTGATCATCGGGCCCAACTCCACCTTCCTCGACTACATCGGCCAGGTACTGCCCTCCCTCGGTGAGACCGGGGTGCTGCTGTCGACGATCGGCAATCTGTATCCGGGAGTCCAAGCGACGCTGGAGGATTCGCTGCGCGCGGGCGAGCTGAAGGGCTCGCTCGAGATGATCGAGGTGTTGAAGAAGGGCGTCCGCGATTGGCAGCAGGCGCCGAGCGAACCGATCCGGCTGCGCTTCGACGGCTACGACCTGTCGCTGGATCGCAGGATCGCCACCCGCGCACGCGGGCGGGCCCGCTCGTCGCGGCGTGCGCACAACCTCGCGCGGCCGGTGTTCGCCGCGTCGGTGGTCGACGCGCTGACCGATCAGCTGGCCGAGACGATGGGTCGCGACCTCTCCGGCGGCCGGAATCTGCTGAGCCAGGCCGATCTCACCGAGATCCGCGACGAGATGCGCGCCGACGCCGAGATCCAGCGCGCGATCGCGGGCCTGTGGCCGATCCTCACCCCGCAGGAGGTGCTGGCCGGGCTGTGGGCCGATCCGAAGCGGCTGGCCCGCGCGGGCGATCAGCTCTCCGCCGCGGATCGCCAGGAGCTGTTCCGGCCCGATGACGGGCATTTCAGCGCCGCGGATACGCCGCTGCTGGACGAGCTGGCCGAACTACTGGGCGTCGACGACACCGAGGAGCGCGAGCGGTCCCGGCGGCGCTGGCGCGCCCAGCTGGCCGAGGCGCAGGATGCGCTGGACATCCTCACCGGCTCCGCGCCGCAGGACATCGAGGACGAGCTGGATCCGGAAATCCTCATGGCCTACGACCTGATCGACGCGGGCCAGCTGGCCGAACGGCAGCAGGTGCGGGCCCGCCAGACCACCGCCGAACGCGCCGCGGGCGACCGCACCTGGACCTACGGGCATGTGATCGTCGATGAGGCACAGGAGCTTTCGGAGATGGCGTGGCGAATGGTCATGCGGCGTATCCCGAATCGCTGGGTCACCGTGGTCGGCGATGTGGCGCAGACCGGCGATCCGGCGGGCGCCTCGTCCTGGCAGCACATGCTGGAACCGTATGTGGCCAAACGCTGGAAGCTCACCGAGCTGACCGTCAACTACCGCACCCCCGCCGAGATCATGACCGTCGCCGCGGATGTGCTCGCGGCCATCGACCCGGCCGCCACCGTACCCCGCTCGGTGCGCGAATCGGGCTATCCCCCACAGGCTTTACGCGTCGAGCCGGTCGACCGCCCCGAACAGATCGCCAAGCTGGTGGCCGAGGAATCCGACCGCCCCGGCATCACCGCGGTCCTCGCCCCCCACGCCCTGATCCACGAATTCACCGACCAGGCAGGCGATTCCGTGCAGGTCCTCACGGTGACAGAGGTCAAGGGCCTGGAATTCGACGCCGTGATCCTGGTCGAACCACAGACGATCCTGAACGAGTCCCCACGGGGCCTCAACGACCTGTACGTAGCACTCACGCGCGCGACGCAACGACTCTCGGTCGTACACAGCGAAGACCTACCGGAGGTACTGAGCGCACTGCAGACGAACTGAGGGCGGTCGTCGCCTCAGGACCGAACCACCGGCCCTCATGCTCCCGCGTCCGGCCTCGAGGCTCTGTCCCCTCGTATCCCCCGGCCGCCCGGCCACTCAGGGCCCGCCCCTTACGTTCTCGTCGCCCAGCCCTAAGCCTGGCCTTCACGCCCCGAGCAGCCCTAAGCCCCTGGCCCTCATGTCCCCCGTCCAGCCCAGGCCTGGGCCCTGATGCTCCTCGTCGCCCCGCCCCCCCGGCCGGGCGACGAGGATATCCGTCGGGACGAACGAGGTCAGCGGACGGTGTGGACGACCAGGACGTCGATGCGGGATTTGCGGGCCACATCCGAGGGGACCGAGCCGAGGAGGCGGCCGGTGAGGGTGTTGAGGCCGCGGTTGCCTACCACCAGCAGGTCGGCCTCGATGTCCTTGACGAGGGTCAGCAGGGATTCGACCGGCTCGCCGACGACGGCGCGCTCGATGATGTTGGTGGCGCCGGCGGCGGTCGCGCGGTCACGGCCCGTCCGCAGGATTTCGTGCGTGGGCGCCGAGCCGCGGACCTGGTAGGCATCGTCCTTGAGCACATCGGCCGCGGCGGCGACATCCCGATCATCGGTCGGGTAGTACGCGCAGACGATGTACAGGGTGGCGCCGGCATCGCCGGCCAGTGCCGCGGCCTTGTCGACGGCGACGTACGACGAGTCCGAGCCATCGGTACCGACGACAATGGTCCGATAGGCGGTCATCTGTCCTCCAAACGTCCAAAAGGGTCGGATGCCGACGCGATTTGCCCGTGACTACGGGTACCGCGTGGCAACTGCGCTAGACGATAACCTTTACGGGGCCGGAAATATCCCGAATCGCAGCACATCACACTCGCGCGGGGAGTAACGAACAGCACACGTTCGCGGGGCGAATGCCATAAAGGGCCTCGGCTACCAGCGCCGATTCGCCGCCTCCGGCGGATACGAGATCTCCGCCACTGAACCGAACGGTCTTGTGTCACTGGGACTTTCGTCACAGCACGGACATTCGGATGCGAACCGCACGGCCGCCCCGCGAGGGCGGAACGGCCGGGTCGGTTCGTGGTTCGCCCGAATATCACCCGCGTATTGCCGTGAATATCGGTGCGATCTCGGCTCAGCCCAGGTGGAAAAGCGGACCGGTGATGGTGAGGCCGAGGTCACTGTTGTGGGCGAAGAAGGCGAACAACATGAGCGCCGCGCCGCCGAGGGCGACATCCTTGTTGAAATGCACCATCTCGCCCTGTTTGGCCTGTGCGTCGGACTCCTTCCAGAACGCGTGCATGAGGAAGGCCGCGGGCAGCACGAATACGAGCAGAATCAGCGAACCCAGATCGGCCCAGACGCCGAGCAGCACGCTCAGACCGCCGACGATCAGCATCACGCCGCTGACGAGCACGCCGGCCTTGGCCGCGGGCACGCCTTTACTCGCGGTATAGGCCGCCATGGCATCGGTCTGGGTCAGATGACCGAAACCCGAACCGAGGAACAACAGAGCGAACAAGATCCGCCCGATGAGCACTACAACATCCATCACCAACGCCTCCTCGCTTGTCGGCAGAACGGCCTACCAGGCCGGTAGTACAGAATTCAACCGGACATTAGCGAGCTACGGGCGTATTCCAGCGGCGCCATTCCGACTTCCTTGGCGAACTCGCGGGAGAAGTGGGCCTGATCGAAGTAGCCGAGACCTACGGCGAGGGCGGCCAGATCGCCGGTCCGGCCGTCGGCCAGCAGTTGGGCGCCGTCCTGGAGGCGATAGCGGCGCAGCACCCATTTCGGCCCGGCGCCGACATAGCGTCGGAACAGGCGTTGCAGCGTGCGGATCGGGAGGTCGAAACGCTCGGTGACCTGGTCGACCCGGGTGAGGTCGCGGTCGGATTCCATGGCCGCGATGATGCGCAGCACCAGGCGATAGGACTCGTCGACGGGCGTATGCCGGGCGGCCTCGGCGAAGAACTCCTCGACGATATCGCGGCGTTCCTCGTCGGTGGTCGCGGACAGCACCTTCTCGGCCAATCCCACCGCATCCGGCAGCACCGCGGTCAATTCGGCCGCCGAATCGCGCAACGATCCGACGTCCAGCCCCGTGAACGCGCCGAAGCCGCCGGGGCGGAACTTCACGCCGAAGGTCTCCCCCAGACCGGACAGCTCGCGGATGTATTTGACCGTGCTGACACCGTTGACCCAGCCGCCGACGCGGGTATGGGTCCGCTCGAAGGTGAGGTTGACGCTCGGGAACGACAGCACCTCGGCCCGGTAGTCGGATTGTCCGCGCAGATCCCAGGCGACCGACCAGTACCACTCGATGAACCGCGCGGTCTCCCCGCGGGCCGGCAGTCGCCCGAGTGTGCGATGCCGCGCCTGTTCCCGGGGATGCAGGATACCCTTGGCCACCTCCGGGGGCGGGACCGGAATCAGTTCGGGCGCAAGGCTTTTCGCCCGGTCTTCAGCGTCGGGCACGACCGCTCCGGCGGGCCTGTCGCGTTCTTACAAGACCCGGGGCGGACATCCGGCAAGGGTGGTCACCATGACGAACACAGTGAATCCGATCGCCGAGGGCTACCACTCCATCACCTGCTTTCTCGCGGTCGCCGACGCCAACAAGGCCATCGAGTTCTACGGCGCCGTCTTCGGTGCGGAGGTATTGAGCCGCAACGACCTTCCCGACGGCCAGGCCGCCCACGCCGAGCTGAGGATCGGCGATTCGACCATCCAGGTCGGCATGCCGGTCGCCGAACACGGCCTGCGCGCCCCCGCCGCGGACTGGGTCCACACGAGCGTCGTGCACTACTGCCCCGACGTCGACGCCGTGGTGACCCTCGCCCGCGAGCACGGCGCCCGCCGCGTCGAGGATCCCGCCACCTTCGTCACCGGCGACCGCTTCGGCGCGGTCATGGACCCTTTCGGCCACCGCTGGATCGTGATGACCCGGGTGGCGGACATCTCCCGCGCAGAGGCCGAGCGCCGGGTGAACGAATGGATGGCCGAACAGCAGGCGTGAGGGGGAGATCCCGGCGCGGGTCATTTCAGCCCTGCGGCGTCCATGCCGCGTAGCTCCTTCTTCAGGTCGGCGATTTCGTCCCGGAGGCGGCCGGCGAGTTCGAATTGAAGTTCGCGGGCCGCGTTCATCATCTGGGCGGTCATCTCCTTGACCAGGTCGGCCAGTTCGGCGCGGGGCATGGATTTGATATCGCGGCCCTCGTAGACCCCGGCGCTCACGGCCCGGCCGGGTTCACCCTGGGCGCGGCGGCCGCGGCTGGCGTTGCGGCCCGAGCCGCCGACCTCCACCTCGGTCTCGTCGGCCTCGCGGTAGACCTGGTCCAGGATGTCGGCGATCTTCTTGCGCAACGGTTTCGGGTCGATGCCGCGGGCCTCGTTGTAGGCGACCTGTTTGGCCCGGCGCCGCTCGGTCTCCTCGATGGCCTGGCGCATCGAGTCGGTGACCTTGTCGGCGTACATGTGCACCTCGCCGGAGACGTTGCGCGCGGCGCGGCCGATGGTCTGGATGAGGCTCGTCGCGCTGCGCAGGAAGCCCTCCTTATCGGCGTCGAGGATGGCCACCAGCGATACCTCGGGCAGGTCCAGACCCTCGCGCAGCAGGTTGATGCCGACCAGCACGTCGTAGTCGCCGAGTCGCAACTGCCGCAACAACTCCACCCGCCGCAGCGTGTCGATCTCCGAATGCAGATACCGCACCCGCACGCCCAGCCCGAGCAGATAGTCGGTGAGGTCCTCGGCCATCTTCTTGGTGAGGGTGGTGACCAGCACTCGCTCGTCGCGCTCGGCGCGCTGGCGGATCTCGTGTACCAGATCGTCGATCTGGCCCTTGGTCGGCTTCACCACCACATGCGGGTCGACCAGGCCGGTCGGGCGGATGACCTGTTCGACGAATTCGCCTCCGGTCTGGCCCAGTTCGTACGGGCCGGGGGTGGCCGACATATAAATGGTCTGGCCGATCCGGTCGGCGAACTCCTCCCAGGTGAGCGGGCGGTTGTCGACCGCGGACGGCAGCCGGAAGCCGTATTCGACCAGGTTGCGCTTGCGCGACATATCCCCCTCGTACATGCCGCCGATCTGCGGAACGGTCACATGCGATTCGTCGATGACCAACAGGAAGTCGTCGGGGAAGTAGTCGAGCAGCGTCGCCGGGGCCGATCCGGCGGGGCGGCCGTCGATATGGCGCGAGTAGTTCTCGATACCCGAACAGAATCCGACCTGGCGGATCATCTCCAGGTCGTATTGGGTGCGCATGCGCAGCCGCTGCGCCTCGAGCAGTTTGCCCTGCCGTTCCAGCTCGGCCAGCCGTTGCTCGAGCTCGATCTCGATATCGTGGACCGCGCGTTCCATCCGCTCCGGCCCGGCGACGTAGTGGGTCGCGGGGAAGATCCGCAGCATATCCACCTGGCGCACCACATCGCCGGTGAGCGGATGCAGATAGTAGAGCGCCTCGATCTCGTCGCCGAAGAATTCGATGCGGATCGCGAGTTCCTCATAGGACGGGATGATCTCGACGGTGTCGCCGCGCACCCGGAACGTGCCGCGGGTGAAGGCCATATCGTTGCGCGTGTACTGGACATCGACCAGCAAGCGCAGCAGCCGATCCCGATCGACCTCGGTCCCGACCTCGAGCGGAATCGAGCGGTCCATATAGGACTGCGGCGTGCCGAGGCCGTAGATGCACGACACCGACGCGACCACCACGACATCGCGGCGTGAGAGCAGGCTGTGGGTCGCCCGGTGGCGCAGCCGCTCGACGTCGTCGTTGATCGAGCTGTCCTTCTCGATGTAGGTGTCGGTCTGGGCGATATACGCCTCGGGCTGGTAGTAGTCGTAATAGGAGACGAAGTATTCGACCGCGTTGTGCGGCAGCATCTCCCGCAGCTCGTTGGCCAGCTGGGCGGCCAACGTCTTGTTCGGCGCCATGATCAGCGTCGGCCGCTGGACGCGCTCGATCAGCCAGGCCGCGGTGGCCGACTTACCGGTGCCGGTGGCGCCCAGCAGCACCACATCGCGCTCGCCCGTCCGCAGGCGGCGCTCCAGCTCGTCGATCGCCGCGGGCTGGTCGCCGGCCGGTTGATGCTCGCTGACCACCTCGAGCCGGCCGTCGGTTCGCTCGATATCACCGATGGGCCGGAACTCCGAATGCGCCAGCGGTGTGTCCCCCTCGGCGGGAACCTCGGTTGCGAAAGCCATACGACCACCCTAGGACGACCCACCGACAACAAACAGGAATGCGCCGCGACCCGACCGGCCAGCAGCGACGCGCCGGGACAGGGCCGTGACTCATCTCACTTCCCATGACCCGCCGGACCCGCGGCAGACCGTCCGGCGCGCCGCCCGCTCCGATCCGCCGCGCGCCTCGCCTCTCGTCCGTCCGGAGACCATCGCTACCGTCCGGCAACCCGCCCTCATCGGCCCCCTCAGAACCGATCGGCACACTTCGAGCCGACCGTCGTCGCGCGCCCGGCGAAATGCACGTCGCGACGAAAGGACCCGAAACTACTGCACAGGAAGGCCTTTCGCCACCCGCACGGAGCACACCGCCCATCGACGCACGCCGCCCCCGCCATCTACGCCGTCGTCAACCACCCTGGCGCACAGCCGAAATCGGCCTCTCCGCCACCATGGCGATTATCGCGATCGCATAGCCGGGCGCCTGGCGACACACCGCACGACCACCCGAATTCGATCAGCACGCACCGTGGCGCGGCAGCGCCCGGGCAATACGGAATCAATGGTTCGGAACAAGGTTGCCGGGCCGGTCGAGCACAGTCGCGGCTACAGCGGGCGAACCGGAAACGATCATCCGTCCAGTGTCCGAATTGTCTGGTGACACAACGACCCTCGTTCGCGATAGCGATTCTGCGGCAGGACAATTCCGGACTGTTCACGTTCACACGCAGGGGGTTGCTGGGGTGTACTCTGACACGGTCCGAGATTCGGCAAGAATCGAGAAGGGCGATGTCATGGCCGGTTTTCACATATCACTTCTCGCGGTACCCGCACTCGCCGGACTCGTGGAACGCGCCCGAGCCTCGCGAAGCACCGCGCCCGATGGAGTAGTACCCATGTTTTCGAAGCGCCCGAGCACCACCGGTTCCAACTCCACCATTTCCGAGGCGACGAGAACCCCACACCGGCCGCGCGTCGAATACTTCGATCTCGCCGATCTCACCAAGACCGACGCGCGCGGCTTCGTCCGCTCGATGGAGAGCCACCGCGCCGAACCGTTCGGTTTGTATCTGGTCTGCGCCGCGGACATTCCGCCGAATCGCTACACCGAGATCTGGCTGCTGCCCGAGCTGTCCATCCAGGTGACGATGCATCACGTCAACGCCGGCCACGATCGCGATCCGGTCTATCACATCTACGTCGGGGAATTCGCCCGGATCGAGCCGAAGCGGTGGCGGGGCTGCTATCACTACATCGATATCGTCGCCCGCAACGGCCGCGTCCCGGAACTGCGCGGGGTCGATGAGCTGTTCGCCGCGCACGCCGCCGGTCACGTCGACGCCGCAACCGCCCAGCAAGCCTTCGAACGCGCGACCGCCGTCGTCGACGGGATCGCCTCGCACGACCACAACTTCGAGCGCTGGCTGACCACTAAGGGAATCGCGCTCAGCTGGCTGTGAACCGGCCGCTCCCGGCCCGGGCCGAGTGCGCGGGGTGGCCGCCGCATCGCAATGGCGCATAATCTCAGGAAAACCTGTGACCAGGGCCGTGCGGCGCAATCCCGTGGCCTGTTGCACCACGAGAGGCGGTGTGGATGACGCGGGCACAAACGGGCCGGGATCGAACGGTCGACCTGCATCGACCGAAGATCGAGTACTTCAACGTCGCCGATCTGACCAATGTCGACCCGAAGGGTTTCGTCCGCGCCGTGGAGCGCTATCGGGTCGAGCCGTGGGGCCTGTACATGGGCCGCTCCGCCGATCACGTCGAGTTCCACTACCTCGAGTCGTGGCTGCTGCCGGCGCTGGGTATCCGCGCGTCGGTGTTCCATGCCAATCCCGGATACGAGCGTCGCCAGGACTACTACGTCGACATCGGCGAATTCGCCGAGGTGGAGCCGGGTCGGTGGCGCTCGATCGACCTGTATCTCGACCTCAGCGTGCGCAACGATCACGACGCCGAACTGCTCGACATCGATGAGCTGCTCGCCGCGCACGCGGCCGGATACCTCGACCTCGCCGTGGCCGAACAGGCCGTCGCCACCGCCACCGCCACCATCGACGGAATCGCCTCCCACGGGCGCAGTTTCGACCGCTGGCTCGCCTCGCGCGGGATCGAGCTGACCTGGCTCAGGAGCTGAGCCGCGCCCATTCGCCCACGCGCGGATAGGCCTCGTCGAACCACGGCGTCTTGATATCGAGATAGGTCTGGATGGCCGCCTCGCCGGTCAGGCCCGCCGCGGCGGCCTCGGCCTTCTGCTTCACCGCCAGATACTCCTCCCGCGCGCCCGGTTCGGCGCGCAGCCAGTCCCGGAAGGCGAGCGCGAATCGCTGATTGGGCCAACCGTCCACGCGCACATGGACATTCGCCCGGCGACCCGGATCGGTGGCGACGTGGATCCGCTTACCCCACTGCGCGGGATCGGTTCCGGGCTTGGGATCGTCGTGGTCGTACTCCACGATGCGGACGAATCCGGCCTGCTCCAACGGTTCCCGCAGTGCGTCGGCGATTCCGAGATCGGCCACGGTGATCTGAATATCGATGATGTCCTTGGCGGGCAGCCCCGGCACCGCCGTCGACCCGATGTGATCGATGCGCCGCGCCGACTCCCCGCAGGCGACGGCCAGCCGAGCGATCAACCGCTGGGCCGCGGCCGCCCAGCCGGGGTCCGCCGCGACCAGGCGCACCTCACCGCGCGCGGGGCGGGTCCGGGTGCGCAGATTGCGCTCGAACGGCACCAGGCGCTCGTCCCACAGCGCCCGCACCCGGGGTTCCAGCGCCTCGGCGGCGCCGTTGTTGTCCAGGAGCACATCCGCGGCCGCGCGACGCTGTTCGTCGGTGGCCTGCGCCCCGATCCGGGCCAGCGCCTCCGCGCGGGAGACACCACGGAATTCCTCGAGGCGGCGCACTCGGGTCTCGACCTCGGCGGCGACCACGACCACGAGATTCATGAAGGCACCGAGTCCGTTTTCGACCAGAAGTGGAACATCCTGCACCACAATCGAATCGGCGGGGGCGGCGGCGATCAACTCGGCGCTGCGCCTACCCACCAACGGGTGCGTGATGGAATTCAGCGTCTTGCGGGACTCGTCATCGGCAAATGCCTTGGCGGCCAGCGCGGGCCGGTCCAGACTGCCGTCGGCGGCCAGAATTCCGGTACCGAAGGCCTCGACCAGCGCCGCCAGCCCCTCGGTGCCGGGTGCGACCACCTCGCGCGCGATGACATCGCTGTCGACGAGTACCGCGCCCCGCTCCACCAGCAGTCGCGCCACCGTCGACTTGCCCGCACCCATTCCTCCGGTGAGACCGATTCGCAACATTCGACCAGTCTCGCATCCCGGGCCCGGCCTCGCTCGGCGCACCCCATGCCGGGGCAATCAGGCTAGTTACCCACAGCGCCAATGACTCTCACCCGATTCCCAGCAAATTACCCATTCCGTGACTCGTGCGATATCAATTCGAAACGTTATCGCCCCTATCCGGACCGTAGGTACACAACTCTCCGACACGCCGGGGCCGAAGTTTCGCAAAATACGAAGCTCCACACTTTTGTTCCGCTACTGTTTCGCCGCAGGCGATCCAGGCCGTCTCGAGCTAGCAAAGGAACACCATTGGGCACCACACACATCCAGAAGGGTCGCCACCGACTGGGTATACCGGGCAGGGTGCACTGCGTCCATCTCCCCGCCGTCGCGGCGGCATTGGCCGAATATCGACGCCCCTGGCTCGCCGCACTGCTCAGCCCCGCCCGGCACAGCTTCGCCACCATGCGCAGGCGCACCCTCATCCCCGCCCGCTGGGTTCCGGCCACCGCGAGCTGATTTCGATCGAATTCGGTTATCCGGTGCACAATCACCCATTTCCCCGCATTCCCGGATCCGTCGTTCGACACTGACTCCTACATCCATTGGTGCTCGCCCGTGCGAAACGGAGGGACGTAGTGGCGGGATGGCCGGAGCGGACGGGGAGACCGAACAGACGACAACTGTTGAGCGGTACCGCCGCCGGTGTGGCGGCACTGGCCCTCGAAATACCGCGGGCCGCGGCCGTGCCGACCGGGCGGCGAGTGGCCGTATTCGGCGGCGGTGTGGCCGGATTGACCGCGGCGCACGAATTGATCGAGCGCGGTTACGACGTCACGGTGTACGAGCCGGTGGCGCTCGGCGGCCGGGCGCGCAGCATCCCGGTGCCCGGCACCGGGGCCGACGGCCGGGCCGATCTGCCGGGTGAACACGGATTCCGCTTCTTCCCCGGCTGCTATCAACACGTGCCCGACACCATGGCTCGAATTCCCTTCCCGGGCAACGCCGACGGCGTAGCCGGCAATCTGGTCCCGGTATCGGTGACCACCCTGGGCTTTCCGGACCGCCCGCCCCTCACGGTGCCCATCGCGACGGCCGGGGCCGGGGCCATCGGCCCGGACGCGATTCGCCGGTCGCTCACGACCCTGCTGGCGTTCCTGCCCGGACTGCCGCCGCAGGAGCTGGCGTACTTCGCCGACCGGATGGTGATGTGGTACACGATGTGCGATGCGCGACGGTTCGGTCAGTGGGAGTACATCTCTTGGCCGGATGCCATTGGCGCACAGGGGAAATCCGAGATCTATCAGAACTATCTGGCGCGGGCGCCGCTGCAACTGATCGCGGCCGCGCGCCCGGAGCTCACCTCGGCGCGGGCCTGGATGACCGCGTCGGAGGTCCTGCTGCTCGCCGTGTCCGGGCTGGCGCCGGCCTACCGCGGCGGCCTGGATCGCATCCTCGCCGGACCGACCAGCGAGCAGTGGATCGATCCGTGGGTGGGGTATCTGCGTTCGCGCGGAGTGCGTTTCGTCTCCGATGCCGCCCTCACGCGATTGGTGCTCGAAGGCGCCCGGATCACGAGTGCGGACGTCGGCGGGCACCAGGTGGACGCCGAATGGTTCGTCTGCGCGATGCCCGCGAACCGGCTGGCACAGGTACTCGGCGACGACATCCTCACGGTGGATCCGCACTTGGCCGGGGTGCGGGAGTTGGTCATGGAGTCGATGATCGGCGTGCAGTTCTATCTGCGCCGCCCCAGCGCGCTGCCGCACGGGCATATCGCCGCGATGGGGACGCCGTGGGCGATCACGGCGATCGCACAGGCACCGATGTGGCGGGGCGATTTCGCATCCCGGTACGGCGACGGGTCGGTGGCCGATTGCCTGTCGGTGGATGTATCGGTCTGGGACGTGCCCGGAATCCTTTACGGCAAGCCCGCCCGGGCATGTTCGAAAGAGGAGTTCGCCCAAGAGGTTTGGGCGCAGCTCGAGCGATGGCTCGACAACGGCACCGAATGGCGGTGCGGGGAGGATGTGCATTCGTGGTTCGTCGATCCCGGCGCGCACTTCGACCCGGCGGGCGTCACCAACGACACTCCCCAATTCGTGAACACCGTCGGCGCCTGGTACCGAAAACCGCAGGCACGGTGCGGAATCGAGAACCTGTTCTTCTGCGGCGAACATGTCCGGACCACCTTCGACCTGGCGTCGATGGAGGCCGCGAACGAGGCGGGGCGGCGCGCGGCCAATGCCGTCCTCGACGCCGCCAGCGACGACGCCCCGCGCGCGCAGGTGTTCGCACTGTTCGAGCCGCCGCAATTCGATCCGCTCAAACGCATCGACGCCGACCGCTACCGGGCCGGATTACCGCATCTACTCGACAGGTGAAGCGGCTCAGACGATTCCGCTGGGCCGGCGGCGGCTACCGGGCTCCTGGGACGGCATATTGTTCGGCGGGACCGGATACGGGATGCCCTTGCCCAGCGAGCCCAGGGCGATATTCGGGCCGCATTGCGCCAGCGCCCCGACGGTGCGGCTGTTCGGATCGGTGACCCGCGGCGGCACGGCGTTCGGGGCGGAGGCGAAATCGAAGGCCGAGGTCATATCGCCGGTGACGCCGCGGCGCCACTTGGTCAGATTGGGGACCTCGACGCCGAAACGGCGCTCCAGCAAACGCAATTGGGACGTGTGGTCGAAGGTCTGCGAGGCGACCAGGCCGCCGCGGGAATACGGCGAGATGACGAAACACGGTACGCGATAACCCAATCCGATCGGCCCGGCGACGCCCTTGGCCGCGGATACGCGGTTCAGGTCCACGGTCAGGTATTCACCCGGTGTGCCCGGCGGTGCGGTGGGCGGGGTGACGTGATCGAAGAATCCGCCGTTCTCGTCGTAGCTGACGATCAGCGCGGTCTTCTCCCACACCTTCGGATTCGAGGTGAGGATGTCGAGCACCTGCATGATGCCGACCGCACCGAGTGCGGGCGGCAGCGCGGGATGTTCGCAATTGAACAGCGGCGGGATCACCCACGACACCGAGGGCAGCCGATCGGCGGCCACATCGGCGGCGAAGTCGTTGGGATACACCGGGGCCTTACCCCGTTTGGCCAATTCGGAATTCGGGTCGGCGGCCTGGGTGAAGCAACCGAGCATGCCGTCCAGGATCACCGACGAGATCGGGCCCACGTCGCGGTTGTTGTAGATCTTCCAGCTGACCCCGGCGTCGGACAGGTTCTCCGGATAGGTGCGCCAGCTGTAGGCGTTCTGCGGGATCAGCGTCGGCGTCTCGACCAGCGGGCCGCCGGCCCGGCCGTCGGGATCGATGGTCGCCGAGATCCAGTACAGGCGGTTCGGATCGGTCGGGCCGAGCACCGAGCAGTGGTAGTGATCGCAGAGGGTGAACGCGTCGGCCAGATCGTGGTGGACCGGGATGTCCTCGCGGGTGTAGTAACCCATTGCGGCGGGCCCGTTTCCGGCTCCGACGCTCGCGATCGACATCGGCATCCAGCGGTCGTTGCGCCCGCCGTTCCACGACTCGTGCATGCCCGCCCAGCTGTGGTCGGGATCGTTGATGCATTCACCGTCCAGGGTCGCGCCCTTGGTGGTGTCCAGGCGGAACGGTTCGATATACCCGTCCGGCGTCGGCCCGACCCCGGGCGCGTATCCGTACTGCCGCCACGCCGCCGACCGATCGTCGAATCCGCGTACGCCCGACAGGGTTCCGAAGTAGTGGTCGAAGGACCGATTCTCCTGCATCAGCAGCACGAAGTGCTCGATATCGCCGAGCCCGCCCATCCCGGCCGGATCGGCCGCATGCGCCCGCTCGATGATCGGATTCGCCCACGACGCCAGCGTCGCGGCCCCGCCGGCGGCCATCGCCTTCGCCAGAAAATCACGCCGGTTGATGCCGTCGAAGAGCCCCATGCAGCCGAACCTTCCGCAGGTATGTGAAACAGCCCAGTGTCAAGGCCGTGGCTGAGGCTACCGGACAAGATCGGTGGCGACCAATCGGGAACACGGGGAGGAGAAAACGGGGAAGGCCCCGGTCCGCAGGACCGGGGCCTTCCCTGTGTTGCTTCGCGAATTACGCGTTGCCGGAGAGCTTCTCGCGCAGCGCGGCGAGCTGCGCGTCGCTGGCCAGCGAACCACCGGCCGGCTCCGACTGCGAGGACGACGACGATGCCGCCGCACGCTCGCCACTCTCGGAGGAGTAGTTGGACGGGGCACCGTTCGCAGCCTCTGCGGCGGCGTCGGCGGCCATCTTCTCCATCTGGGCGGTGTGCATCTTGTGGCGACGCTCCGCCTCGGCGTAGCGGCCTTCCCACTCTTCCCGCTGCTTGTCGAAGCCCTCGAGCCACTCGTTGGTGTCGGGGTCGAAGCCTTCGGGGAAGATGTAGTTGCCCTGGTCGTCGTAGCTGTCGGCCATGCCGTACTTCGACGGGTCGAACTCGGCGTGGTAGTCCTCGTTCGCCTGCTTCAGCGACAGCGAGATCCGGCGACGCTCGAGGTCGATGTCGATGACCTTGACCATCGCGTCGTCGCCGACCTGCACGACCTGATCCGGAACCTCGACGTGGCGCTCGGCCAGCTCGGAGATGTGCACCAGACCCTCGATGCCCTCTTCGACGCGCACGAACGCACCGAACGGAACCAGCTTGGTGACCTTGCCCGGCACGATCTGGCCGATGGCGTGGGTGCGGGCGAACTGACGCCACGGGTCTTCCTGAGTCGCCTTGAGCGACAACGAAACCCGCTCGCGGTCCAGGTCGACGTCGAGAACCTCGACGGTGACCTCCATGCCGACCTCGACGACCTCGGACGGGTGGTCGATGTGCTTCCAGGACAGCTCGGAGACGTGCACCAGACCGTCGACGCCGCCGAGATCGACGAACGCACCGAAGTTGACGATCGAGGACACGACGCCCTTGCGGACCTGGCCCTTCTGCAGCTGGTGCAGGAACTCGCTGCGGACCTCGGACTGGGTCTGCTCGAGCCACGCGCGGCGGGACAGAACGACGTTGTTGCGGTTCTTGTCCAGCTCGATGATCTTGGCCTCGATCTCCTTGCCGACATACGGCTGCAGATCGCGGACGCGGCGCATCTCCACCAGCGACGCGGGGAGGAAGCCACGCAGGCCGATGTCCAGGATCAGACCGCCCTTGACAACCTCGATGACGGTGCCCTTGACGGCCTCGTCCTTCTCCTTGAGCTCCTCGATCGTGCCCCAAGCCCGCTCGTACTGCGCGCGCTTCTTCGACAGGATCAGGCGGCCTTCCTTGTCCTCCTTGGTGAGAACGAGGGCCTCGACCTCATCACCCACGGAAACGACCTCTGCCGGGTCGACATCGTGCTTGATGGAGAGCTCGCGGGAAGGAATGACACCTTCGGTCTTATAGCCGATGTCGAGCAGGACCTCGTCCCTATCGACCTTGACGATGGTGCCTTCGACGATATCTCCGTCGTTGAAGTACTTGATCGTCTTGTCGATTGCGGCGAGGAAGTCCTCGGCGGTGCCGATGTCGTTGACGGCAACCTGCGGCGAGGTGGTCGTGGTGGGCATATGTTGGGGTGCTCCGGACGGATTGTGGTCGGTAGTGGACATTGGTACTTTCGGTTTTGCCGTGCGATCACAGCCAGGGGTCTACGTTGAACATGCACAGCACATCGCTGCCGCATAGCACAACGCTGCACTTGGCGCATGTAACCTCACAGCACGCGCGGCTTCAGTATGCAAGTACTGAAGACACTCGCGGGAGCCAGCGTACGCGACGTGAGTTGCGACAAGCAAACACGGGTCCCCCTGGGCAAAGTGGCTACCCTTACATGATGCCCGATGATCATCCCGTTGCACTGGACGAAGATCGACACGCCCAGGCAAATGCCCTACTCGGCACCACCGGGGTGACCCGCACGACGATCGATGCCGCAGCCAGTCAGCGCGCGAGCCGACGCTGGTGGGACGCCGACGCCACGCAGTATCACGACACGCATGCCGACTTCCTGGGCGTCGACTCCCCCGCTGGCGAATTCATCTGGTGCCCCGAGGGTTTGCACGAGGGCGATTGGCAGCTGCTCGGCGAGATCACCGGCAAACACATCCTGGAGATCGGCTGCGGTTCGGCGCCCTGCTCGCGATGGCTGGCCGCGCACGGCGCACATCCGGTCGGCCTGGATCTGTCGCGCGGAATGCTGGAGCGCGGGCTGGCGGCGATGGATCGCGGCGGGCCGCGCGTCCCGCTGATCCAGGCCGGGGCCGAGGCGCTGCCGTTCGCCGACGAATCCTTCGACCTGGTCTGCTCGGCCTTCGGCGCGGTGCCGTTCGTCGCCGATTCCGCGGGGGTGATGCGCGAGGTGGCGCGGGTGCTGCGGCCTGGCGGGCGGTGGGTGTTCTCGGTGGTTCACCCGATGCGCTGGATCTTCCTGGACGACCCGGGCCCGGAAGGCTTGCGCGCCACCACTTCTTATTTCGATCGCAGCCCCTATGTAGAGGTCGACGCCGAGGGCGAACCGATCTACGTCGAACACCATCGCACGATCGGCGATCGGGTCCGCGAGATCGTGGCCGCGGGACTGGTCCTGCTCGACATCATCGAACCGGACTGGCCCGAGTGGCTCGACCACGAATGGGGCCAGTGGAGCCCCCTGCGCGGCGAGATCTTCCCGGGCACGGCCATTTTCGTCACCGAGCGGCCCGCTATCCCCGCCTGATCCGCACAGTCTCCGCATGCACCGGGCTGGTGGGGATCGCGGTGGTCTCGGCCCGTGCCGCGCCGGTCGGAATCGCCACGGTCTGCGCGGCGGCGGCCGGGACTTCGGGGGCCGCCGGAACCGCCGGACCCGTGAACGGCGGCAGCACGGCGAAGCGTGGATCGACCCGCGCGGTGCGGCTGATATAGGTGATCCAGCCGCGCGCCCGGGTCAGCGGGTGATCGGGGAACTGCGGATCCCAGCGCGCGTCGTCGGCGGCGTTGTAGGGCAGCTTCCCCTTGATCTCGGGGGCGTAGGGATGCGGCGGGAACATGTTCTGGAAGCCGACCCGGGGAACGATCGCCGCCTCCCGCACACCGGACCGACCGGTCTCCATGCACATTATTTTCAAGATCGCGCTGCAGGTCGCCTTCGGCAGTACGAGCCCGGCGGTGAAGCCGAGCCCGGACTGACGGCCCTCCAGCGGGAACTTCTCCAAGCGCAGCAGCGCGGGCTGACCGTCGACCGTGATGGCGTGCGCCTCGATGAGACAACCGAATTCGGCCTGCAGCTCGGTGAGCTGCCGCCGCAACGTCTCCGGGTCGTCCAGCGACGCCGGCAGATCCGGTGCTTGGTCGATGTAGGTCAGGGTCACCACATCACCGGTGACCGGATTACCCCATCTGCTGTGGTCGAACTGCTGTAATCCCTTGGTTTCGAACGCGATCGGCACGCGACCACGCTACCGACTCGTGGCATATTCGCATGTCTATAGGTGTTTTGTGCCCAACACGTGACTTACCGGTAATAATTTTCGGACAAAGCGGGTGCGGGGACTTTTTCTATCCCCGACCCTTAGGAGACCGCCCGGCCTGTTCCAGCGCGGTGCGGAGCGCGTACTCGATCTGGGCGTTGATGCTGCGCAGGTCGTCGGCCGCCCATTTGGCGATCGCCTCGTGGACGGCCGGATCGAGCCGCAGGAGCACCTTCTTCGGCTCGCGCTTGGCCATCAGGAGTAGAGGGTGCCGGTGTTGACGACGGGCTGCGCGGCGCGATCACCACACAGCACGACCAACAGATTCGACACCATCGCGGCCTTGCGCTCCTCGTCGAGTTCGACCATGCCCTCGCTGGCGAGACGGTCCAGCGCCATGCCGACCATGCCGACCGCGCCCTCGACGATGCGACTGCGCGCGGCGACGATCTGGGAGGCCTGCTGACGGACCAGCATGGCCTGGGCGATCTCCGGCGCGTAGGCGAGATGGGTGATGCGGGCCTCGAGGATATCGATGCCCGCCAGGGCCGTGCGCTCACTGAGCTCGGTGGTCAGCTCCTCGGCCACCTCGGTGCCGTTGCGCAGGCTGGTGCGGTTCGGGTCGTCGGAGTCGTAGGGATGCACGGTCGCCAGGTGCCGGACTGCGGCCTCGGACTGGGTCTGCACGTATTCCTCGTAGTCGTCGACGGCGAAGGCGGATTTGAAGCTGTCCACCACGCGGTAGACGACCACCGACGCGATCTCGACCGGATTGCCGTCGGAGTCGTTGACCTTCAGCTTCTGGGTCTCGAAGTTGCGCACCCGCAACGAGATTCGCCGCTTGTTGCTCAGCGGCACCACCCAGAAGAAGCCCGGATCACCGACCGAACCGATATAGCGGCCGAAGAACTGGATCACCTTGGCCTCGTTGGGGCTCACCGTGGTGAGCCCGGTCAGCATCGCCACCGCCAACCCGACGACCACGAACAGGATGACCGCACCCACCGGCGAGCCGCCGTCACCCTCCGATGTGGCGGACGTGACCGCCACTCCCCCGATCAGTCCCGCGCCGCCGACCACCAGCAGGACCAACAACATGAGGAACCCGTTCACGCGAAAGGCCGGACGAAGCTCCATGACATCCTCCCAATATTGAAGTGATATCACGACGATAGTAGGTTCGACCCCTCACGTCCACCACAATGCACCTCCGGATCCCGGCACCCCACCCCTTGGTCCCGGCACTCCAGCCCTCGGTCTCGGCCCCCGCCCCTCGGTCTCGGCCCCTCGGTCCCGGCACTCCACCCCACGGTCTCCGCACACCACCCCTTGGTCCCGGCACCTCACCCCTTGGTCCCGGCGCCCCCGCTACCCCTTGGTCCCGGCACACTTTTCGCCGGGACGGATGTTGCGGTTGGCGCGAAACAGGTTCGCCGGGTCGTAGTTTCGCTTCACTGCCGCCAGGCGGGCATAGGTGTCGGCAGTGAAGCCCGTCCGGGTCTGGTCCTCATCGGCCCAGTCGCCCGCGCCGTAGAGGAAGTTGAGGTGGTGGCCGACAGTCCACGGGGACAACGTCTTCCGGATCAGTTCATGGTGGTCGCGAACCTCGGCGCCGCCGGGTCCGGTGATGAAGCGGGCAACGTACCGCGCGTCCCGATGGTCGACCGCCGCGGGCGCGGGGCGGTGCAGCGCGCCGCCGAGGTGGCGGAATCCGGCGACCACCGGCACCGCCGCGCCGGGCCCGGTCACGTCCAGGAAGGCCTGGGCCGCATCGGCATTCAGCTCCGACAGCAGCGCGTTGGAGGCGCTGCTGCTGCGGCTGGCGGCCCACGGACTGGGTACGGCGGTCGTCCCCGCGCTCACGCGAGAAGAGGCCGCCACCTTCGGGGTCCGCACGATGACGATCGTCGAACCGGAGCTGCGGGGCAGGCTCGCCCTGGCCTGGCATACCGACCGGCTCACCGCACCGGCGGCGAAAGTCCTTCTGGGACAGCTGCGTATCGCCCTGGCGGGACGACAGGCGCACTGACCTCACGTGGGGGCGTCGGCCCCCACGTGAGATGGTGCGTCACAGAATCCGCGACAGGAACGTCTTGGTACGTTCTTCCTGCGGATTGGCCAGCACCTCACGGGGATTGCCGGCCTCCACGACCACACCGGCGTCCATGAACACCAGCTGGTCGGCCACCTCGCGGGCGAAACCCATCTCGTGGGTCACCACGACCATGGTCATACCGGACGAGGCCAGCCCGCGCATGACACCGAGGACCTCGCCGACCAGTTCGGGGTCGAGTGCGGAGGTGGGCTCGTCGAACAGCATGAGCTTGGGATCCATGGCCAGCGCCCGGGCGATCGCGACGCGCTGCTGCTGGCCGCCGGACAGCTGGGCGGGATAGGCCTCGGCCTTGTCCGCCATACCGACCCGGTCCAGCAGTTCCTTGGCACGGACGAGGGCGTCCGCCTTGCGCAGCTTCTTGACCTGAGTCGGCGCCTCGATGATGTTCTCGATCGCCGTGCGATGCGGGAACAGATTGAAATGCTGGAACACCATGCCGATATCGCGGCGCTGGGCGGCGGCCTGCTTGGGGCTCATCTCGTGGAGCTTGTCGCCCCTTTCGCGATAGCCGACCAGCTCGCCGTCGACATACAGCCGCCCGGCGTTGACCTGCTCGAGGTGGTTGATGCAGCGCAGGAAGGTCGACTTACCCGAACCGGACGGACCGATCAGGCACATCACCTCGCCCCGCGACACCTCGAGCGAGATTCCCTTGAGCACCTGCAGCGCACCGAAGTTCTTGCATACCTGCTGGGCACGGATCATCGGAGTAGTCATTTACCCGCCTCCGGGAGCTGGACCTTGGCCAGGGCCTCCAGTTGCTTATCGGTCAGCTGACGGGTGGAACCCTTCGCGAAGTACCGCTCCAGATAGAACTGGCCCACCATCAGCACACTGGTGACCACCAGATACCAAGTGGCACAGACCAACAGCAGCGGAATCGGCTGGAAGTTCACGCCGTAGATATCGCGGGCCCGCCCGTACAGATCGGTGGTCAGCGGGATCGCGGCCACCAGCGAGGTGGTCTTGAGCATGCTGATCAGCTCGTTACCGGTCGGTGGGATGATCACCCGCATCGCCTGCGGCAGTACGGTGCGGCGCATGGTCTGACCCCATGACATACCGAGCGCGGTAGACGCCTCGCGCTGTCCCTCGCCGACGGAATTGATTCCGGCACGGACGATTTCGGCCATATACGCGGCCTCGTTCAGACCCAGGCCGAGCATCGCGAAGAAGAACGCGGCCGACCAGCTCTGAATGTCGAGGTGCACGAATTGCGGTCCGCCGAACGGAATTCCGAGATCGATGGTCTTGTACAGCGACGGGAACAGGCCCCAGAACACCAGCTGCACATATACCGGAGTGCCGCGGAAGATCCACAGATACACCCAACCCACCGAGCGCAGTACCGGATTCGGCGACAGCCGCATGACCGCCAGGATCATGCCCAGTACCACGCCGATCGCCATCGCGAACACCGTCAACTCGAGGGTGACGATGGCGCCGTCGCGGGCAATCCTGGTGTCGAACAGGTACTTCCCGTAGGTGTCCCACCGATAGGCCGGGTTGGTGGCCGCGCCGTAGACGAACAATGCCACCAGCGCCAGGATGATCACCGCGGCGATCCAGCGACCGGGATGCCGCAGCGGCACGGCCTTGATCGGTGCGGGATCTCCGGACTCGTCGAAGTCCTTGGAACTCACCGGCTATCAGGCCTTCGCGCCGTTGATGACCGATTTCGTGAGCGCGCCCTCCTGGACACCCCAGTTCTCGCAGATCTTGCGGTAGTCACCGGAGTCCATCAGGTGTTGCACGGCCTCCTGGAGCACGGGCGCCAGCGGCGACCCCTTCTTCACCGGCCAGCCGTAGGGCGCGGATTCGAACAGGGGTCCGGCCGCCTCGATCTTGTCCTTGTTCTGCTTGACCGCGTACGCGGTCACCGGCGAGTCGGCGGAGAAGGCGTCGACCTGACCCAGCACCAGCGCGGTGGCCGCGGCGCTCTGGTCATCGAAGGGCACCTTCTGGATGGCTGGCTTGCCGGCGTCGGTGCACGCCTTGCTCTTGGCCGGGACCTCGTCGTTGTCCTGGATCGTAGTGCGCTGCACGGCAACCTTCTTGCCGCAGGCGTTGTTCGGGTCGACCGGCTTACCCTTCTGCTCGGCCCACTGGGTGCCCGCGGAGAAGTAGTCGACGAAATCGACGGTCTTCTGGCGCTCGACGTTATCGGTGAACGACGACATGCCCAGGTTGAAGGTGCCCGCCTCGATCGACGGGATGATCTTCTCGAAGTCCGCTTCCTTGTAGTCCGCCGTCACACCCAGGACGGACGCCACCGCGTTCATCAGGTCCACATCGAAGCCGACGATCTGGCCCGTGGTCGGATCCTTGTATTCGTTGGGCTGATAGGGGACGTTGACCCCGACCACGAGCTTGCCCGACTGCTTGATGTCGCTCGGCAGCTCGGCGGCGATCGAGTCGACCTTGGCGACCTGAACCTTGGCGACCTTCGGCGCGTTGTCCTCGGTGTTGGTGGTACAGCCCGTCAACACCAGCGCACTACCAGCGATGACACATGCGGCCCGCAGGATGAACCCGCGGCCGCCGGATCGAACAGACACAGCAGCCCTCCATGTTTGGGTGGGCGACGTCCGGGCGTCGCCCGCCGTTCGAAATCTAGGCGATTCGGACCGACTGTGCCGGTCGGTTACCGAAGGTTAATCCGCGCCGGGTCGGCGCGTGGCCCATTACACGCCGAGTTGGGGACCCTATCACCATCGGTTCAGCCGGCCGCGCACCTGTTCGGTGAACTCCGTGGTCGAGGCCAGTCCGCCGAGATCCGCGGTGGCCACTCCCGCGGCGAGTGTGGCGGCGATCGCGCGGTCGATGCGATCGGCGGCCCGGATCAGGGCGCGGTCGGCGCGGCGTGACCCCAGCCAGCGCAGCAGCATCGCCGCCGACAGTTGCAGCGCTGCGGGATTGGCGCGATTGCGCCCGGCCAGACCTGGTGCGGCACCGTGCACGGCCTGGGCCATCGCCTGGGTGGCCGAGCAGTTCAGGGAGGCGGCCAGGCCCAGCGAGCCGCTCAGCTCACCCGCGAGATCGGACAGGATGTCGCCGAACAGATTCTCGGTGACCAGTACGTCGTAATCGCCCGCGGCGCGGACCAGATGGGCCGCGGCGGCGTCGACATGTTCATCGACGACCGTCAGGCCCGGATACTCGCGCGCCACTTCGTAACACACGTCACGAAACAGGCCCATGGTCATCGGCAGCACATTCGCCTTGTGCACGATGGTCAGTCGCCCGCGCCGGGCGCTCGCCAGGCGGCAGGCCTCATGGGCGATCCGCTCGCTGGCGGCGCGGGTGATCACCCCGACCGACAGTGCCACCTCCTCGGTCGGGCGGAACTCCCCCGATCCGGCGGCCATATTGCGGTCGGCGTAGAAGCCCTCGCTGTTCTCCCGCACGATCACCAGATCCATCTCGGCCGTGGTGGCCCGTACGCCCGAAAATGCCCGTGCCGGACGGATATTCGCGTAGAGGCCGAACCGTTTGCGCACCGCGCCGCCGGGCGGGGCGCCGATGCGGTGCTCGGCGGCGTAGGAGGCGTTGTCGTGCGGGCCGAGGATCCAGCCGTCCAGGCCGGCCAACGCGTCGAGAGTGAATTCCGGTAGCGCGGAGCCGAATTCGTCGATGGCGGCCTGTCCCATGGGCAGCGGCACCCAGTCGACGTCCCCGGCGAGCGCGTCGTCGACCACCGCGCGGGTCGCCCGGACCACCTCCGGGCCGATGCCGTCGCCCTCGATCAACCCCAGTCGCATCGGCATTCGCTCACTCACTTCTTCATCCTGGACGGTCGGCTTCGCCCGGTGTGCGCCGGATGCCGCGAAGGCCCAGCATGCGTACGTGACCTGGCGTATCTTTGCCACAATCATGGTGCAGTCGGTGGAATTGCTGTTGGACGACACGGCCGATGCGGAGATCCGCCGACAATGGGAGCTGCTATCGGAGGCGGGGGTGCACAGTCCCGCGCCCGACCACCGACCGCACATCACGCTCGCGGTGGCACGACAGATCTGGACACGGCTCGACGAGGCGCTGGCCGCACAGGAGTTCCGGCCGTTGCCGATTCGACTCGGCGGACTGGTGATCTTCGGATCGCGCAATCCGATTCTGGCCCGGCTGGTGGTGCCCACCGAATCGCTGCTCGGTCTGCAACGACGGGTCTACGCGGTGATCGCACAATGTCCGGGCGTTCCGGCAACCGTGCGCCCCGATGCCTGGACCCCGCATGTGACGCTGGCGCGGCGGCTGCGACCGCAGCAAGTGGGTGAGGCGCTGCACGTGGTGGCGGGTGATCGCGATTCCCCGGCTACCGTGGTGGGTATAAGACGCTGGGATGGCGATCAGCGCCGCGAATGGCCGGTCGCCCGTGGAACCGCCAGCGGAAGATAACCGAGGTGCACGGCGTTGAACCCGGCACAACCAATGAGAGGACCCCATGGCCACCCAGCATCTGACCGAGCAGAACTTCGACGACATCGTCACCGGTAACGACATCGTGCTGGTCGACTTCTGGGCCGAGTGGTGCGGACCGTGCAAGTCGTTCGGCCCGACATTCGAGAAGTCCTCGGACCAGCACCCCGACGTCGTACACGCCAAGGTCGACACCGAGGCCCAGCAGGGCCTGGCCGCGGCGGCGAACATCCGCTCGATCCCGACCATCATGGCCTTCAAGGAGGGCGTGCTCGTCTTCGCCCAGCCCGGCGCCCTGCCCCCGGCCGCGCTCGAGGACCTGGTCTCCCAGGTGAAGGCCCTCGATATGGAAGAGGTCCGCAAGCAGCTCGCCGAGGCGGATCAGCAGTAAGAGGTAAACATCAAGCGCCGCACCACCTTTCGGTGGTGCGGCGTCGTCGTGCGGCGGCTAGCCGCCGAGCTGGTTGATGCCGGCGATCATGGCGCGGACCGTGGACTCCGGCCCGTCGTCGGCGAGCGCGGCGCCCCAGCCCCGGCGGCCGTTGGACTCGCACTGCACGAAGGTGGCCGTGCCGGAGGCGGTTCGGCGCTGGTGGAACTGCAGGATCTCGACCGGATAGCCCTCGTCGTAGAGGGCCGAGGTCAGCGCCGCGACCGGGCTGCCGGTCGAGACCACCGTCCGCGATCGGCCGGCGAATTCCAGCGTCGCGGTGTAGGTCGCCGTCGGCTGTGGCAGGCCGGCGCACGCCCAGTCGCCGAGCCGGACCGGTCCGATCGGACCGCAGTAGCGGTCGTGGAACTCGGCCGGTGTCAGTCCGGCGCATTCGGCCCGCAGGGCCTTCGGCGCGGCGGAGATGAAGTCATGGGTGTCGATGGTGATCGTCATTGGACTAGGTCTTCCCGAGGCATCGTCGTGTCTGGTGACAGAAAAGGGGACCAGCGCAAACAATCCGAGTACGGCCGCAGCGAGGGGGCCGGTCCGAATCAGACCCCGCTACGGCGAAGTACTACGAGAATTCGACCGGAAGCCACCATCGCGGTCAGCGAGAGTAGCGCTGCGCGGTCGCGGTCGGCGACGTTCTGCGCGGCGCTGTGGCTAGCGGCGGGATTCGGCACGAGATCGAGAATATGGACTCGGACATGCGATGGCAACCACATTCACGCGGAACCGATGAGTAACTTCGTCACAATCGTGCGTAAACGGAACACGAACTGCCGATGACCTGCTAAGCAAATCTCCAGTTGACGCCTTTTCCGGCGCTTGGGATGATTGCGACACGGTTCAGCAAACTCATAGATAACTGGCAGTACTGTCCGTTTTATGCCAATCTGAGCGTGAACCGCGACCCGCCGAGCAACTCGCCGAGGAGCCCGCGATGACCGACCCGATCCTGCAGAACGCGATCAATCATCTGCTCGGCGGTCACCGCCGCTGTGAGCATCAGATTCGGGAATCCCTCGATCTCGGCGGCGAACATGCCACCGCCCATCACATTCAGACCCTCACCGACTGTTCGGATCTGTGCCGGGTCGCCGCGGATCTGCTCGACCGCCGTTCCGAATGGGGGTCGCGGCTGTGCGAATTGACCGCGCGGGTCTGTACCGACACCGCCGAGCGCTGCGATCGCCTCGGCGAGACCGCCTGTGCCGCGGTGTGTCGCGCCGCCGCCGATGCCTGCACCGTCTACAGCGAACACGTTCGCGACACCACCGAGACCGATCTACTGCGCGACGACGAGTGGCTGCGCAGCTGAGCTACACCGGCTTGTGCCACACCAGAAGATAGCGCCAGAACACCAGCCGCCGAACCTGCGCGCCGGGCAACAGTTCCCGGGCCAGCGCACCCACCTGCCGCGTCGTCAGCTCCGGATCGATCACCAGCGGCATCGCGGCGCTCTGCGGATCCGGCGCATACCAGGGTCGATCGGTGATCCGCCGCAGTCCGAGAAACGCCGCGCCGAACACCCGCTGCCCCACCGCCGCGGTGAGTTCCACCGGCAGCTCCCGCGGCAGATCCGGTCGCGGCAGCGCCACGGCGGCGAGCACCCCGCCCGGGCGCAGGGCACGGGCGAGAGCGGGCAGCGCACGATCCAGCGGCATATGGTGCAGCGCGGTCACCGACACGATGGCGTCGTATTCCCGCTGCGGCAGTTCGATATCCAGCACGTCGGCGAGCGTGCAGGTGACATTCGACGGGGCGATCCGCCGGGCCGTCTCGATCATCTCCGGCGATCGGTCGATCGCGTCGACCCGTTGGGCACGGCGGGCCAGCTCCACCGCGAAACCCCCTGCACCACAACCGACATCGAGGACGCGGCGAGGCGAGGGCGGTAGCCGGCGCAGCAGCGTGCGGCGATAGTAGGCGTTGTGATCCCAGCCGAGGGCGCCCATCGCGATCATGCTCCCATGCTCACCCAGCACCACTTTCCTTGTCGCGAGCCAGTTCCGGCCCGCTGGCCCTCGGCCGAACGGCTGGGTCGTTTCAACCGGTCGGTCGATGGTCGCGGGAAGGCTCGTTCGCCAGGCTGAGGAGGTCATCTGCCGAAGGAGAGGGATGAGGATGGACGCGACGATATCGCTGGACCGGTCCGCACGGACCGCGCTGCGCACGGCCGCTCGGCTCGTGGCCGGCTATGTGGTGATCAATGCGGTGACGTTCGGGGCCGTTGTGGCGCTCCGCGATCATGCGGAGGTGGTGAATTCGGCCGTGTGGGTTCGTACGAGCATCGTGCTCGGCACCTCGGCGCTCATGCTGCGCTTCGCGGTGCGTGCCGAAAGCGGCGGGGCGCGAGCGTATCTGAGGTTACGGATCGTGTCGGCGATCATGCTGGTGGCGATCATCGTGATCGTGGCGTCGCCGGGGCCGTTTCCGGGGTGGTTGCGGATCGAGCAGAGCGTCTGCGGGGTCGTGCTGCTCGCCGTGGTCGTCACGGTGAACCGCGCGCGGGTGCGTGCGGCGTTCACCGCCCGCTAGCCTCGTCACCATGACCGGTTCGTTGCCGCGATTGCCCTCGCAGACACCGGAACCGGCCGACTCGCCGGTGGTGACCGTGCTGCCCTACGTACTGCTGGCCGCGCTGGCGGCCTGCACCGCCGTGGTCGAGCGCGCCGCCGGCACCGGTCTGCTGATCGATCTGGGGCTGTGCGCTGCCACCGCGATCTGGATGCTGGCGATGTTCACCCTGCGTCCGAATCGGCGGAACCGGCCGGTGCTCAGGGGCGCCTTCGTCACCGGAATCATCGTGCTGTGGGCGGCGCTGGTGTTGCGCGATCCGTGGTTCGGATGTTTCGCGCCCGCGGCGTATCTGTACTCGTTCCGGTTGCTGTCCTGGCCGGGCATGCTGCCCGGCGTCGCGGCCGTCGCCGTGGTGGCGGGAACGGCCCAGTCCGCCGGGTTACATGTCAGCGGTATCGCCGGAGTCGCCTGCTTCTCGGCGGTGCTGCTGGCCAATGTCGTACCCATGCTCGGATACGCCTGGTATGCCCGCGCCACCGCGCGCCGCCACGACGAGCGCGGACGCATGGTCGATGAGTTGGGTGCCGCGAATCGACGCCTGGCGGCGGCCACGGCCGAAAACGCCGCCCTGCAAACCCAATTGCTGGCACGGGCGCGCGAGGCCGGTCGGCACGACGAACGGCAGCGGATGGCCCGGGAGATCCACGACACGCTGGCGCAGGGACTCATCGGCATCATCACCCAGTTGGAGGCCGCGGAGCGGGGCGACGACTCGGCACGGCGCACGCGGGCGGCCGGTGAGCTTGCGCGCGCGAGTCTGGTGGAGGCCCGGCGGTCGGTACACGCGCTGCGGCCGGAACCGCTGGAATGCGGGGCGCTCGGTGAGGCACTCGACCGGGTTGCGCAACGCTGGGCCGACCTGCATCACATAGCGATTCGGGTGACGACGACCGGTGCGGCGCATGCGATGCCCGAGGAGGCCGAGACGGCGCTGCTGCGGACGGTTCAGGAGGCGCTGGCCAATGTCGCCCGCCACGCCGAGGCCAGGCGGGTCGGGGTGACGCTGTCGTATCTGGACGGACAGGTGGCTCTCGACGTGCGCGACGACGGGCGTGGCTTCGATATCGAACGACGCACCGCCGCAGAGGGATTCGGACTCACGGCGATGCGACAGCGGATAGAGGCACTGGCCGGATCCCTGCATGTCGAGTCCGAACCCGGTGCGGGAACCGCGATTTCGGCCCGGATCCCGGCGGTGACCGCGTGAGCGAGCGAAGCGAGCGAGCAATGAGTACAAGCACGATCAGGGTGTTGATCGTCGACGACCATCCCGTCGTGCGGGACGGATTGATCAGCATGTTCGCCGGCGACCCGGATTTCGAGGTGGTGGCCGATGCCGCCGACGGCGCCGAGGCCGTGCGGCTGGCGCTGGCGCTGCGACCCGATGTGATCCTCCTGGATCTGCGCATGCCCGGCACGGACGGCTTGACCACCCTCGCGACCCTGGCCGCGCGCGGCAGCGCGGCACGAATCCTCGTGCTGACGACCTATGACACCGACAGTCACGTGCTGCCCGCGCTCGAGGCGGGGGCCACCGGTTACCTGTTGAAGGACTCGCCCCGCGAGGAGCTGCTCCGCGCCACCCGCGCCACGGCGCGGGGGCAATCGGTCCTCTCCCCCGCCGTGGCCACGATGCTGGTCGAACGCATGCGGCGCCCCAAGAACGACGCACTGAGCAAGCGCGAACTCGAGATCCTCCGACTGGTCGCCGCGGGCAACACCAATCGAGAGGTTGCCGCCGGGTTGTTCATCAGCGAGGCCACGGTCAAGACGCATCTGCTCAACATCTACGCCAAACTCGGCGTCGGCGACCGAGCGGCGGCCGTGGCCACGGCATTTCAGCGGCGGCTGCTCACTCCCGAACCTCCGGCCCACTGACCTACCGAGGCCGGAAGCCCTGTGCGACAAGTGCGTTGAACGAAACTCGGGGATGCACGAGGGGCGGATCCTGTGCAAGATTGGGTTGTTGTACCGACTGATGGGAAGAGGCACCATGAAGACCAGGCTCAGCTGCCCCTGTGGGGAGTACATCACCGGCGCCGATGAGGATGATCTCGTCGAGAAGACGCAGGCTCATCTCGCGGAGAAGCATCCCGGACACGATTACTCGCGCGACGAGATCCTGTTCATCGCCTACTAGTCGGCGGCCGAAGCGGGCGGGCGCTCCCACAGTTTCCACATGGCGAGGTCGTCGTCGTAGGTGCGGACCCGGTGGGCGGCCTCGCGCAGGGGGCGTCCGCCGGTGAGTTCGTAGAACAGCAGCGAGACGGCCAGGAATGCGGTGTGGCCGTCGGGGTCGGCGGTGGGGGCGAAGTAGGCGGTGGCGCCGGCGTCCAGGAAGGCTTGTGCCAGTGCGGGTTTACCGGTTTCGCAGCCGGTGCTGATGACGGTGTTGCCGGACAGTCGCAGATGTTTGCGGACTCGCTTGGGCCCCATGCGATCGATGAAGGGCTGCTCGGCGGCGATCGCCCGGCCGAGCACGGGGAGCAGGATGCGGCCGTCGTCGCCGTGGCAGTTCACGATCACATACGGCGCGACGGTCCGGACGCCGCCCAGGGCGGCGAGCACGTGCCGGGCCTGGCCGATCGGATGGTAGTTGACCCGAACGCCGAACTCCTCCAGGGCGCCTCGCATCGAATGGGACGAGCCGTCCCCGATGTCGAGCAGGTCCACCTCGGTCCAGGCGAGCTGGCCATCGATCACATCTTCGATCCTCGAACGCGACACCGAACCCACCCTAGCCAACCCCTCCCCCCGGGCCGGTGGGTGCGGGGGCTGCCGAGTCCTTGTCGGACACACTGTTATTGGACTCGAGATAGTTCTGTGATAGGCGATGCACATTCACCGAGGTCGAATCAGGGTTCCGCGGAACGGGATTGATGATCGTTTAACATACCCGACAATCGCCGCGGCCGCTGCGGGAATCCTCCGGACCTGCACCGTTGACCGAACCTTCTGAAGGCCTTTCTTACGTCCCTCGTGCGCCGTTTACCCAGGCTCTACGGTTTCGCACGGAAACGAAAAGGACGATTTCCGAAGGTGATAGAACAGAATGATATTGCGTGGGAATGTGTTCGGACGGCGGAGATCTCTTGCCGCCGCCGTGCTGAGTACGGCGACCGTGATCGGTTGGTCGGCGGGGCTCGGCCCGGTCGGCGCCGCACCGGGTGACGGACTCGACGATGCGGTCAAGGTCACGGTGTCGCAGGAACCGGATCTCGATGCCGCCGAGGATGAGAAGCAGGACACCACGGTGGTGGACCGGCTGCGCAGCGACGGCGATTGGGTGTTCGGCGGTGCGACCCTGCCGTCGGAGGATAAGGATTCACCGCTGTCGACGCTGTATGTGGCCAAGCGCCAAGGCAATCGGAGCTGGCAGGTCGCCCTGCAGGGCACCGAGGAATTCAGCGGGCTGGCCGGGCAGGCGCCCGAATCGGTGGTGAGCCGCGACGAGAAGGCGGCGCTGGGCGCGCAGCCCGCCCGGCCGAACGGCACCGGCCTGGGACTGCCGTGGAAACAGGGCGAGGCATGGTTCATGGGCGGTGGCCCGCACGGCGTCAGCGGCGACAGCAGGCCGTTCAACTCGATCGACTTCGACGGCGGTGACGGCCGCGTGCTGGCCCCGGCCGGCGGGCGAATCTACAAAACCTGTGTGCGCAACGGCAGTGCGGAAGTGAAGATCGTTCACCCGAACGGCTACACCACCTCCTACTACCACATGACGAACCTGGCCGACCTGAAGGACGGCACCGAGATCAAGGCCGGTACCTATCTCGGCCACACCGGCACCCAGCTGCCGTGCGGCGGCAGCGCGACCGGTCCGCATGTGCATATGTCGCTGTATCAGGGCACTCGGCCGGTGCCGGTGGACGGACTGACCATCGGTGGCTGGACCTTCCACGAAGGCGCCGGGCCCTACGGCGGTTTCGCCGAGCACAACGGTCAGCGAGTGGGCCCCGGGGGCAGGCTGAACAACTTCGGCGGCGGCGACGCCCCGGCTCCCGATCCCGGTCCGAAGCCCACACCGCCGAAGCCCACACCGCCGAATCCGAAACCGACTCCGCCCAACCCGAAACCGGGCCCGAAGCCGTCCCCGGTGGCACACGGCACCGTCCGCCCGCATCCGGATCGCTGGCGAGCGGTCAACCTGCGCGCCGAGCCGAGCCTGCGCGGCGAGATCGCCGGCAAGGTCCGCAACGGCGACACCGTGAACATCGTGTGCACCGCCGATGGTGACCGCCTCAACGGCAAATGGGGTCCGACCACGCTGTGGAACAAGCTCGACAACGGCAAGTGGATCAGCGACGGCTTCCTCGACACCGGCAGCAACGACGCGGTGGCGCCCGCATGCGACGACGCCCCGGCGTCGAAGCCCAAGCCGACCGATCCGAAGCCGACCGACCCGAAACCCGCGGATCCGAAACCTGCGGTCCCGAAACCCGCGGATCCGAAGCCGAATCCGCCCGCACCCACACCGGATCCGAAGCCCGCGGCGGGCCGCGGCACCGTCCGCCCGCATCCCGATCGCTCGCGCGGGGTCAACGTGCGCTCCGAACCGCGCCTGCGCGCCTCGGTCGTCGACACGCTCCACGACGGCGACACCGTGACCGTCGCCTGCACGGCGCGCGGCGACCGCCTCAACGGGACGACGTTGTGGAACAAGCTCGACAACGGCTCCTGGATCAGCGACGCCTTCCTCGACACCGGCAGCAACGATCCGGTGGCGCCCGATTGCGGAGGGTGATCCGGCCCGGGTCTCCTAGTGGGCCGCGGCGTCCCAGCTGCGGCCCACGCCCACCGACACCTCGAGCGGCACCGACAGGTCGATCGCCTTCGACATATGTTCGCGGGCAAGGGCTTCCAGGGTCTCGCGCTCACCCGCGGCGACCTCGAAGACGAGTTCGTCGTGGATCTGCAGGAGCATGCGGGATTTCAGCCCGGCCGCGTGGACGGCGTTCTGCACGTTGATCATCGCCACCTTGATGATGTCGGCGGCGGTGCCCTGGATGGGGGCGTTGAGCGCCATGCGCTCGGCGCCCTCGCGGCGCTGGCGGTTGCTGGAATCCAGATCGGGCAGATACCGGCGGCGGCCGAACAGGGTCTCGGTGTAGCCGACCTTGCGGGCCTGGTCCACCGCGTCCTGCAGATAGTCGCGGATGGCACCGAAGCGGTTGAAGTAGACCTCCATCTGGGCCTTGGCCTCCTCCGCGCTGATCTTCAGCTGCTGGGACAGGCCGTAGGCCGACAGTCCGTACGCCAGACCGTAGGACATCGCCTTGATGCGGCGGCGCATCTCCGGATGCACCTCCGAGATCGGGATATCGAAGGCCTTGGACGCGACGAAGGTATGCAGATCCTCACCGGAGTTGAACGCCTCGATCAGGCCCGCGTCCTTGGACAGATGCGCCATGATGCGCATCTCGATCTGGCTGTAGTCGGCGGTCATCAACGATTCGAATCCGGGGCCGACGACGAAGGTGTCGCGGATGCGGCGCCCGGTCTCGGTGCGGATCGGGATGTTCTGCAGATTCGGTTCGGTGGAGGACAACCGGCCCGTCGCGGCGATGGTCTGGTTGAACGTGGTGTGGATGCGGCCGTCGTCGGCGACCGACTTCAGCAGCCCGTCCACAGTCACCTTCAGCCGGGTCGCATCCCGGTGTGCGAGAAGATGTTCCAGGAACGGATGCTGGGTCTTCTCGAACAACGACTCCAGCGCGTCGGCATCGGTGGTGTATCCGGTCTTGGTGCGCTTGGTCTTGGGCATGTCCAGCTCGTCGAACAGCACCACCTGAAGCTGTTTGGGCGAGCCGAGATTGATCTGCTTGCCGATCACCTCGTAGGCGGCGTTGGCGGCATCGGTGACGCGCGTGGCGAATTCGGATTGCAGCTGGTCCAGCGCGTCGGTGTCGACGGCGATACCCGCCTCCTCGAGTTCGGCCAGCACACCCAGCAGCGGCAGCTCCATCTCGGTGAGCAGCTTCGTGGATTCGATGCCCCGCAGCTCCGCGTCGAAGGCCTCGGCCAGATCCGATACCGCACGCGCGCGCAGGATTTCGGCCTGCGCCACCTCGGCGTCGACCTGTTCGGAATCGTCGAGCAGCGACAGCTGGGTCTCCTCGGCGGCCTCCACCCGCAGCTCTCGCGACAGATAGCGCAGTGACAGATCGTCGAGGTTGAAGGTGCGCTGGCCGGGGCGGACCAGATAGGCGGCCAGGGCCGTATCGCTGGCAAGCCCGCCGAGGATCCAGCCGCGGCCGCGCAGCGCGTGCATGGCGGATTTGGCCTCGTGCACCGCCTTCGGCACGGCGGCATCGGCCAGCCAGGCGCCCAATGCCTGCTCGTCCTCGGGCGTCAGGCCGATCACATCGAAGTAGCCGCCCTCGCCGTCGGCCGCCGAGATCGCGATCGCCTTGACGTCGCCCTGTACCGGGGTACCCGTCCCGGCGATCGAAACACCATGGCGCACACCCGCTTTCGCATGCTCGGCGAGCCAGTCGGCGGTCGCGCCCGGTTCGATCGCACCGCCGGAGATCTCGAAACCGGATTCGGCCTCCGGCTCCGGCGGGGCCAGCGTCTCGAACAGCCTGTCGCGCAGCACCCGGAATTCCAGATCGTCGAACAGGCGGTGGATCTTGTCCCGATCCCAGGGCTGCTGGCCGAGCTGGTCGGGGGTGTAGGGCAGCGGGACGTCCTTGACCATCTCGGTGAGCTGGCGGTTGAGCAGCACACTGGACAGGTTGGCGCGCAACGCGTCACCGACCTTGCCCTTGACCTGGTCGACCCGGTCGACCAGGGTGTTCAGATCGCCGAACTCGCGCACCCATTTGGCGGCCGTCTTCTCCCCCACGCCCGGAATGCCGGGCAGGTTGTCGCTCGGGTCGCCGCGCAGCGCCGCGAAATCCGGATACTGCGCCGGGGTGAGGCCGTACTTCTCCTCCACCGCGGCCGGGGTGAAGCGGGTGAGCTCCGAGACGCCCTTGCGCGGATAGAGCACGGTCACATCGTCGGTGACCAGCTGGATGTTGTCCCGGTCGCCGGACACGATCAGCACCCGGAATCCCTGCGGCACGGCCTGAGTCGTGAGGGTGGCGATGATGTCGTCGGCCTCGTAGCCCTCGAGGGCCATCGTCGGGATGCCGAGCGCGGCCAGCACCTCCTGCGTGATCTCGACCTGACCGCGGAATTCGTCGGGCGTGGTGATCCGGTTGGCCTTGTACTCCGGATACGCCTCGGTGCGGAAGGTCTTGCGGCTGACGTCGAATGCCGCGGCCACATGGGTGGGCTTCTCGTCGCGCAGCAGGTTGATCAGCATCGCGGTGAACCCGTACACGGCATTGGTCGTCTGGCCGGTGATGGTTTTGAAGTTCTCCGCGGGTAGCGCGTAGAACGCGCGGTAGGCCAGCGAATGCCCGTCCAGCAAAAGGAGGGTGGGCCGCTCGCCCGGGGTCGCCGCGGGCGCACTGCTCTGACGCTGATCGGTGGTGGCTGGGGTCACGGCACAGAGTCTAGGTACCGGCACCGACAACCTGTGACGCCACCACCGCGGCGGCTAGCGAATCGGTGTGCTGAGATCGTAGACCGCGACCCCGCCGATGTGTTCGACCGCGTAATGCGCGGCCACCCATTGGGCGATACCGCGATGGGAGGCCTGCGACCACGGCGCGGTGACCACCGGCGCGGACGGGTCGTAACGCCAGGTCGGCGGCAGCCGCATCTCCTGGGTCACATAGAAACCGATCCGGTGATCGCGGACCAATTCCTCGAAGCGATCCAGCGAGGGCACCGGATCGTCACCGGCGAATCCGCCGATCGCCATGACGGCGGTATGACTGGCCAGTTCCATCGCCGCGGCGATCGAGGAGCGTTCCACCGCCGCCGACCAGCGGGCGTCGCTGCGGCGCAGCCGGTCGACGATGCGCGCGTCGGTGAAGGCGGCGCCGTCGGCGAAGCTGCGCATCTGCCCCTTGATGATGGCCTGGAAACCGGTCTCCGGCGGAGGCGGCGGACCGACGACCGGACTGCGTCCGGTATGCGCCTGCGGCAGGGTGGCGGCCGCATAGGCGGTGGACCCACCGAGCCCGGCGATCAGCCCGGCCACGATCAGCACCGAGGTCGCGGCCGCGCGCTGTCGGTCGAAGGGCCGCGACACCGCGGCCGCGATCAGGCCCAGGGCCGCGACCACGGCCGCCGCGAGAACGATCCAGCGCAGCTCGGGCTGCCAGTCCGCATTGCGTTGCAGCACAACGAAACTCCACACTCCGGCGGCCAGGATCAGCCCCGCCGCGCCGATCCGGCCGAACGCCTCGCCGCGGCGACGCCACAGCTCGGCCACGCCGACGGCCAGCGTCCCGGCGACCGCGGGCGCCAGCGCCAGCGAGTAGTAGGCGTGCTCGGCGGATTTCATCGCACTCAGCGCGACGCCGACCAGGATCAGCCACGAGCCGAACAGCAGTGCGACGGCGCGGATTTCGTCGGTACGCGGGGCGCGCCACCGCGACGCGAGCACCAGCGCGAACGCCACCAGCGCGGCCGGGACGAGCCAGGAGATCTGGAAGCCGCTCTCCCCCACGAACATTCGAGCCGCTCCGGCCGAGCCGAAGTCGTTGAAGCTGTTGAGCAGCTTCGACGGCACCCGGTAACCCGGCGGCAGCGGCGCCTGCCCACCGATCTGCTGATTGCCGAGGAAACGACCGAAACCGTTGTAGCCCAGCACCAGATCCATGAACGAGTTGTCGTCCGATCCGGCGATATACGGCCGCGAGGAGGCGGGCCACAGCATCGTGAGCAGCACATACCAGCCCGAGGAGACGAGCATCGCCAGCGCCGCGACCATCAGGTGGCATACCCGCCGGCCCAGGGCGATCGGCGCGGCCACGAGATAGACGAGCACCAAGGCCGGGAGCACGAGCAGCCCCTCGAGCATCTTGGCCAGGAATGCGAAGCCCAGCGCGACACCGGCGAGAGCGAGCCACCGCGCGTCGGCCCGCGGCAGCGCGCGGATCGTGCAGTAGGCGGCCGCGGTCATCAGCAGCACCATCGCGGCATCGGGATTGTTGAATCGGAACATCAGCGCGACCACGGGCGTGACCGCCAGCGCCGCGCCCGCGAGCAGGCCCGCGCCCGCATTGCGCGTCACGCGGGTGACCGCCGCGTAGAGCAGCGCGACCGCGGCGACGGCCATGAGCGCCTGCGGAACCAGCATGCTGGCGCTGGAGAATCCGAACAACCGCCCGGACAGGCCCATCACCCACAGCGCCAGCGGCGGCTTGTCGACGGTGATGAAGTTGGCGGGGTCGACCGAGCCGAACAACCAGGCCTTCGGATCGCGGGTGGCCGACCAGACCGCGCCCGCATAGAAGTTGTTGGCCATCCCGCTGCCGGTGATCCGCCACAGATAGATCGCCGCGGTGGCGACGAGCAGGGCGGCGAACCCGATGCGCCGGGTCAGGCGCGCGGGTTCGGAGTTCGCCGACGGCGAACTCGGATCTATCGGAGGTTCGAGTCGGGGTTTCTCGACAACAGAAGCTTCCACTCGGAAAAGTGTCCCAAGGCAACCATGCCCCCGCAACAGCTAACCGCTGGCATTCATATCACCTTGATCACACGTTCAACCTGTTTACATTTCAGTCCTACCGGATAATCGAGTGCGGAGTCCTAATTGCGGCAATTGCCGGACTCCGCACTCGATCGATCACGCCACGCCGAGATAGGCCGATTTCACCGCCGGATCGGTCAGCAGCTCGCGGCCCGAACCGGATTTGGTGATCTCGCCGGTCTCCAGGATGTAGGCGCGATCGCTGCGGACCAGCGCCTGCTGGGCGTTCTGCTCGACCAGCAGCACCGTGGTGCCCAGCGCGTTGATCTCGCTGATGATCCGGAAGATCTGCTGAATCACCATGGGCGCCAACCCCATCGACGGCTCGTCGAGCAGCAGAAGCTTCGGCCGGGCCATCAGGGCCCGCGCGATCGCGAGCATCTGCTGTTCACCGCCCGAGAGCGTGCCACCGACCTGTTTACGCCGCTCGGCCAGGCGCGGGAACAGCTCGAACACCCAGCCGAGGGTTGTGGCGTATTCCGCGCGCTGTTTGAAAGGCCGTGCGTGACAACCCATATCGAGGTTCTCCTGCACCGTCATCCCCGGGAACACCCCGCGACCCTCCGGCGCCTGGATCAGCCCGGCCATCACCCGTTCGTGCGCCTTGACGCGGGTGATGTCGCTGCCCTCGAACAGGATTCGGCCGCGGGTCAGCGGCAGCAGACCGGACAGGGCGCGCATGGTGGTGGTCTTGCCCGCGCCGTTGGCGCCCAGCAGGGTCACCAGCTCGCCCTGGTCGACCCGCAGCGACACCCCGTGCAGGGCCTGGATCCTGCCGTAGTCGACGACCATATCCTCGATGACGAGCAGCGGTTCGCCGCTCGGTTCGGGGACCGGATGCGGCGGGGTGGGCTGGGCGACCGGTTCGGCGACCTCCACCGCGATCTCCTCGACGGCCTCGGTCGTGCTCGCCTCGGCGATCTGCTCGTCGGCCACGCCGAGGTAGGCGGCGATGACGGCCGGATCGTCGCGGATCTCCCCGGGCAGTCCGTCGGCGATCTTGCGGCCGAACTCGAGCACCACGATACGGTCGGTCACGCCCATGACCAGGCGCATATCGTGCTCGATGAGCAGCACCGTGAAGCCGTCGTCGCGGATCTTGCGGATCAGATCCATCAGCGCCAGCTTCTCGTTCGGATTGAATCCGGCGGCCGGTTCGTCCAGGCACAGCAGTTTGGGCTCGGTCGCCAGCGCGCGGGCGATCTCCAGGCGGCGCTGATCGCCGTAGGAGAGGTTGCGCGCCTTCTCCACCGCACGCGGCGCGATGCCCACGAATTCCAGCAGCGCCATCCCGCGCTCGATGGCATCGCGTTCCTCGCGCCGATGCCGCGGCGTACGAAGGATGGCCCCCGGCACCGAGGTTCGATGCCGGGCGTCGGTGCCGACGACCACATTCTCGAGCGCGGTCATCTCGCTGAACAACCGGATGTTCTGGAACGTCCGGGCGATGCCCAACCGGGTGATCTCGTTGCGCTTACTCTTGGTCAGCGGCTTGCCGTCGAAGTACACCGTGCCCGCGGCGGGGCGGTAGACACCGCTGATCGCGTTGAAGCAGGTGGTCTTTCCCGCGCCGTTGGGCCCGATGAGGCCGAGGATCTCGCCGCGACGGATCTCGAAACTCACATCGTCGAGCGCGGTCAGACCGCCGAAACGCACTGTGAGTCCCTCGGTGCGCAGCAGCGACTCGCCCACGGCGGCCTGGATATCGCGTTGCGTGGCAACGACTTCCGCGACCGCCTCGGCATCGGCGAGTTCGGGCAGCACGGCGGTGACGTCCACCTCCCCCGCGGTCCGCACCTGTTCGCTCTCGACGTAGCCCGCGGTGATGTCCTCGTTGTCGAACAGCGCGCCACCCGCGCCCGGCCCGGTCATCGGTCCGCTCCGATCGGTTCGGGTTCGGCCGGTCGCCGAACCGCCTGGAATACCTGTCTGCCGAAGGTGAGCAGCTTCTGCCGCACCGGGAACAGACCCTGGGGTCGCAGAATCATCATCACCACCAGGGCGATACCGAAGTAGAGATACTTCAGGTCGCCCAGCGACTGTGCGCCGCCCTGGCGGAACAGCAGCACGCTACCGAGCAGCAACGCCGCCAGCACGCCGGTGACCACCATGCCGGTGATCACGCCGCGCCGCGGCCAGCTCGACATCCGCGCTCCCCGGAATCGGTAGAGCAGATACAGCCCCACGAAGATCAGCACGTCGACCAGCAGGTAGATATATCCGGTCGTCTCGTCGGAGGCGATCTTCACCGAGGCCAGCCGGGCGGGCAGATAGGCGATGATGAACGCGCCGACCAGCACGCCGAGCTTATTGCCCTGCCCGCCGATCACGACCGCGCACAGGAACAGCATCGAGTTGACGACGTTGAACTGGGTCGGATTCACGAACTGCACCTGCCCGGCGTACATCGCACCGGAGATGCCGCCGACGGCCGCGCCGATGGTGAAGGCCCACAGCTTGTACTTGAAGGTCGGCACGCCCATGATCTCCGCGGCGTCCTCGTCCTCGCGGATGGCCACCCACGCTCGCCCGACGCGGCTGCGCTCGAGATTGCCGACGACCAGCAGCATGATCACGATCAGGATCATGCCGAACCAGTACCAGTAGGTGCCGTATCCGGCCCGGTCCAACGGGTTCAGGCTGGACGAGTCGCCGCCGTTGCCCGCGGAGAACCAGCCCTTCGGCCGCTCCGCCGATTCGCCCAGATGCGGATAGGCGACCTCGGACAGGCCCAGGCTGCCATTGGTGATGTCGTTCAGGTTGTCGGCGAGCAGCCGCACGATCTCGCCGAATCCCAGGGTGACGATGGCCAGATAGTCACCGCGCAGCCGCAGCGTCGGCGAACCGAGGATCAGCCCGGACAGCGCGGTGACCACGACCGCCAGCGGAAGACATGCCAGCCAGGCCCATTTCGGATCCAGCCAGCCGCCCGCGGTCTGATTCCACGGGCTGTTCTTGCTGGTGAGCAGCGCGACGGTATACGCGCCGACGGCGTAGAAGCCGACATAGCCCAGATCGAGCAGACCCGCTTGGCCGACAACCACGTTCAGGCCGATGGCGACCAGGCAGTACATCGCGACCTGGGCCATCACCAGACCGAAGTTGTAACTGGGCGTGTCGATTCCGGGCGGCGGGAACAGCGGCAGCAGCGCCAGCAGAGCCAGCACCGGAACGCCGACGCCCCACTGCGCGGGACGGCTCAGGCCCTCCCACCAGCCGCGCAGGGAATCGCCCAGGCCGTGCCGCGAATGATCCTGTGGTACAGCGGGTTTGGTAACAGTGACACTCATGCCCGCGCCCTTCCGAGACTCTCACCGAGGATGCCGGTCGGGCGCACCATCAGTACCAGTACCAGCACCACGAACGCGACGACGTCGCGCCACTGGGTGCCGAACAGGATCTGGCCGTACTGCTCGACCACGCCCAGCAGGATGCCGCCCAGCAGCGCACCGCGCAGATTGCCGATGCCGCCGAGCACCGCGGCGCTGAACGCCTTGATACCCAGGATGAATCCGCCCAGATAGATGATGCCGTTGGGCACCTTGAGCGTGTAGAGCAGCGCCGCCCCGCCGGCGAGTACGCCGCCGATGAGGAAGGTCAGCATGATGACCTTCTCCCGCGACACACCCATCAGCGTCGCGGTATCCGGATCCTGGGCCACCGCGCGGATGGCCCGGCCGAAGCGGGTCCGGTTGATCACCACCTCGGTGCCCACGGCCAATGCCACCGCCGCGAGCACGATGATGATCGCGACATTGGTGACCGGCGCGCCGAGGAAGCGGAACTGCTCGGTCTGCTCGACCAGCCGGATCGGCTGCTGGGCATTGGTTCCGCCCAGGTTCGGGTCGATCTTCGGCAGGATGAAGTGCACGAATTCCTGCAGCACGAACGACATTCCGATCGCCGTGATGAGGAAGCTCAACGGGCGCGCTCTCCGCTTTCGCAGCGGCCGGTAGGCGATCCGTTCCAGGCCGACGGCCGCGCCGCCGGACACCGCCATTCCGATGATCATCGCCGCCACCAGATACACACAGGTCAGCAGGATTCCCTGCGAATAGGCATCGGGTGCGGCGGCAAAGCCCAGCAGCATCAGTCCGATCAGTTGGCCGAACATGCCGAGCATGAATACCTCGGAATGCGCGAAGTTGATCAATCGCAGAACGCCGTAGACCAGGGTGTAACCCACGGCCACCAACGCATAGATGGAACCGTAGGTCACTCCGTCGACGGTCAATCGCCAGAAGTTATCGATCAGACCGTGATAGTCGAATCCGATCGAGGCGCCGAGTACATGTACCGAGTCGGCCAGCGCGGTTGTGGTCATAACTTTTCAAACCCTCATTCACCAACGCCCGGAAGAAAACAGCACGTGCGGGGCCGAGATAACTCCGGCAGGCCCCCGCACGTGCTGTTTATCGTCGGACTACTTCACCGTGTAGATCCACACCACCGCGTTGGTGAGCTCGCCGGACGGACTCCACTTGTAGTGCCGCCCGCCCGTGCCGTCGCCGCTGTAGTTGCGCACGTAGTCGAGAACATCCGGGCGGGTCACCTTGCCGCCGTCGATCGCCTCGAGCAGGATCGTGGCCAGGTCGTAGGCCTCGACCGAGTAGACGCCGGATTGCTGGCCGTTGAGGGCCACGTACTCCTTCTCGAGCTGATCGGGCGCCGGGCCGCAGGGGCAGCTCAGGATCGCGCCCTTGGCGGCGCTGCCGGCCTGGGCGAGGAACTGCGGATCGTTGACGCCATCGGGCCCGACGAAGGTGGCCTTGACGCCGCCGGACTTCAGCTGCGCGGCGAACGGCGCGCCCTCGGCGTAGTAGCCGGAGTAGAACACGGCATCCGGATTGGCCGCCGCGACCTTGGTGACCGTGGCCGAGAAGTCCTTGTCACCGGTCTTCACCCCGGCCGCGCAGGACGGATCGGCGACCGATCCCAGTCCCGCGGTGATGCTCTTGGCCAGGCCGGTGCCGTAGTCGCTGTCGTCCTGGACGACGCAGACCTTCTTGTAGGTGGCGGCCAGGTACTTACCGACCGAGGTGCCCTGCACATCGTCGTTGGCCAGGCCGCGGAAGAAGGTCTTCCAGCCATTGGTGGACAGCGTGGCGTTGGTGGCCGAGGCGGTCAGCGAGGCCAGGCCGTTATCGGACAGGATCTGCCCGGTCGCCTTGGTCTCGCCGGAGAATGCCGGGCCGACCAGGCCGACGATCGACTTGTCGTCGATGACCTGCGGGATGACCGAGGTCGCCTTCTGCGGATCGCCCTCGGTATCGAAGGGCTTCAGATCGACCTTGCAGTTCGGGTTGGCCTTGTTGTGCTTGTCCACGGCCAGTTTCGCGCCGAAGTAGATATTGATGCCGAGCGCGGCGTTCCCGCCGGTCCGGGCGCCGGCGAAGGCGATGGCCGTGCCGGGGGCGCAGGTGGCCTTGCCGTCACCGGCCGGATCGGCCGCCGCGGCGCTCTGCGTGACGGATCCCAGCTTGCCATTGGCGTCGACCGGCCCGAGAGGCTGAATGGACAGGGCGGCGCTGCCGCCGCTGGTGCCCGACTCCGATCCACCGCCACTGCTGGTCGATTTCGAACTACATCCCGTCAGTACCAGCGTTGCTGCGGCACCGATCACCAGCAGCCCTCGCGTGGTACGACCGCGCCATGTCGAACTGAGCACGTTTCACCTCTAAATCCTGCGCACCCCTCGGTTCACCGAGGGGGAGCCGACCTAAACATCGGCTCGACTGCAGAACTTAGCGGCGTGACGTTAGCTCCGCATCACATTCGGATCATTCGTGTGACTTCGATCCCCAGTATTTACCGCCGCGTGTTGCCGGGACGTTAATTTCCGGCAATCACGCAGGCGTTTCCCGTTGCGCAAGACCCGATAATTTCCGTCTGGGAAAATTGCCCGGGAACTATTCGTCCTACGACTTCGGGGCGAGGTTCTCCAAAACCACCTCGGCGACCGCTTTCATCGTCGTCCGGCGATCCATCGCGGTTCGCTGAATCCACTTGAATGCCTGCGGCTCGGACAAACCCTGGGTCTGCATGAGCACACCCTTGGCCCGTTCGACCAGCTTGCGGGTCTCGAGCCGGTCGGCCAGATTGGCCACCTCGCTCTCGAGGGCGGTGATCTCGTGGTAGCGACTCGCCGCCAGCTCGATCGCCGGAACCAGGTCCGACTTGGTGAACGGCTTCACCAGGTAGGCCATGGCACCCGCGTCACGGGCCCGCTCGACCAGGTCGCGCTGGCTGAAGGCGGTCAGAATCACCACCGGCGCAAGGCGTTTCGAGGCGATCTCGGCCGCCGCGTCGATGCCGTCACGTCGTGGCATCTTGACATCCATGATCACCAGATCGGGCCGCAACTCCTCGGCGAGGTCGACGGCCTGCTGACCATCGCCCGCCTCACCCACTACCTGGTAGCCCTCCTCGGAGAGCATCTCCACCAGGTCCATCCGGATCAGAGCCTCGTCTTCGGCGACCACCACACGCTTGGCGGCCGCATCCTTCTTCGCGCCCCCTGCTGACGTTCCCATAGACAGACCCCTCGTGATTCCGATGCCGACTACTCGCCGCCCACCGCTGACCGACGCCCACCCACGTCGGCCCCGGCATGCACCCGAGTGCCCTAAAGCGTACCGTTCAACCGATCCGCCAACCCATCTACCCAGCGCAAAGCCGCCGACGCCACACCGATTCGTCCCCCGGGCCCCTGACCCGCTATCATTTCCCCCCGGTGCGCCGAGTTGGCGGAACTGGCAGACGCGACGGTCTCAAAAACCGTTGTCCTCACGGACGTGTGGGTTCGAGTCCCACACTCGGCACCATCTGGAGACCGATTCCGGTCATCACCTCGAGTCCCATTGGGTTCAACAGCGGAATGCCTGGCCCACAGTCTCTTTCGGGCCGAGGGTGTGCTCCTCGAGGCAGCCGAAGGGGATCACGCCCGCGTCGTTGATCCGGACTCCCGATTTCGCCGCGGCGTGGACGCACAGCAGGCCGGTCTGGTCGATGCGGCAGGTGTAGTCCTGGACCGTCACGCGATGTCCGTAGGGCAGGACCGCGCCGATACCGCGGGTGAACGGGCCCGGGTCGCCGCGCAGGGAGCCGACGGACAGGGCCGTGCCCGAATAGTCGATCCAGTTGCCGACCCAGTTGCCGTTCGCGCTGCCGGCCGGGCGTGCAGGCGGGTTCTTCAGGTCGACCAGGCAGCTCAGATTCGGCAGGCCGTCCTGGAAGTCGGTGGTGCACTTGATCTTTCCGCTGGGGCTGGTGAAGGAGATATCGCCGCCCAGCGGAGTGGCCGCGCCGTCCGCGGTGGTGGCGGTGCCGTAGCGGGTGGGGTCGGCGGGGGTCGCGGAACGCACCCAGGCGATGACCTCGGCGACGGGCGCGCCCTGCGACGGGGGCGCGGGCGCCGCACTGGTCGGCGAGCTCGGGACGGTGGTCGCCGGGAAGGCGCTGGGGACGGGATGGCCCGGCGTGTCGTTGGCCAGGGAGCATCCGGCGGCGAGCAGAACCAGCGCCGTCAATACCGCGATACGCATGTCGATCACCCTAGGCGGTGCCGATACGATCCCGGCGAAACGGCCACGCTTCCGTGTGGAATGGTGGCTGTCGTAATGGCCTGGTATTGACGGAGGTTCGGGTGCGGTTCGGATGGCGCGGGGTTGTATTGGCCGCGGTGGCGGCTGTCGTGGCGGGCGGATGTTCCGGGGGTGGTTCCACGAGCGCGAGCGAGAAGTCCACGGCGCCGGCGGTTTCCGCGGGCACGGATGCCGCGGGGCGGTTCGCGGGGCTGGAGGCGAAGTTCGGGGCCCGGCTGGGGGTGTTCGCGGTCGAGGTGTCCGGGAAGTCGGTGGGATATCGGCAGGATGAGCGGTTCGCCTTCGATTCGACGGTCAAGACGCTGATATGCGGGGCGTTGCTGCGTGAACATCCTTTGGCGAGTGGGTATTTCGATCAGGTCATTCATTACGCGAAGGCCGATCTCGTGGAGTATTCCCCGGTGACCGAGACCCGGGTCGACACCGGGATGACGGTGTCGGAGCTGTGCGAGGCGGCGATCACCAAGAGCGACAACACGGCCGGGAATCAGCTGCTGAAGCTGGTGGGCGGTCCGGCGGCGCTGACCGGGTTCCTGCGGTCGATCGGCGATACGGTCACGCGGTCGGATCGGTGGGAGACCGAGCTGAACACCTCGATTCCGGGCGATGAGCGCGACACCACGACGCCGTCCGCGATCGCGGGCGACTATCGGGCGCTGGTGACCGGCGAGACGCTCGGCGCGCCCGAGCGGGACCGGCTGAAATCGTGGCTGGTGGCCAATACGACCGGCGGACAACGCATTCGGGCCGGCGTGCCGACCGGGTGGACGGTCGGGGACAAGACCGGAACCGGGGACTACGGGTCGGCCAACGATATCGCCGTCGCGTGGACCGAGCGGGGCACGCCCGTGGTCATCTCGATCCTGACCGTGAAGCCCGCACAGCAGGCGCAGGCCGACAACGCATTGCTCGCCGAGGCGGCCAGGGTCGTGGTCGACGCGCTGAGCTGAACCGGGAGGGCCGTAGCCTGCGTACACACCCGCGTAGGGTGAACTACGGCCCTCGAACGGAGGTCGCGGACATGCGGGTGAATCGGCTGACGGCGGATCTGTCCGAGTATCCGGATCTGGTCGTCATCTATCTCGGCATGCGGGTGCGCAGGCCGAGGGGAATGCTGCGGCTGCTCGGGCTCGGGCCGAAACTCTATCGGTCGCACCAGGATCGGCCCGACGGGCTGCTGTCGCACGAGGATCTCGTCTGGTCGCTGTTCCCGCCGCATTGGGGAGCCCGGCAGTATTGGCGCGATCTCGACAGCCTGGAGCGCTGGACCCGCTCCGCACCGCACCGGGACTGGTGGCAGCAATTTCTGCGCGACTCCGGCGGGACCGGCTTCTGGCATGAGGCCTACTTCGCGCGCGGCGGGATCGACGCGATGTACGACGATATGACCATTCCGACCGGTCTGGCCAGGTTCGCGCCCACGGTCCCCTCCCGCGGCCGGCTGTTCTCCACCCGCAATCGCGTCGAACGAACCGATCCCAAGGTCGCACCGGTGGTCGACGAAACCGCCTACTACCCAGAAGATTTCGGCTGAAAACAGTCGTCCGCAGATGATCTACCCTGTACGGCGACCGGTCGGCTAACGCCCATGCACGGGCCGCTACACCGAAATGAACATCTGACCAAAACAGGGCAATTCGGGCATTGTGCGCTTCTGGTTCGGTGAGCAGCCGCTTACCGTGCTTGCCATGCACGTCCTGTTCGTCTGTACCGGCAACGTCTGCAGGTCGGTCATCGCCGAGCGCCTGACCCGCGCCATGGCTGCCGAACACGGAATGCCCGACCTCACCGCCGAAAGCGCGGGAACGCGGGCCCTCGTCGGATTCGGCGTCGAACCACACGCGGCCCAGACCATCGCCGGCCTCGGCGCCGACGCCGGCGAATTCAAGGCCCGCAAACTCAAGCCGGAGATGATCGAACGCGCCGATCTCGTGCTGACGATGTCCGAACAGATTCGCGACGAGATCATGAAATCGTATCCGGCCGTGGCCGCGCGGACCTTCACGCTGCTCGAGGCGCACCGGATCGCGAAGGTCAGCGGCGCGCGCACGATCGCCGACATCGATCGGGCCCGAAACGATCTCGCACTGGTCGGCCGGGAGAACATCGCCGATCCCGTCGGCCTGTCGGCGGAGAAGTACTGCGAGGTCGGCGACCGCATCGCCGAGGCGCTGGTTCCGCTGTTGCTGGCCTTGCACATTCACGAGGGCCACAGCGGCACCGACGAGCGGGGACGGCCGCGGCTCGTGGTGCTGACGGGCGGGCGCAGCGAGCCGCCGCCGCTCACGACGATGAACCGGCTGGGCCGGCACGCCTGATCATCGCGGAAAAGGTTCGTCAGGACACGCATGTGTCCTCCCCATTCGGGGCAACAAAGGATTACACTCCCCGCGGAACAGTGCGGCCGTTGGTTCGACACAAGAACAGGACTCAGACATGCCGAAACGCATTTCGGATGTTTCGCTCCATGTTTATGTGACACCGGAAACCCTCGAACGCGTCGTGGAAACCGTGCGCCGGGCGGTCGATGATCATGTGGCCGACCGGGACATCTTCGCCTGGCGCTTCACCCTGCCGGTGGACAGCGATCAACCGGACCATACGGTACTGGAAACCCAATGGCGCCTGGATCATCCCGGCGCCGATTCCGGCGGCCGCAGCACCTACGAGATCGCGCTGAGCCTGGTCGGCGACAAGAAACTGCTCACCGCCGCGAATCTGGTGACCCTGGAGCGGAAACTGATCCTCGGCATTTGCACCGAGGATGCCGTCCCGCATTCGATCCACGCCCTGCATCGAGAAAGCTTCGATCTGGAAGAGAATCGAGAATTGATCTAGGTTCGAGCCGGGTAATGGCGAATAACGCCTTCCTGCACGACCGTTGCCAGCAACTCTCCGGCACGCGAATAGAAATGGCCCGTGGCCAGGCCGCGGGAACCCGCGGCGACCGGTGATTGCGTCGCGTAGAGCGCCCAGTCGTCGAAACGGAACGGGCGGTGGAACCAGATCGAATGGTTCACCGTCGCGGCCACGATGCGATCGAAGCCCCAGGACAGGCCGTGGGTGGTGACGATCGAATCGAGCACCGTCGTATCCGACGAATAACCCAGTGTCGCAACGTGAATCAGCGGATCGTCGGGCAGACGGCCGTCCGGCTTCATCCAGACCCGGTTGTAGTCGAGGGTGCCGCCCGTGCCCTTCAGGATCCAGGCCGGGTCGTTGGTGTAGCGCATATCGATCGGATGCGGCGCGTTGATGAACATCGGCAGCCGATCCTCGAGGCCGACGAAGGACTCCTGCACCCGCGGGAGCTGTTCGGGATCGGCGACCTGCGGCTGCGGCGTGGCATGTTCGAGGCCCTTGGCCGAATCCAGGAAGGCCGCCAGCATGACGAACAGCTCCTGATCGTCCTGATAGGCGGTGACCGTGCGGTTGGCGAACGAGCGGCCGTCGCGGTGGCGTTCCACGCGATACTCGATCGGCTTCTTCACATCTCCGCCGCGCACGAAATGCGCGTTGATCGCGTGCACCGGGCGTTCGGGTCCCACCGTGCGACCGGCCGCCATGATCGCCTGCGCCACCAGCTGCCCGCCGAAGGTGCGAGTCCACACCTTCTCGGGATGGTGGCCCAGGAAGCGGTCCTCGCCGAGCTGTTCCAGATCCAATAGCGCGAGCAGGACTTCCAGATCGCTGCGGCCGTGCCCGGTGGAAACCGATTCGCCCAGTGACGCACTCAACTCAGTGGTCCTCCTCGCCGATGCGGTGCACGTGAATCAGGTTGGTGGAACCGATGGTTCCCGGCGGGGAACCGGCCACGATCACCACCAGATCACCCTTCTGATAGCGGTTGAGCGACAACAGCTCCTTGTCCACCTGACCGATCATCTCATCGGTGGTGCCGACCGGCGGCACGATGAAAGTCTCGGTGCCCCAGGTCAAGGAGAGCTGGCTGCGCACCTCCGGCAGCGGCGTGAACGCCAGCAGCGGCAGCGGGGTGTGCAGGCGGGCCAGGCGGCGCACGGTATCGCCGGACTGGGTGAAGGCCACCAGCGCCTTGGCGTTGAGCCGCTCGCCGATATCGCGGGCCGCATACGAGATCACGCCGCGCTTGGTGCGGGGCACATGCGTCAACGGCGGTACGCGCGTGGAGGATTCGGCCTCGACCGCGTGCACGATGCGGGCCATGGTCCGCACCGCCTCGATCGGGTACTGGCCGACCGAGGTCTCGCCCGACAGCATCACCGCGTCGGCGCCGTCGAGCACCGCGTTGGCCACATCGGAGGCCTCGGCGCGGGTCGGGCGGGAGTTGCCGATCATCGACTCGAGCATCTGGGTGGCCACGATGACGGGTTTGGCGTTCTCGCGGGCCATCTGGATCGCGCGCTTCTGCACCAGCGGCACCTGCTCGAGCGGCAGCTCCACGCCGAGATCGCCGCGGGCGACCATGATCGCGTCGAAGGCCAGCACGATCGCCTCGAGGTTATCGATCGCCTCGGGCTTCTCCAGCTTGGCGATCACCGGCACGCGGCGGCCGACGCGATCCATCACGTCGTGCACCAGCTCCACGTCCGACGGGGAGCGCACGAACGACAGTGCGATGAAGTCGACGCCCAGAGCCAGGGCGAATTCCAGGTCTGCGATGTCCTTTTCGGACAGCGCGGGGACCGATACGTCCATGCCGGGCAGCGAGACGCCCTTGTTGTTGGAGACCGGGCCGCCCTCGGTGACCCGGCAGACCACGTCGTTGCCGTCGACGCGGATCACGGTGAGACCGATATTGCCGTCGTCGACCAGCAGGCGGTCGCCGGGGCTGGCGTCCTTGGCCAGTTCCTTGTAGGTGGTGGAGACGCGGTCGTGGGTACCCTCGATGTCATCGACGGTGATCCGCACCTCCTCTCCGGTGGCCCAAGTGGTGCGGCCGTCGATGAAACGGCCGAGGCGAATCTTGGGGCCCTGCAGATCGGCGAGAATGCCGACAGCGCGGCTCATCTGGTCCGCGGCCTTGCGGACCTTGCGGTAATTCTCGGCGTGATCGGCGTGTTCGCCGTGGCTGAAATTCAACCGGGCCACGTCCATGCCGCTTTCGACAAGTTCGCGGATACGGTCCTCGGCGGCTACTGCCGGCCCGAGAGTGCACACAATCTTTGTCCGTCGCATCACGTCTCGAGCCTAGTCCTGTCGAAGATCGAGTGCTCTACGGGCACACCCTTCGCTATCACCGTGTCAAACCATGACGCGCGTCACCTGGCCACATGCCTGGCAAGACGGGTCTCGAGGCGGGTTTGCGCAAATCCGAGTATCAAACAAATTATCCAGTAGTACACCGCCGCGACACCGTAGAGAGCAAAGAAGTCGAAGGTCGGCGCGGCCGCGGTTTGCGCCACCCGCAACAGTTCAGTCACCGTGATCGTGGATGCCAGCGAGGTGTCCTTCACCAAGGAGATGAGCGTGTTCGACAGCGGCGGCACCGCGATGCGCGCGGCCTGCGGCAGGATGATCGAGCTCAGCGTCTGCACATACGACAGACCCAGCGCATTGCTGGCCTCCCATTGGCCGTGCGCCACCGACAGAATCGACGCGCGCACGATCTCCGCGCCGTATCCGCCGACATTGAGGCTGAACGCGATCACCGCCGCCGGGAACGGATCGAACACGATGCCCAGCTGAGGTAGTCCGAAGAAGATGATGAACAGCTGCAACAGCAACGGCGTGCCGCGGATGATCGAGATGTAGAAGCGGGCCGCCGCCGACAGCGGCCACATCGTCGACATCCGCGCCAGCGCGACCAGCAGCGCGATCACCAGGCCGATCACGAAGCTGATCGCGGTCAGCGGCAGCGTCTTGGTGATCGTCGCCTCCAGCATCGGCCAGAGGTTGTGCCGGATCAGTGCCCAGGTGTTGGTGTCCATACCGGTGGACGAGATTACCGGTTACTTGCTGACGTCGGTGCCGAAGTACTTCTCGGAGATCTTGGCCAGCGTGCCGTCGGCGCGCAGCTTGTCCAGCGCGGCGTTGATGTCGTCGATCAGTTTGGTCTCGTTCTTGCGGGTGGCGAAGGCCTGATGGCTGGTCTCGCCGGTCTTGCCGGTGACCTTCACGCCGGAGTCGCTGGTCTTCTTGGTGTATTCGCCGACGGCCAGCGTGTCGTTGACGGTGGCGTCCACCCGGCCCTGCTTGAGCAGCTGGATGGCCTGGACGAAGCCCTCGACGGCCTCGACCTTGCAGCCCGCGCCCGCCGCGACCTTGCTCCAGTTACTGGTCGAGGACTGGGCGCAGGTCTTGCCGGGCAGATCGGCCAGCGTCTTGATCGAACCGTTGTCGGCATTGGTGACCAGGACGCCGTCGGAGGTGGTGTAGGGCTGCGACAGGGCGTACTTGTTCTGCCGGTCCGGGTTGACCGTCACCTGATTGGCGACCAGATCGAAGCGCTTGGACTCCAGGCCCGCGAAGATGGCGTCCCACGGCGTCGGCACGAATTCGACCTTCTTGCCGAGCTTATCGCCCACGGCCTGCGCGACCTCGACGTCATACCCGGTGAGCTTGCCATCGGCGCCCTGGAAGCTGAACGGGGAATAGGTCCCCTCGGTCCCGACCTTCAGCACATTCGGATCACTGCTGCTGCCGCAGGCGGTCAACAGCCCGGTAGCGGCGGTGATGGCGAGCACGGCGGCGAACAGCTTGCGACGCAATGGAGTACCTCTCCGGCAGTATGCGGGCATTTCCCTCATACGAGACACATAGAACCGCCACAGCCTACGACATGCCAGTTCCGGCAGGGAGTAACACGCTCCGAGCCACCTCTGTTCCCGAGCTCCCCTCCGTTCCCGAGCTCCCCTCAGTTCACGAACTCCCCTCAGTTCCCGAGCGAAGCGAGGGATCAACTCTCCTGCAGCGGAAACCCATTCGGGTCTCGGACCTTGCCGGTAAGCATGAGGACGCCGTCGATGATGCCCCAGATATGGCCGACGCCGCAGGTCAGGACGCTGACGACCAGTTGGGCTACGCCGATGGACGGATAGCCGAGGTAGAAGCGGCCCACCCCGGCCCAGCCGAGGAAGATCTGCAGCAGGCCCGCGACGAGTTTGGACTTGTCGGAATACGGCTCGCCGTAGATGTTGCGGCCGTACGGCGCGGTGGGGTCCATGCCGGGCGGGACGGGGGCCGATGGGTAGCCCGGCTGGGGCTGGGCGTAGGGCTGCTGGCCGTAGGCGGGCTGACCCATGCCGGGGCCCGTGCCCGCGGGGCCGTACTGCGGGCCGTAGCCGGGCTGCTGATGGGGATCGGTCACTGCTGGTCCTCCTCGATCGCGGGGCGCCCCCCCCGCGGGGGGGGGGCCGCCGCGCAAATTTTGCCGGGGGCGGGGGGGTTTGGCCCCCGCGGGGCCGCCCCAACCGGGCCGGGGGTTTGGGCCGGGGGGGGGGGGTGGGGGCCC
>NZ_JBITDI010000017.1:0-189573 GCF_044454005.1 Nocardia sp. NPDC051570 | reverse complement strand
ACCCTATCCCAGGATTCTACAACTGACCCATAGCTCCACCACACGACAAAGGACTGGGAGCGGACCGGACACCAAGCGACAGTCCGCTCCCAGCATTTTCTACCAACTCACCAAGAATTACTGCACCAGAAGAATAGTCGCCATCCACAACAGCTGACCCGGTCATAGACCGGTTGTACATAAGATGGGTTTCGTTGAATTCACCCTCGTGACCGGGAGCAAACGGGGCCGTCTGCCTGTCATGCAATGGTGCCCTGCCCACGCCATCAACAGCCACTAACGTGGCTTCTCCAGAAAGTCCCAGACGGGACAGTAGACGTCGATGGCGTTGTCGAGAAAGACCTCGGCATCCCTCTCCGAGCTGAAGTGGTAGAGGGCGACCAGCGTCGAGGCTTCGGCCTTCAAATCGGTGGAGTTGCTCATTCCCCAGCATTCCCCCCGAGCGATGCCGCGCATAGCATCCCACTGATCTGGCGGCGTGCCATGTGGAGAGTGAGGAGGGACGGGACAAAGGCAAGATCGCCATCCGGCGCCTGGCGCTCACCGAACGCGGTGTCCAAGCCGGGTGCGCATTGATGGCGTGCGGGATCGACTCGCCCGACAAGCTTCTGATTCCCTCCCCGCGCGGAACGGGGTGGAATCCGAACAACTTCAACGAGACCTGGCGTGCGGTGCGTGGCACGGCCTATGCCGACCTCACCCCGACCCAGATTCGCCACCGTGTCGGCACCGATGTTCGCGAGGGCTCCAACATCATCGACGCGGCCCGGCAGTTGGGTAACTCGGAAGTTGTTGCGGCCAAGCACTACGCCAAGCGCAACCGGGAGGTGGACAACCGCGCGGCACTGGAGCGCAAGAGCGCTTAGGGCTCGTCGGTTCGCATCGAATCCCATTGAGTGGCATTGATCAACGACCCATGAACGACCTTTTGGGCCAGCAAACACGTATAGCGGCGCTCAACCAGCGCGCATTTCCGCTGGCCAAGGCCGCTTTACACTGCTCCCCCATCTGGACTCGAACCAGAAACCTGCCGATTAACAGTCGGCTGCTCTGCCAATTGAGCTATAGGGGACTATCCTCGGCTCGCCGTTCCGGGCGGGCCGAGGAGAAACTTTAGCGTATCGGGCAGTGGGGGCCCAAATCGGGGCTCTAGCTGGGGGAATGGGGGGGTTATGGGTGGAGGGCAGTGGTGGGGGTCAGGGGGATGGTGAGGGTGGTGGGGTGGGTGGGGTCGTGGACGATGTCGACTGTGGAGCCCAGGAGTTTGGGGATGGTGGGGAGGGGGGCGAGGGTGGAGGGGAAGTTTCCGGTGGTGATGCGGAGGCGGAGACGGTGGCCGGGTTCGAGGCGGTAGAAGGTGGGGCGGAGGCGGATGTCGAGTTCTACGATCTCGCCGGGGCGCATGGGGGTGGTGTCGGCGGAGGAGAGGTTGTGTTCGGGTGAGTAGATCGTGCCGTCGGGGGTGCGCCAGGTTGCGGCTTCGTCGAGGGTGCGCAGGGTGCCCAGCTGGGCGCCGCCGGTGATTTCGGCCGAGGTGCCGTCGGGGGCGACGTCGTCGAGGTGGACCTGCAGGGCGGCCTCGTCGACGCTCGAGCTGACGTAGGTGCGCAGGGCGCCGGGGCCGGCCACCAGGGTCGGCTCGGCGACCGGATCGCCGGTGTAGGCCACGCCGGACTGGGGGCCGACCGCGCCCGCCGCGCAGGGGTCGTTGACGTTGAACAGGTTCAGCGCCAGTTGCAGCAGACCGGCGGTCCACTGCTCGAAGTTGTCTCTGTTGCAGGGGTTTTCGATCGGCGAATAGGACAGTCGGTCCGGATCTCCCCCGGATTCGGCGCCCAGGGTGCCCGTGCCGAGGCGATAGGTCGTGGGGCGGGCGGATGCGATCGGATAGGCGGTGGTATTGGCGCCCGCGCCGGTCTGATCGATCAGGTGCAGCGTGTCGGGGGTCTTGTCGATACCGTTATCGATTCCCTTGAGCCAGTGGTCGAACCACGCGATGGTGATGGGATCGGTGTCCATGCGGGCATACGGGCCCGAACCCATGCCGACGTGATACCAGGGACCCATCAGGAGCTGGAAGCGCGGATCGGTGGGCGCGTTCGGATCCATCGGGCCGTATTGCGGGCGTCCGGCCGCGATGTTCTGCAGCTGTGCGTAGTTCTGGAATGCGCCGTCCTGGTACAGATCCCAGATGCCGTCGACGAAGTAGGTGGGAATGTCGTTGTCCACCAGGGCATGCATATTCGGGCCGAAGTCGCGGGCCGACCACCACGCGTCCTTGTGGGCGTAGGTGCCGTTGTCGTAGCCCTCGACGAGTTTGGCCAGCGGACTGTCCGGGGAGGCCAGTGCGGCCCGCAGATGGTCGATCAGGGCCTGAATTGCCACCTGCGGGGTGAGGGGCAGGTTCAGGATCGGGCCGAGCGCGCCCATGAACTGGATCGCGGGGATGATCGCGGTCAGCAGGATCGGGCTGAACATACCGTCATGGCTGACCACATGTTTGAAGACGTCGTTGGGGATGGTCATCATCATCATCGCCTTCAGCGGCGAGTTCGGGCGGCTGTGCTCGGCGGTCAGCATGGCGGATACGCCGGGGAACGAGTAGCCGAACATGCCCACGCTGCCACTGGAATCGGGTAACCGCGCCGCCCAGTCCACCAGCTCGGCGCCGTCCTGACCGTCGCGCGGGGAGGCCGGATCCCATTCTCCCGTGGACGATCCCGTGCCGCGCACATCCGCGATGACCTCGATATACCCGCGACGAACCAGCTCGTCCTGGGTGCTCATCGCTTGGTGCACAATGCGATCCAGATCCGCCAGATTGTCCGGCAGCGGCACGTGCAGGGCACCCAGCGCATCCTTCACCGCGCCGAGCACGGCCGAGGTGATGACGCCGTTGAGCCCGATGTAGGTGGTGTAGTCGACGATCACCGGGAACGGCCCGGGCGCGCGCTGCCCGGTCACCGGATCGGTGGGATAGCGCACGGTCGCGGTGAGCGTGGTGCCGTCGGACAGCGGAATCACCCGGCCGAGATCGAGTCCGATCCCGTAGGTGGGCGGTGGGGCGGCGTATCCGGCGGGATAGCCGATACCCGCCGGAGCGGTCGGCGCCGCCCCGAACACCGGCGCCGCCGCCGCGTCGATGGTCGGCACCGCGGCCGCCACCAACACGCCCATGGCGGTCGCCGCCCCGGCGAGTGCCCATCTGCTGCCGTGAATCACGTTGTCCTCCAGCCGGTCTGACGCCTTCGTCCAGAACGTGATTCAGCACACAGCACAGGTCCATACCGCGTCCATCGCCAAAGTCATGAATCCGATGCCGGAGTTCGGTGCACTATGCACACCCGAACGTGTCGGACCCCTCTGTCATCGTGGTGGTCGGCAGGATGCGCACATGGGACCTGGATCGACAGCCGGAGCGGGCGTCGGGCAGGATGTACCGCGCGGACAGTGACTGGGAGGAGCCCAAGGATATGCTGCGGTTGATTATCGGCGTCGCAGCCGGTTACGTGCTCGGCGCCAAGGCCGGGCGAGTTCGCTACGAGCAGATCAGCAAGACCACCCGCGCCATCACGACCAGTCCGGTCACCCGCAAACTCCTCCTGGTCGGCCGCCAGAAGCTGTCGGACAGACTGAGCACGCAGCCCCGGCTGGAGCCGATGGAGCCGATCGACGAGCGCACCACGATTCTGGTGCCGCAGGATCAGTTGCGGCGCTGAGCGACTCAGCTCGCGGCGAAACCGTCCGAATTGCCCATGGCCCGCGCGAGCAGGCTCTTGCGATACTGCTCGAGCGCGACCAAGTCACCGAACAGTGCCATATAGGCGTCCGGCTCCTCGGTGGAGGACACCCGCTGCAGCTTGGATTTCAGCTCCGCGATCTGCCGGCCCACCCACGCCTCCTGCGTGCGGGCGAGCACGCCGGAGACGAAGCGCTGGATATCGTCGATCGATTTCACCGGCAGCGGTTCGGCGGACAGCTCCGAAACCAGCGCGCGCAGCGTGAGATCGTCGGTGTGATCGCTCACGCGCGCCACCCATTCGGCCCCGCCCAGCCCGGCCGCCGTGCCCCCGCCCTCGACGATCGCCGCGCGCACCGCGACGTAGGCCGGATGGGTGAAGGCCTCGGGATCGAGTGAATCGAAGACCGGCCCGGCCAGCGCGGGGTACTGCAGCGCGGCCGCGAGCACCTGCCGTTGCGGCAGCAGCACCGGATCGTGGGGGTTGGGGCGAGCCGCGGGATGCTCGGATACCTTGGCGTCCAACATATCCGGCCGGCCGAGCCGGGCCGGGCCGCTGCCGCCCTGCCGGTTGCGGCGAGCCTCGTCGCCGACGCGGCGCACCACCTGATGCTCATCGGGCCAGCCCACCAGCGCGGCCAGCTTGAGCCCGTACGCCTTGCGATGCACAGGATCCTTGATCTGCGCCACCAGCGGCACGGCCTCGCGCAGGGCCTGCACCTGCTTGTCGGCGCTCATATCCTTGCGCACCGGATCGTCGTAGTACTTCTCGACGATGCCACGAATCGCGAACTCGTACAACGGAACCCGCCGCGCGACCAGATCCTTGAGCACGGTGTCGCCGGAGCGCTGACGTAGCTCGCACGGATCCTGACCATCGGGTGCGACCGCGATGTAGGTCTGCATGGCGATGCGCTGATCGCCGGAGAACGCCTTCAGCGCCGCGGCCTGCCCGGCCTCGTCGCCGTCGAAAGTGTAGATGATCTCGCCGCGCATCCAGGTGTCATCCATCAGCAGCCGGCGCAGCATGGTGAGATGGTCGTCGCCGAAGGCCGTACCGCACGAGGCCACAGCCGTTTTCACACCCGACAGGTGCATGGCCATGACATCGGTGTAGCCCTCGACCACCACGGCCTGATGGCTCTTGGAGATGTCCCGCTTGGCAAGATCGATGCCGAACAGCACCTGAGACTTCTTGTACAGCACCGTTTCCGGCGTGTTGATGTACTTCGCGGTCATCTGATCGTCGTCGAACAACCGGCGCGCGCCGAAGCCGATGATATCGCCGCCGAGGTTGCGGATCGGCCAGAGCAGCCGACGGTGGAAGCGGTCCATCGGGCCGTGCCGGCCCGGTTTGGACAGCCCGGCCGCCTCCAGCTCCTTGATCTCGAAACCCTTGCGCAGCAAGTGTTTCGTGAGCGTGTCCCAGCCGCCCGGGGCGAAACCGCAGCCGAAGTGGCGGGCGGCGTTGCCGTCGAAGTTGCGCTCGGTGAGGTAGTTGCGCGCCGCTGCGGCCTCGGGCTCGCTCAGCTGCGCCACATAGAACTCGTGGGCCGCGGCGTTCGCGGCGACCAGGCGCGAGCGGGTGCCGCGGTCGCGCTGCACCGAGGTGCCGCCGCCCTCGTAGTTGATCCGGTAGCCGACGCGGTCGGCCATCTGCTCGACGGCCTCCACGAAACCGACGTGGTCGATCTTCTGTAGGAAGGCGAACACATCGCCGCTCTCGCCGCAGCCGAAGCAGTGGAAATGGCTGTGGTTGGGCCGGACGTGGAACGAGGGCGACTTCTCGTCGTGAAACGGGCACAGCCCCTTCAGCGAATCCGCGCCCGCACGCTTGAGCGCCACGTATTCGCCGACGATATCCTCGATGCGCACGCGTTCTCGAATTGCCGCGATATCGCGATCAGGGAGTCGTCCGGCCACAAGGGTCGAGTCTAGCCGGATCATGGGTCGGTCACGGCGCAGGTGGCCGGATCGCCAGATACGCGCTGCTCCACAACTGAGCGGCATTGGATTCGGTGACGTCCCCGGCAGCGGCGCCGAACGGGACACTGTGATAACCGCCATCGTCGAAGCGCCAACTCCACAGCTCGGAGCTCTGCATCGGCTCGGTCGCGACGATCGCCTGCCACAGCGTGCGCTGCGCGGCGACGAGGTGTTCGCGGATCGGCGGCGGCAGATCGCCGCGGCGCAGTTGGCGTTGCAGGCCCGCGGCGAAGGCCGCTTGTTGCCACGACCACACCACCGTGCCGTGGTACTGATGCGTGGTGAACTGCGCCCGCAGGCCCGGATCGGCGAAGACGGGGTTCGCGACCACCGGCCCGACGCCGGTCATCAGCCCCAGCGGGAACGGCCGGATCATCGTGGCCACCTCGGCGTCGAGGTCGACCGGCGGGGGCGCGCCGAGCAGGAGATCGAAGATCTCGTCGGAATGCAGGATCGGGATCGGGTGGCCGTCGGCGCCCAGGGCGAGGGCCGGGAATGTGACCGGTCCGGACCCGAGAGCCGCGAGCGCGTCCGCGGCTGGGACACCGGCACTTTCGGCATAGGAGCCGATCGCGGCGCGGGCCGCGGCATTGTCGACGCTCATGGTGAACAAGCGCGGCGCCTCGCTGCGCCAGATCTTCGCGTCGGGGGCGGCGAGGGACAGGTGCAGGCGGTCGTCGGGACTGAGGACGGAATCCAGGCGGCCGCTGTCGAGCAGTCGCGCGGTCGCCTCCAATGCGGCGGGGACCAGGATGGCATCGACATCGTAGGGGTAGCGGCCGCCGCCGAGGCCGGTGTCGCTGTCGCGCCACTCCCCCGCGTTGTGGTCCGGTTTCAACGTGATCAGGTTGGCGTATCGCGGGTCGTGGGCGAACGGCTCGGCGGTCGAGACGACCAGCCGCAGATTGCGGACCAATGCCTGGGCGATCGAGGAATTCGGGGCGGCCTCGGCGCGCAGGAAATCCGAGGCGCGAGCCGAGCCCTCGGCGTCGTCGAGCAGATAGGCCGCGGCCACCGGGGCGAGCAGATAGCTCTCGTCGATCATGCCGTAGTCGTAGATCGGCGCGTCGCTGCGGCTGCCGTCCTGTTGTTCGTGGGTGAGTATCGCGAATTCCGAGATGGCCTCCTCGTGGGCGACGGTGCCGTCGGGTGCCAGGCGGGCCAGGACCGAGCGCAGCGCGGCCTCGGTGGCATCGGGCGCGAGGACCGGCATCAGCATCATCGCCGACAGCAGGGTGTCGCGGCCGAAGTAGGTGTCGAAGCGCCAGGATCCGGCGAGGAACTTCTCGCGAAAGCTCAGGAAGGTGAGGGTGTTTCGCGCGCCGTCGAGGGCTCGTTCGGTGCCGTTGAGCAGCGCGGCGCCCGACAACGGGGTCAGCGGGGTATCGCCGGTGAGGGCGGTCACGCGCAATCCGATCCGCCCGTCCGTGCCCGCGGCGAACGTGCCGCCGTCCATGACGGTGCCGTCGGTGACCTCGAGGCTCAGGCGATATCCGGGCGCGCCGTCGAGACGGTCGCGAGACCAGTTCACCGTCTTACCGAAAACGGTTGGCGGCGTGAGCACCTCGGCCGGAACGGGTTTGCCGTCCTCGCCGTAGGTGCGCAGCACCCGGATGTTGGACAGCACCGTCTGCTTCGGGGCGAGCACCGGGGCCGCGATGGAGGCCTCGAAGGCGATGCCGTACCGCGCCCGGCCCCGGGAATCCTTGTCCGACACGGCCTTCGGTGGCGCGTCGAGCCGCCACTGCGCCTCGGCGGCCACCGTGTCGAACCAGGCGCCGGTGCCACTGTTCCCCGCCGGGAACGCCACCAGGATGCGCGGATCGCGACCGGAGCCCAGCAGCAGATGGGCCGCCGTCCGCCCGTCGCGCAGGAAGTAGTTGAGGTTCTGCCCCTCGGTCACCTGGAAATGGAACGAGGTGTCCGCGGGCGGGCGACTACTACACCCCACCACCGCGAGCAACGACACCGACAGCACCACAAGCCATTTGCCGAACCAACGCATCCGAGCCCCTGTTTCTCGATCTACCGAACCGGAAACAACTCCCGTTCAATGTACGACCACCCACCGACAAGTTCCGCGATCCCGGCGAAAAGCGCGCCGGGAACAGGGGATTGGCACGCTGGGAACAGAGGATCGGGTGCGCCGGGAACAAAGGATTGAGCGCGCCGGGACAGAGTCGGCGCTGGGCATCGGGCGCGCCGGAACAAAGGATCAGGCGCGCCGGGACAGAGCAGTGGGCACGCCGGAACCAGGGAGTGGCGGGCGTGGAGCAGGAGCGGTCAGGTGATGGTCGCTGCCACTCGCTCCAGGCGGCTTTCGGTGTAGGAGGCGATTTGGTCGACGATGACGCGGATTCGGGCGGTGTCGTCGGGGGCCGCGTCCCACCACGGGAGCAGGAGGGGGTCCAGGGCTTGGGGGGCCCGGGTCCGGAGGTGGGTGGCTACCAGGAGGATTCGGTCTCGTTGGGCCGCTTGGCGGTCGCGGTGTTCGGGGTCGGACATGACGTAGCGGAGAGCGACGGTTTTGAGGACCGCTACCTCGGCGGCGACGATGCGGGGGACCTCCAGGTCGGCGCCGTAGCGGGACAGGCGGCGGCCGCCCCAGGCCTGGCGGGTGGCCTCCACGGCGGCGGTGGCGAAGCGGCCGACCAGATCGCTGGTGAGCCGCTTGAGAGCGACCGAGGCGCGCAGGGTGCCGTCGTAGCCGGCGGCCGCGGCGATCACCGGCAGTTCCGAGAGCCGCTCGGCCGCGGCGATCAGATCGTCGATGGTCAGGCCGGGATGCTGGGCGTGGCCGAGGGTGGCCAGTGCGGCCTGTTCGGCGGGATCGGCCAAGGCGCGCAGGTCGATTCGCCCGGCGATCACGCCGTCCTCGACATCGTGCACCGAATAGGCGACATCGTCGGACCAGTCCATGACCTGTGACTCCAGGCATTGCCGCCGCTCGGGCGCGCCCTTGCGCACCCAGTCCAGCCGCTGCAGATCCACCCCGTAGGCGCCGAACTTGGCGGCGGATTCGGTTCTGCCCCAGGGGTATTTGACCGTGGCGTCCAGCGACGCGCGCGTCAGGTTGAGCCCGAAGCTCTCCCCGGCCGCGTCGAATACCTTCGGCTCCAGCCGGGTCAGGATCCGCAGGTTCTGGGCATTGCCCTCGAATCCGCCATGCGCGTCGGCGAATTCGTCCAGCGCGCGTTCCCCGTTATGCCCGTAGGGCGGATGCCCGATATCGTGCGCCAGCCCGGCCAGATCGACCAGATCCGGATCACAGCCCAGCCCCTCGGCGATACTGCGCCCGATCTGGGCCACCTCCAGCGAATGAGTGAGCCGCGTGCGCGGGGTGTCGCCGTCGCGCGGACCCATCACCTGGGTCTTGTCAGCCAATCGGCGCAGCGCCGCGGAATGCAGCACCCGGGCGCGGTCGCGGGCGAAATCGCTCCGGCGGGCGGGACAGGGCGACCAGCTCAGGCCCGCGGTATCGGTGCTCTCGGACACCATGCGCTCCCGATCCTGGTCGGCGTAGGCGTCCCCGGCGCCGCTCATCGATCACTCCTCGAAGATCAGTGGTGCACGAAACTCATTGCTCCGCGGTGTATTTGAAATCGTCGGAGAAGTGGGTGAGCTGATACCACAGCAGCGCACCGGTTTCGCGGGCGATGCCGTGCGCCTGCGATTCACGGGTGTAGACGGCCGGGCCGGTGCGCGTCGGCGCGGTCCACGCCCGTAATCCCTCGTCGCGGGCCATGGTTCGGGTCCGCAGCGAATGCCACGGATCGCTGACCAGCACCGCCGAGGACAGCTCGCGCGCCCGCATGGCCGTGGCGACCGCCTCGATGCTCTGCAGCGTGTCCGAACCGGTCTCCACCGCGAGAATCCGATCCGCCGGCACGCCGCGATTCTTCAGATAGTTCTTGCCGGAGGCCGCCTCGGTGTAGTTGTCGCCGACCTGTTTGCCGCCGACCGTGATCACCAGCGGCGCAACGCCTTTGGAGAACAGCCGGTAGGCCTGGGCCAATCGGGCCTCGAATACCGGGGACGGGGTGCCGTTGTACTGTGCCGCACCGAGGACGACGATGGCGTCGGCGGGCGAGTAGTCATCGATCCGGGCCACCTGCCACACCCGTACCGCCGCCCCGCCGACCAGCACCAGGGCGATGAGCACGGTCCCGGCGATCGCCCGGCGAATCCAGCGCAACACGGCGGAACCACGCGGCCGGGGCGGAGCCACGACAGGGTCGGCGGGCGCGGGTCGGGTGAGCGCGGACGGCATCCCCCGAGTCTGCCAGGACTCGGTCACGCCGAGATTGCGGTGCGCCGCCCGCGAGCCCCTCCGGCGCGTCGTCACCAACCGCGCTGCCGCCACTCCGCCAGCCGCGGCCGCTCGGTGCCCAGGGTGGTGTCGTCGCCATGGCCGGGATAGACGGCCGTCTCGTCGCCGTAGCGATCGAACAGTTTGCCGGTGACATCGCCGTAGAGCGAGTCGAAATCCTCCGGTGAGGAGGTGCGGCCCACCCCGCCCGGGAACAGCGAATCGCCGGTGAACAGATGGACCCGCCCCTCGCCGTCGGTGAGGGCGAGCGCCACCGAACCCGGCGTATGCCCGCGCAGATGGATCACCTCGAGGGCGAGCTCGCCGACGCGGACCGAATCCCCTTCCGCGAGTACCTGGTCCGGGCGCACGGGCAACGGCTCGGCGTCCAGACCGTGGGCGGCGGTGGGGATGGCCGTCTCGGCGACCACCTTCTCCAGACCCTGCCAGTGGTCGGCATGCTGATGGGTGGTGACGATCAGGCGCACCTGACCCGGCATCTCCTGACGGAGCAGCTCGAGGATGCGGTCCGGCTCGTTGGCGGCGTCGATCAACAGCGCCTCGCCCGTCGCCGTGTCCTGCACCAGATAGACGTTGTTGTCCATCTGGCCGACCGACATCTTCACGATGCGTGCGCCCGGCACGTCGCGCTGTTGCGGATTGGAACCCGATGAGACATGGCCCGTATAGGGACGATCGATCGTGATCACGCTGTCGATGGTAGTCATCGGCACCGTGCACCGCAGCGAGGTAGGCGCCTACAACCAGCCGAGCCGTTCGGCCGCCCGGACGGCCTCGGCGCGGGTGCGGGTGCCGGTCTTGCCGATGGCCGAGGACAGATGGTTGCGGACCGTGCCCTCGGACAGGTGCAGGCGTCCGGCGATGGCCGCGGCGGTGGAGCCGTCGGCGGCCTCGGCCAGCACCTCGCGCTCGCGGGCGGTCAGCGGCGAGGTGCCCGAGGTCAGGGTCTCGGTGGCCAGCGCGGGATCGACCACCCGCAGACCCATGTGCACCCGGCGGACGGCATCGGCCAATTCCCTTGCGGGCGTATCCTTCACGATGAATCCGCTGGCCCCGGCATCGATGGCGCGACGCAGATAGCCGGGGCGGCCGAAGGTGGTGACCATCAGAATGCGCACCCCCGGATCGGCCGCATGCAACTGCTCGGCCACCGAGATCCCGTCCATCCCAGGCATTTCCACATCGAGCAGCACTACATCCGGCGCGGTCCGCTCGACCGCGGCGAGCACTTCGTCGCCCCGGCCGACCTCCGCGACCACCTCCAGATCGGACTCCAGCCCCAGCAGTGCCGCCAGCGCACCGCGCACCAGCGCCTGGTCATCGGCCAGCAACAGCCGAATCATCGCCGCACGCCGTTCCGGCCCATCATCTCCAGCCTCCATCGCCCTCGGGTGATCCCGGCGACGACCATAGCGCGAGGGGCCGTACCCGAAACGGGTACGGCCCCTGGATGCGAACCTCCGTCGTTACCGGATCAGTCCACCGCGGTAGGTGTCGGCCGGTGTCATACCGCGGGGCGCGGGCTTGGCCACCGGGGTGCGGGCGGGCGGATTACTGCTGAAGGCGTAGGTCCCGACCGTATAGGCGATCGCGCCGGTGTTCACGCTCAGCGCCTTGTCGTCGATGTTGTCGATCGTGTCGCAGGGCCCGTGATAGCAGGCGTCATAGGGCTTATCCGCCTGACCGCCGAACATCGTCGCCTCCTCGGCCGTCTTGATGCCCTCCGCGCCGGTGAACAGGCCACCGACCGGAATCCCGGACGCCATGAACGGGCCGTAGTCCGAGCGGCCGTCCAGCGCCGCGGGGACGTGCGGTAGGCGCAGCAGATCGAAGTAGTGCGCGAACCTCTTCTCAAGCTCGACCGAACCGGCCGGTCCCTGGCCGCCGTCGTAGATCATGTACGAGAAGTTCGGCGAGGCGATCATGTCGAAGTTGACGTAGAGCCCGATCCTGGCGCGATCGGCCTCGGACAGGCTCGCCACGTAGTGCTGCGAGCCGAGCAGGCCGAGTTCCTCCGCACTCCACCACGCGAACCGGACCTTGTTCTTCGTCGGGATCCTGGCCATCTGCAGCGCGACCTCGAGCAAACCCGCACTGCCCGAACCGTTGTCGTTGATGCCGGGGCCCGCGAGCACCGGAAGATGCGGGGCATGTCGGCTCCTCCCAAAGGGACTGATTCATCCCGATTGTCGGAATCTAGGTGCCCATACCACCCCGATCAAACCTCGATCGCACCTGCCGCGTAGGGGTTGCGGATCGCTAGGGAAGTGTTGCGCGCAAACACAATCCGCCGCCCGCGGGCTCGCCGAGTTCGAGCGTCCCGCCCGCGGCGCGCACGCGTTCGCGCAGGCCCGTCAGGCCGGAGCCGAAGGAGGCATTCGCGAGACCGATTCCGTCGTCGGTGATCTCGATGGTCGTCGGATCGACCCGGACGGTGCAGTGCTGGGCATCGCTGTGCCGGACGATATTGGTGATCGCCTCGCGCAGCACCCAGCCGAACAGGATGCTGTGGTGGGCGGGCAGATCCACGGTGACGGGCAGGTCGGCGCGAATTCCCGCCGCGTGCAAGGCCGTTCGCGCCGTGGCGAGTTCACCGGTCAGCGACATCTCGCGCAGGCCGCCGACGGTGTCGCGCACCCCGGCCAGCGCCTCGCGGGCCAGCGCCTCGACTTCGGCCAGCTCGGCCTTGGCGCGGGCGGGGTCGAGATCGACCAGGCGCCCAGCCAATTCTGTCTTGATGGTGATCACGGTGAGTGAATGACCGAGGATGTCGTGCACGTCGCGGGCCACGCGGTTGCGGTCCTCGACGATGGTCAGCTCGCTGCGCTGGCGGCGCGCGAGCTCGCGTAATCGTCTACTGCGCGTGCCGATCTCGCGCGCGAACCAGATACCCATCGGGATAAGGCAGAAGAACAATGCCCAAGCGCCGAGGCCCCAGTCCGGAAGCACCAGCACCAGCAGACAGAGCGCGGCCACCACCGCGATCACGATGAATCCGGACTCACGCGACGGGAGCACTATCACCGCGGTCGCGGCGACGTACATGACGGTCGCGATCGCGGCGCCGCCGAGCAGGGTCACCAGCGCGAGGCTGAGCAGGCTCATCGCCGCCAGCGCCGCCCATACCCTGGGATCGACCGGCGACGCGTCGGCCAGGACGTCGTCCTCGTCGTTCCCGCGTCGGAACACCGCGAAGGTGAGCGCGATCAACACCATCAAGCCGATCGCCGCGGCGGCGGCGATACCGGCCCGCAGATGCGCACCGTCGGACCATCGCTGGCTGATCGGGCTGATCAGATACAACAACCACACCACGGCCAGGAATACGCCGAACCCGCCCTGCCGCCACCCGCTCGGCCGCCCCGGCTCGCTCACGGCCCTGTCGAGCAGCCGGGAAAACCGTTGCGGCAGGTCAGCGAGCTTCATAGGCGCGGACGTTACCTCAGCGCGCGGTATCACGACGGAACAGATAGGCCGCGCCACCACCGAACACCGCGGTCCAGACCACGACGTTGAGCAGTGCGAGCACGATCGAGCCCGCGCTCTCGTGGCCGAAGGGCAGTCGCGCGAGCGTCGCGATCCCGTTGGTCGGGAACACCCGCGACACGTTCTCGAACCAGCCGCTGGGCTTGATGAACAACCCGCCGCCGAAACCCAATGCCGCCAGCGACAATCCGAGCAGCTGCATGACGTTCTCCGAGGGCAGCAGATAGCCGAGGAACAGGCCGTACGCCGCGAACACCAGCGACCCGAACCAGGCCAGCACGAAACAGCTCACCCACGCCACCGGCGACAGGCTCGCGCCGAAGATCGCACCGAGTACGAAAACCGTTGTCACGGAGAATAATCCGAGCACCATCGATATCAGCAGTTTGGTCGCGACATAGGCAGCGGGACGCAGCGGCGTGAGCCGGAGCTGCCGACTCCAGCCGTGCGCACGCTCCACGGCGACCGTGGCGCCGCCGGTCGCGGTGGAGAACATCGCCCCGTACACGGCCATCGAAACCATCAGATACGCGGTGAGATTGCCGGACCCGTACGCCTCGCCGCGCGACGACGACTGGGTGCCGACGGCCACGAACAACACCGCGGGCATGATCAGGGCGAGGATGCCGGTGCGCTTGTTGCGCAGCATCCGCCGCAGTTCCAGGGCCAGGAATTCGACGCTGAATCCGCCGAACCGGTCGAGTGTCGTCGTGGTCATATCAGTTGTCTCCGGTCAGGGCGAGGAAGGCGTCTTCGAGGTTGCGGCCGGTGACCTCGAGGTCCACGGCCGCCGTGGCGGTCAGCAGATAGCGGGCGACGGTATCGGAGTCTTTGGTATGCACCAGGATTCGGTCACCCCTCGATTCGACCGAATCCACGCCGGGCAGCTCCGCCAGCCGGGCCCGGTCGGCGCCGGGCAGGGTGGCGCTCACGGTGCGCCCGGCGGCGAGGTTCTTGATCTCGGCGGCGCTGCCGTCGGCCACCACTTTCCCGTTGCGCACCAACACGATTCGGTCGGCGTAGGCATCGGCCTCGTCGAGGTAGTGGGTGGCGAACAGGACGGTGCGGCCCTCGCCGGCGTCGTGGCGGATGGCATTCCAGAACTCGCGCCGGCCCTCGACATCCATGCCGGTGGTCGGCTCGTCGAGCACCAGCAGATCCGGATTCGGCAGCAGCGCCAGGGCGAACCGCAGCCGCTGCTGCTGACCACCCGAGCATTTGCCGACCATGCGATCGGCCAATCCGTCGATGCCCGCGCGCCGCAGCACCTCCTGCGCCGGGCGTGGATGCGCATGCAGGCAGGCCACCAGCCGGACGGTCTCGGCGACGGTGAGATCGGGCAGCAGGCCGCCGGACTGCAGCACGGCCGAGACCCGGCCCGCGCCGATCGCCTGGGCCGGTGTGCCGCCGAACAGCTCGACCCGTCCGGAATCCGGGCGCAGCAGACCGAGCAGCATATCGATGGTCGTGGATTTACCCGCGCCGTTGGGCCCCAGGAAGGCGACGATCTCGCCGGGTGCGACGGTCAGATCCAACCCGTCCACCGCATGTACCGGACCGCCGGGCGTGTGGAACGACTTGGTGAGCCCGCGCAGCTCGATCGCCGCCCCGGCGACCGCCCGGGCCGCCGGGCCGGAGGTGATGGCTGATGTCATGACTCCACTGTCGTGCGCGGCGGGCACGGGGACCTCGATCGAGCGTCACGAATGCACCATGACAATCGTCATGGCCGCCGAATTCCGCACCGCCGCTACGACATGCGCGAGGAGGCCTGCCACTGAGCCCGGATTCGCTCGATCCGCCGTCGCAACGGCGGGATCGCCAGCAGCGGCGCGGCCAGCGCGCCGAACAGGGCCATCGTGGCGGACATCGCCTCGACGACGATATTCGCCACCACGATGATCACGCACAGCAGCGTCGGCTGCCCGAACAGCGCGGCCGAGACCCAGGCGCCCGTCTGCACGGCCATGACCGTCGCCGAACCGCCCAGCAGCATTCCGGCCAGCGCCGCCATCGCCACCCAGAAGTCGAGCAGCCGATCCGCCGGGCCGCGTGCGACATCCGCCGAACCCACCACCACTCCCTCACCATTCCCGCCGCCGCGCGCGGATTCGACCGCACGGCAGCACCTTTCGTCGGCTCACCTTACTGGGCGGAAGTGATGGCGGGCCATTCACGAATGTGAATATCAGGGATGCAGCACGATCTTCCCGTGGGTGTGGTCGCCTTCCAGTTCCCGGAAGGCGTCGCGGACCCGCGCGAGCGGATAGGTCGCGGCGATCGGCACCTCGAGGGTTCCGGCCGCGGCGAGATCGGCCAGTTCGGCGAGTACATCGATGGTGTCGGCGGCGGCATTGCCCTCCGCCTTGACCCCGAACTTCTCCACCGCGGCGAAGTCGATGATGGTATTGATGCGTTCGGGCTGCACACCCAGTTCGACGGCCAGTTCGACATAGCCGGAGCCGTAGGTATCGACGAAGGCGTCGATACCGTCGGGGGCGGCGGCCCGCAGGCGCTCGGCCAGCCCGTCGCCGTAGGCCACCGGGGTGACGCCCTTGGACCGCAGCCACTCGTGCTTGGCCGGTCCGGCGATACCGATCACCGTGACATCGCGGGCCCGAAGCAGTTGCACCACAAGCGAACCCACACCACCGGACGCGCCCGAGACGGCGACGGTATCCCCGGCCTCGGGGCTCACCGCGCGCACGGCGGCGAAGGCAGTGGTGCCCGCGACGAACAGTGCGCCCGCGACGTCCCAAGACAGTCCGGCCGGTTTCGGCGTCACCTGATCGGCGGGGACCACGACCTGGCTGGCGTGGCTGGAGCGGTTCTCGACGAAGCCGAGTACCTCGCCGCCGACCTCGATCCCGCTCACACCCGCGCCGAGCGCGATGACGCGGCCCGCGAAATCGCTGCCCTCACCCGAGGGGAAGGTGGCGGGCCAGCGCTCGTGCAGCGCGCCCTCGCGAATCTTGGCTTCCCCCGGATTGATTCCGGCGGCGACCACGGCCACCACCACTTCCCCCGGCCCGGGTACCGGATCCGGTACCTCGACCACCTCGAGCACGTCGATATCGCCGTATCGATCGAACCTGACCGCCTGGCTCATGTCGCACCTCTTCCGTCGGGAGTCTCTGTGCATCCCGAACGGCCGTGGTGCGCTGGTTATTTCCGAGGCGGACGTCCAGTCCGTACGCCCGCCTCGTTCGTACTCAGGCCCCGATCAACCGCTGGGCGAGGTAGCCCTCGACCTGATCCAGCGCCACGCGTTCCTGGGTCATCGAATCGCGCTCGCGCACGGTGACCGCATGATCCTCGAGGGTGTCGAAGTCGACGGTGACGCAGAACGGGGTGCCGATCTCGTCCTGGCGGCGGTAGCGGCGGCCGATGGCACCGGCATCGTCGAATTCGACGTTCCAGTGCTTACGCAGCTGGGCGGCAAGGTCTTTCGCCTTCGGCGACAGATCCGCGTTGCGCGACAGCGGCAGCACCGCCACCTTCACCGGGGCCAGGCGACGGTCCAGCTTGAGCACCGTGCGCTTCTCCATGACGCCCTTGGCATTCGGCGCGTCGTCCTCGGTGTAGGCGTCGATGAGGAAGGCCATCAGCGAGCGGGTCAGACCGGCCGCGGGCTCGATCACGTAGGGGATGTAGCGCTCGCCGGTGTTCTGATCGAAGAAGCTCAGCTCGGTGCCGGAATGCTCGGAGTGGGTCTTGAGGTCGAAGTCGGTGCGGTTGGCCAGACCCTCGAGCTCACCCCATTCGCTGCCCTGGAAATGGAAGCGGTACTCGATATCGACCGTGCGCGAGGAGTAGTGCGAGAGCTTCTCCTTGGGATGCTCGTACAGCCGCAGGTTCTCCGGATCGATGCCGAGGTCGGTATACCAGGCCAGGCGGGTGTCGATCCAGTACTGATGCCACTGCTCGTCCTCACCGGGCTTGACGAAGAACTCCATCTCCATCTGCTCGAACTCGCGGGTGCGGAAGATGAAGTTGCCCGGGGTGATCTCGTTGCGGAAGCTCTTGCCGATCTGGGCAATACCGAACGGCGGCTTCTTACGCGCGGTGGTCATCACGTTGGCGAAGTTCACGAAGATGCCCTGCGCGGTCTCGGGCCGCAGATAGTGCAGGCCCTCCTCGGACTCGATCGGGCCGAGGTAGGTCTTGAGCATCATGTTGAAGTCGCGCGGCTCGGTCCACTTGCCGACGGTGCCACAGTCGGGGCAGCCGATGAGCTCCATCGAGACCGAATCCGGGTCATCGATCTTGTGCTTGTCGGCGTAGGCCTCCTGCAGATGATCCTGCCGGTGGCGCTTATGGCAGTTCAGGCATTCGACCAGCGGATCGTTGAAGGTGCTGACGTGGCCCGAGGCGACCCACACCTGCCGGGGCAGGATGATCGAGGAGTCCAGGCCGACCACATCGTCGCGGCTGGTGACCATGGACCGCCACCACTGCTTCTTGATGTTCTCCTTGAGCTCCACGCCGAGCGGCCCGTAGTCCCACGCCGACCGGGTGCCTCCGTAGATCTCGCCACTGGGGTAGACCAGACCCCGACGCTTGGCGAGATTGGCGACGGTGTCGACCTTCGACTTGGGTGCCACTGTTGAAGCTCTCCCTCTGGCTGAATGGGTTGGGCAATTCGGTCCAGCGTAGCTTGCCCGCCTCCCCGCGTTTCAGGCCATACAAGTCAGGTTCCACGCGATCTGGTCACAGGTCCTGCGTCGAGTGCCGGGTTGCTCCTTGGACGTACCCGACGAGTTACCCATGTGCTCGCGAAACCAGTTGTTACGTTTGCGTCCATTATCAGTGCACGCGACACGCGGGGAGGGGGAGTTGACATGCGCACCTGTGCATATCAATAATGGCATCGGTTTCCAATAAGGAGTTGGTTCGATGACCGCCGACAGTGGTGCCCCTCTGCGTCGCAGCCGCGTCGCCGTGGAGGCGCCCACCCCGATTCCGCACGATCCGTATCCGTATCGCGCGCCGACGGCGCCGGCCGTCCCGCCGCGGCCGATCCTGGACAATGCGGGCGAATTGCTCCGCGCGCTCGCCGCGCCCGTGCGGATCGCCATCGTGCTGCAGCTGCGTGAGTCACCGCGCTGTGTGCACGAGCTGGTCGATACGCTGGGCGTGACGCAGCCGCTGGTCAGCCAGCATCTGCGAATCCTCAAATCGGCCGGGGTGGTGCGCGGGGAGCGCACCGGCCGCGAGGTGATCTACGAACTGGTCGACGACCACCTGGCGCGCATCGTCGTCGACGCCGTCGCGCATGCCGAGGAAGGGTGATTCGTGCCGGACAAGACGGGCACAACAGATAAGACGGTCGGAATACGCAGCACCCGCCAGCGCAGCGCGATCGCTGCGCTGCTCGGCGATATCGATGAATTCCGCTCCGCGCAGGAGCTGCACGACGAATTGCGCCGCCGCGGTGAGGGAATCGGCCTGACCACGGTCTACCGCACCCTGCAATCGCTCGCCGACGCGGGCAAGGTCGACGTGCTGCGCACCGACACCGGCGAATCGGTCTACCGCCAATGCTCCAAGGGCCATCACCACCACCTGGTCTGCCGCCACTGCGGCCGCACGGTGGAGGTCGAGGGCCCCACGGTCGAGGCATGGGCCGAATCCGTCGCGGGCCAACACGATTTCACCGACATCAGCCACACCATGGAGGTCTTCGGCACCTGCCGCCCCTGCGCGACAACCCGAGACGGCCACTCCTGACCCTGGGCAGTGGACGCCACAGCCGCACCCCTTCCAGCGCTTCGCACCCCCTCTGGACGCCTGTAGGGGGTGCGAAGCGCGGGAAAGGGTGCGGGGATCGCTAGGGCACCAAGCCCTTTCGGGCTCGGCCTGCGCCGGAGAGGACCAGGAGCAGCATGGTTGTCAGCGCGTTGTCGGACAGGCCCGCGGCCGGGAAGGTGTAGCGCAGGATCACATCGGCCAGCTTCTCGTGGCCGATGACGGTGATCGAGCCGAACTGCATCGCGTTGTTGCGATCGGCGACGCGCTTGTGCAGCTGCGGTTTGAGCGGACGGTCCCAGGCCAGCACGCAGGTCAAGGTGAGTACGTCCAGCCCATCGGCGAGATTCACCCCACGCAGCGAGCACAGCGCACCCTCGAATTCGAAACCCAGCCCGCCCTCCTCGACCCGCACCGCGATATCGCAGCGGGTCAGGCATGCCCCGGCGCGGATCTGCAACTCCTCGGCGGCGGTCGACGCGCTCATTTGACACCGCCGAAGCGGCGGTCGCGCTGGGCGTACTCCAGGCACGCCTCCCATAGGTTGCGCCGATCGAAATCGGGGAAAAGCGTGTGCTGATAGACGAATTCGGCGTAGGCCGACTGCCAGATGAGGAAGTTGGAGCTGCGCAGCTCACCCGACGGACGCAGGAACAGATCCACATCCGGCATATCCGGCTCGTCGAGATAGCGGGCGAAGGTCTTCTCGTCGACCTTCTCCGGATCGAGCTCCCCCGCGGCCACCCGGCGCGCGATTTCCCGTGCGGCATCGGCGATTTCGGCACGACCGCCGTAGTTGACGCACATGGTCAGGTTCATCACCGTATTATCCCGGGTCAGCTCCTCGGCGATCTCGAGTTCCTTGATCACGCTGCGCCACAACCGAGGTCGCCGCCCGGCCCAGCGCACCCGCACCCCCATCTCGTGCATCTCGTCGCGACGACGGCGGATCACATCGCGGTTGAAGCCCATCAGGAAGCGCACCTCCTCGGGACTGCGCCGCCAGTTCTCGGTCGAGAAGGCATAGGCCGACAGCCATTTCACGCCGATCTCGATGCAGCCCTCGACGGTATCCATCAGCACCGCCTCGCCGCGCTCATGCCCCGCGGTGCGTGGCAGGCCGCGCTCCTGCGCCCAGCGGCCGTTGCCGTCCATCACCAGCGCGACGTGGCGGGGCACGAACTCCTGCGGGATCGCGGGTGGACGCGCGCCCGACGGGTGTGGCGTGGGCGGGCGGATGGTGCGGGTGGCCTGAGCGTTGGAGGTGCGGTTGCCGATCACGCCCACAATCCTGCAGCATGCGCCCGCGCGCGCGAGCACGACCACGGATTTCCCGCGGTATCTCCGTGAATTCTCCACATTCGGGCAGCTCAGACCAGTTGCCGGCAGCCGCCCCCCTCAACCGACGCGGGTCTCGCTCGCCTCGGCCACGATGTGCGGGCGGGAGCGTTCGATCAGCGGCAGGGTGCGCAGCTGACGTTCGAGATGCCATTGCAGATGGGCGGCGGTGAGGCCGCTGGCCTGGCGGCGGATGCCCTCGGGGACGATATCGATGCCGGACCAGTCGCCGCGATTGAGGGCGCTCATCAGATCGAGCACGCCCAACGCGGGAGTGGCCGAACCCGGCGGACGGCAGTGCACGCAGACCGCGCCGCCCGCGGCCACGTGGAAGGCGCGGTGCGGGCCGGGGGTGGCGCAGCGGGCGCAATCGTCGAGGGCGGGAGCCCAGCCCGCGAAACCCATGGCGCGCAACAGGAATGCGTCCAGGATCAATTCGTGCGGACGCTGTCCCGCGGCGATGGCGCGCAGGGCGCCCGCGGTGAGGGTGTGCAGCCGCGGTGCGGGGGCCCGCTCCTCACCGGCGAGGCGTTCGGCGGTCTCGAGCACCGCGCAGGCGGTGGTGTAGCGGCCGTAGTCGGCGACGATATCGGCGGCGAACGCCTCCACCGTATGCACCTGGGTGACGACGTCGAGATTGCGTCCGGGATAGAGCTGGATGTCGATATAGGCGAACGGCTCGAGCCGCGCGCCGAACTTCGACCGGGTGCGTCGCACACCCTTGGCCACCGCCCGGACCAGGCCGTGCTGGCGGGTCAGCAGCGTGACGATGCGATCGGCCTCGCCGAGCTTGTGCTGGCGCAGCACGATCGCATGGTCACGGTAAAGACGCACGGGCACATCCTCCCATGCCCGCCCGACGCGGCGAGGCAACCCTCAGGACTGCCCGTCGCGGTTCTCGTTGTAGAGCTGCTCGATGCGCGGCGCGTGAATCGTGCGCAGCAGCACCGTGGTCCAGCCGGTGCGGGTCCGATCGATACCGAAGTTATCGGCCTCGAGCAGCATTCGCTCGGGTCCCTGCAGCTCCATCGTCACCGCGGGATGTCCGAGCGGGACGTCGACCAGCGTCTCCCGATTGCCCCAGACGATCAGCCGACGCTTACTCATGGCCACGGTGCCCGCCGCGATATCGGTCCAACTGGATGAGGCGTAATGCAGTGCGGTCCGATAGCCGCGCTGCGCCACCGACCCACTGATGGGACCGAATACGACGATTCCGTCCGACTCCAGCGCCGAACGCAATGGCAACGGCAGTTCTTTCGAACCGAACGCCCGGGACATCCACCTCACGCGATGGGATGGTAGGCCGGTCGGACCGCCCGTGGGTGGGTCGGAAATGGGCGGTCCTGGGGAAATGTCGCGCGCGGATATTACGATTTGAAAACAGTGCAAGTCAGCCGCCGATGTGGACGACCGACCAACCGCAGGCTACGGTTCGGAGCAGGCATCGGGAGACGGAGATCACATGACGACGGCGCCCATCCGCGAGCTCGGATTGGCCGAATCGGCGGCCGCGATCGCATGCGGCGACACCACATCGGTGGCGGCGACCACGGCCGCGCTCGACCGGATCGAGGCAAGTGCGGCCTCCCTCAACGCATTCCGCGTCGTGCGCCGCGAGCGCGCCCTGGCCGAGGCCGCCGAGGCCGATCGGCGCGTGGCCGCGGGCGAGCGCCTGCCCCTGCTCGGCGTACCGATCGCGATCAAGGACGACACCGATATCACCGGGGAGTCAACGGCTTTCGGATGCGGCGGGCAGTTCCCGGCCGCGACCGAGGACGCCGAGGTGGTGCGGCGACTGCGGGCGGCCGGTGCGGTGATCGTCGGCAAGACCAATACCTGCGAGATCGGCCAATGGCCGTTCACCGATGCCGCGGCCTTCGGCTACACCCGCAATCCGTGGCATGCCGAACACACCCCGGGTGGCTCCTCGGGTGGCTCGGCGGCCGCGGTATCGGCCGGATTGGTCCCGGCCGCACTGGGTTCCGACGGCGCCGGATCGGTGCGCATCCCCGCCTCGTGGACGAATCTGGTCGGCATCAAACCGCAACGCGGGCGCATCTCCACCTGGCCGCGGGCCGAGTTGTTCAACGGGCTCACCGTGCACGGCACACTGGCCCGCACGGTCGCCGACGCCGCGCTGCTGTTCGATATGGCCGCCGGTGCGCATCCGGGCGATCGGCACACTCCGCCCGCGCTCATCGTCTCCGATGCCGTGGGCCGCGATCCGGGGCGGCTGAAAATCGCACTGGCGCTGGGCATTCCGTTCACCGCGACCAGGACCGCACTCGACCCCGAGGTGGCCGCCCGGGTGCAGGATGTGGCGGGTGCGCTGCGCCGGCTGGGCCATGCGGTGACCGTCGCCGAGGTGGACTACGGCGTCGCGCTGGGCGCGAGCTTCCTGCCCCGCTCCCTCGCCGGAATCCGCACCGAACTCGCGAAACTGGCCGGCGCACAAGTGGATCCGCGCACCCGCTTCAACGCGCGGATGGGTCTGCTGCTGGGCGGCCCGGTCCTGGCCGTCGCGCGCGCCGCGGAACCGTTGCTGCGCAAGCGCATCGGCCGCATCTTCGACGACTTCGACGTGGTCCTCGCGCCGACCACCGCGACCCCGCCGCCTCCGGTCGAGGCCATGCGGGGCCTGAACACCGCAGCCACCGACGCCCTCATCACCGCCGCCTGCCCGTACACCTGGCCGTGGAACGTCCTGGGCTGGCCGAGTGTGAACGTGCCCGCCGGCTTCACCGCCGCCGGACTGCCGGTCGGCGCGCAGCTGATGGGTCCGGCCTGCTCGGAGCCCCGGCTGGTTTCGGTCGCGGCCCAACTGGAATCGGAGCTGTGCTGGCAGCGCCACCGCCCCGAACCCTGGTGGGAACGCTAGAAACCCAACTTGCGCAACTGTTTCGGATCGCGCTGCCAGTCCTTGGCGACCTTGACGTGCAGATGCAGATAGATGCGCGTGCCGAGGATGCGTTCGATCTGCTGGCGCGCCGCGGTGCCGACCTCCTTGAGGCGCGCACCGCCCTTGCCGATGATGATCGCCTTCTGGCTGGGCCGCTCGACGTAGAGGATGGCATGCACATCGAGCATGCCCTCGTTGTCCTCGCGCGGGAGGATCTCCTCGATCACCACCGCCAGCGAATGCGGCAGCTCGTCGCGCACCCCCTCGAGCGCGGCCTCGCGGATGAGCTCGGCCATGAGGGTTTCCTCGGGTTCGTCGGTGAGCTCGCCGTCGGGGTAGAAGGCCGGACCCTCGGGCATCTTCGAGGCGACGACATCGATGAGAACCTCGACCTGCTCGCCCTTGACCGCCGACACCGGAACCACCTCGGCCTCGGGGCCCAGCAGCTGCGAGACGGCCAGCAGCTGTTCGGCGATCTGATCGCGGCTCACCTTATCGATCTTGGTGACGACGCCTAGCAGCGTGGTCTTCGGCGCCATCTGCTTGATCTGCTGCACGATCCAGCGATCGCCGGGGCCGATCTTCTCATCGGCCGGAATGCACAGCGCGATGACGTCGACCTCGGAGTAGGTGTCGCGCACCAGATCGTTGAGCCGCTGGCCGAGCAGCGTGCGCGGACGATGCAGACCGGGGGTGTCGACCAGGATCAGCTGAGCGTGCTCGCGATGCACGATGCCGCGGATGGTGTGGCGGGTGGTCTGCGGGCGCGAGGAGGTGATCGCGATCTTCTGGCCCACCATGGCGTTGGTGAGGGTGGACTTGCCGGTATTGGGGCGACCGACGAAACAGACGAAGCCGGAACGGAATTCGCTCATGCGCGGTCACCGCCGGTCGTATCCGGCCCGTCTCCGATGGTGTCGTAGATCCCGCCGTTGCGATCGGCGAAGATGATCCGCGCGGCGGGCGACACCTCCTGCACCGCGGCGACGCCGGGATCGCGCAGCTGCGCGCCGACCACCACGGCCGCCTCGAAACCCTCCGCACCGCTGGAGATCGCGGCCGCGACCGCGGACTGCAATGCCGTGAGCCGCAACGCCTTCAACACCACCTCGCCCGCGGCGTAGGTGCGTCCGTCGGTGTCCCGCACGGCCGCGCCGCTGCCGCCGCCCGTGCGGCCCATCGCGCCGCGGGCCAGCACCAGCAGCTTGTCGTTCTCCGCATCCGATACCACGCCGTCGCGTTCAGTCATCGCCATCTCCATCCTCCTGGCCCGATATCCGGCCGGGCTCGGCCCCGTCACGCTCGGAATCGATCTTGTCGGCGGGCTTGTCCGGCGCCCGCTTCACCACCACCGTGTGCACGCGGACCCGGCCGCGCGCATCGGCTCCACCTTCACCACGCAAATGCAGCCCGTGCACCACGGCCTTGGATCCCGGCAGCGGCACGCGGCCCAGCGCGTGTGCGAGCAGGCCGCCGACGGTGTCGACATCCTCCTCGTCGATCTCCTCGCCGAACAGCTCGCCCAGATCCTCCACCGAAAGTCGGGCCGACACCCGGTATTTCCCGGTGCCGAGTTCCTCGACCGGCGCGATCTCGTCCGTGTCGTACTCGTCGGCGATCTCGCCCACGATCTCCTCGAGCACATCCTCGATGGTCACCAGGCCCGCGATACCGCCGTACTCGTCGACCAGCAGCGCCATGTGATTGCGGCGGCGCTGCATCTCGTCCAGCAGGGCGTCGAGCGGTTTGGAATCGGGCATGAACACCGCCGGGCGCATGACCTCGAGCACCCGCACCTTCTTGCCCCGATCCGTGTACGGCACAAGGTCTTTCAGATAGACCACGCCGAGGATGTCGTCGACGTTCTCGCCGACCACCGGGATGCGCGAATGGCCGGACCGCACGGCCAGCGACATCGCCTGGGCCGCGGTCTTATCCGATTCGATCCACACCATCTCGGTGCGCGGCACCATGACCGCGCGGGCGGTGGTCTCGCCGAGTTCGAACACCGACTGGATCATGCGGCGTTCCTCGGAATCCACCACACCGCTCTGCTGGGCCATGTCCACGACCTCGCGCAGCTCGATCTCGGAGGCGAAGGGGCCGTTGCGAAATCCCTTACCGGGGGTGATCGCATTACCGAGCACGATCAGCAGGCGGCTCACCGGGCCCAGCAGCGCGCCGATGGCCTGCAGCGGCAGGCTCGCACCGAGTGCGATCGAATACGCGTGCTGGCGGCCCAGGGTGCGGGGGCCGACGCCGATGACCATGTAGTCGACCACGACCATGACCACCGCGGTGATCAGCAGCGCCCATCCGGCGGGCAGGACGTCGTCGAGGGCGGCGGCCAACAGGACGGTCGCGGTGATCTCGCAGGTCAGACGCAGCAGCACCATGAGATTCACGTAGCGGGGTCGGTCGAGCACCAGGCGGGACAGTCGCCGCGCGCCCGTGCGATCGGCGCGCACCAGATCCTCGACACGCGCGGGGGAAATGGTGACCAGCGCCGCGTCGATGGCCGCGAACATGCCACCCACCGGAACCAGCAAGATCGCCAGAAGCAGCAGGATCAGCGAATTCACGCTGTGCCCTTCGCGGCATGAGCGGGGGCCTCCATGGTTACCCGCCTCCGGCCCTGACCGCTCACGCCGGGTCCAACGGATCACCGGCATCGGTGAATCCGGTCTTACCCAGCAGAGCGCGATCGCGCTCGGCGAGTTCGGCACGGCGCTGCGCCTCGCGCACGCTCTCGTACCATTCGGCGAGCAGGCGACCCTGCAGGCCGAACATCTCCTTCTCCTCCTCCGGCTCGGCATGGTCGTAGCCGAGCAGGTGGAGCACGCCGTGCACGGTCAGCAGCGCCAGCTCCTGATCGAGCGAATGACCCGCCTTGACGGCCTGCGCGGCCGCGAACTCCGGGCACAGCACGATATCGCCCAGCATGGACGGTCCGGGCTCGGCACTGTCCGGGCGTCCGCCCGGCTCGAGCTCGTCCATCGGGAACGACATCACATCGGTCGGCCCCGGCAGCTCCATCCACCGCATGTGCAGATCGGCCATCGTGTCGAGATCGACCAGCACCATCGACAGCTCCGCCGCCGGATGCACATCCATCTGGCCGATCACGAACCGCGCGACACTGACCAGATCCTCCTCGGATACATCCATACCCGACTCGTTGGCGATCTCGATACTCACGGGGGTCAGCTTATGTCACTGGAAGGTCCCCGCTTTGCATCGCGCTGCGCCGCAAAGCGGGACAGGGTGAGGCATGCCACCTGAGTTCCGCGTCGAGCAGCGCCACGCACCACCGACCTGAGTTCCCCACCGAGCAGGGCAGCGCAGCACCCACCTGAGTTCCCCACCGAGCAGGGCAGCGCAGCACCCACCTGAGTTCCCCACCGAGCAGGGCAGCGCAGCACCCACCTGAGTTCCCCGCCGGGCAGCGCAGCGCGATGCCCGGTGGGGATCCAGGTCAGCGGCGGCCACCCCGTTCCGCGGCCCGACGCTGGGCGCGGTTGCCCGGATAGTGGGCAGCGGTCACATTCGGGCGGGTCTCGGCCTCATAGCGTTCGTAGGCGTCGACGATGTCGGCGACCAGACGGTGACGGACCACATCGCTGGAGGTGAGTTCGGCGAAGTGGATGTCCTCGACATCGGAGAGGATGTCGCCGACCACGCGCAGACCGGATTTGGTGCCGCCGGGCAGATCGACCTGGGTGATGTCGCCGGTGACCACGATCTTGGAGCCGAAGCCCAAGCGCGTGAGGAACATCTTCATCTGCTCGGGCGTCGTGTTCTGCGCCTCGTCCAGAATGATGAACGAGTCGTTGAGGCTGCGGCCACGCATATAGGCCAGTGGCGCAACCTCGATCACGCCGGACTGCATGAGCTTCGGGATCGCCTCCGGATCCATCATGTCGTGCAGCGCGTCGTAGAGCGGGCGCAGATACGGATCGATCTTCTCGTTGAGCGTGCCCGGCAGGAAGCCCAGCCGCTCCCCCGCCTCCACCGCGGGACGGGTCAGGATGATCCGTGTCACTTGCTTGCTCTGCAGCGCCTGCACGGCCTTCGCGACCGCCAGATACGTCTTACCGGTACCGGCCGGGCCGATGCCGAAGACGATCGTGTGCGCGTCGATCGCGTCGACATAGCGCTTCTGGTTGAGCGTCTTGGGCCGAATCGTCTTGCCGCGCCGCGACAGAATGTCCAGACTCAGGACCTCGGCCGGGGAATCCGACGATCCCTCGGTCAGCATGGAATACGTATGCCGCACCGCCTCCGGTGTCACCATCCGGTTGCGGCCGGTCAGCGCGACCAGCTGTTCGACGATCCGCTCGGCCAGCGCCACATCCGCGGCCTTGCCGGTCAGGGTCACCGAATTACCGCGGACATGGATGTCCGCGTCGAGCAGGCGCTCGAGTTCACGCAGATTCTCATCGGCCGATCCGAGAAAGCCGAAGACCGATTCGGGGGCAAGTTCGATGCTGGAACGCACGGTCCGAGCGGCAGGGCCCGAGCCGTCGCCGCCGGCTCCGATGCCGGCCGTAGGAGTTGTCGGGTCGCCGAATTCACCTTGGGTTCGCAATAGTGGCTATGGCCTGCTTCCGGTCTCGAACGTTCGCTTTGTGTGATGAAAGTTTAACGCGCGCGACCGACAGCGCCCAGTGAATAGATGGCAACCCCCAGGTCACAGGGCGATCCCGGGCTGCGCCCGGGAACAGAGTGGAGGAGCCGGGAGCCGGGAGAGGCTACTGCGCCCACTCGAAGGCATAGGCGCGGAAACGCCGCACGGCCTCGGACGGGGTGGCATTCGCCGACCAGATCAGGCCGACCGCGCGCGATGCGCCCGGATCGGCGAGCGGTACCAGCACCGGCCCCGGCTGCGGACCACGCACCGGCGCCTCGTCCTCCAAGGGGAGCATCGCGACTCCGAGCCCCGCGGCGACCAGGCCCGCCACGGTCACCAGATCGCTGGACTCCAGGACGATCCGGGGGCGGAAATCGGCTGCGGCACAGAGATCGTCGAGGATGCGGCGCATGCCGAAGCCGGGGTGCATGGCGATGAATTCGCCCTCGGCGGCCTCCGTCAGCCGCACCTGCCGTCGCCCGGCCAGGCGATGATCGGCGGGCACCGCCAGGGCCAGCCGCTGCCGCAGCAGCGTCCGCCAGCCCAGTCCGCCGACGGCCGGTTTCGGTGAGACCAGCCCCAGATCGGCGGTGCCGTGCAGCACGTGGGAGGTCACCACCTCGGCGGCATCCTGGCTGAGGGTGAAGGTGATTCGACCCGAGCCGCGGCGGAACCCCGCGATGAGTTCGGGCACCAGTCGCGCGCCGAACGAATGCAGAAACGACAGCCGCACCACCCCCATCGCGGGATCGACCAGATCGGCGAGCTCACGCCCGGCGGCATCGAGCTCCGCCTGAGCGCGGCGGGCATGTTCGTAGTAGACGCGCCCGAAGTCGTTGAGCGCCAACCGCTTTCCATGCCGATCGAACAGCGCGACGCCGAGCCGGCGCTCCAGCCGGGCCAGCATGCGCGATAACGTCGGCTGGGATACGTGCAGGCGCTCGGCGGCCGCGCCGACGTGTTCGAGTTCGGCGAGGGTGAGCAGCCAGTGCAGATCCTCACCCGACATGGTCGGCTCTCGGGCCATCCACCCGGCCGGGCAGCAGTCGAGGCTCGTATCGCCGCATATCGATGCCGTCACCGTCCCGGCGGATCCGTGTGAGGGTGCTCGCGGGCGTCGCGGCCACCACCTCGGCAAGTCGTTCGTCGCGGAACAGCACCGCGGCCCCGTCGTCGAGCGCCCAGCCGTCGGGCAGCGATCCGGTCTCGACGGCCCGGATGTACATCGGCGCCCGGTCGGGTTCGGAATCGAAATGCGGACAGAAACTGCCGGGCAGCAGTCCCAGCCCGTCATGGAGTTCGCGCAGCGGGCCGAACGAATCGGTCAGGCAGCCCTCGAACCAGCAGGCCGCCCCGGCGCTGACGCCGCACAGTACGACACCGCGGCGATAGGCGTCGGCGAGCAGGCGGTCCAGGCCGTGCAACCGCCACACCGCCAGCAGATTGGCCGTGCTGCCGCCGCCGACATAGAACACATCCTGATTCGCCATGACGGCCTCGAGGTCGTCGGGGATGTCATGGAACAGCGACAGATGACTCGGCACGCAGTTCAGCCGCCCGAACGCTGCGTGGAAGGCGGCGATATCCTCCCGCGCATCGCCGCCCGCGGTGGCCAGGAAACACACTCGCGGACAATCCGATCCGGTACCGGCCAGCACGAATTCGTCCAGCGGCGAATCGGGATCGAGGGAGAAACCCCCGCCGAGAAGTACGATCCTCCGCTCGACCGCCACGGCGGCATCCCTCTCACTGTGCACAACCATCCCCTTTCGCCGTGCGAATCGTCACTCGCGGTTCCCGAGTCCCGACACCAATTCTGCGCTTATACAGAATCTGTATCAGGCTCTCGGCTTTTATGCATTTCCTTTTGGAAACGACCGCGCCCATGCTCGGGGCATGGCCACCACGATCGCCCCGGTCGGCACCGGCGCCCATGAACGCAGGATCACGCTGGCGCTGTTCGCCGCGGGGCTGACGACCTTCGCCTCGATGTACAGCGCCCAGGCGCTGCTGCCGAGCCTGTCGACGGCGTTCGGGGCGACGCCCGCGCACGCGGCGCTGGCGGTCTCGCTGACCACCGGTGCGCTGGCGGTGGCGATCGTGCCGGTGAGCGTGCTGTCGGGGAGGTTCGGCCGGACCCGGGTGATGATCACCTCGGCCATCGCGGCGGCGGCGATCGGGCTGATCGTGCCGCTGAGTCCGAATCTCGAGGTGCTGCTGGCCGGGCGGGCGCTGCAGGGGCTCGCACTGGCCGGGGTGCCGGCGGTGGCGATGGCCTATCTCGCCGAGGAGATCGGAGCGGGCGGGCTCGGCGCGGCCATGGGCGTATACATCGCGGGCACCAGCGTGGGAGGGCTTGCGGGACGGCTGATTCCGGCGTTCGTACTCGAGGGCGCGTCGTGGCGCTGGGGTGCGGCGGCGGTCGGCGTGGCGGCCGCGCTGTGCACGGTCTGGTTCGTGCGGGAGCTGCCGGATTCGCGCGGATTCGTCGCGCAACCGCTCGATATCACCACCCTGGCCCGGGATCTGGCCGGACATCTGCGGCACGGCACGCTACTGGCCCTGTTCGTCCTGGCGTTCGTGCTGATGGGCGGATTCGTGTCGGTGTACAACTTCCTCGGCTATCGCCTCGTGCATGAACCGTTCGGATTATCCACGGCCACCGCGGGTCTGGTGTTCGTGCTCTATCTCGGCGGGACCGCGTCCTCGACGATCGCGGGCCGCCTGTCCGACCGCCTGGGCCGCCCGCGGGTCCTGATCGTGGCGCTGGTCACGATGGCGCTGGGCCTGGCACTGACCCTCCCCGACCGCCTCCCGATCATCCTGATCGGCGTCCTGCTGTGCACCGTGGGCTTCTTCGCGGCCCATTCGATCGCCAGCGCCTGGGTGGGTGCGGCGGCCCGCCACAATCGCGCCGCGGCCTCCTCGCTGTATCTGTTCTTCTACTATCTCGGCAGTTCCGTCGTGGGCGGCGCGGCGGGTATTCCGTACGCGCGCTACGGCTGGGCCGGATTGAGCGTCTACGCAGGGATTCTCGCCGCCGCCGCGGTCTCGACGACCTTCCTCGCCCGCGGCGCGGCGCGTGCGTGAGTCGCCGAACGGATATCTCGCTCTGATCTTGGTTAATATCTGTCGGCGATGAGGCAAATCCTGTTCTCCGCGATGATCGCACTCGCGGTCTCGATCACGTTGACCCCGTTGTTGATCAAGCTGTTCGTCCGCCGACGGCTCGGTCAGGAGATTCGGGTCGAGGGCCCGGCCAGCCATCAGGCCAAGCGCGGCACCCCGACCATGGGCGGTATCGCGATCGTCATCGGCATGTGGGCCGGATATCTCGGCTCGCATCTGATCGGAATCCGCTACCACGCCGAGGGACCCACCGCCTCGGGCCTGCTGGTGCTCGGATTGTCCACGGCGCTGGGCGTTGTCGGCTTCCTCGACGACTTCATCAAGCTGCGCAAGCGACGCAATCTGGGCCTGACGGCCAAGGGCAAATACGTCGGACAGCTCGGCGCCGCGGTGATCTTCGGCCTGCTCGCGCTGCGGTTCCCCACCAGCTCCGGGCTGACCCCGGGCAGTCGGCATCTGTCGTTCGTGCGCGACGATGCGACGCTGTCGTTCTGGGTGATCGTCTTCCTGCTGGGGGTCTGCTTCCTGGTGGTGGCGTGGTCGAATGCGGTGAATCTGACCGACGGCCTCGACGGCCTGGCCGCCGGGACCATGGGCTTCGCGCTGGGCGCCTACACCATCATCACGTTCTGGCAGTACACCTATGCGTGCGCGACCAAGCCCGGCGTCGGCTGCTATCAGGTGCGCGATCCGCTGGATCTGGCGCTGGTCTGCGCGGCAGGCGCGGCCGCCTGCGTCGGATTCCTCTGGTGGAACGCGGCTCCGGCGAAGATCTTCATGGGCGATACCGGATCCATGGCCCTGGGCGGCCTGCTGGCGGGCCTATCCATCACCACGCGAACCGAATTGCTGATGGTGGTCGTCGGCGCGGTCTTCTTCGCCGAAATCCTCTCGGTCCTGTTGCAGATCATCGTCTTCCGCACCACCCGCCGACGCCTGTTCAAAATGGCCCCCTTCCATCACCACTTCGAACTGGGCCAATGGGCCGAAACCACGGTGATAATCCGCTTCTGGCTCCTCGGCGGAATAGCCGCGGCCTTCGGCCTGGCGTTGTTCTACGGCGAATACCTCGCGGCCATCGGCTGATTCAGGAGCCTGTCCACTACCAGCGGGCAGTGAGCGCTCCCAACGCACCCAGCGCGACCGCAGCGGCCGTGGAGGTACGCAAGACCGTCGGGCCGAGCAGGACGATCTCGGCTCCCGCCTCGGCCAGGCCGGACAGTTCGGACTCGTCCAGGCCGCCCTCCGGCCCGACGATGAGCACGACCCGGCCGGACTCGGCGACGGGTAGATCCACGAAGCGCCCGGCCCCCGATTCATGCAACGCGGCGACAACGCCGCTGTCGGCCTTCACCTTTCGCACCAGCTCCAGCACCTCGGCGGTGCGGTGCAGGTCGGTGACCTCGGGGATGTAGGCGCGGCGGGACTGGCGAGCCGCCGAGCGCGCCGCGGCGCGCCATTTGTCGACGCCCTTGTGCGCCTTGCCTTCCCAGTTGGCGACGCAGCGCGAGGCCTGCCAGGGCACGATCGCGTCGGCGCCGGCCTCGGTCATCAACTCCACGGCCAATTCGGAGCGATCCGATTTCGGCAGTGCCTGCACCACCGTCACCGACGGTGAGACCGGCTGTGCCACGGTCCGATTCAGGACCTTCAGCTCCAGCCGGTCCTTGCCGGTCGCGACGACCTCGCATGCGGCGAGCAGGCCCGCGCCGTCGGACAGCGTGATCGGCTCGCCGACCCGGATCCGGCGGACGGTCGCGGCATGACGGCCCTCCGGGCCGTCGAGTACCGCGACGGCGCCGGGCTCGGGAATCTCGTCGAGATAGAAAACCGTCGCGGCCACTCAGCGCCCGCTGAAGGAGGCCCGTAGCCGGGCGAACAGGCCGCTGTTGTGTTCGGATTGGGCCGAGAGCACCTCGGTACGCTCGTTGCCGCGCAGCGCCTTGTACTTGCGCAGCAGATCGGACTGCTTGGCGTCGAGTTTGGTCGGCACCACGATATCCAGGTGGGCGATCAGATCGCCGCGCGCGCTGGACCGCAGTTTCGGCATGCCGTGTCCGCGCAGCACCGACACCTCGCCGGGCTGGGTGCCCGGCGGAATGGTCAGCTCGGTCGGGCCGTCGAGGATGGTGTCGATCACGACGGTCGCGCCCAGCGCGGCCTCGATCATCGGCACGCGGATCGTGCAGTGCAGATCGTCGCCGTCGCGGACGAAGGTGTCGTGCGGCTGCTCGACGATCTCGACGTACAGATCGCCCGCCGGGCCGCCGCCCGGGCCGACCTCGCCCTGTGCGGCGAGGCGCACCCGCATGCCGTTGGCCACACCCGCCGGAATCGGCGCGGCGATCTCGCGACGCGACCGGACCCGGCCGTCACCACCGCATTTGCGGCACGGATCGGGAATGGTCTCGCCCGCGCCACGGCAGGTCGGGCACGGCCGCGAGGTCATCACCTGGCCGAGGAACGACCGCTGCACGGTCTGGATCTCGCCCGCGCCGCCACAGGTCTCACAGCGCACCGGCTTGGAATTGCCGTTGGTGCCCGAGCCCTGACACAGATCGCACAGCACCGCGGTGTCGACGGTCAGATGTTTGGTGACCCCGACCGCGCATTCGGCGAGCGAAAGCCGCGTCCGCAGCAGCGAATCCGCGCCCGGCTGCACCCGCCCGCGCGGCTTGCGCGGCCCGGCCGAACCCATCCCGCCGAAGAACGCCTCGAACACATCCCCCAGTCCGCCGAAGCCGGTCGCGAATCCGCCACCGCCCGGGCCGGATTCGAGCGGATCGCCGCCCATGTCGACGATGCGCCGCTTCTCCGGATCGCTGAGCACCTCATAGGCCGCGGATACGTCGCGGAACTTCTCCTGCGCGTCCTCGTCCGGGTTGACGTCGGGGTGCAATTCCCGCGCGAGCTTGCGGTAGGCGCGCTTGATCTCCTGGTCGGTCGCGTTGCGCCCGACGCCGAGGATTCCGTAGTAGTCCCGTGCCACGTGTTGTCTCTTCTAGTCCTGTTCCGAAGGTGTATCGCATATGTCCTGCCGCACGGCCGAACCGTGCCGCGCATCGCTCATCGTTCGGCAAGCACCTCACCGATGTAACGGGCAACCGCGGCGACCGAAGCGATCGTCCCGGGGTAGTCCATTCGGGTCGGACCCAGTACCCCCATGGCGCCGAGAACGGCGCCCGGCACACCGTACCCGGTCGAGACGACGGAGGTTCCGCGCATCTGCTCGACCTGGGTCTCCTCACCGATCTGCACAGTGACCATGCCCGGCTGCTGTGCCGCGGCAAGCAGTTTCAGCACGATCACCTGTTCCTCGAGCGCCTCGAGCACCGAGCGCAGCGAACCCGGGAAGACACCGAAGTCACCGACATTGCGCGTGAGATTGGCGGTGCCGCCGAGTACCAGCCGCTCCTCGGGATGTTCGACCAGCGTCTCCACCAGTACCGTCGCCACCCGTACGAGCACATCGCGCAGGCGGGGAGCCGGACTGCGCTCGGGCAGTTCGGCGACCGCGGCCGACGCGGCGGCCAGGCGCTTGCCGTCCATGGCCTTGCCCAGCATGCCGCGCAGCGCCGCCAGATCCTCGTCCTCGACGACCGTGCCGAGATCCACCAGGCGCTGATCGACGCGGCCGGTGTCGGTGATCACCACCAGCAGCAGCCGCGCGGGGTTGAGCGCGACCACCTCGATATGCCGCACGGTCGACGCCGACACCGTCGGGTACTGGACCATCGCGACCTGACGGGTCAGCTGGGCCAGCAGCCGCACGCCGCGGCGCAGCACATCGTCGAGATCGACGCCGTTGTCCAGGAATTCGAGGATCGCCCGGCGCTCGGCCGGCGACAGCGGCTTCACCTCGGCGATGTTGTCGACGAACTGGCGATAGCCCTTATCGGTCGGAATGCGGCCGGAGCTGGTGTGCGGCTGGGTGATGTAACCCTCGGCCTCCAGCACCGCCATATCGTTGCGCACGGTCGCGCTGGACACTCCCAGGTTGTGCCGTTCGACCAACGTCTTCGAGCCGATCGGTTCCTTCGTCGCTATGAAGTCCGCGACGATCGCCCGCAGGACCTCTAGTCGCCGCTGCTCGGTGCTCGACATCGGTCCCACCTCCTCGCTCGCCATCGGGCCGGCCCGGGGCGCGTGACCGCCGCACGGCAGCCGCCTTCACACGGATCCCCGGTTCATCCGAGGTCCAGTTTAAAGCGCCGATGGCGAATCGTTAGCACACGCGCCTGAACAGTGCTAACCCGCTGGCGCGGGTCCATGAGTGAGCGAACGCTGGGTCCATGAGCGAGCGAAAGGGCAGCTGAGTCCGGTCCTTCGAAGGTCCTCGAGGAAGTGTGAGCTTCGCCGCTGGTTCAGTCGGTGAGGACGTCGCGGCCCGCCTGGGCGTCCAGGCCCAGCATCGCCAACAGGCACATGCAGTCGTCGGCGTCGGTGGCGTGGCTGGCGACGGCTCGGGCCGCCATTGCGCCCAATCGGGCCGATTCGGCGCGCTCGGCGGCTCGGAGCTCGGCGAATTCGCTCTGGTCGGGGACAACGCTGATGTGGTGGGCCTGCGGCACGGGGGCTCCTCGGGGTCACCTCGGACCCTACGCCCACAGCTGATCGAGGCGCAGCCCAACCGTCCAAGTAGCTCAGGCCAGCAGATCCCGCACGATCGCATCGGCGAGCAGCCGGCCGCGATCGGTAAGGATCAGGTGGTCATCGACGGTGTCGGCCAGTCCGTCGGTGATCACCCGATCCGCGCGACGACGTTCGGCGGGAGCCAGATCCGCCAGGGGTAGACCCGTCCGGAGCCGGACGGTGAGCATCACTCGTTCGGTGTGACGTTCCTCATTCGTCAACGTCTCCCATCCCGCGGCGGGCAGGCCGCCGTCGGCGACTCGCGCGGCATAGCGGGCCGGATGCTTGACGTTCCACCAGCGCACGCCGCCGAGATGGCTGTGCGCACCCGGTCCCGCGCCGAGCCAGTCGCCGTCGTCCCAGTAGCCGAGATTATGCCTGCACCGCGCGGAATCGCCTGCGGCCCAATTGGATACCTCGTACCAGGTGAGCCCCGCGGCGGCCAGTCGAGCGTCGATGCGTTCATAGCGGGCGGCGAGCACATCGTCGTCGGGCGCGGGCAGTTCACCGCGGCGCACCTTGCGGGCCAGCGCGGTGCCGTCCTCGACGATCAGCGAATAGGCCGAGACGTGATCGACTCCCGCGGCCAGCACCGCGTCGAGGCTGGCATCGAGATCCTCGTCACGTTCGCCCGGAGTGCCGTAGATCAGATCCAGATTCACATGATCGAATCCGGCCGCCCGGGCCTCCCGGGCGGCCGCCACCGCCCGCCCCGGAGTATGGGTGCGGTCGAGCACCTTCAGCACATGCGCGGCCGCGGACTGCATACCCAGCGACACCCGCGTATATCCGGCCGCGCGAAGGCGTTCGAAGAATTGCGGCGAGGTCGATTCGGGATTCGATTCGGTGGTCACCTCGGCATCGGCGGCCAGCGTGAAATGCGCGCGAACCGCGTCGAGCACCTCCGCGAGCCCGTCCCCGCCCAGCAGCGAGGGCGTCCCTCCGCCCACGAATACGGTGGACACCGGCGGCTGCGCACTCGGCAACTCCCCGAAAACCCGTGCGGCCTCGGCCAATTCACCTCGAAGCGCCCGCAGCCACGACTGCGGCGACGCCGAACTCCCCAATTCCCCGGCCGTATAGGTATTGAAATCGCAGTATCCACACCGAGTCGCGCAGAACGGCACATGCACGTAGATCCCGAATGCCCCGCCCCCGAAATCCCGCAGCACCGGTTGCTCCACCTCGACCGGGGTCGGCGGGCGGAGTTCGGCGGGGAGATCGGTCGACGTCACCGCTCCAGTCTGACCACCCTCCCGATGTGAGGCACGTCCGGGCCGATCAGCGGTCCGCGGCGATGTCCCCTATGACCCATCTCACAAATCCGGTCGACCGTCCAGGGAATTTCCCGGGATTTACCGGAAAATACGGCCGGATGGTCGGAAGGACCCCGCTGACATGGCACAATAAGCTCCATGACCGGACTTGGAGTGCGATTGGTGGCGCGTCGCCACGTCGACTTCAAGCGCGTGTGCAGTGCGAGCTGTCTGCCGGATCGCCTCCGGTAGTTCGGCCCTGCCCCGGTTTCGGCGTCTCATGAGTACGCCCCACTTCCCCGGCCGCTGAAATGCCGAAGGCGTGAGCCAGCCCCTCCCGCCTGCCGCAAGGCCTGATCACCACCCGCAGGAGCGACCCTATGACGTCGAATACCGACGCCGGTCACACCCCGTCCGAATCCGATCGCCCGCAGCGGGCCGCCGCCGAACTCCGCGTCCGGCCCGATCGCCCGCGCCGCGCCGAGGTTCCCGCCGGACCGCGCGAACGCACCGGTAAGCCGGTTCAGCGCAAGTCCGAGGGGCAGTGGGCGCTGGGCTACCGCGAACCGCTCAACGCCAATGAGCAGAGCAAGAAGGACGACAACCCGCTCAACGTCCGCGCCCGGATCGAGAACATCTACAGCAAGAACGGTTTCGACTCCATCGATAAGGCCGATCTGCGCGGCCGGATGCGCTGGTGGGGCCTGTACACCCAGCGCGAGCAGGGCTACGACGGCACCTGGACCGGCGATGAGAACATCGACATTCTCGAGGCCCGCTACTTCATGATGCGGGTGCGCTGCGACGCCGGTGCGCTGAATCTGGCGCAGCTGCGCACGATCGCGGGCATCTCCACCGAATTCGGCCGCGACACCGCCGATCTGTCCGATCGCGAGAACGTCCAGTACCACTGGATCGAGATCGAGAACGTCCCGGAGATCTGGCGACGGCTCGAAGAGGTCGGCCTGAAGACCACCGAGGCGTGCGGCGACTGCCCGCGCGTGGTGCTCGGCTCGCCGCTGGCCGGTGAATCCCTCACCGAGGTGCTCGATCCGACCCCGGCCATCGACGAGATCGTGCGCCGCTACATCGGCGATAAGCGGTATTCGAATCTGCCGCGCAAGTTCAAGACCGCCATCTCCGGACAGCAGGACGTGGCCCACGAGATCAACGACGTCGCGTTCATCGGCGTCGTACATCCCGAATACGGCCCGGGCCTGGACGTCTGGGTGGGTGGCGGCCTGTCCACCAATCCCATGCTGGCGCAGCGACTCGGCGTGTGGGTGCCGCTGGACGAGGTGCCCGATGTGTGGGAGGGCATCGTCGCGCTCTACCGCGACTACGGCTATCGGCGCCTGCGCACCAAGGCCCGGATCAAGTTCCTGGTCAAGGACTGGGGCATCGAGAAGTTCCGCCAGGTGCTCGAGGACGAGTACCTGAAGCGCAAGCTGACCGACGGCCCCGCGCCCGAACAGGCCACGCAGGTCGTCGACCATATCGGCGTGCAGCGACTGCGCAACGGGCGCAACGCGATCGGCTTCTCCCCCATCGCCGGACGCGTCTCGGGCACGATTCTCACCCAGGTCGCCGACGCGGCCGAGCGGGCGGGTTCGGATCGGGTGCGGTTCACCCCGTATCAGAAGCTGGTCGTACTCGACGTGCCCGATGACAAGGTGGAGCGGCTCATCGACGAGCTCGACGCGCTCGGCCTGCAGGCCCGCCCGTCGATCTGGCGGCGAAATCTGGTGGCCTGCAGCGGTATCGAGTTCTGCAAGCTGTCGTTCGTGGAGACCCGCAAGCGGTCCCAGGCGCTCGCGCCCGAACTCGAGCAGCGCCTGGCCGATATCAACGCCCAGCTCGACGTGCCGATCACCATCAACATCAACGGCTGCCCCAACTCCTGCGCCCGCGCCCAGATCGCCGATATCGGCTTCAAGGGTCAGCTGGTCGACGACGGCGACGGGAATCAGGTGGAGGGCTTCCAGGTTCATCTGGGCGGCAGCCTCGGGTTCGACAGCGCCTTCGGGCGAAAGCTGCGCCAGCACAAGGTGACCAGCTCCGAACTCGGCGACTACATCGAGCGCGTCGTGCGCAACTTCGTCAAGAACCGTGATTCCGGCGAGCGGTTCGCGCAGTGGGCTGTCCGCGCCGACGACGACGACCTTCGGTAACGGGAGATATCTGCTATGGCAACCACTCTGGAGAAGCTGTCCGAGGACGAGCTGCGCAAGATCGCCGAAGATGGTGCGGCACAGCTGGGTCCGGACGCCTCGGCGGCGGAGCTGCTGCGCTGGACCGAGGAGACCTTCGGCCCCAACTACATCGTGGCCTCCAATATGCAGGACGGGGTGCTGGTTCACCTTGCGGCGCAGGTGCGTCCGGGCGTGGATGTGCTGTTCCTCGATACCGGCTACCACTTCGCCGAGACCATCGGCACCCGTGATGCGGTCGAGGCCGTCTACGGCGTGAACGTGGTCAACGTGACCCCCGAACATACGGTGGCCGAACAGGATTCGATGCTGGGCAAGGATCTGTTCGCCCGCGAGCCCAACGAATGCTGCCGCCTGCGCAAGGTGGTGCCGCTGCGGCGCTCACTGTCGGGCTACAACGCCTGGGTCACCGGCATCCGCCGGGTCGAGGCCCCCACCCGCGCGGGTGCGCCCCTGATCTCCTACGACGAGGCGTTCGGCCTGGTGAAGATCAACCCGATCGCCGCATGGTCCGACGATGAGATGTCCGATTACATCGACGAATACGGCATCCTCGTCAATCCCCTTGTAGAGGAGGGATATCCATCCATCGGTTGCGCTCCGTGCACACGGAAGCCGGAACCGGGATCCGATCCGCGAAGCGGCCGCTGGGCCGGCCTCGCCAAGACCGAATGCGGGCTACACCAATCATGACTGCCTCAGCCACCGATACCGAATTCGATACGCTCGCCGCGCTCGAGAGCGAGTCGATCCATATCTTCCGTGAGGTAGCGGGGGAATTCGAGCGGCCGGTGATTCTGTTCTCCGGCGGTAAGGATTCCACCGTGCTGCTGCATCTGGCGCTCAAGGCGTTCTGGCCCGCGCCGTTGCCGTTCGCGCTGCTGCACGTCGACACCGGGCACAATCTGCCCGAGGTGCTGGAGTTCCGGGACCGGGTGGTCGAGAAGTACGGGCTGCGACTGCATGTCGCGGCCGTGGAGGACTATCTGGCCGACGGGCGGCTGAGCGAGCGGCCCGACGGGATCCGCAATCCGCTGCAGACCGTGCCGCTGCTGGATGCCATCGCCGACAACCGATTCGACGCGGTATTCGGCGGCGGCCGCCGCGACGAGGAGCGTTCGCGGGCCAAGGAGCGGATCTTCTCGCTGCGCGATGCGTTCGGGCGCTGGGATCCCAAGCGGCAGCGGCCGGAGCTGTGGAATCTGTACAACGGGCGGCACGCGGCCGGTGAGCATGTGCGGGTGTTCCCGCTGAGCAACTGGACCGAACTCGACATCTGGCGCTATATCGCGCGGGAGAACGTCGATCTCGCGTCGATCTACTACGCGCACGAGCGCCCGGTGTATCAGCGCGACGGCATGTGGATGACGCCCGGCGTATGGGGCGGCCCGCGCGAGGACGAACAGTTATCGATCCGATCGGTGCGCTACCGCACCGTGGGCGACGGATCCTCCACCGGCGCAATCCTTTCCACCGCCGCCACCAATGCCGAGATCCTGGCCGAGGTGGCCGCGTCCCGCCTCACCGAGCGCGGCGCTACGCGCGGCGACGACCGGGTGTCGGAGGCCGCGATGGAAGACCGCAAGCGAGAGGGTTACTTCTGATGTCCGACCTACTCCGGCTGGCCACCGCCGGCAGTGTCGACGACGGCAAGTCCACGCTGGTCGGCCGCCTGCTCTACGACACGAAATCCGTACTGGCCGACCAGATCGACGCCGTCACCCGCGCGTCGGTGGACAAGGGCCTTGCCACGCCGGACCTTTCGCTGCTGGTCGACGGCCTGCGGGCCGAGCGCGAACAGGGCATCACCATCGATGTGGCCTATCGCTACTTCGCCACGCCCGCACGGTCTTTCGTACTCGCCGATACGCCCGGACATGTGCAGTACACCCGCAATACGGTCTCGGGCGCCTCGACCGCACAGCTGGTGATCCTGCTGGTCGACGCGCGCAAGGGCGTGATCGAGCAGACCCGCCGGCACGCCGCGGTGATGGCGCTGCTGGGTGTGCCGCGGCTGGTACTGGCCGTGAACAAGATCGATCTGGTCGACGACGCGGCCGGGGTCTTCGAGCGGATCACAGCCGAATTCGCCGAACTGACAACGAGACTCGGCTGGGCGGCCGGGGATGTGGTGGCGATTCCGGTCTCGGCGCTGCACGGCGACAACATCGCCTCACGCTCGCAGGACACCCCGTACTACGACGGGCCCTCGCTGATCGAACATCTGGAATCGGTGCCGGCCGATGCCGACAGTTCGGGGCCGCACTCGATCGGCCTGCGGTTTCCGGTGCAGTACGTCATCCGGCCGCGCACCGCGGAGTATCCGGACTATCGCGGCTATGCCGGGCAGGTCGCGGCCGGTGTGGTCGCCAAGGGTGACGAGGTGGTGGTGCTGCCGTCGGGCGTGCGGACCACGATCGAGCGGATCGACACCCCCGACGGTGAGCTGCCCTCGGCGCAGTCGGGCCGCAGCGTGACGCTGATCCTGGCCGACGAGGTGGACGTCTCTCGCGGCGATACGATCGTCGCCGCCGCGGACGCGCCCGAACCGATCGACTCCTTCGACGCCACCGTGTGCTGGCTGGGCGATAAGCCGCTGCGCCCCGGCGCCCGGCTGCTGCTCAAGCACGGCACCCGCACCACCCAGGCGATCGTCGGCGCGCTCATCGAGCGATTCGACGAGCAGAACCTGGCCGCGGATCCCGCGCCGGAATCGTTATCCCTCAACGATATCGGCCGCATCAACATCCGCGTCGCCGATCCGATCGCCGCCGACGACTACCGGACCAACCGGCATACCGGCAGCTTCCTGCTCATCGATCCGGCGGGGGGCAACACGCTGGCCGCCGGGCTGGTAGGCGATGTGCTGACCTCGGTGGAGGTCGGCACCGAGGCCGGGGTGTGAGATGGGGTCCGCATCCCCCGCGCTGATCGCGGTGGCGCACGGCAGTAGGGATCCGCGCTCGGCGGCGACGGTGTCGACCGTCGTGGCGGACCTCGCCCTGCGGCGGCCCGGCCTGGACGTCCACCCGGCCTTCCTCGACCTCAGCACGCCCTCGGTGGGGCAGGTCGTGGATTCCCTTGCGGCGCGGGGGCATACCGATGCGGTGGTGGTGCCGCTACTGCTGGGCAGCGCCTATCACGCGCGGGTGGATCTTCCGGATCTGTTGGCGCGGGCGCGATCCCGGCATCCCGGGTTACGCCTGACCCAGGCGGATGTGCTGGGCATGGACATTCGCCTGGTCACCGCGCTGCGTGAGCGAGTCCTGGCGACCGGGGCCGACATTCACGACACCGGCCTCGGAATCGCCGTGGCCGCCGTGGGTTCCTCCTCCCCCGAGGCCAACCACCGCACCCGCCACGTCGGCCGCCTCCTGGCCGCCGGAACGGCATGGCGCACCTCGGTCTGCTTCGTCACCGCCGAACCCGGCCTGCCCCAAGCCATTTCCCGGCTTCGGGCCCGCGGCTGCGCACGCATCGTCGTGGCCCCCTGGTTCCTCGCACCGGGTCTGCTGACCGACCGACTGATTACCACCGCCTCCGACATCGCACACGCGGCCCCGATCGGCAACCATCCCTTGGTCGGAGAGGTCATCGACAGCCGCTATACGACGGCGGTCCGCGGTCTGGACGCCCGCCGCATGGCAGCATGAGACCCCGTCTCCCGGCCCTGGGGGCCGGGAGACGGGGACAAAGCCCGCGAGGGAGACCTGGGGTGCGGCCACGGGGATACGGGTGTGTGTGCCAGCGCCCTCATCGGGAATTACTCAGGGGCGCATCAGTTGTGGAACCAGCGCTCCAGGACTACCGCGACGCCGTCCTCGTGTACGTCCAGGGTGATCTCGTCGGCCAGTTCCAGGATCGGCGGGACCGCATTGCCCATGGCTACCGAATGGCCTGCCCAGGTGAGCATTTCGCGGTCGTTGTAGCCGTCGCCGATGGCCAGAGTGGCCGCCCGGGGGATGCCGAGTTGCTGGCGCAGGCGTTCCAGGGCCCAGCCCTTGGAGACGCCCTGTTTGCTGGCGACCAGGAAGGGCTCGTTATCGCCGTGGACCCAGCCGGCGCCGGGGAGGGTCAGCTCGTCGAGCAGTTTCACCATATCGGCGAGGGTGCCGCCGGGCCACCAGCCGTTGAGGCGGGTGGTGGGTTCCAGGCTCAGTTCGCTGTCCTCGACGAAGCGGTACTCGCCGAGCCGGAAGCTGCCCGGATAGTAGCCGGTGGTCCAGGTGCCGACGCCGACCTTCTCGACCGAGAGCACCATATCCGGAAATCGCGAGCGCAGCACGCCCACAGCGGGTTTCGGGTCGAAGGTGTGCAGGGCCAACGGCTTCCAGTTCGAGACATCCACGTGCACAGCGCCATTGGAGCACAGCGCCTGCCCCTCCTGGAGCCCCAGCTCCTCCACCACCAGCCGGGTGGCCAGCAGTGTCCGTCCCGTGGTGATCACGACATGCGCCCCGGCCGCGCTCGCGGCACGCACCGCGGCTCGGACTCGCGGCGAGACCGGCTGCCCGGTCAGCAGGAGCGTGCCGTCCACATCCAGCGCTATCAGCTCGGGCCTGAGTGCAGTGTCCACCAGCCCATTCTTACCGATGGCCCCGAACCCACCCGCATCACTGTCCGTTGTCCCGCTCCGGCAGCGGCAGGTAGGGCAGCAGGGCCTGGGCCAGATTGCTGATGGTGAGCGACTGCAGCCACACCCGGCCCGGGCCGGTCAGCGCGGCCAGGAACAGCCCGTCGCCGCCGAACAAGATGTTGCGCACACCGCGCATCAGCGTGATATCGAAACTCACTCCGGCATCGAACATTCCGACGTGGCCGGGGTGCACTCGCAGCGTCTCCCCCCGCGCGAGGTCGTACTGCACCACCTCGCCGGACAGCTCCACCCACGCATGCCCGGACCCGGAAACCCGCGCCAGGATGAATCCCTCCCCGCCGAAGATGCCCGCGCCCAATCGCCGCTGGAAACTCGTCGACACCCGCACATCGCCTACGCCGCAGAGGAATCCGTACCGATGCACCAGATAGTCCGCACCGGACTCCAGCGTGATCGGCACGATCTGGCCGGGCAGGCGCGCGGCGAAGGCCACCATGCCCGGATGCCGGTCCGCGCCGTATTCGGTCATGAAGAATCCGGCACCAGTGAAGGCCCGCTTCACCGCGCGGAACATGCCGCCGCCGACCCGCGCGGAGGTATGCAGCCGAATCGAATCAGTCATCCAGGACAGCTGTCCCGCCTCGGCGACCACGCTCTCACCCGGCTGCAATCCGATCTCGAGCACCGGCATCACGGTCCCGATGATTCTGGCGTCCATCAAACCAGTCTCCTCGCGCCGCCGCGTCAGGCAATACATGACACATCAATAACGTGCCCGAATTCGCCACGACGGCCGAACGCACAACGGCCGCACACCGATTCGGTGTGCGGCCGTTGTCAGGCGTTACGTCAGGGCAGAACCTGCGGCACGGCCTGCGGAGCGAGGACGCCCACCAGCGCGCCGATCACGGTGCCCCACATGAGGCCGCTGATCGCACCGGAGATCGCCCACGGGATGCTCATGATGCCCAGGCCGGTGACGGCGCCCAGGACCGCGGAGCCGGTGGCTCCGGCCAGGGCGCCCGCGGCGATGCCGTTGTGCACCGGATCATGATCCTGCGCATCGGGATTCGTCGCGATCTCCAGCGGAACACCGGCGGAGACCCCCTCCGCGACCGGCGCGGCCTGCACGGGCGCGTCGACGGTCTGCACGACCGCCGCCGGCTGCGGGGCCGCCTGGGCGACACCGGTGACATTCAAGGCGATTGCGATCGGCAGTGCCCCCATCAGCAGGGCACGGCTCATATTCCTAGCGGTCCGACGGACCATGATCGATCTTCCTCCCCGACTCCCGATCCCCCGACTGACCGAAATGTCTAGTTTTGAATTGAACGCTATTCATACCCCGACGTGCCCGGCAAGATCAAACCGAGGCAGACTTCCGGATTGGAGTGAAAGGTACTGGGCAGCAGTACTTCCGGGATAACGAAAGTCGATTCCCGTGCAGCGCGGTCGACTCGGCGGCCGGATTCCGCAGGTGACCTCGAACATCCTCGGATTCGACGACTTCCACCGAGACCCCCAACCGGCCAGCCGTTCGGCAATCGATCGCGACATATGTGCGGTGAAACACAATCGGATGGGGTCTGCCGACCCCGGTACTCGATATCCGACGATGGTCCGGTCGAGTAGGAAGGCCTCAGTGGTGGGAGCCGCCGCCCGAACTTCCCCCCGCGGAACTCGCGCTATGAGAGGTGCCACCGCTCGACGCGGCGCCACCGGAAGTTGTCGCGGCTCTACCGGAAGTTGTTCCGCCCGAGCTGGTTCCGGAGGCGGCACCACCGCTCGACGCGCCGCCACCGGCCGCCCCACCACCGGCCGCCCCACCACCAGAGTTGCCTCCAGTCGAGGCCCCACCGCCAGAATTACCTCCGGCCGAGACCCCGCCGCCGGAATTGCCTCCAGCCGAAGGAGAACCGCCGGAGGACGTCGAGCCACCCGACGACGTCGAACCACCTGATGAGGCCGAACCACCCGACGACGTCGAACCACTCGAGGTCTCGGCGCCACCGGACGCTGCCGTACCGCCGGATCCCGCTGTCCCCGAGGATGTTTCCCCACTGGATGCGGCCCCACCACCGCCCGCACCCGGCGAACTCGACGTCCCACCCGCCGGAGCCGAGGAACCGGGCCCGGCCGAGACCGGGTCGGCCGCCGCACCGCCGGAGGCGGGCGCACTCGCATCGCCAGTGCCCGAACTCGGCTGCGCAGTACCGGGATTCGGGGCCGAGACGACAGTCCCACCCGCGGGCGGCGGGGCATCGACCGGCGCGGGTGCGGGCGCGATCGTCCCGCCCCCCGTATCGAGCACAGGCAGCTGCCCCACGACAGGTCCGACGAACGGCCCGGGCAGGCTGATCGACGGGATCTGCCCGAAGACCACCTGTCCGACCGGCGCGGCCACGTAGGAAGTCGGCGGGATGAACGGCAGCGGATTGATGAAGTGCGCCGGATCGGCATAGACGGCGCGGTAGCCGGGCGGCTCACAAGGCGATCCCATATCGTGCGAGCGGATCGTCTTCTCGACCGCCGCCGGAGCCGACATCGCCTGCGCCACCGCACTATACGAGCTCATGCGCCCGCCGAACGATGTCAGCAGCGCATCGGTATCCCCGGATGCGGCCGCCATATCGTCGAGGCCATCGAACATCCGCAGCTCGCCGACGGTATGCCCCGCGCCGACCGGATCGGCCAGCGCGGGCGCGAATTCCAGTGCCGGACCGTCGGTTCCGATCGGCCCACTACCGAGCATGGTCGCCGCGGACATCGCCATGGCGGACACCACCGCGGCGCTGGATATCACGGCCGCTCCCCGGGCGTATCGCGCCAGATTCACGCCGCTGTCGGTCAGGCGGGCGGAGGCGAGCGCGGCACCGGTCGCGACGGTATGCGCCGGATCGGGCGCCAGCACGACCGGCGGTCCGAGCTCGGCCAGCACCTGCGCCACCTCGGCCGGGCGCACCGCACCGCCGATCAGCAGCACCCGATCGATATCGCGCAGGGTCAGCCCGGCCGCGTGCACGCAATTGCGCACGACGCGAAGGGAATTGCGGACATGCCAGATGCGCAGGCGTTTGGTGTCGATGGCGGGTACCACCTTCGACACCGGCGACGGCATATCCGGGGACAGGGCCCGCGCGTAGCGGGCGAGAATCGTGCCCAGCGGCCGCCCGCCGTAATTATAGGAACGCACCGCCGCGCCGAGCACGCCGCGCTCGTCGCGATCGGCCTCGGTGCGCACGACGGCGACGTCGAGGCTGTTACCGCCCAGGTCGTAGACCAGGGTGAGACCGTTCTCCGACACCCCGTACTCGGTATCCAGCCATTCCACGGCCGCCACCGGTTCGGGCATCAGCATGACGTCGGCCGAACCCGACCAGTCCAGAGCATGCCGCAGCGCGGTCATCTGACGACCCGGATAGCAGGCGGGATAGGTGGCGATCGGTCCGGCGGCGGGCTCGTTCGCGGCGATCAGGCAGGCGACGACCGCGGCCACCAGATCGGCCGGGGTCCAGATGCGTCCGCCCAGCACGACCGGTTCGCTGTCGCGGGTGAGATCGGCGAAATCCGTGACCACCGGGGCGAATCGGGGAATGCCGCCGATCCGTGCGCCGCCCGCATTGTCGAAGGTGACGGCCGTGCGCCGGATCCGCACATCGGGTCGCTCACGCTCCCGGGAGGTAGCCGCCCACACGGAGTTCACTGTGCCGATGCTCACGCCGAAGCCAACAGTCATTGCCATCCCGTCAACGCACCGAGACCACGGCCCCACGTAGACGAGTCATGTGGTCGCGGTCGTTTACCAAACAGCGAACTTAGGTTAGCTGGCACTTGACGATCACGAATACCGAATGCGGAGAATAGGTTTCATACCCGTTGGTCCGCAGTACAAATGCCCTGATAGAAGGGCATAAGAGTCGAGCTGAGGGCCTCAATTCCTCACTCAATCGTCCAATACCGACTGAAACCAGCTACCGCACAGTAATTCTCAATGAATACCGACCGGTGCGCTGCACAGTGCAGTAGTTGATCTCCCGGCGCTTGAATTCAACCGACCATTTCCTAATGGCTGGACGGTTGCCGACCCTCGAGTTCGAGGCATTCCCGACACATCCCCCGCCGCCGAGCAACCACTCGGTCCGCGAAACCGGTCTCGCACAAGGAGAGTCGTTGCGCGGCCCCGGGGTGTTACTCGGCCGGGCACAGGCGAAATCAGCCCCGGGTCAGCAGCTTTCGCTTCCACCACGGCCGCGCGGACGCACCACCGCGAATCGCACCCGGGCTACGATCGGTGACCAGTCGGTCGAAATCGCCTGCGTCCCGGACGGGTTCGGCCAAGCGCCCGGTATTGAAGTCGTCCACCAGCCGGCGCACCGTCTGCTGAGCGCAGGACTTGTTGGTGCCGATGAAACCCGTCGGACCGCGCTTGATCCAGCCGGTGACATAGGTGCCCGGCACCGTCACGCCGTCGGCGGCCCGCACGACTCGCCCCTCGACATTCGGAATCACTCCCCGCCCCTGGTCGAACGGCAGCCCCGGCAACGGCACACCGCGGTAGCCCACGGACGCGAGCACGAGCCCGGCATCGAGGGTTTCGATCGCGTCGGTGGGAACCGCGCGCACCGTGCCGTCGGCGCCGGTGACGAGTTCGGTGCGGATCAGCTCGATTCCGGTCACCCGGTCGATACCCGCGAGCGCGACCGGCGCGGACAGATAGCGCAGGACGATCCGCTTGCGGGCGCCCACCGGCCGATCGGCCAGCCCGCGCAGCAGGTCCAGCTTCTGCTCCACTTTCTGCGCCGTATCCGCCACCGCGTCCGGCATATCGCCCTCGACGACGATATCGATGTCGGCGCCGAGCAGTCCCACGAATTCCGGCACGGTGAAGGCGGATTCGGCGGGCCCGCGGCGGCCGACGATCACGACCTCCTCGATCTTGCTGTGCCGCAACGCCTCCAGGGCCCGGGGCGCGACGTCGGTACCGGTGAGCAGCTCCGGATCGGAGGTCAGGATGCGGGCCACGTCGAGGGCCACGTTGCCGTTGCCGACGATCACCGCGCGCCGATGCGACAGATCGAATTCCCGATCCGCCTGATCGGGATGCCCGTTGTACCAGGCCACGAATTCGGTGGCCGAGGCGCTGCCGGGCAGCCCCTCCCCCGGAATCGACAGCTTACGGTCGGCCGAGGCGCCGACGGCATAGATCACCGCATGGAAATGCTCGAGCAGATCGGCATGCGAAAGATGCTCGCCCACGGCTACATTCAGATACGAACCGAATCCGGGCTGGGCCGAGATCACGTCGAACAGCCGACTGACCTGCCGCGTGCGAATGTGGTCGGGCGCGACGCCGTGGCGGGCCAGCCCGTAGGGCACCGGCAGCCGATCCAGCACCGTCACGCTGACATCGCGCTGGGTGAGCAGTTCGTCCGCGGCGTACATCGCCGACGGCCCCGAACCTGCGATCGCCACCCGCAGCGGCCCGCGCTCGGCCGAAACCGCCGGGGCCGGAACGGGTTTGGCCATTATGGGCCGCAGCCGGGATTGGCGGTAGAAGGCCGCGTTGATCTCGATGAACGGCTTCTGGTCCTCGGTCAGCTTCTTCGTGGAGGTGATCGCGTCCACCGGGCAGGCGCTCGCGCAGGCGCCGCAGTCCACGCATGCCTGCGGATCGACGTAGAGCATCTCCGCCGTCAGGAAGTCCGGTTCATCCGGCGTGGGATGGATGCAGTTGACCGGGCAGGCGTACACGCACGAGGCGTCGCTGCAACAGGATTGCGTGACGACGTAGGGCATCGAGGCTCACCCGGCCCGCACGGCGCGCAGCGGCTCCGAACGGTACCGAGTGGTGTGGCCGTCGATCCGCAGCAGCTTCCACACGCGCTTGGCGATCGGGTTCATCAGGCCGATGTCCCTGGCCAGCGTGCGCACATCGCCGAAGAGGTCGCTGAAGTCCTGCTTGGCTTCCTTGGTGCCGTAGAACAGCTCCTTGCGCACGGAGTCCGGGATGTCGAACTCCCGCCAGAACGACCGCGGCGGGGTGTAGATCGAGCGGCCCAGGATCCACATGACGATCGGCATCGCGATCGAGAGGATGAACTTGTTGGCCGGATTCGTCCCGGGCACATGGTTTTTGAGGAATTCGTGCGCGAAGGAGATATGCCGCGCCTCCTCGGCCACGTGGATGGCCATCACGCCGCGCATGATCGGGTGTACCTCGTCGCCCGAGCGCAGGATCGCCTTCTGGATGTGGTCGATCGGCTCCTCGCCGGCGAGCACGGCCATGAAGAACAGGTTCGGGAACAGCGCGGCGACCGGGGCGCCCACGTACTTGAACTTGCGCACCAGCGGGCCCATGCCGGGCACGTCGAGGCCGATCCGGTTGACCATCTCCTGGAACATCAGGGTGTGGTTGTGCTCCTCGATCATCTCGTGGGAGCAGTACCGGAATTCGGGCGAACCGTTGGGCACGCCGAAGATATGCGTCACCATGCCGCTGATGAGGATGGACTCGAACTGCAGGCCGACCTTCGCGACATTGGCCTGGCGGTACTTGCCGATGGCGATCTTGCGTTCCAGCGGCTGCGCCTGATACCAGGGATGGCGGCCGAGCGTGTCACCGGAGACGGGCAGGACCCAGCGTTCCTCGCCGGCATCGGCGGCGAAATCCGGATCGTCCCAGTCGATATCCTCGAAGGGATCGAAGTGCTTGTTCACCGAACCCTCGGAGAGCAGCATCAACTTCTGCGCATACTCCTGGGCCTGGGCGACCACGGGGTCGACGTCGGGCATCGCGGCAACGGACATCGTCGTCACAGCCTCTCCATATCGCACTAATAACTGTGTCCCATGGTTACACCAACAATCAGTCGCGTCAACCGACCGACCCGGACAGACCGGGCCCGGAATCCCCCTTCAGTGCACAGGTGTACACCCGAGCAGGGAGTACCGGTGAGTAGTCGCGCTATGGGTGTGACCCAAGTAACACTCGGATCAGTGCGCGGGCGCGACGATGCAGACGCCACCGGCGTCGATCACGACACTGCCGGGCCCGTCGCTGGCGACCGCGGTCGCGGCGAACAGCGCGCCCGCCACGGCCACCGCCGTGGTGACGGCCGCACGGGTCAGCCGTCGCCGCAGCCGTGCGCTGCCGATCCAGACGATCCGGCGATAGGCGATCCGACCCGGCGCCGCGGCCGCGCGGCAGGCCAGGATGGCCGCGCCGTCGGCGATGGTGCGCTCGGGATCGCGCGCGACGAAGACCGGGCGGGCCAGGGCATCGCCCAGCAGCCCCGCCACCTCGGGCGGGCGGGCCGCGCCGCCGACCACCAGGACACGATCGACATCGGCCATCGTGACGTCGGCGATGCGCAGGCATTCGTAGACCAGCCCCAGGGATTGCCGAATATGCGTGGCGCGCAGCTCGGTGATCATGGCATCGGAGAGCACGCCGACCAGAGTGGGCGCGTCGGTGGCGCCCCAGTGCGCCTGCCGGGCCATCAGGGCGCCGAAGGCACGGCCGCCGAATGCCGTGGAGCGCACCGGTTCTCCGACGATCGGATTGACCGGACAGCCCGCCCCGACCCGCACCAGCGTCACGGTCAGACCCGAGCCGCCCAGGTCGTAGACGAGTGTCAGACCCGGCATGAGCGGACCGTGCTGCGCCTCGAGCCAGGCGGTGGCGGCGATCGGCTCGGCGACCAGCCGGGACTGCGCTAATCCCACCGAATCCAGCGCATAGCGCAGATCGGCGACGCGCTCGGCGGGATAGGCGATCGGATGGGTGATCGTGATACTCACGCCCGCATCGGGTTTCGCGGCGAGCACCTGCCGGATGACGCTCTCGGCGACCGTCGCCACCAGATCCGCCGCCGACAGCGCGCGATGTCCGACCCGGGCCGTCGGGGCGGTGCGCTGGGTGAGATCGGCGAATTCGGTGATGGCCCTGCCGTGTCGGGGGATGCGGCCGACGCGGGCGGTGCCGGTGCTGTCGAAGGTGAGGGTCGTGCGCCAGGTGACCGGTGGCCCGCTCCGCGCTCTGCCCTTGGCGTCCCCGCCGGTGGTCGACACGGCACAGACCGTGTTGACCGTGCCGATACTCACTCCGAGCCCAACCGTCATCGCACTCACCTCGGTCGACGAGCCGTGTTTATCGAACCGTGATCCGACCCGAGTCAAGGCAATCACTGTGCTGAGAGCTTGCCAAGCAGAGGACACGAGGTTGTCCGCCGAGCGCCGGTGCGGTGTTGTATCGCCAGATGGCGTCAGCCCGCGGGTAGTTCGGGGATTCGCGTGGCGCGGGCGAAGACCGTTTCGCCGTCGCGCAGATGCAGTGCCTCGGCGTCGCCGCGGGTGACCTGCGCGGTGAACAGGTCGCCGGTGGCGGCGTTGCGCAGTTCCAGGCGGACCTCGAAGCCCAGGTGCACGATGCGTTCGACCTTCGCGCGGGTGACGCCCGCGGATACGGCCGTGCCCTCGTGGGCGGCCAGGGCCATGCCCGGATCGCGGCCGATGCGGATGTCGTGCGGGCGGACGAGGTGGCCGTTGAGTTTGGCGACCGCGCCGAGGAAGGACATGACGAATTCGTTTGCGGGACGGTCGTAGACGTCCTCGGGGCTGCCGACCTGCTCGATGCGCCCGGCGTTCATCACCGCGATCCGGTCGGCGACATCCAGCGCCTCCTCCTGATCGTGGGTGACCAGCACGGTGGTCACATGCACCTCCTCGTGCAGCCGCCGCAACCAGGTGCGCAGATCGTGGCGGACCTTGGCATCCAGCGCGCCGAACGGCTCGTCCAGCAGCAGTACCTGGGGATCCACGGCCAGCGCGCGGGCCAGGGCCATGCGCTGGCGCTGGCCACCGGACAGCTGTGCCGGATAGCGGTGCTGGAAGCCGTCGAGTCCGACGATGCCGAGCAATTCGTCCACGCGCCGGTCGATTTCGCGCTTGGGCCGCTTGCGGATCTTCAGTCCGAACGCCACGTTGTCGCGCACGCTCATATGTTTGAACGCGGCGTAATGCTGGAAGACGAAGCCGATATCGCGCTTCTGCGGCGGCACCCGGGTCACATCGCGATCGGCGATGGTCACCACCCCGGAGTCCAGCGATTCCAGGCCCGCGATCGAGCGCAGCAGCGTCGATTTCCCGGATCCGGACGGCCCGAGCAGCGCGGTCAATTCGCCGGAGGGAATGTCGAGGCTGACATCGTCGAGTGCGGCGAACGCGCCGTAGCGCTTGTTCGCGTTGGTCACGGTGATCATTTGGCGGTACCCCGCTTGCGTTCGAGGAGGGTCATCAGAATCAGGGTGACGAGCGCGAGACCCATCAGCAGGGTCGCCGCACAGTAGGCGCCGAAGGTGTTGTGGTCGTTGACATATCGGCCGTCCACCAGCAGCGTGAGCGTCTGCGAGATGCCGGGCAGCGCCGAGGACACCATGATGACCGCGCCGAATTCACCGAGGGCGCGTGCGACGGTCAGCACGATGCCGTAGGTCAGGCCCCATCGGATGGCGGGCAACGTGATTCGCCAGAACGTCTGCCAGCGGGTGGCGCCGAGGGTGGCCGCGGCCTGCTCCTGATCGTCGCCGATCTCGTGCAACACCGGAACGACCTCGCTGACCACGAACGGCAGCGTCACGAAGATGGTGGCGAGCACCATGCCCGGCAGCCCGAAAATCACCTTGAATCCGAGGTTTTCGACGCCGCCGAACCAGCCGTTCACTCCCCACAGCATGATCAGCGAAACACCGACCACCACCGGCGACACCGCGAACGGCAGATCCACGATGCCCTGAATCAGGCTGCGGCCCGGGAAGTTTCGGCGCACCAGCGCGATCGCGGTGATCACGCCGAACACCACGTTCACCGGCACCACGATGGCGACGATCAGCAGCGACAGGTCGAATGCCGAGATCGCGGCCGGGGTGCTGATCGACGCCACGAACGCGCCGATACCGCGCTCGAAACTGCGCCACAGAATGATGATCAGCGGCGCGACGAGCAGAACGAGCAGATAGGCCAGCGCGAGCACGCGCAGCGAAATCCTGGTCGGTGCGGACAGTTTCATCGCGACAGCTGTTCCTTCCGCGCGGTGCGGTCGGCGAAGATCCGCAGGACGATCAGGGTCAGGAACGAAATCACCAGCAGCGCAACCGAAACCGCCGCCGCGTTCACCGGCCGGTCCACCTCGATCTGCTGCTGGATGTACTGCGAGGTCATCTGGGTCTCGCGCGGAATGTTGCCGCCGATCAACACCACCGAACCGTATTCGCCCAGGGCGCGGGCGAAGGCGAGCCCGCCGCCGGAGATGATCGCCGGGGCGAGCGTGGGCAGCACGATCCGCCGGAAGGTGGTCAGGTTGTCCGCGCCCAGCGAGGCCGCGGCCTGTTCCACCTCCCGGTCGGCCTCGATCAGCACCGGCTGCACCGAGCGCACCACGAACGGCAGCGTGACGAACGCCAGCGCCACCACCAGACCCGGCGCAGTCGCGTTGAGATGCACCCCGATCGGGCTCTCCGGGCCGTACAGCGACAACAGCACGATGCTGGCCACGATGGTCGGCAGGGCGAACGGCAGATCGATCAGCGCGTTCACGATGCCCTTACCCGGGAACTCGTCGCGCACGAGCACCCAGGCGATCAGGGTGCCCATGACGACGTTGATCAGGGCCACGATCACCGAGACGAATACCGTCACCCGCAGCGCGTCCAGCGCCGCGGGCGCGCTGACGGCGTCCCAGAAACCGGACCACCCGTCATCGAAGGAATGGAAGGTCAGCGCGGCCAGCGGCAGCAGCACGATCAGGCTGAGCCACAGCACCGCGATCGCGATGCCGAGCGGCCCGACCGCACCGGTCATGCGTTGTCTCATCGCTACTTGGTGGCCTTGTCGTAGATCACCGCGACACTGCCGGTGTTCGGGGTGAACAGATCCTTGTCGACCTGCTTCCACCCACCCAGATCCGCGATGGTCCACAGCTTCTGCGGCTGCGGGAAATCCTTGGCGAAATCGGCCGCGACCTTCGGATCCACCGGGCGGTAACCGGCCTGCGCGAATGCCTTCTGACCGTCCGGGGTGAACAGGAAGTCCTTGAACTTCACGGCCTTGTCGAGGTTCTTCGCGTTCCTGAGCACCGCCACCGGATTCTCGATCTTGAAGGTGGTCGGCGGGACGAAGTGTTCGATCGGATCGCCGTTGCGCTCGGAGAACAGCGCCTCGTTCTCATAGCTGAGCAGCACGTCGCCGGTGCCCTGCAGGAAGGTGTCGGTGGCCTCGCGGCCCGACTTCGGCTGAACCTTGATGTGATCCTTGGAGATCAGCTTGCTCAGGTAGTCCAGCCCCGCCTGCGGATTCTTACCGCCCTCGCTCTCGGCGGCGTAGGGAGCGAGCAGATTCCACTTGGCCGAACCCGAGCTGAACGGATTCGGGGTGACGACCTCGACGCCCGGCCTGAGTAGATCGTCCCAGTCCTTGATGCCCTTCGGATTGCCCTTGCGGACCGCGATCACGACCACCGAGCCGAACGGAATTCCCTTGTCGGCGTCGGCATTCCAGTTCGCGTCGATCTGGCCGGAATCGACCAGGCGAGTGATGTCGGGTTCGACGGAGAAGTTCACCACATCGGCCTGAGCGCCGTCCTTGACCTTGCGGGACTGATCGCCGGACGCGCCGTAGGAGGCCTGCACGCCGACGCCCTTACCGGCCTCGGTCTTGTTGAATTCGGGGATGACCTTGTCGAAGCCCGGCTTGGCGACCGAATAGGCGAACAGCGTCAGCGAACTGCCGCCCCCACTCCCGTCGCCGCCGCCGGCGGTATCGCTGGCTCCGCCGCTGCAGGCGGTCAGGGCCACGGCCGCCAGCGCGGTGAGCGCGACGGCGGCGGTGCGTCTACGCGAGAAGAGCCGGGAATTGCGAGGCATCGGGTGAACCTTTCCTGCTGCCCGCCACGGACGGATACCGGTGGTGTGGCGGAACGTGGGGTGCCGATCGGACCTGTCGCGACGAATCTCGCGGCAGTGGCGCGGCTACGGCGAGACGCCGCGGGAACGGGTTCGGTCTGCGAAAAGGTATGCGCGCCGGTCTATGAGGAAGATACGCGCAGCCGGACCCGGCAGCTGTCAGCGACAGTAGATGTCTGCGATGACGAGGCAGCGCACTGCGATCAACGCCAACTCATGGCGGACCTGCGGCACAACACTCGACGACACGGGCAGACTTTAGCAGAGCGCGAGGAAACCTCGCGAATCACCCAAATGGAAATGAAAGGAGGCCCCGCAACATATCCGGGGCCTCAGGGGCATGATGCGGGAGTCGAGGAGATCGGCTAGTCCTCCTCCACCTCCGGCGGGCTCTCGAGCAGATCGAGGATCCACTCCTCGGTGGCGGTCTCCTCGCCGTCCTCGCCGTCCTCGTCGACCCGCAGCCGGTTCTGCAGGCGGACGCCGAGACCGAGCAGCTGAGCTGCCCGAACCATTTCGATCGCCTCTTCGGGAGAGGCGTAGTGGGTGGCGATCAGGCGGGGACTTTCTTCGAGCTCATCGGACTCCAGCAACTGCTCGAGTTCCGCGAAATCCTCATCGGTTGGCATGGCTGCACAGTACCCCAACCCGGTTCGGGGCGAACATTTTTGGCAATCCGCCAGCGAACTTCACGAGGTCCCGTCACCGGGTCAGAAGCCACCCCACCACGACCAGCACCAACAGGGCGATCAGGGCCAACTGGACGCGTGAACGGGGCATCAGGCGGCTTCCTTCCGCACCGGCCGGGGCGCGGGGGCCGGCGGCTGGGATTCCCGGACCGCGACCCGATCGCGGCCCAGCAGTCGCAACACCACCCGCAGGCCCCGATCGAGCAGCCAGGCGAGGGCGAAGCTCACCGGAATCATCCCCACCAGGACGACGGCGAACTGCGGTACGAACGGCAGACCGGCCACCCAGAGTTCGAAGCCGTCCCACCAGCCAGCAATGTGATGCACGAACCCCAGGGTAGTAGCTGCCGCGCCCACCGGGCCGGGCCGGTCGCCTTCGCGCGGCTGGTGGACGGGATCGGCGACCGCACCGATGATGGTTCCTATGGCGTCATTCGATGAACCGATCACCGACGACCTCGCGCCGGAGATCATCCCCGTTCGCCGCGATCCCCTTGCCGACATCCCTGATTCCCAGCTGGCGGGCGGATTCGTCCCGGCGTCCCTGGGCACGACGCACAAATCGAACTTCCCGCCCATCGACGACTACGCCTTCCTGTCGGACTGCGAGGTCAACTGCCTGATCGCCCGCAACGGATCGGTCGAGTGGATGTGCCTGCCGCGACCGGACGCCCCCAGCGTGTTCGGCGCGATGCTGGACCGCAGCGCGGGCCACTTCCGGGTCGGCCCCTACGGGGTGAACGTGCCCGCCGCGCGGCGATATCTGCCCGGCGGGATGATCCTCGAGACCACCTGGCAGACCGATACCGGCTGGCTGATCGTGCGCGACGCGCTGGTGCTCGGCCCGTGGCACAACAACGACAAACGCAGCCGCACCTATCGCCGCACCCCGATGGACTGGGATGCCGAGCACATCCTGCTGCGGACGGTGAAGTGTGTGAGCGGGGTGGTGGAGGTGGAGGTCAGCTGCGAGCCCGCCTTCGACTATCACCGGGCACCCTCACGGTGGGAGTACACCGGCGACGTCTACGAGCAGGCCACGGCCACCTCCGAGGGCGCCGATCTGCCGTGTTCGAATCTGACGCTCACCACGGATCTGCGGATCGGCATCGAGGGCCGCGAGGCGCGCGCCCGCAGCCGGATGACCGAGGGCGACGAGGCGTTCGTCGCGCTGTCGTGGTCGCCGCTGCCGCCGCCGCGCACCTTCGCCGAGGCCGCGCAGAAGATGTGGGCGACCACCGAGAGTTGGCGGCAGTGGATCACCCTCGGCAAGTTCCCCGACCATCCGTGGCGCGGATATCTGCAGCGCAGCGCGCTCACGCTGAAGGGCCTGACCTACGCGCCGACCGGGGCGCTGCTCGCGGCGGCCACCACCTCGCTACCGGAAACCCCTGGCGGCGAACGTAATTGGGATTACCGCTACTCCTGGGTGCGCGATTCCAGCTTCGCGCTGTGGGGTCTGTACACGCTCGGGCTGAACCGGGAGGCCGACGACTTCTTCGCCTTCCTGCACGATGTGGCCAGCACCGGGAACGGCGAGCCGCTGCCCCTGCAGGTGCTCTACGCCGTCGGCGGCGAACGCGCGATCGACGAATCCGAACTGTCCCATCTGCACGGCTACGACGGCGCACAACCGGTCCGGATCGGCAACGGCGCCTACAACCAGCAGCAGCACGATGTGTGGGGCGTGCTGCTGGATTCGGTGTACCTGCATGTGAAGTCGCGCCAGCAGGTGCCGGAGACGCTGTGGCCCATGTTGGAAAAGGCCGTGCGCAGTGCGATCGACAACTGGCGCGAACCCGATCGTGGCATCTGGGAGGTGCGCGGCGATCCCCAGCACTTCACCTCCTCGAAGATGTTCTGCTGGGTGGCGCTGGATCGCGGCGCGAAACTGGCCGCGATGCACGGCGAGCTGGACTATGCCAAGAAGTGGGCCGACATCGCCGACGAGATCCACGCCGACATCCTGGAGAAGGGCGTCAACAGCGACGGGGTGTTCACCCAGACCTACGGCGGCGAATCCCTCGACGCGTCACTGCTGTTGATGCCGCTGGTGCGCTTCCTGCCCGCCTCCGACGAGCGCGTGCGCGACACTGTGCTGGCCATCGCGAACGACCTCACCGATCAGGGCCTGGTGCTGCGCTACCGCACCGAGACCACCGACGACGGATTGTCCGGCGCGGAGGGCACATTCACCATCTGCTCGTTCTGGCTGGTCTCCGCGCTGGTCGAGATCGGCGAGGTCGCCCGCGCCCGCCGCCTGTGCGAACGCCTGCTCGGCTATGCCAGCCCACTCGAGCTCTACGCCGAGGAACTCGACCCCCGCACGGGCCGTCACCTGGGCAACTTCCCCCAGGCCTTCACCCACCTGGCCCTGATCAACGCCCTCACCCACATCATCCGAGCCGAACAGTCCATCTCTTCGGGCGACTTCCATCCGGCGCACCGCACCTGAGCCCCCGCCCTGGTCCCGCCGCGCCCACCTTCACGGTCCCGGCGGGCCCACTTTGATGATCCCGGCGCACCCGTTTCCATGGTCCCGACGGGCCCACTTTCATGATCCAGACGGGCAACTTTCATGATCCCGGCGCGCCCACTTTCATGATCCCGGCGCGCCCACTTTCATGATCCCGGCGCGCCCACTTTCATGATCCCGGCGCGCTCTTCGCCGGGATCAGCTCGGGGTACAGGCGATCGTCTGAAAGTCGGCGTGGCCGTACCACTCCGGGCGGGCCCGCAGGCGGGCCTGTTCGGGGCCGCGCTTGGCCTCCACCGTGACCGGCTGCAGCGCCTGGCCGTCGGCGTCGTCGGCCGTACAGGTGTAGGTGGGCGCGGCGGCCTCGGCCGCGGGGGCCAGCGCGAGGGCGGCCGAGGTCAACAGCAGGCCGATAGGCAGACCGGCAAGGAGTTTGGTGCGCAAAATGGTTCCTTCGCAAGAAGAAAGACGGTTCGGCGTAACCTACCGCACCGATCGGCCGTCGGCAGGTCAGATCGCGTCGGCCCGTTCGCGAAGATCACGAAGTTGCACCAGCGACGATTCGATATCGGTGAGGCGGCGGTTACGCCCGTCCGGTGAGTGGACCGCGGCGGCCTCCTCGGCGGCGCGCAGGGATTCGTCGACCGAGCGCAGGGTCTGATTGGCCAGATTGGTGAAGTGATCGCGCAGGATCCGCTGAGCCGCACGCAGGCGGTTGCGGGATTCCTTGCCGACCTGGAAGATCACGTCGTCCATCAGGCGGGCGACCGCGACCTTGCCCTCGGCCTGGCGCTTTTCGCGGCGCAGCTTGCGGTCCTCCCACAGCGCGTTCGCGCCGAGCAACACCGCGGCCGTACCCGAATACCAGTTCACCGGCGGCAGTCCGGCCACGCTCGCCAGTAGCACGCCGACCATCAGCAGGCCACCGTAGCCGCCGCGCATCACGTTCAGAATCGGTTGCACCACACCGATTTTCGCGCTGTTCAGCGGCTCCAGCGAAGCGACCGGCTCGAGCACCTCGCCCGGATTCTCCAACCGCATATCCGGCAGCGGCACATCCCGGTCGGTGCCGAACTTGTTGGTCACCTGTTCGGCCAGTTCCACCGAGCGGTAGTGCGCGATGACGAAGTTCTCCTCCACCGCCTCGCAGATGCGCGCGTCCAGATCCGCGCCGAATTCGCTCCAGCCGCGGGCCGGATCCTTCTGTGCGATCTCGGTTTCCGCGTCGCGGATCAGGCTGCGCAACCGGTGGCGCAGATCGTGTTCGATATCGGCCATCAACTCCGCGCAGCCGTCGGCGAGGGTGACCTGCCAATTGGCCGAGCGCTGGCGCAGATCGTCGGCCTCGGCGCGCAGCATGAGCAGCCGCTCGGTGATCTCGCCGTAGCGCCGCGGATCACGCAGCGTCTCGGCCTCGCTGCGCAACGCGAGCGCGAGATGGTCGGTGATGACGCGGATATCGCGCACCGCCGACTCGATCGCCACCGTGTCGGCACGGCCGAGCACATAGTCGCGCACATGGTCGATCAGTTGCGGCACACCGGATTCCAGGTCGCGACGGCGATCGCCGCCGGCCCGCAGATGCATTTCGGCCGAGATCGGCGCGACCGCGAAACCGAGTCCGGCATCGTCGAGCAGGGTCCGATTGCGCTGCTGCACCTGGGCCCAGTGCGGATACCGATCGATCTTGTTGAGCACACAGATCACCGTCGGGCACACCGTCTGGATGCGCTGCAACAGGGCGATCTGCTCCGGACCGTATTCGGCCCCGGCGTCGGCGACGTAGAGCACGGCGTCGGATGCGGCGATCAGCGACCAGGTCGTCGGGGTGTCGGCCGGTGCGCCCGGTGCGTCCATCACCACGAAGCCCTCGGCCAACAGCGCACTGGGCTCGGTGAATTCGGCACGGATCACACCGTCGGCGGTCAGCGCGGGACCCGGATTCAGCGGATCGACCGGCTGCCGCTCGATGCGCCCGCCGACCGTGGAGCGGACCAGCGTGGCCGTCGACTCGGGTCCGTATTCGGCGATCACCGGCACGCTGATCGGACTGTCGGTGGCACTGACCGCCGCCCCGACCAGACCGTTCACCAGGGTGCTCATCCCGTTCTTGGGTTCGCCGACGACCACCAGGCGCACGCGCGGGTCGGCGACCCGGGCCCGCGACATCGACAGGCGCGCAGTCAGATCCGCGCGTCCGGAGACGCGGGTCTGCCCGAGCAGCTCATCGAGCAGCCCGAGCAGTGGCGCCATCGCGTCCGGATGTTTGGCGGTGCCGGAGTCCAGTGCGGCCGACCCCGTCACAGCGTGATGTGTAGATCGGCGACGGGATGCAGCACCGGATGGTGCAATTCGGCGAACGTCGCGTCGGGCATGAGATGACTCGACAGCGCACCGCCCGCGGCGACGGTCAGGCCGCTGTGATCGTCGGTCCACGGCGAGTTGTCATAGGCGTCGACCACATACGCGACCGGCTTCACCGGCACCTGCGTGGGCACGGCACCGCCGCCGCCCGCCGGGGGCGGCGTCACCGCATGCCCCGGATCGACCGGTACGGGATGGATGGCCGCGCCACCGGCATCACCACCGCCGCCGATATCGCCCGAATTCGGGCTGACGGTGATCGGCGCGGTGGCCCCGGTTCCGGGCGCGTCGTGGCCGGTCGGCACGGTCGAATGCGTTCCGCCACCGGTCGGGTCGGCGGCGGTCGGGCCGTGGCCCATCGAGTTGCCGGTCCCGCCCGAGGTGGTGCCGGTCCCGCCCGAGGAGTTACCGGTGCCACCCGACGAATTGCCGGTGCCGCCCGGCGTGGTGCCGGTGCCGGTCCCTGTGCCGTCCGAACCGTGCGAGCCCGGCGGCGTCCCGGTCGAGCCGCCCGTTCCGGTGGTCGGATTCCGGGTCGAATCGTCGGTCGAGCCATCGGTCGGCCGCGTCGACGGATCGCCGGCGTGGGTCGAGGTCGGATCACTCGGGCGCGTGGTCGTCGTGGCGCCGCCACCGGGCGTGGTAGTCGAGTCCCCGATGTGGGTGGTGGTCGCATCGCCCGGACGGGTGATCGTGGTCGCATCGCCCGGACGGCTGATTGCGGTCGTCGGGACACTGATCTGCGGGACCGAGCTCGCCTTGTCGACATCGGTCAGCGGCTGCGAGGCCGGGGTGGCCGACGGATGTTCGGCGGGCGACTTGTCCGAGGGCGAGGTCGACGCCGTGGTGGCGGCGGTTCCGATATCGGTACGTCCCGCGGCGACCATGGGCACCGCCACGACCGGAGCTATATGGGTCGGCAGCACGGTCGCGATCGGATGCGCGGCCGATTCCGATGCGCCGTTGGTCTGCAGCGGGGTCGCGGCCACCGGCTGCGCCAGCGCGGGCGCGGGGGCGATCGCCGACGTGAACGGCTGGGCCACAGCGACATTCGCGACGGGGGCAGAGACGGCCACGGGCGCGGCGGGCGCGGTGACAACCGTGGCGGCCGGGGTCGGAGCGACGGCCGGGGTACCGGTCAGCGCCGGACCGGTCGTCGCGGACGACCCCGCCACGGCCTGGGTCGCGGACGCGCCGACCTGCGAGCCGGACACGGTCGAACCGCTCGCGGTCGCCGAGGATCCCAGCGGCCCGGAGCCCTGGGTCGACGAGCCGTGCGGATGCGGGCCGTGTGCACCGGGGTTGTGCGGATGGGCGCCGGGAGCCTGAGCCGCGGGGCCGTGCGGACCGATACCGTGTCCCGCATGCGCGTGCGGGCCGACACCATGCGCCGACGCGGCGCCGGTTGCCTGCGGCGCGGCATATGCCTGCGGCGACTGCTGGCCAAGTCCCGCAACGAGATCCGGCACACCCGCCGAACCGTCGCCGGTCGGAATGTGATTCACACCCGAACCCAGCCAGTTCGAGTAGTCGTCGAGCTGGTGGCCCACATCGCCGACCGCGAAGTGGACCTTCGTCTCGGTGGTCAGCCATACGCCGTCGAGCCCGATATGCGCGTCGACCTTCATCTCGGTACCGAGGAACACACCCGGATTACCGGCGCCGACACCGTCGAATACGTGATGCGGCTGCACAGCCGAATCGGGCACACCGAGACCGCCCGGAGCCAATCCGTTCATACCGGGCAGATTCAGGCCCTCGGTACCGGGCAGGCCCAGACCGTGATTCAGCGGTAGTCCCGCCGGATTCGCGTCGTGACCGGGCAGATCGAATCCGCGCGTCTCGGGCGTCGAATCCGCGTCCAGACCGGGCAACTCGAAACCGCTCGCCCCAGGCGTCGGATACGTGCCCAGACCGGGCAATTCGAAACCGTGCGTCCCGGGCGTCGGATGCGTCCCCAGACCGGGCAGCTCGAAACCGCTCATCCCAGGCGTCGGATGTGTGCCCAGACCGGGTAGTTCGAATCCACTCGTCCCGTGCGTCGGATACGTGGGCAGACTGGGCAATTCGAATCCGGATGGACCGTGCTCATTGCCCGGTAACCCGAACGGGGTATGCGACCTGGGCGAATTGTCCAGCGTCGGAAGGCCGGGCACACCGTGGCCGGGCGCGTGGCCGTCGGTCCCGGTGGCCGGGGTCCCCAGATTCGGAGCGCCCTCGGTCATGGTGCGATTGAGCTCGGGCAGGCCGAACGGGCCCGGCCGGGGATCGACGTGATGGACCGGCAGCGGCGTGGTGACCGGAGCGGGGGCGTGCTTGCCCAGCACCGGCGGCGGCACCGAATCGGGTGACGGATCCGGATAGGACACGACCGGGCTCGGCACCTCGGGATGCGGATCGCTGCTCGACCAGCCGGTGATGCGGCTGTTGTGCGATTCGTTCTCCGGCGCCGGACTGCCGTTGGCGGCGACCAACGCGCCGCCGGTGACGAACGCGCCCGCCCGGGCCACCCGCGCGACGCCCGTCGCGATCCGATACGCGGTATCCCCCGCATGATCGCCCGCGCCCGGATCACCGTCGTCGAAGGGCAGGTCACGCGACATACAAAGCTCCGCTCTCAGGTGCTCGGTATGAACCGAACGGGTCTATCGGAAGGAGATCAGGTAACACAATATGTTCCAGAAAACCCGCCTGTCACATCATCCAGGCAAGGGGCTGTCCGGGACACTCCACGTTGTACAACCCTTACAGGACGCAAAACGTTACGGAAGACCCGAGATCGACGGGCATCCCGGACCGGTCACCTGCTCAGATTGCCTACTTCCCCTTCGGCTTATCCGACTCGGTCGACAGCGCGGCCACGAAGGCCTCCTGCGGCACCTCGACGCGGCCGATGGTCTTCATCCGCTTCTTACCTTCCTTCTGCTTCTCCAGCAGTTTGCGCTTACGGCTGATGTCACCGCCATAGCACTTGGCGAGCACATCCTTGCGGATCGCGCGAATGTTCTCGCGGGCAATGACCTTCGAGCCGATGGCCGCCTGGATCGGCACCTCGAATTGCTGGCGCGGGATGAGCTCGCGCAGCTTCTCGGTCATCCGGCGTCCGTAGGCCTGCGCGGCGTCGCGGTGCACGATCGCGGAGAACGCGTCGACGGCCTCGCCCTGCAGCAGGATGTCGACCTTGACCAGATCGGCCTCCTGCTCACCGGCCTCCTCGTAGTCGAGACTGGCGTAACCGCGGGTGCGCGACTTCAGCGAGTCGAAGAAGTCGAAGATGATCTCCGCCATCGGCAGCGTGTAGCGCATCTCCACGCGTGTCTCCGACAGATAGTCCATGCCGCCGAGTTCACCGCGCCGCGCCTGGCACAGCTCCATGATCGAGCCGATGTATTCGCTGGGCGAGATGATCGTGCATTTGACGATCGGTTCGAAGATCTTGCGCAGCTTGCCTTCCGGCCAGTACGAGGGGTTGGTGACGACATGTTCGGTGCCGTCCTCCATCTCCACCCGGTAGACCACGTTGGGCGCGGTGGAGATCAGATCCAGATCGAATTCGCGCTGCAGACGCTCGCGGGTGATCTCCATATGCAGCAGACCCAGGAAGCCGCAGCGGAAGCCGAAGCCCAGCGCCACGGACGTCTCCGGCACATAGGTCAGCGCCGCGTCGTTGAGCTGCAACTTGTCCAGCGCGTCGCGCAGATCCGGATAGTCCGAGCCGTCGACCGGATACAGGCCCGAGTACACCATCGGACGCGGTTCGCGATAGCCGGTCAGCGGATCGACCGCGCCGTTGCGGGCCGCGGTGACCGTGTCACCGACCTTCGACTGGCGCACATCCTTCACACCGGTGATGAGATAGCCGACCTCGCCGACGCCCAGACCCTGCGTGGGTTTCGGCTCCGGCGATACGATGCCGATCTCCAGCAGCTCATGGGTGGCGCCGGTGGACATCATCTTGATCTTCTCGCGCGGGGCGAGCTTGCCGTCGACCACACGCACATAGGTGACGACGCCGCGGTAGGTGTCGTAGACCGAGTCGAAGATCATCGCGCGGGCGGGCGCGTCGGCCTCGCCCTGCGGCGCGGGCACCTGCGCGATCACGGCGTTGAGCAGTTCGGGCACGCCCACACCGGTCTTGCCCGACACCCGCAGCACATCCTCGGGCTCACAGCCGACGATGTGGGCGAGCTCGGCGGCGTAGCGATCGGGATCCGCGGCGGGCAGGTCGATCTTGTTGAGCACCGGGATGACCGTCAGGTCCTTGTCCAGTGCCAGATAGAGATTCGCCAGCGTCTGCGCCTCGATACCTTGGGCCGCGTCGACCAGCAGGACCGCGCCCTCGCACGCCTCGAGCGCGCGGGAGACCTCGTAGGTGAAGTCCACGTGGCCCGGGGTGTCGATCAGGTGCAGCACATAGTCGGTGCCGTCCACGCTCCACGGCAGCCGCACATTCTGGGCCTTGATGGTGATACCGCGCTCACGCTCGATATCCATCCGGTCCAGGTACTGCGCGCGCATCTGCCGCTCCTCGACCACCCCGGTGAGTTGCAGCATGCGATCGGCCAGGGTCGACTTGCCGTGGTCGATATGCGCGATGATGCAGAAGTTCCGGATCCGGGACGGATCGGTGAACGTCGTATCCGCGAAGCTGGGCACTCCACTCCCTCACAGGTGCTCGATGGATTGTCGTCCATCGTCCCATGAACTTCGGACACGTCCGTCCACCGGTCCGGTGCCGCCCGATCCGGGTCCGGCGCGAACCCTCATCGGCGCGTGACCGAAATCACGAGTCGGCGCGCGGGGCGGCGAACAGCACAGCAGATCCGGCGCTCTCCCTTACCGATTGCGGGAGCGTGAGAACGTCCGGTTACGCCGTTATGCTCCGAATCATGGCCAGCACGTGGAGCTCTCTGGGCAAGCAGTTGGGGGCCATCGCCATGGAACAGGGGCCCAGGATCGTTCGGCAGCAGGCGCCACGGCTGGTGGAGCGGGCGCTGAGGCTGCGGCGGGCCGCGGTCGCGGTGCGGCCGGTCGCGTCGGTACCCGTGCCGACCCGTGACCGAGCCCGGCAGGTGGTCTACTGCCCGCATCTGGACGGGCGCGCCGATCCGGGTGAAATCGTGTGGACCTGGGTGCCTTTCGAGGAGGATCCGGCCAACGGCAAGGACCGCCCGGTGCTGGTGGTCGGGCGCGACCGCAAAACCCTGCTGGGGCTGATGCTCTCGTCCAACCCGCTGCGGTCCCGCGATCCGCACTGGATCGGAATCGGCTCGGGCCCTTGGGATTACGAGGGCAGGCCCAGCTGGGTCCGGCTCGACCGGGTACTCGACGTCCCCGAGGCGGGCATCCGACGCGAGGGCGCCATCCTTCCCCGCCGGACCTTCGACCTGGTCGCCCACCGGCTGTGCGCCGACTATCACTGGCACTGACCGACCGGATGTGCGGCGGGCGCGGGCGGCATGGAAGAATGGCCCGGCGACATGTTCATGTCCTCGACCGGGGCGATTTCACCCACGGCCGGGCTGGCTGGTAGTCTCGACCGTCGGCGCGGCGCTACTCCCCGAGTAGTGCGCCCACAGACTTCCAAGGCATGACACCGAACTGACGACGACAGAAACCAGAGGAAATACGCGTGGCCAACATCAAGTCCCAGATGAAGCGGATCCGCACCAACGAGGCGGCGCGTCAGCGCAACCAGTCGGTCAAGTCCGCGCTGCGGACCTCGATCCGCAAGTTCCGTGAGGCCGCCGCGTCCGGCGAGAAGGACAAGGCCGTGGAGCTGCTGCGGACCGCGGGCCGCGACCTGGACAAGGCCGCCTCCAAGGGCGTCATCCACGCCAACCAGGCCGCCAACAAGAAGTCGGCGCTCGCGCTGTCGCTGAACAAGCTGGGCTGAATCGCCCGACAGTAGGTAACGACGCCGCCGTGGCACAGGACGACCACGGCGGCTTTTGTCGTATCCGGCCGTCGAGCGCTACAGCGTGGCCGTGAGGTTACCGCTCCAGTCCCCGAAGGTATGCCCCTTCGACGAGCAGCTGAAGCTGCCGTGGAACCCCGACTCGCAGTGCGCCCCCGCGTAGTCGATATAGGGACCCCATTGCCCCTCACCGGTTTTGACATCGCTCAGCCGCGGATTGCCACCCGGCAACGTATGCGAGGGCCCGCCGAGGCCGGGATGGGCGGGCAGCCAGGGGATATCGATCACAACCTGTCCGACTGGAAACGGCACCGGGATGTACGCGTCGCCCCTCGTCACATACGACATCCGCTGCGGGACAGCGTAATCACAGCCGAGGCTGCCATCGCTGGCGATCGAACAGTTGGTGCTCCCCGCAGCGAAGTACACCGTGCCACCGCTCTCCGCCTGCGCGGTCGCAGCGAAAAGAACCGGAGCGAACGCGGCCGCGGCCAATGCGCCCGCCGCACGCGCGGCAACTGCTTTCATGACCCCTCCTGAATATCGATAGTCGCTGTCGAACTCGATCGATAGTTCATTCGGCGCCATCCCCACCCGTGTTTCGCCCCCGAAGTAGGGGGTGGGGCGGTCAGTGCTGGGCGGCGTGGAGGTCGAGGATGCGGGACAGGGCGTGTTCGAGGGCGTAGTCGGCGTTTGCCGCGCCGCCTTTGACGTCGGAGTTGAGGCCGGCTACCACCTGCAGGGCGGTGCCGATGGTGGCGGCGGTCCAGCCGCGGGCCTGGCCCTGTGCCTTCTTCACCTTCCAGGGGGGCATGCCCAGTTGGGAGGCGAGCTTGAAGGGGTCGCCGCGGCCGGCCGAGCCGACGCGGGCGATGGTGTGGACCGAATCGGCCAGGGCGTCGGCGAGCAGGACCGCGGGCACGCCGCGATCGGTGGCCCAGCGCAGCGCCTCCATCGCGCCCGGGCGGTCGCCGGAGACGGCCAGCTCGGCCACGTCGAAGCCGCTGACCTCGGCCTTGCCGGAGTAGTAGCGCCGCACGGCGGCCACGTCGATCTTGCCGCCGGTATCGGCCGCCAATTGTGAACAGGCCGCCGCCAATTCCCGCAGCTCAGAGCCGATGGCCTCGATCATCGCCTGCACGACCTCGCCGCCCACCCGCAGGCCCGCCGCACGGAATTCGTTGCGCACGAATTCGATTCGCTCGCCGGCCTTGGTGAGTTTGGCGCAGTCGTGCACCACCGCGCCGACCTTCTGCAGCGCGGGGACCAGCGCCTTGGCGCGGCCGCCGCCGGAATGCAGGATGATCAGGACCACACCCTCGGGCGGATCGGTGACGGCCTCGGTGATGACCGCGACCGCGTCCTTCCCGGCCTCGGCGGCCGATTCGAGCACGATCACCCGGTCCTCGGCGAACAGCGACGGGCTGAGCAGTTCGGCCAGTTCGGGGGTGGTCGCATCGCCGGCGCGCAGCCGGTCGACCGGGAGCGAATCCGGATCCGGCGCGCCCGAACGAGCCTGGGCGACGATCGAGGCGATCGCACGCTCGACGAGCAGCTCCTCCTCGCCGAGCACGAGGTGTACGGGTGCGGGACGTTCGGTCACGGCGTCGATCCTACGGGGCGGCACCGACAACTCCGGGGCGGGGAACTCCCGCGATATGGAGCGTGCCCGGCCCGATCGCCGAGGGCATCGAAACCCCTTTCACCGAAAGCGAATTCGCCGCCGCCACGGGCCGATCATCGTCACCATGAGGCCATGCGAATTCTCGTTCTGGGCGGCACCTCGTTCCTGTCGCGATGGATCGTCCGCGACGCGGTGGCACGCGGGCACGACGTAATCTGCGCCGCCCGCGGCCGCTCCGGATCGGCGCCCGCGGGCGCCCGGCTGGTCGTCGTCGACCGGGACCGCCCCGATGCGCTCGAGGCACTGGCCGAACAGCGATTCGATGCGGTGGTGGATATCGCGAGGGCCGCCCTGGGTCGGGTCGTCGCCGCACTCGACGCGCTGGGCGATCGCACGCCGCATTGGACCTTCGTATCCAGCGTCAGCGCCTACGCCCACACCGAAGCGACGGGTCGATCCGTCGACGCGCCGCTGCGCGAAGCCATCTGGGACACCGCCCCCGATTCGTCGGCCGAACGCTACGGCGGCATCAAGGTCGCCTGCGAGATCTCCGTCCGCGAGCGGCTAGGCGACCGGGCCTTCATCGTTCGCCCGGGCCTCATCAGCGGACCCGACGACCGGACGGACCGTTTCGGATACTGGCCCGCCCGCTTCTGTCTCGGCGGCCGCGCGGTGGTCCCCGGCGTTGCGCGCCAACCCATTCAACACATCGACGTCCGCGATCTCGCCGCCTGGATCGTTTCGGCCGCCGAGACGGGTCTGACCGGAACCTACGACGCCGTCGGCCCCCGCACCGAACTCGATTCGGTGCTGCACGGGATCGCGGAACTCGTCGGTGCGCCCGATCTCGAGCTGGTACCGATCGACCCGCAGAACCTGGCCGCGGCGGGCGTGTCTCCCTGGGCCGGGCCGCGATCGCTGCCCCTGTGGCTACCCTCGGACCATGACGGTCTGGTCACCCACGATCCCCACCCCGCGGTCGCCGCCGGACTGCGAATCCGAGATTCGGCCGAGACCGTGCACGCCACACTCGAGGATGAACGCGCCCGCGGCCTGCATCGCCCCCGCGCGGCCGGGCTGTCCACCGAGGACGAGCGAGAGCTGCTGCACCGGTTCGGCCGCTGAGAGACCACACGCGACTGCGGAACATCAAGGCGCTGTTGCCATCTGCACCGGCAGCCGACTCCGCCGCACACAGCCGCGGAACATCAAGACACCGTCGCCACCTGAACCAGCAGCAGACTCCGCCGCACACGGCCGCGGAACATCAAGGCACCGTGGCCATCTGCACCGGCAGCGGATTCCGCTCGATCTCCGGACACGGCGCGCATCGGACCGATACCCTCTGGTGTGGGCGATCGTTGCCTTGGGCCGCAAGTACTTTCATGACTTTGGGGGTATTCGTGCGTTATCGATCTCTGCTCACCGCGATTCTCGCGTCCCTGCTTCTGCTGATCGGCCCGCCGCTCGCGGCGCAGGCGCAGCCGGAATCGGGCCAATCCCTGTGTCGCCCGGGAACTCCGGACAACGCGCCGCCGACAACCGGCTTCTACGACGCGAATCGGCAGTATCTCGGCCCCGATCCCCTGCCGCATACGCCGCCGGTCGGGCCATTGTTGTTCGGATATCAGCGATTCGGATACCTGTCGGCGGACGATTTCGTCGCCAAGTACCGCAACGACTCCGGTTGGATCTATCCGCCCGCCGACGGATTCGTGGTCGTCGCGGGCCATCCGCTGCGACAGCAGCAGGACCTGCGGCCCGGACAGCGCGTCGACCGATTCGGTTATGCCGGTGGGCGTTTCCTGGCGCCGTCCGGTGACCGCTTCGCGGCCCGGGCGCTCCCGCCGCAGAATCTGAACACGCCCCAGGACACACCGCAGAGCAACTATCACCTCTACTGTGTGCTGAAGCGATTCGCCGTCGACGCCGGGCCTATCGCGCCCTGGTTCGAGCAGCCCGGCGCCGGAACACAATTCGTCCTCATGCCCGCATATCTGCCCGACGCCGGATCGGCGCTGAGCGTCACCTGGCTACTGCAGAACGGATACCTCGTCGAAGAAAGGCCCTGAATGGACCGCCGGCAACTGACCGTCGCGTTGCTCGACGCCGGGCTCGCCCCGGAATCGTTCCAGATCGCCGGCATCCACACCCACGAACCCCTCCCCACCGACTTCTGGTTCCTCCGCCCCACCCCCGCCGGCTGGGAGGTGGGCGCATTCGAACGCGGCATCTACGAGGTCCGGGAACACTTCGATACCGAATCCGAGGCCACCGCATGGCTGTACCGGACCCTGACGGGTCACCCGCCGGTCAGCGGCTGATTCGGGTCGTCGCCTGGCGCGATCGGGCATTCGAGGGTGGGATATCGGTATGCGCGCACGTGAACTCGGCCTACCGCTGATCGGGACCACCGGACCGGATAACGCCATCACCGACGTCCCGGGCGTCGAGGTCGGCTACACCACGCTTGCTCATGGAGATTCGGTCCGTACCGGAGTGACCGCGATCCTGCCGCGGCCCCGCGCCCAGGTGCAGCTGCCGTGTGTCGCCGGATGGCATGCGCTCAACGGCAACGGCGAGATGACCGGCACCACCTGGCTCACCGAGACCGGGGCCCTGCGACTGCCGGTGATGATCACCAATACGCATGCGATCGGCCCGGTGCATCGCGGCGTGATCGACTGGACGGTGCGCGCCCATCCGGCGGTGGCGGCCGAATGGATGCTGCCGGTCGTCGCCGAAACCTATGACGGCTACCTCAACGACATCAACGGCCCCTGGATCCAGCCCGACCACGCGATCGCCGCGATCGAGGCGGCGGCACCGGGCCCGGTGGCCGAGGGCTCGGTCGGCGGCGGCACCGGGATGATCTGCTACGGCTTCAAGGGCGGTAGCGGCACCGCGTCGCGGACCGTGCCCTACGGCGAAACCACCTACACCGTCGGGGTTTTCGTGCAGGCCAACTTCGGGGCCCGCGACGAGCTGACCGTCTGCGGTATTCCGGTCGGATCGCAACTGCCCGCCGACGATCCGATCGCCGACCATCGCATCCCCTCGGGCGCCGGTTCGGTGATCGTGATCGTCGCCACCGACGCCCCGCTGCTGCCCGGCCAGTGCACCGCCTTGGCGCGCCGCGTGCCACTGGGCCTGGCCCGAACCGGGACGACGGGTTCGATCTTCTCCGGCGATATCTTCCTGGCCTTCTCCACCGCCGACCAGGGCACGCTCGCCACCGGATTCCCGGACGGCGAACCGGGTTACGAGCAGCTGCGGTTCATTCCATGGAACCGCATCAACCCGTTTCACAGCGCGGTCGTGCACGCGGTCGAGGAGGCGGTGCTCAATGCGCTGGTCGCCGGTCGCACCATGATCGGCCGCGACGGTCACCACGTCCCCGGCGTCCCGGTGGACCATCTCGTCGAGCTGGTCACCCGCTCGAGGCAGGCGTAGCGCGCGGCGGCATGGGTATCGATCAGTCGGCGTGACAGCTCCGCGACCTACGACTTCCCTTCCCGCAGTGCCGATTCGACGTCCTCGACTCGCGAAGACGGTATGCCCCAAGGGCGTTCGACGCCCACGCGGGTATCCAGATCCCACAGCACGCATTCCTCGTCCGGGCGGGCCATCATCGACCAGGCGACGACGGTTCGGTTGAGCTGGGTGGTCATGGGATCGCCGGTGCCGCCGCCGAATCCGTCGCCCTCGGGGAAGTGGTGCAGGAATCGGCCGTAGGCGGTGTCGCAGAAGTCGGCGTAGCGGTTGGTGCACAGGATCAGGCCGTGCCAGGCCTCGTCGACGGCGTGGGAGGGCATGCCGATGATCCGGTTGTCGCGCAGGGCCGCGCCGCAGCAGCGAAGCCATTGGCGTAGACCGGTTTCGACGAGTTCGCGCGGCTGCCATGGGCAGGTCTTGAACACCGCCTCCGGCAACCGCAGGGCGTCGACGGCGCGTTGCACCCGGTCCAGATCGACGCGGCGAGAGTGTCGGAACAGCACAGTGGCCAGTATGTCCGGTTGACGGACCGCCCGGCACACCGCATGCTCCTGGCATGGATGTCTTCGTGGTCCTGCTGGTGGTCCTCGCGTTGGGCGGGGTGGTGGTCGCCATGGGTCGCGCCGAGGCGTCGACGCGGAGTCGCCCGCGCCGGCCGCGCCGAGAAGGCTCACGCGGCACGGGCACCGATGCCGCGGCGAGCAGCGCAGGCTGGGCGGTGGCCGAGTCGGTCGACTGGACGCCGAACGACTCGTCGCATCACCACGACAGCGGCTCGAGTCACCACGGATCCCACCACAGTGGCTGCGGCGGTGGCCATCACAGCAGCAGTAGCAGTTGTGGTGGTGGCAGTAGCAGCAGTAGCTGCGGCGGAGGAAGTAGCTGCGGCGGCGGCAGCACCAGCTGAGGGACAACGCACCCAGCGCCGGTCACCGGAACTCGTGCACCACCTCGATCGGCCCGACCAGGTGAGCGGCCCGGCATGCAGCACCCGAATCGCGATGAGCGGGAACGCGTCGAACGCGAGCCAGGTACCGACCGCGCTCACCGCATACGCCGCCCACAACCACTCGAACTGCCGTCCCAGCGACCGCCCGACTCGCATATCCGCTCTGGCTCCGTCCGATTCACACAACCCCGGTATGGACCATCACATCGAAGGTGAGGATGCCCGCACTGTCAAACAACCGGCCGTCCGGTGTCAGCGCGGGAACTTGACGACGGCCACTGCGGTGACCTGCGCCGCCAAGCGGATTCGACCCCGGCCGCGCACATGCTGTCCGCCCTCTCCGAAACGCCTTACCGGCACGAGGTCTCGGCGCGGGCTCACCGTCGACCAGGTCCGCGCACTACTGCCCGCCGCGCTCGCGACCGTCCAGGAGATCGCGTCGGGTGCGGCCCAGGACGGTCCATGGGTCCGGGTACCGATTCGGGCCCGACAACCCGACCGAGTCCCCGGCGTACTCGCCGGGCCGGACCGCCGGTCCGTCCTCGAATACCCCGATGCGTTGCGGGATCGTGCCCGGCAACTCGTCGCGGGCACGGTCGTCGGCACGGCGTCGGGCCGGTGCGGAACCGGGCGGCGTCGTCGCACCGCCGGTGTCGCGGGTGAGCCGGGCGATACCGACGACGACCGCGACGAGCACCGCGGTGAGCAGGACTCCGACCACCCCGCTGGGCATCGGGAGCGAAATGTTCAGTGCCGCACCGTGTTCGGCGACAGTGAGTAGCCAGCTCAGGGGTGGCCCGGTCAGGCGCAACAGCAATACCGCGGCGGGCATCCAGACACAGGACAGGACCGCGGCGAGGGCGCCGAGGATGGTGACGGGCGCGACCACCGGTTCCGCCAGGACATTGGCCACGATCGCCAGGGGATTGACGTGGCCGGACAGGCCTACGATCACCGGCGCGGTCAGCAGGAAGGCGGCGACGGCGACCGACAACGCCTCGGCGACCACGCGCGGACAGCCGCGCTCGCGCAACCGGTGCGCCCAGTCCGGGGCCAGCAGGATCAGGGCGGCCGTGGCCAGTACCGACAGGGTGAAACCCGCATCGAGTGCCAGGCGCGGGGAGTAGGCGAGTAGTCCGATCGTCGCGGCGCACAGGGCGGGCAGCGCCTGTTTGCGACGACCGGTGACCAGCGCGCAGATCGCGATGGCGCCCATCGCGGCCGCGCGCAGGACGCTGGGTGAGGGCCGGGCGACGATCACGAACGCGAACAGGGCCAGCGCGGCCAGGGCCGCCGCGACTCGTATATCGAGAGTGCATGCCCGGGCCGAGATCAGCACGGCGGCAAGCACGATCGACACATTGGTTCCCGAGACGGCCAGCAGATGCGCCAGATCGGTCTCGGCGAAGTTCTCCTTCACGCGGTCGGACAGGGCGGATACGTCGCCCTCGACCATTCCGGGCAGCAGACCGGCCGCATCCGGTGGCAGCGCACGGGCGGAGGCATCGGCCAGGTGCGCGCGCACCGATCCGGCCGCGCGCTGCCACCACGGCGCGGCACCGATCGCGATCGGCGGACCCTGCGCGCGCAGCACGGCGACGGTGAGATCCCGGCGCCACGGGCGATCCATTCGGGCCCGGAACCGAACCGGCTGACCGGGCAGCAGCGTCGGCCAACCGTCCTCCGGCGCCATCACCAAGACCGTCCCGCCCACCCCCACCGATGTCTCGCCGCGCTGATATTCGCGCAGCTCCGCCCACAGCATCCACTGCCTGCCCCCGAACGGCCTGGCGCGCAGCGGTTTCGGATCATCGGAGGGTACGGCGACGAACGTCGCGGAGGAGCCCTGCGCCATCGAGCGCAGCGGATGGGTGTCGACGCGATACTCCTGCCAGGCCGCGGCCACCGCGAACCCCGCCCCGGCGAGAACCGCCGCCAACGATGCCGCGGCGACCACTCGCGCGGCACCGGGCATCCGCGACCTCGCCCGAATCAGCAGGCAGCCCAATCCGATTGCCACCACGGCGAGCAGACCGCCCAGGCTCAGGCCGATGCGCCATCCGCCCACGATCGCGACAATCGTTGCCGCCCAGCACAGCACGGCCGCCGGCAGCAGCCGCAGATCCATCGCCTGCGGTGTGACGATCGGCTCCATGGGGCGGTTCACAGCGTCACCAGCGGTCGCAGGCGAGCGGCGCGGGTCGGGCCGATACCCGCGACCTCGGCGAGCTGGTCGAGACTGGTGAAGCGGCCGTGGTCGGTGCGCCAGCTGAGGATGGCGCGGGCCATGGTGGGGCCGACGCCGGGGAGGGTATCCAGATCGGATTCCGTTGCGGTGTTGAGGTTCACCTTGGCCTGCCCGGTGGCGGCGGTCGACCGGCTCGCTGCCGTCGAACCCTGGCCCGCGGGGATGATCGCGCTGCCGAGCTGTGGCGGTCCGGAGACGGGTCCGTGAGCGCCGACGACGACCTGATCGCCGTCGCCGAGGCGCTGGGCGAGATTGAGGCTCGCGAGATCCGCTCCCTCCCTGGCGATGGCGACCGTGACGGCGTCGGCGACCCGCGCGCCGGGCGGCAGACGCAGCAGACCCGGATGTTCGACCAGGCCGACGACGCTCACCACCAACTCACTCGGGCGAGGACTCGGTGTGATCGGCACGCTCTCAACGGATTTCGCGCCGGTCGACACCGCCTCGACCGGCGGCTCGCTCGTCGGCCCGGCCGAGGTCGTCACCGCCGTGCTACGCCCGGCGGACAGCGGCGGAACCGCGTGCACCGCCGGTTGTTCCCGCTGCGCCGCCGCGGCCGCCAGCACCACCGCCGCCACGCCCACCGCGACGAGCACGATCAGCCCACGACGCCCGGGATCCCAACGCGTCCCGCGCAATCGCTCGGGCACGAGCCGCTCATGCCATACCGAGACACCGCCGGTGGGTTCGCTCAACCACTGCGGTGTCCGCGGGCCCTCGTCGTGACGGCCTTCGGACTCCTCGAATTCGTCGAAGTCCCATCGCCCGCCGCGGACCGCCCGTCCGCCGTCGAGCGCCCCCAATCGCTCCCGCACCCGCTCGTCATCTCGCGCCATACCAGCACGCTAGGCCCCGACCAGACCCTCATCCCGCCCTCGACCTGCGCCTACGGAATCTCTGTGGACAACCGATCGGCTGTGCACAACTCGCCGCCGGAAACCCTCAGGGCCAGCGCACTTCCGTGGTCGCGTCGCCGAGCGACAGCGCGCCCGTCGCGACGGCGGTCGCGGTCGGGAGGTCGAAGTGGAGTTCGGCGTCGGGGGCGGCGGCCGGGCCGTCGCGATGGGTGATTCCGCCGGGGTCCACGGTGACGTGGAAGACGGTGTCGCCGATGTGGACGGTGGCGGTGCCGGTGCCCAGCCGCTCGGCGATGAGCCTGCCCAGCGGCAGCGCGAACCAGTGCGGGCGGACCGCGTCGGTCGGGCGGCGATCGCCGAGAAGTGTTGTGCCCCAGTCCGACAGGGCCTCGAGGACGGGACGCAGGGCCGCACCAGCGGGGGTGAGTTCGTAGACCGCGGTGGAGGCGCGGGGGCCGACCCGCTGGCGGGTCAGGATGCCGTCGCGCTCGAGATCCTTGAGCCGGGCGGCGAGGATATCGGTGCTGATACCGGGGAGGTCGGCGAACAGGTCGCTGTAACGGCGTGGGCCCGAACACAATTCGCGGACCACCAGCAGGCTCCAGCGGTCCCCGACGACGTCGAGGGCGCGGCTCGCGGCGCAGTAATGGTCGTAGCTTCGGCGTGGCACGCACCCACTGTAGCGGTCCACTTGGAAATTCCAAGTGCAAACTTGGAGATTCCAAGTAGAGTGTGCGGCAACCGCACCGAGAAGGGATGTTCATGCAGCTCAAGCAGTCGAGCAAGCTGGCGGGCGTGTCCTACGAGATCCGTGGGCCGGTGGCCGAACACGCCGCACGGCTGGAGGCTGAGGGCCACCACGTGGTGAAACTCAACACCGGCAGCCCGGCCCTGTTCGGTTTCGAGGCGCCCGCGGAGATCCTGCAGGACATCGTCCGCAATCTGCCGAACTCGAGCGGCTACTGCACCTCCAAGGGCCTGCTGTCGGCGCGGCGCGCGGTCGTGCAGTACTACCAGACCCTCGGTGTGCACGAGGTCGACGTCGAGGACGTCTTCCTCGGCAACGGCGTGTCCGAGCTGATCATGATGGCGATGACGGCGCTGCTGGAGAACGGCGACGAAGTCCTTGTTCCCGCACCGGATTTCCCGCTGTGGACCGCCTCGACCACGCTCAACGGCGGCCGTCCCGTGCACTATCTGTGCGACGAGGCCTCCGACTGGTATCCGGATTTCGCCGATCTCGAGGCCAAGATCACCGACCGCACCCGCGCGCTGGTCATCATCAATCCGAACAACCCCACCGGCGCGGTCTATCCGCCGGAGGTCCTGCGTCGGCTCCTCGAGATCGCCCGGCGGCACAGCCTGATCGTGTTCTCCGACGAGATCTACGACAAGATCCGCTACGACGATTCCCCGCATACCGCGACCGCCTCACTGGCCCCCGATCTGCTCTGTCTGACGTTCTCCGGCCTCTCGAAGTCCTACCGCTGCGCGGGATTCCGGTCCGGCTGGCTGGTGGTGTCGGGCCCGACCCACCATGCGGAGAGTTATCTGGAGGGCCTGACCATGCTCGCCGGGCTGCGCCTGTGCGCGAATGTGCCCGCGCAGCAGGCGATTCAGGCCGCACTCGGCGGACATCAGAGCATCCAGGACCTCATCCTGCCCGGCGGCAGGCTGCGCGATCAGAGCGAACGGGCCTGGGAGGCACTCAATTCCATCCCCGGCGTCTCGTGCGTGAAACCCAAGGGCGCCCTCTACGCGTTCCCGAGGATCGACCCGCAGATGTACCCGATCCACAACGATGAGCAATTCGTCCTGGACCTGCTGCTGCAGGAGAAGATCCACATCGTGCAGGGCACCGGATTCAATTGGCCACACCCCGACCACTTCCGCATCCTCACCCTGCCACATGCCGACGACCTGGAGGCGATCATCGAACGCATCGGCCGCTTCCTGACCTCCTATCGGCAGTGATCATGCGGGTCGTGTGCGAGGAGATCCTCCGGTTCACTGTGCGGCGCAAGCCTTCTCACCCGGCATCGGGGACTGTCCCCGACTGCGATCCCCCGCGACGAACGCTTCCGTGCGCGCGGCCATGGCCCGCCCCGCGGCGAGCAGCGGTTCGGTGGAACGCAGCGTGCGGCTGAGGATGAACGCGCCCTCGAGGGCGGCCAGGATGGCGAGGATCAGCTCCCGGGACTCGGGCTCGGTAAGGCCGCGGTCGACGAAATACGTTGTGCCCTGGTCGATCCAGGAGCCGATCACCTCGGCGGCGACCTCGCGTAGCGCGGGCTCGCTGTCGGCGATCTCGCCCGCGACGGTGCCGACCGGGCACATGTTGATCCAGCCGCTCTGCTCGATGGTCTCCGCGGCCGCGGTGAACGCGCCGAGCACCGCCTCGCGCAGATCCTCGTGCGGATCCATGAGCAGCGGCAGCAGCTGGATATACGCCGCGCCCGAGGTGCGCAGCGCCGCTGCGGCGATCTCGGGTTTGCCGCCCGGGAAGTGGTGATAGAGCGAGCCCATGGGCGCCCGCGAGGCGGTGGTGATCTGTTTGACGGTGACGGCACTGTAGCCGTGGCCGCGCATGAGCTCGCCGACGGCGGTCACCAGGCGATCCCGGGTGCTGGTTGACATCTTCTCGACCACCCCCTCAGACTAGAGCAAAAGCTCTAGAGCGTTTGCTCTACTGGGAGGCACTGATGCCGGTCGTCGATATATCCGCAGGTCGAATCCACTATTCGGAGCGCGGCAGCGGACCGCCCGTGGTCCTGCTGCACGGACTCCTGATGAATCACACGCTGTGGGACCCGGTGCTCGACCGGCTCCCGGACGGTTTCCGCTACGTCCTGCCGGATCTGCCGCTCGGCGCGCATCCCGAACCGCTGCGGCCGGGCACGGATCTGAGCATGCACGGTATGAACCGGCTCATCGCCGATTTCCTCGCCGCACTCGATCTTCGGGAGGTGACGCTGGTCCACACCGATTGGGGCGGCGGGCTGTTCCTCACCGCGTACGGCCTGGACGACCGTGTCGGGCGGCTGATCGTGTTGCCCTGCGAGGCATTCGGCAACTTCCCGCCCAGGCTGCCCGGCAAGATGGCCACCCTCGCCTCCTACCTGCCCGGCGGAGTGATCCTGGCGCTCAGGCAATTACGCATCGGATGGCTGCGCCGGTCGCCGCTGCTGTTCGGCTGGATGGCGCGCCGGCCGCTCCCGGACGAATTGGTGCACGGCTGGACCGAGCCCGGCCTGCGCGACAAGGGGATTCGCCGAGATCTGCTCGCCTACACCCGCTCCGGATTCCCCACACGCGAACTCATCGCCAATACCGAAGCACTGCACGACTTCTCGGGCGACACCCTCATCCTGTGGTCGTCGGCGGGTAAGGTCATGCCCCGCGCGCACGGCCGCCGCCTGGCTGAGCTGATCCCCCACGCCCGGCTCGTCGAGATCGATGACGCCTATGTCCTGTCCATGCTCGACCGGCCCGATGCCGTCGCGGCCGCGATGTCGGACTTCCTCACCGGCAGCCGGTGAGTCACGTCCCGCAGCCGCCCGGCATCACCAGCACCCCGACCGCGCCCGGCCCGAGATGGACGGCGAGGGTGGGCCCGAATTCGGTGGCGATCAGTTCGTGGATGCCGGGGATGAGCTCGGCGAGCTGATCGGTGAGGAGGGCGGCGGCCTCCGGGGCGCCCAGATGCTGGACGGCCAATGCGGCACCGTCCTCACCCGCGGCGTCCACGGCCGCGGCGATCAGTTTGGCGAAGGCCTTGGACCGCGTCCGGGCCTTCTCGCGCAATTCCAGTCGGCCGTCGACCATTTGGAGGATGGGCTTGGTGACCAGCTCGCTGCCGAAGAAGGCCGCGGCGCTGCTCAGACGCCCGCCGCGGCGCAGCTGTTCGGTGCGATTGACGACGATGAACGCGCGGCCGCGGGCGGCGGCCGCGACGGCGGTGTCGTAGACGATATCCAGCGCCGCGCCGGAGGCGGCCCGGCGGGCGGCGGCCAGCGCGGGCAGGCCGGTGCCGAGTCCGGCGCTGAGCGAATCCACCAATCGGACCCGGCCGGTGGCGTCCATATCGCGGATCGCCTGGCGTCCGGCCTCCCAGGTGGCCGACAGCTGCCGCGAAATGTGCACGGCCACAACGCCGTCACTGCCACTGCGCTCCAGCGCCCGCTCATAGGCCGCGCGCAGTTCGCCCGGCGAGGCGGCCGAGGTCGTCACCGTGGCCGAGGCATAGTCGATATCGCAGGTATCGACGCCCTCGCGTAACGCGCGATCGTCCACCAGCACATGCAGCGGCACCACATCGATGCCCAGCTCCTCGGCCAGGCCGGTGGGCAGGCTCGCGGAGGAATCGGTCACGACCACGACGGCCATCCGCTACCGCACCATCATTCAGGCACCGCCGCGCACCTCCGAGAGCACCTTCACCATGGATCGCGCGACCGCCGCGTGACTCTCCCAGCCCCAATGGATTCCGTCCGGATTGGCCTCGCCGGAGAAGATGTTGTCGCGCACGGCATCGCCCAGATCCACCAGCGGGACACCGGTCTTCGCCGACCATTCCCGCAACGCTCGCACCGCGGGTTCGCGACCGGCATGGACGCGCCCATACGCGTCACAGTTGTGCACCGAGGGCAGTACGGCCACGACCGGCAGCTCGGGCCGCAACTGCACCAAGGCGTTTCGGGACTGCTCCAGATACTCGATACTCAGCCGCGGCGGCAGCGCCACCGGGCGGCCCAGCTTGGACAGTCGCGGCTGCAGCCATTGATAGCCCGCGCGCACCTGTCTGCGCACGAGCGGCGGCCGCAGGTAGCGGATCAGCTCGCGCAGCGCGGTGGGCAGCGGCGACGGCAGCGAATCCATGCCACCGGTGGCGAACACCACCGCCGCGGCGCGCGGCACCGCGGCCCATACCCGCGGGTCACCGATCAGCGCCCAGTAGGCGTCGCGGCAGGTCCAGCCGATCCGGCCGACCAGCTCGACATCCCAATCCAGCTCGGCCGCAACCAGATTCGGCCAGATCCGCGGATCGTCGGCGGGCAGCCCGCCTTGGGGTCCGAAGTAGGACAGCGAATCGGCGATCACCAGCAGCACCGGCCGCTCGGGATCGCCTGTCGCCGTGAGGTTCTCGGCCGACTCGGAGGAAGGCACGCCCTGCGACCCCGCGACTTCCACCGCGTGATCGCCACCATCGGGCGTGCTCGAATCTCCGGCCCCGGAGGTACCCGCCTGATCCCCCGGTGGTCCGGTCGATCCCCCGTCACCGCCCGGATCATCGCCATGCTCGCCGCCCGAATTCGCCTGCGGTGCCGGAGCTTCGGGCGCGGGCCCGCCAAACAGCACATCCGGCAGGCGCCCGTCGGAGGCCCTGCGGTCCTGGGCATCATTCGCCTGCGGCGCGGGAGCTTCGGGCGCCGGCCCGCCGAACAGCACATCCGGCAGGCGCCCGTCGGAGGCCCCACGATCGGGAACATCATCGGAGCTAGCCTGCCGCACAGCCGAATCCGGCGCGGGGCCACCGAACAGCGCGTCCGGCAGATGCCGGACGGGACCCTCCGATGCCTTGCGCAGCAATTCGTCGGAGATCTCCCGCTCGGAGGGGGACTTATCAGAGGACATCAGGTGCTACCTTTGCAGCCGCGTTCCACACATCCAGCCGCCAGCCGGGCTGCTCGATGCTCGGACCGTGGCTGCTGAGCTGCACCCAGCTGGTGTTGGCCAACCCACCCAGCACCGGCCAGTTCTTCTCCGGTAGATCCAGCAGAGCCGCGGTCAGTGCCGCAATCAACCCGCCGTGCGCGACCAGGATGATGGTACGGCCCGGCCAGTCGGCGCGCTCGGCGAACAACTCGCGCACCACCGGCAGCGCCCGGGTCCCCACCTCGAGCTTGTTCTCCCCGCCGGGCGGGGTGAAGGTGGGATCCAGCCGCCACTGCTGCCGCGCGCCCGGATACCGGGCGTCCACCTCCAGATGTGTCAGACCCTCCCACGCCCCCAGGCTGGTCTCCCGCAACCGCGAGTCGAGCACCACATCGTGGGCGGTGTGATCGGCCAGCGCCACCGCGGTGTCGTAGGCGCGGCGCAGATCCGAGGAGACAATCGCGATGGCCTCATGCGAAACCAGTTCGCGCGCAGCGTCCTTGGCCTGACGTCGGCCGAGTTCGCTGAGGTCGGTGTCCGTCTGGCCCTGCATCCGGTCGACCGCGTTCCATTCGGTCTGACCGTGCCGCAGCATGACCAGGCGGCGCACACCGGCGTGCCTGCTCACTCGATATCTCCGGCGCCCTCTACCCGTGGATCGCCCAGACCCGGTACCGGAACCTGCGGGCAGTCCTTCCAAAGCCGTTCCAGCGCATAGAAGTTGCGCTCATCGTTGTGCTGGACGTGGACCACCACCTCGACGTAGTCGAGCAGTACCCAGCGTCCCTCGCGGGTGCCCTCGCGCCGCACCGGCTTGTGCCCGGCCAGCCGAAGCCTCTCCTCGATGTTGTCGACGATCGCGCTGACCTGCCGCTCATTCGGCGCGGAGGCGATCACGAAGCAGTCGGTGATCACCAACTGCTCGGAGACGTCGAGCACCACCACGTCGGATGCCAGCTTCTCGTCGGCCGCGCGCGCTGCTGCCTGCGCGATATCAACCGCTTCGGCGGATGCAGTCATCCAGTTACCTTCCCGTTCCCATTCGACACATACAGGTGCCGCTTCGATATGTACTGCACGACGCCGTCCGGAACGAGGTACCACACCGGCCGGCCCTCGGCGGCTCGGCGGCGACATTCGCTCGACGAGATCGCCAGGGCCGGGATCTCGATGACGGTCACGGCATCGGCCGGGCTGTCACGCAGATGCTCCGCGAGATGGTCGATGTTCAGTTCGTAACCCGGACGGCTCACGCCGACGAACTTCGCCAGCTCGAACAGCTCCGCCCAATCCTGCCATGTGAGGATGCTGGACAACGCGTCCGCTCCGGTGATGAAGTACAGATCGGCGTCGGAATACAGTTCCTGCAGGTCACGCAGGGTGTCGACGGTGTAGGTCTCCTTATCGCGGTCGATATCGACCCGGCTCACCGAGAAGCTCGGATTGGACGCGGTCGCGATGACCGTCATCAGATACCGGTCCTCGGCGGCGCTGACCTTCTTCCCGGACTTCTGCCAGGGGTCCCCGGTCGGTACGAAGATCACCTCGTCGAGGTCGAACCGATTGGCGACCTCGCTGGCGGCAATCAGATGCCCGTGATGGATGGGGTCGAAGGTGCCGCCCATCACGCCCAGTTTGCGCCGACCTGTCTGTTGCACAACCGCCGAGCTTAGCGAGCGGTACGCGGTGTCGGGATCGCGGCCCGCCGACCCCGCGCCGCGTCGCTACACCGGCAGCAATCGGCTCACGACGGCGGTCAGCTGGCGCGCCGAGCGACATTCGTGCATCTCGACGATCTCGGCGTAGCGGCGGGCGGCCGAATCGCCGGTGCCCCACATCTTTTCGGATTCCGGATTGAGCCAGTACGCGTGTTTGGCCACCCCGGCCAGCTCCCGCAGGGTGTCCAGCGCCGGATCGCGATAGTTGGTGCGGGCGTCACCGAGTACGAGCAGCGAGGTCCGGCTGGACACCGCCTCGGCGAAGTTCTCGGCGAAGACCCGCAGCGCCGCACCGTAATCGGAATGGCCCTCGAGGCCGACCACCTTGGTCTCGGTGAAGATGCGCCGGGTCACCTGATCCAGCGGGGTGATCTGATCGAAGATGTGGGTGACCTCGTCGACCCGATCCACGAACGCGAAGATCCGCACCCGGGAGAACTGTTCGCGCAGCGAGTTCACCAGCATCATGGTGAAACTGGAGAAGCCCGCCACCGAGCCCGAGATATCGCACAGCAGCACCAGATCCGGCCGGGTGGGCCGGGGCTTGCGGGCGGCCAGCGTGATCGGCACGCCGCCGGTGGACATGGATTTGCGCAGCGTCTTGCGCAGATCGATCTCACCGCGGCGCGCGCGGCGGCGGCGCGCGGCCAGCCGGGCGGCGAGCACGCGGGCCAGGCGCTGGCCGCTGCGGCGCAATTCGGCCAGTTCGTTCTCCGAGATGCGCAGGAAATCGGCATCCTCGGCCTGGCGCTGCACGCCGTAGGTCGCGACGCGCTCGCGGCCGATGCGCTCGGCGACGCGGCGGCGGGTCTCGGCCTCGACGGTGCTGCGGAAATCGCGGATGCGCTGGCGCGCGGCGCGGCGGGCGACCTCGTTGTCGAAGGCTGAGTTGTCTTGTCCCGCGGCCAATCCCGCGAGCAGCTTGCTGACGAGCAGTTCGGGCTGCAGATCCTTGAGGGTCTGATACGCCGAGAACGACGGACCGTTGGCGGACCGGTACTGGCCCATCTGCTCGACCATCTGCGCCGCGAGCTGCTGCAACTCGCGGGTCCGCTCCCCCGACGGATCCGCGGCCAGCAACTGCGCCACCATCTTGCGCAGCTCGATGATGTCCACCTCGCCGTCGGGCCTGCGCGGGATCTCGACCTCGTGCGCGTCGGCCCGCTCGCCCAGCGCGGGCGGGAACCACAGATCGAACAGCCCGTCGAAGGTGGCGCGCTGAGTGGTGCGGCGCAGCAGCGCACAGGCCAGACCCTCGCGCAGCATCTCGCGATCCATCAGATCCAGGACGGTGAGAACCTGTCCGGCGTCGACGGTTTCGGAGGGCCCGACCGCGATTCCCCTGGCGCGCAAGGCTTCCACGAAGCCGACCAGATGGCCCGGAAATCCGTGCGGCGCAAGCGGTTCCGGTTCGTTCTCTTTTCCGCGCAGCGCCGCGGAGACCACTGTGCGGGCGGCGCTGCGCTTGGTCATCTCAGGCCAGCTTCAGCTCGGCCAGCGCGCGCTGATGGTCGCTCTGGTGTTTGAGTACGACGCCGAGGGTGGCGCGCACGGTCTTGTCGTCGAGATCCTTCAGGCCCAGCGCCAGCAGCGTGCGGCCCCAGTCGATGGATTCGGCGACCGACGGGAGCTTCTTGAGCTGCATACCGCGCAGCACATGCACGACCCGGACCAGCTGGGCGTTCACGGCGGGCTTGAGCTCGGGCACCCGGCTGGCCAGGATGCGCCGCTCCAACTCCTCGTCGGGGAAGTCGATATGCAGATAGAGGCAGCGTCGCTTGAGCGCCTCGGACAGTTCGCGGGTGGCATTGGAGGTCAGCACGGTGAACGGGCGGCGGACGGCGGTGATGGTGCCCAGTTCGGGGACGGTGACGGCGAAGTCGGACAACACCTCGAGCATGAGGCCCTCGATCTCGACATCGGCCTTATCGGCCTCATCGATCAGCAGGACGGTCGGATCGGTGCGCCGGATCGCGGTCAGCAGCGGGCGCGACAGCAGGAATTCGTCGCTGAAGACATCGGATTTCGTTTCCTCCCAGCCGTTTTCGCTGGAGGCCTGGATCCGCAGGATCTGCTTGGCGTGATTCCACTCATACAGCGCCCGCGCCTCGTCGATGCCCTCATAACACTGCAACCGCACCAGCTCCGCGCCCGCGACCTGCGCGACGGCCCGCGCCAGCTCGGTCTTGCCGACACCGGCGGGCCCCTCGATCAGCAGCGGCTTACCGAGCCGATCGGCCAGGAACACCGACGTAGCGGTCGCCTTATCGGCCAGGTAGCCGGTCGTCGCGAGCCGGGCGAGCACGTCGTCGACCGACGCGAAGATCGGCTCGTGCGCTGCTGTCTGCACTGTTGCGGTCCTCCTCGGGCCCGGCGCATGCGATACGCACCGTAAAACGATCTGGGATCGACGGTACAGCTACACGGGGCGGATCTGCCCGTCCCCCCAGACGATCCATTTGGTCGAGGTCAGCTCCGGCAGGCCCATGGGCCCGCGAGCGTGCAGTTTCTGGGTGGAGATGCCGATTTCCGCGCCGAAACCGAACTGCTCGCCGTCGGTGAAGGCCGTGGAGGCGTTGACCATGACGGCCGCGGCGTCCACGCGGCTGGTGAACTCTCGGGCGGCCCGCAGATCGGCGGTGACGATGGCCTCGGTGTGGCCGGTGCCCCAATGGTTGATGTGCTCGACGGCGGCGTCGAGATCGTCGACCACCTTCAGGGCGATGTCGAGGGAGAGGTATTCATCGGCCCAGTCCTCGTCGGTGGCCGGGACCAGGCCCGGCAGATCGCCGTGGACGGTGACGCCCGCCCGCTCGAGCGCGGCGATCAGGCGGGGCACGGCGACCTCGGCGACGGCCTGATCGATCAGGACCGTCTCGGCCGTATTGCAGACGCTCGGGCGACGGGTCTTGGCGTTGATCAGGATCGACTCGGCCATCGCCAGATCGGCGGCGGCGTGCACGTAGACGTGGCAGTTGCCGGTGCCGGTCTCGATGGTCGGCACCCGCGCGTCGCGGACGACGGCGTTGATCAGGCCCGCGCCGCCGCGCGGAATGACCACGTCGACCAGGCCGCGCGCCTGGATCAGATGGGTGACGCTGGACCGGTCCGCACTGGGAAGCAGCTGCACCGAATCCTGCGGAAGTCCTTGTGCGACAAGCGCTTCCCGCAGCACCGCGACCAGCGCGGCATTGGAGCGGGCCGCCGAGGACGAACCGCGCAGCAGGGCCGCGTTACCGGATTTCAGCGCCAGCCCGAAGGCGTCGACGGTGACATTCGGCCGCGCCTCGTACACCATGCCGACCACACCCAGCGGCACCCGCACCTGCCGGATCTCGAGCCCGTTGGGCAGCGTCGAACCACGCACCACTCCACCCACCGGATCCGGCAGGCCCGCCACCTGACGCAGACCCGCGGCGATTCCGTCGACGCGGGCCGCGGTCAGCCGCAGCCGATCCAGCAGCGAATCGGCGGTGCCGCCGTCCCGGGCGATGTCGATATCCTCGGCATTGGCGGCCAGCACCCGATCCTTCGCACCGAGCAGCGCATCGGCGGCGGCATGCAGTGCGGCATCCTTCTGGGCGGTGGTCAACTGGGCGAGCGTCCGCGACGCCACCCGAGCCCGGCGCGCCGCGTCGTGCACCACCGCGCGGACGTCGTCCAGTTCGGTGGTCGTGGGAGCAGTCATGCCGACCAGCCTACTGATCCCGTCGGCACGACCCCGGGTCGGCAACTACGGTACGACCATGGCACGGATTGTGGTGGTGGGCAGTATCAGCATGGATCAGGTGACCGTGACCGGGCGGCGGCCGGAGCCGGGTGAGACCGTGCTCGGCACCGGATTCGAGATGGTGCCCGGCGGTAAGGGATCCAATCAGGCGATCGCGGCGCGGCGGGCGGGCGCCGAGGTCGAATTCGTGGGCGCGATCGGCGACGATCTGTTCGCCGAGCGGCTGCGCGCGGTGCTCGACGATGCCGGGGTCGGGACCTCGCGGCTGCGATCGGTGCACGGCCCCAGCGGAATCGCCACGATCATCGTGGACACCTCGGGCGAGAACAGCATCATCGTGGTGCCCGCGTCGAATGCGACGATGACCGAGCTGTCCGAGGCCGATCTCGCCGCCGTCGCCGCGGCCGATGTGCTGTTGTGCCAGTTGGAGATTCCGGTCGCCACCGTACTGGCGGCGGCCCGGCACGCCCGCGCGCACGACACCGCCGTCGTGCTGAATCCCTCTCCCGTCCAACAGCTTTCACCGGAACTGTGGGCGGTCGTCGATATCGCCGTGGTCAACAAGGGCGAGGCCGCGGAGCTGGGGTCGGCGCTCGACCCGGTCGGGCACGTGGTGACCACGCTCGGCGGTGACGGCGCCCACTATCGCGGCCCGGACGGCGAATTCGACAGCCCCGGCGTCCCCGTCGAGGTGGTCGACACCACGGGCGCGGGCGATACCTTCACCGGCGCGCTGGCCGCCCACTGGCACGAGGGTCCGCGTATCGCCCTCGCCTGGGCCTGCGCCGCGGGCGCCCTCGCCACCACGAAACTCGGTGCGAGCGCATCGATTCCGCGGCGCGACGAGATCGAGCGGCTACTCCGTGAGTGAATCACCCTAGGCTCACGCCACCCGCGTGTGCTGGGCCACCAGTGCCGACATCTGCGCGCCCACCCGCTCGAGCGGCGTCACCGACCGCGTCGCCAACGACATCACCACCGCGCCCTCGACCGCGGCGATGATCGTGGTCGCCAGCGCCAGCGCGGCCTCGGGCTCCACGTGCTCGGCGCGCAGGCGCTCGGCGAGGATCTGTTCCCATTCGCCGAAGGCCTCACCCGCGGCATCGGCGGCGTCCGGGGCCTCCGAACGACTCAGGGCCGCGGCCACGATCGGGCAGCCCGCGGTGAAATCGCTCGACACCATCACCTCGCGCCACAGCACCGGGAACGTGGCGATGGCGGTGGCGGCGTCGGTGCTCGTGGCGACGGTCCGCATGAGCGCGCTGAATGCCCGGCCCGCGAACCGGGTCGCCTCGGCCACCAGCTCGGATTTGCCGCCGGGAAAGTTCAGATATACCGAACGCCGCGAGATGCCGCTGTGGTCGAGCAACTGGGCGATACCCGTCCCGGCCACGCCGTTGCGACGCATCAACTCCACGGCACTGTCGATGAGCCGATCGCGGGCTCCCATATTCGTCCCCTTCCTGCACGGTCTCCGTCCCCAGCAGCCTACCCTTGATGTAGACCGATCGGTGTACTATCCTCCCTACTATACCAATCGGTCTACTATCGGGGTGGACCGTATGGAAGGGAGTACGACCTTGGCGACCTTGACCGAACCCCTGCCCCTTCCCTGTGGACAGGTGCTGCCGAATCGCATCATGAAATCCGCCCTGAGCGAGGGCCTCGGCGACCGCGAGCACGGCCCGGACGAGCGTCTGCGGCGGCTGTTCGAGCGATGGGGCACGGGCGGATTCGGGCTCATCGTCACCGGGAACGTCATGATCGACCGCGCCCAGCTCGGCGAGCCGGGCAATGTCGCCATCGAGGACGAGCGGCACCTCGAGAGGCTGACCCGCTGGGCCAAAGCGGGTAAGGACGGCGGCACTCCGGTCTGGGTGCAGCTCAATCACCCCGGGCGGCAATCGAATCCGATCGCGTCGCGGCGGCGGCCGGTGGCGCCCTCGGCGGTCGCACTCGGTATCCCGGGCATGCCGACGCCGCGGGCGCTGACCGAGGCGGAGATCCTCGACATCATCGCCCGCTTCGCCGCCGCTGCCCGCGTCGTGGAGACCGCGGGCTTCGATGGCGTGCAGATCCACGGCGCGCACGGCTATCTGGTCTCACAGTTCCTGTCCCCCTTGGCCAATCACCGCACCGACGAATGGGGCGGCGATCCGCAGCGGCGCTCGCGGTTCGTGATCGAGGTCGCGCGGGCCATTCGCGCGGCGGTGAGCCCGGGCTTCGCGGTCGGCATCAAGCTGAACTCCGCCGATTTCCAGCGCGGTGGCTTCACCGAGGACGAATCGCGCGCGGTCATCGAGCGGCTCGCGGCCGAACACCTGGATCTCATCGAAATCAGCGGTGGCAGTTACGAATCCCCGGCGATGATGGGTCGCTCGTCGAGCACCCGGGCCCGCGAGGCGTACTTCCTCGAATACGCCGAGACCGTGCGGCGCGCGGCGGCCGCGGTGCCGCTGGCGGTCACCGGCGGCTTCCGATCCCGCGCGGCGATGGCCGATGCGGTGGAATCGGGCGCCTGCGATGTGATCGGCGTGGGCAGACCGACGGCCGTGATCACCACCGCCGCGGACGATCTGCTCAGCGATCGCACCGACACCCTACGGCCGCCGGCCATTTCGCTGGGCCTGCGCGGTCGGCTGGCGCGGGTGCGCACCGTCAAGGCGCTCGACGGCGCATTGGATCTGCAGTGGCACACCGATCAGCTGCACCGGCTCGGCGCGGGCCTGGAGCCGAATCCGGCGCGCTCGCCCTGGCGCACGGCCGCGACCATGTTGCGGCGCAACGGATTGGACGCCCTGCGCCCGCAGCGCGGCCCGGTCCGCACCGACCGGCTGGCCCGCAAGTTCGCCATGGAGCGGGCGATGGGCCGCTACGTGGTCAACCCGACCTTCCGCGCCCTGGACCGGGTCGGGGTGCGGTCGGCCTTCGCGACCGAACTCGAGACGGTCGGGCGCAAATCCGGTCAGCCGCGCCGGGTGCCGGTATCGGTACTGTTCGACGACGAGGGCGCGTGGATCATCTGCCAGCACGGCCTGCGTTCGGGCTGGGGCAACAACGTGCGCGCGAATCCGGAAGTACGGCTGCGCCAAGGGGATAGGTGGCGCCTCGGCCGCGCCGAACTGCGCCCCGACGACGATGTGGTGGCCCGGGCCAAGGCGTTCGCACCGCATCCGCGGCTGGCCCCGCTGACGGCCGCGGGCTTCGCCGCGCTGCAGACCACCCCGGTCTCGGTCCGAGTGACCTTCACCGACAACGGGTCCGGCGCCACAGATCGGTAATGCGTACGTAATTCCCCCGATTCGCGCGGCCCGCGCGGCTAGCACTGTGACTGGTGACACAAATCGGAATCCGCTCATGCCTGGTCGCACGGCTTCTAGGCTGCATATGAGCCAACGGAGGTACATATGACCGTCACCGTGCTGCCCTCGGCGGACCGCGCCACCACCGCCGGTCGCCCCCCGACGGAGCGCGGCTCGAATCCGGTGTCGATGATCGAACGGATGACGCTCATCCTCGACGCGTTCGATGCCTCCACCCCCACCCTGACGCTGCTGGAGCTGGTCGACCGGACCGGACTGCCGCGCTCGACCGTGCATCGCATTCTGGACCAGATGATCCGGCTGCGCTGGCTGGCGCACTCCTCGGGCGGCTACCGGCTGGGAATGCGCACGCTGGAGCTGGGCGGACTCACCGCCGATCACAACGAGATCCGCGAGGCGGTCAGCCCGCTGCTGCACGAGTTGTCCCAGCGCACCGGCATGGTCGGACATCTGGCGGTGCTCGACGGACGCGATGTGGTGTATCTGGACAAGGCCGGCGGCCGCTTCGCCGCCGCCCTGCCCACCCGGCTGGGCGGCCGGATGCCCGCGCACGCAACGGCTTTGGGCAAGGCCATGCTGGCCACGCTCGAACCCGATATCGCCGAGGCGGCGTTCCGCGTCCGGCTGCCGCGGCTGACCCCGCGCACCGTCTGCGAACCCGAGGCCCTGCAGCGCGAACTCGCCCATATCCGCCAGCGTCAGGGCGTATCGATCGACCGCGAGGAGGCCGTCCCCGGAATCGCCTGCGTCGCAGCGCCTTTGCGCGGCCGCGGCACCGCTCCCGCGGCGCTGTCGCTGTCGGGCCGCGCCGATGGGATGAGCTTCGATCGCCTGGCCCGGGTCGTCCTCGAGGTCTCGCACGAGGCCGGGCGGCTGCTGCTGCCCCGGCGCGCGCGGTGGCGCTGAGGCCCGCGGATACGACAAGGGCGGGCCTAGACGCGGCGGATGCGGGCCAGCCAGGCGGCGACGCGGACGGTGCCGTCGGCGGCGACGTCGAGGCCCTGGACATGATCGGCGACCGACTCGGTGACGCGGCCGGAGTACTGCGACGGCCGCAGATCATCCAGATCCCAACCGGTGGTGAAGGATTCGCGGATCATGCCATCGCTGATGCGGGGGCCGAAACCTGGTTCGGCATCGGAGCGCCAGCAGATGCAGTGTGCCGCCGGGCTTGCACAGGGCGTGCAGACTGCGGACGTAAGCTGCGCGCAGCTCGGGATCTTCGAGGAAGACATGGAACAGCGCACTGTCGATGATGGTGTCGAAGACGCCCAGCCGCGCGGCGTACTCCGGATCCGCGCCGACCCGCACCATATCGGTGACTTCGAATCGTGCTGCGGGCGAACCCTTTTCGGCCGCGTTACGACGGGCATAGGCGACCGCGCTGGGTGACAGATCCACGCCCAGCACGTCATAGCCGCGCTCGGTCAGCATGATCGTGTGCTCACCCGCGCCGCATCCCGGATCCAGCACCCGTCCGGCGATGCGGCCCTCCCGTTCCAGCGCGACGATCGCGGGTTGCGGCGCGCCGATCACCCACGGCGCGGTGTCGTTGTCGTAGGCGTTGTTCCAGGTTTCGGCAGACTGTGTCATGTCTCCAGCGTGCTACCTCGAGCATGCTCGAGGTCAAGGAATCGGCGCGCCCGCGCCGCCGATGCGCGGGACAGCCACGCATCCTGCACCACCTCACGCAATTCGTCGAGGTCGAGCCGCCCGATATGAGCGCCGCGCAGCAGCACCGACAGATGCCCGTCGAAATGCGGCGTGGTGAAGAACGGCGAATCCGAATCCTGCACCAGCGCAAGCTTGTCCGACTCCGACGGCACCCAGAACACGATCACATCGGCGAAGCGCTCACCGGTCTCGGGGTCGACGGCATCCGGGCGCGGCGTGCGGAAGAAGATGAACGACTTGCGCCCGACCTGATAGACGGGATTGCCCGCGGGGCCGCGCTCGACCGTCACATGCGGCAGGGCCGCCGCCAGGTCGTGCACATCGGCCACGCGGGCACGCCGCGCCATCGGAACTCAGTCCGCCAATCCCGCGAGCAGCTTGCGGGTGCGGGCCGCGGAGTCACCCCGGGTGAACAGGGAGCCCACGAATTCCGTTGCGCCCGAGGCGATGATCTCGTGGATGCGGGCGGCCACCTGATCCTCGGTGCCGACGATGGCCAGATCGGCGGGCCCCGCGGCGCCCTCGCGGTCCATCATCTCGCGATAGGACGGCAGCGAGCCGTAGGCCTCGAACACCTTGCCCGCCTTGTCACGGACCGCGTCGGGATCGTCGGTCACGCACACGGGCAACGTGCACACCACGCGCGGCGCGGGCCGACCGGCCTCCGCGGCCGCGGCGGTGATGATCGGCGCGATATGGGTGCGGATGGTCGCCGGTCCGGTCAGCCACAGCACCGTGCCGTCGGTGTGGCGGCCCGCCAGCCTCAGCATCGCCGGTCCCATCGCGGCCAGCAGCACCGGCACCGAACCCTCGTTGGGCACCTCCAGCGCCAGATTGGCGCGGATCGTCTCGCCCGTATACGACACCGGCTGCCCCTCGAGCAGCGGCATCAGCACCGACAGATACTCCTTCATATGCCGGGCGGGCTTGGCGAAGTCGTAGCCGTACATGTTCTCGATGACGATCTTGTGCGACAGCCCGATGCCCAGGCTCAGCCGTCCCGGCCCGACGGCCAGGGCGGTGGTGCGGGCCTGCTGCGCGAGCGCGCCCGGATGACGCGGATAGGTCGGCACGACACTCGTGGCGAGCTCGATACCGGGCACGCGGCTGCCGGCGATCGCGAGCGCGGTCAGCGCGTCGAGCCCGAAGATATGGGGCAGCCAGGCGGATTCGAAGCCCTCGTCGGCGGCCTGCTGCAAATCCTCGGTCAGCCGAAGCAACGCGTCCGGTCCGGTCGGTTGGTCGAGCGTGATGCCGATACGCACGGCGGGTGCCTCCTCGTGATAGGCGGAAATCTTGCGGACACTGCAACTGTCCGCACATCCACACTATGCCCGTGCCATCGAAGCCCACCCACCGGGAATCGAGGTGACGATAGTGTTACCGAATATGGCGCGGCGAGTTACCGGAAACCTTCCGGCCGAAGTCACCAGCTTCATCGGCCGCCGCGACGAACTGGCCACCGCGCGCCGGCTGCTGTCCTCGACGCGGGTGCTGACCCTGCTCGGCCCTGGCGGAGTGGGTAAGACCAGGCTGTCGCGGCAGGTCGGTGAGCTCGTGACACGATCCTTCCCCGACGGCGTATGGCTGGTGGAACTGGCCGATGTGCGCGATCCGGAACTGGTCACCCTCTGCGTGGTCGAGGCGCTGCATCTGCGCGACGACACCACCGCCCCGCTGCGGCGGCTCACCGAATTCCTGGCCGGGAAGCAGCTGCTGCTCATCGTGGACAACTGCGAACATCTCATCGATGCGGTCGCGACCCTGGCCGAGCGGATCGTCGCGGCGACCGGCCGGGTGCGGGTGCTGGCCACCAGCCGCGAGGTGCTCGGCATCCCGGGCGAACAGGTGATGCCGGTGCCGCCACTGCCCGCCGTCGAACCCGACAGCGACGCGCTGCGGCTGCTGGTCGAGCGCGCGAGCGCCGCCAATCCCGAATTCGCCCGCACTGCGGCCAATCAGCGGACCCTGGTATCGATCTGCCGGCGCCTGGACGGTATTCCGCTCGCACTCGAGCTGGCGGCCTTGCGTTTTCGCGTCTTCACCCCCGAACAGATCCTGGACCGCCTGGACAACACCATGGCGCTGCTGCGCGCCGGGCCGCGCACCGCACCCCAGCGGCAGCAGACCATCGAGGGCGCGATCCGCTGGAGCTACGACCTGTGCTCCCCCGCCGAACAGCTACTGTGGGAACAACTTTCGGTCTTCACGGGCGGATTCGACTTCGACGCGGCCGAGGCGGTCTGCCTGCTCGGCGCAGGCGAGCCGCCGGTGATCGACGCGCTGGCGGGTCTGGTGGACAAGTCGGTGCTCACACAGCGGTACGAGGGTGCCACGGCCAGATACTCGATGCTGGAACCGATTCGGCAGTTCGCGCACGATCGGCTGACCGAACGCGGCGGCGAGGCGACGGTGCGGGCCCGCCACCGCGACCACTACCGGGCCCTGGCGCTGCGGGGTCAGCAGGCCTATGGCGGCGAGGAGGATGTGGCGTGGTTCCGGGACCTGAGCCGCGAACATGCGAATCTCCGTTCGGCGCTGCAGTTCTCGCTCACCGACGCGCCGCTGCTGGCGCTGGAGACCGCGACCGCGTTGCGACCGTACTGGGAGCATTACCGGTTTCTGTCGGAGGGCTATCGCTGGCTCACCGACGCGCTGGCCCGCTGTCCGGAGCCGACGCCGATGCGGGCGCGCGGCCTGTCCTCGGCGGGATCGCTCGCGGCACTGTTGTCCGATCGCGCGCCCGCGGGTCGGTTGATGCACGAATGCCTCACGCTGGCCACCGATCTGGGCGCGGACGATATCCTCGCCGAGGCGCGCCTCGGCGAGGCGCTGATCGTCTTCAGCGACGGCGATACCGCGGGCGCGCTGGCCCGCTGCGAACAGGCCGCCGCCCGGGCCCGCGACTGCGGACGGCAGACCGTCGAAATGGACAGTCTGGCCTTCGGATTCATCTGCGCGACCGTGCTGGCCGATGAGCGCGCCACGGCGATCGCGGCCGAATTCCTCGCGCTGACAACGCGATACGGCTCGCATCTGCTGGGCGGACTGGCGCTGTGGGCGGTGGGCCTGGACCATTGGCGGCGCGGTAATCAGGACGCGGCCGCCGAGTACCTGGCCCGGGCCATCGAGATGCTGGCCCTGTTCGATCGCTGCGTCTGGCTGGCATCGGCATTCGAGGGGATGGCCTGGTCGGATGCCGCGCGCGGCGAGGTCGAGCGCGCGGCCCGCCTGATGGGCGCGGCCCAGACCCTGCAGCGCAGCACCGTGCGGCTGGCGCATGCGATCATCGGCGCGGTCGGCGAGAAGGTGCGCGCACAGGTCCGGGACACGCTGGGCGAGAAACGTTTTCGCGCCGCCTATGACAGCGGCGCGGCCTTGGCGCTGCCCGCCGCCATCGACTACGCGCTGGGCCGTGCCGCCGCACCACCCGAACGGCCGCCCGCCCCGCCGCGCCGAATCGACACGGCGGCACTGGATGTGCTCACGCGACGGGAGAAGGATGTCGCCCGCCTGGTGGCCGTCGGCCACAGTAACAAGCGCATCGCCGCGGAACTGGTGATCTCGGTGCGCACGGCGGAGACCCACGTCGAGCACATCCTCACCAAGCTCGGCTTCACCTCGCGCACCCAGATCGCCGGTTGGGCCCGTGATTACGGGCTGCTCACTCCGCAGTGATGTTGTCGACGCGTTCGCGCAGCCCCACGATCACGGGGCTACTCACACCGCCGTGATGCCGTCAACACGTTCGCGCAGCCCCACGATCACGGGCTACTCACTCCCCGGTGACACCGTCGACGCGTTCGCGCAGCAGATCAGCGTGCCCGTTGTGCCGGGCGTACTCCTCGATCATGTGCAGATAGACCCAGCGCAGCGACAGTGTCTCCCCGGTAGCCGGGCGGATGAAGGTGTGCTCGAGGGGCAGACTCGCCACGGCCTTGTCGCAGACCTCGATCTCGTCGCACAACGCCGCGACGACTCGTTCGGCCGCGGTATCGGCGAACTCGTCGAAATCGGCGTCCAGATTCGATTCGGTGATGTACAGCGATTCGATGTCCTCCCCCGCGGCCCGCTGCCGGAACCAGCATCGCTCCACATCGGTGAGGTGCCGAATCAGCCCCAGCAGCGTCAACCCCGAGGGTTCGACGCTGCGCAGCATCAACTGCTCACCGGTGAGCCCGGAACACTTGCGCAACAACGTCATCCGGTGGTAGTCCAGCCACGACTGCAGCATTGCCCGCTCGCCGCCAGTGCCGAGCGGTTCGGACCGGTCCACCTCCGGAACTGTCCAGGTCATGGAAACGACTGTAGGCGACCGGTTCCGCGCATTCATCCGATTTTCCTGGCCTACGTCCATCATGGTCGCGCCCGGAGGCGGACAGGTTACCGGCCGTGGACGAGTCGGCGGATACGGCCGTAACGTTCGCGAATCTCACGACCGGGATCGCCCTCGGGGGCCGGGATCTCGCGAGCGGGCGGGGCGGGCCATTCGGGCGGGGCCGGGGTCGCGGCCAAAGCCCAGGCGGCCTGGCGGGCGGCCCCGAGGGCCACGTATTCGCGGGGTTCGGGGACCGTCACGGCCAGGTCGAACAGGTCGCGGGCGATGCCGGCCACCAGAGGACTGGCCGCGGCCCCGCCGATCAGCAGCACCCGGCGGGGTTCGAGGGTGCGCAGCTGGTCGAGCGCATCGGCGAGATTGCACAGCATGCCCTCGATCGCGGCCCGGGCGATATGTTCCGGTCGCATGGTCAGCGGGGTCAGGCCGTGCAGGGTACCGGTCTCATCGGGCAGATCGGGGGTCCGCTCACCGGTCAGATAGGGCAGCAGCGTGAGGCCGTGGGCGCCCGGAACAGACCGGCGGGCAAGGTCTTCCAGCTCGGTCAGGCCGACACCCAGCACGGCCGCGGCGTATTCCAGGACGCGCGCGGCATTGAGGGTGCACACCAGCGGCAGATGGCCGCCGGTGGCATCGGCGAATCCGTTGATCGCACCGCTGGCGTCGGCGGACGGCGACGGGCTGCGGGTGAATACGGTCCCGCTGGTCCCCAGCGAGACCACCACCTCACCGTCACCGAGTCCCAAACCCAGTGCGGCGGCGGCATTGTCGCCCGTCCCGGCCGCCACCAGCACACCATCGGGGGTATGCCCCGCCGCCTCCGCGGGCCCGAGCACCCGCGGCAACTCGGGGCGACGCCCGCGAAAGGCCAGCCGCACCAGCTCCTCTCGATAACGCCCCTCGGCCGGTGACCAATACCCGGTGCCGGACGCATCGCCACGATCGGTGGTCGGCTCGACATCCGGTGTCCCACCACGCAATCGCCAGGTGAGGTAGTCGTGCGGCAACAGCACCCGCGCCACCCGATCCGCATGGCCGGGCTCATGATCGGCCAGCCACCGCAGCTTCGCCACGGTATGCGCGGCCAACGGCACGCTACCGACCGCCTCGGCCCACTCGGCCGGACCGCCCAACTCCCCGACCAGATCCACCGCCGCTCCCGCCGAGCGAGTGTCGTTCCACAGCAACGCATCCCGCACCGGCCGCCCCTGCTCATCCAGCGTCACCAGGCCGTGCTGCTGAGCGGCCACCGCGATCGCCCCGACCCCGTCGAGCAGCCCGTCCGCGGCCGCGAGCCACGCGTCCCACCACGCGGCCGCGGGCACCTCCGTCCCGTCCGGATGCGCAATCCTGTTCTCCCGCACGATTTTTCCACTGTCGGCGTCGCAGACGACCACCTTGCACGACTGCGTCGAACTGTCGACGCCCGCGACCAGCATCAGCGCCGCCCCGAGGGCCGGATCTGGATCTTGCGCCCGATCCCGGACCGGAAGGTGCGCAACGCCTCGTCGAATTCGTCGAGCGGGAAATCGTGGGTGATCATCGTGTCGGCGTCCACCACCCCCTCGCACAGCAGATCCACCGCACGCCCGAAGCTGTGCAGCACGGCCATCGAACCGACGATGGTGATCTCGTCGTTGTAGATCCGGAACGGCGATACGGCCGCGCGCGCATCGCCGGCGGCGACCCCGAACTGCTGGAAGGTACCCCCGCGCCGGACCCGCGCCAGCCCGTCCTCGATCGCCGCGATCGCACCGGTGCAGTCGATGACGATCTCCCAGCCCTCGGGCCGATCCAGTTCGTCGGCCGACGTCGACGCCGCATCGGCGCCGAGCGTGCGCGACACTTCGAGCCGCCCGGCATTGACATCGATCACCGAGACCGACGCCGCACCGGCCGCGGTGGCCAGCTGCAGCATCAGCAGGCCCATCGTGCCCGCGCCGTAGATGAGATAGTGCGAACCCAATTGCCGTGGCAGCACATCGAATCCGTGCACCGCGCACGACAGCGGCTCGATCAGCGCCCCGTGCGCGGCCGAGAGATGACCGGGCAGCCGATGGCAGTTGGCCGCGGGCACCGCCACGTATTCGGCCATGGCCCCGTCGACGGTGTCGCCGATCGCGCCCCAGTTCTCGCAGAGATTGCCCCGCCCGATCGCGCAGTAGTGGCAGCGCCCGCAGAACAGCGACGGATCGACGGCGACCATATCCCCCACGCGCACCCCCGCCGCATCGCCGCCGACGGCCACCACCTCTCCGGCGAATTCGTGTCCGGGCACGATCGGATACGGGGTGGGCGGGAATTCCCCGTTGACGATATGCGCGTCGGTGCCGCAGATGCCGACGGCACCCACCCGCACGACCGCCTCCGTGGGTCCGGGGGTCGGATCGGGCACCGACTCGACCGAGAATCGTCCGGGCTTTTCGATCACGAGGGCACGCATATCTCCACCTTGCACCCGATCCGAACGAACGCGGCGCTTTTCACATCGATGTTGCTTCAGCGCCGAGCCGTAACCAGACGGTTTTGATACCACAACGCAGTGGTTCCGATCTCGGCGTCCTCGAGCGGCAGATAGCGGCCGTTGGCGCCCCAGCCCAGCGCCTGAATGGTGACCCGCATACTGCGCTGGAAGCAGATGGGATCGCGCACATGCCAGCGGTACATGCCGAAGCGCTGCTGGGGCTGATAGATCTGATCCGGCGGTAACGCCTGCACGAGGCCGAGATACGGCGTGGAGTACGGGCGATACGCGCCGTCGATATCGAAGTTCCACGCACCGCCGAAGTAGTCCTCGGTGCCGGTGCCGCAGATGGTCGGGAATTCGGTGTCACCGTCGAAGTAGAACTTCATCTCGCCCTCGCCCCACCAGGCCGGCGCGTTCGGGCAGATCGATAGGTAGGTGCCGACATAGCGGCCGGGCCCGGGCGTGTCGTCCAGGACGGTGTGGATGGCCGGATGACCCAGCGGATCGACATGCCGCCAGCTGGCATGCAGATATCCCGCCTCGCGCGGCACATCCTCCTCGAGATAGGTCACCTGGTAGTACACCGGCACCGCATGGTCGGCACCGTTGGTCAGCTCGATGCGCGCATGCGCGCGAAACGGCATGGGCCAGTAGCTGTTGAATCCGCCCGCGGGCGCGACCACGACCATCTCGGAGCCCACCAACCCCAGCTGGTCCCAGGCATTGCAGAAGAACGAGCCCAGCGGCACATCGATCGACGGATCGGTATCGGAATCCCAATACAGCCGCAGGGTGATCTGCTGCAACACCGACCGATCGGTGGTGAGCCAGAAGTGCCGGATGATCCCCGGCCCGGTGATATCGGCGAGTACGGCCGTCTGCCCCGGATTCACCAGGATCGACGGCGACACCTTCCAGCCGACACCCAGATCGCGCGCCGCATCCGCACCCGTTCCGGTGGTCGCGCGCCCACCTTGACCCGGCGCCCCCGTAGGGTTCTCCGCGCTGATCGAACGAGTCCGTGCCTGATCGAGCCGCCATATCTCGTGCACCATCCGGATTTTGGCACGCCCAGCCCCATTCCGGTGCCGAATCGCCCGCACCCCCGGAGATTCCACCGCCGACCGCCCGGACCGCACGAGTGGTCCGCGCCGATCATGGTGACTAGCGTTCCGGTGGTGACTTCTCTCGACACCACGGTCGTGCGCGGAGCATTGCTCGAGGAGACCGACCGCCTGGCCGAGCTCTACCTCGAGGCCGATCCGGCCACGCCGATACCGACCTGTCCGGATTGGACGCTGGCCAATCTGGTCGCGCATGTGGGGGGTGGGCATCGTTGGGCCGCCGCCATGATTGCCGAACGTGCCGCCACGGCAATGGATTTCGATCGAGTTCCCGATATCCGGCGACCGCGGGCGGTGGCCGAGGCGGCGGCTTGGCTACGCGAGGGCGCGCGGGTGGTGATCGATGCGGTCGACGACGTCGGGCCGGAAGTGCCGGTGTGGACGCCGTTTTCGCGGCCACGGCCGAGCGAGTGGTGGGTCCGCCGCCGCCTGCACGAGGCGACCGGGCATCGCGCCGACGCGCTGCTGGCGCTGGACCGCGAGGTCGATCTGGATCCCGCCCTCGCCGCCGACGGCATCTCCGAACTGCTGGGGCTCATCGCGCTGGGCTCGCCCCGCTTCGCGCCGCCGCTGGACGCGGGCGACACCCTGTCGCTGCACGCCATCGATGACGCGGATCACTGGCGAATCCGCAAGGGCGACAGCGTGATCGAATGGGATACCGATACCGCGTCCGCCACCGCGGGGGTCGAGGCGACGGCCGCGGACCTGTTCCTGGTGCTGCTGGGGCGGATCCCGGTCGAACCGCCGCGGGTGCGGGTGTCGGGCGATGCCGCAGTGCTCAGTACGTGGCTCGCGCGCACCAGGTTCTGAGGGCTCGCTGCGGACGACTCAGCCGACTCGGCGCGAACGAATCAGCCAACTCGGTACGAACCACTCAGCCAACTCAGTGCGACAACTCAGCTCAGCTCAGGCGCAGGCCCGGCCAGCCGTAGCCGGTCGCCCCGGCGGCCAGGCCCGCGGTCGGGGCGGGGCCGGTCAGCATCGGCTCGGAGTGGGCCTCGGTGAAACCGGGGATCTGCTGGCCTATCTCGCGGCGCACGGCATCCATATCCAGCCACATGATCTGCTGGACCAGATCCTCCAGCTGCGCGGCGGTTTGAAAGCCCGGATTCGAATACACCAGCAGGCCTTCGCGATACGCCTGCAGGGTCGGCAGACTATTGATCTGGGCGGCCGCGGCCAGGGCGGATTCGGCCTCGGCATCGACGGTGCCGTGCACGATATCGCGATGCTGGTTCGCCGATTCCTCGTAGATGGGCGCGAATCGACTACACCACCCGCACCAGTCCGCCCAGTAATCCACCAGCACGATCGCACCGGCGGACACCGTCCGCTCGAAGTTTTGCTGTGTCAACACCTGCGTGGACATGGGCTGGATTCTCCCACGAACCAGCCCATCACGTCACGGCGCGGCCCGGCGCTGCTGATCGGCCAGGAAATGAGCGCTCTCGCGGGTGGATTCGTACAGCCCTCGGTAGTGCCGGTAGAACTCGTCGTAGACGGCGGTGTGCGCGGGATCCGGCTGCACGGTCGTCACCACCGGATTCCAGTCGGCGGTGGCCACGCCGCTCGCCTCGGCGGCCAGCAGCGCGTCGCCCAGGCACGCGCCGACGGTCTCGGCCGGAAGTTGTTGCGGCAGACCGGTGATATCGGAGACGATTCGCGTCCACAGCCCGCCCTTGGTGCCGCCACCGACCGCTACCAGCCGCCGCGCGCTGCCCCCGGCCGCCGCCATCGCCTCGAGATTGTGCCGCACGCCGTATCCGATCCCCTCCAGCGCGGCCCGGTAGATCTCGGCGCGCCCGTGCCCGAGGGTGAGCCCGGCGAGCAGGCCGCGGGCATCGGGATCGAACAGCGGCGTGCGCTCGCCCGCGAAGTAGGGCAGCAGGATCAGGCCGCGGCTGCCCGCGGGCACCGCATCGGCCTCTCGCACCAGATCGGCGAATTCGCCGCCGACCAGGCGGCGCAGCCAATCGGTCACCGCACCGGAGGTGGCCATGCCGGCGGCGAGAGTGTATGTGCCAGGCCAGGTTCCGCACGTGCCCCACAGTCCCGGATGCGGCCGGGGATCGGTCAGTACCTGCACCAGGAACATGGTGGTCCCGTACATGACCATCGCATCCCCGGGCGCCCGCACCCCGACGCTCGCGGCCTCGGCCCACGCGTCGATGGTGCCGGTGGTGATCGGCAGTCCGGCCGGAAGTCCGGTGGCGGCGGCCGCCTCCCGCGTCACCGCACCGACAATCTCGGTGGGCCAGGCCAATTCGGGCAGCGGCAGACCCGGCGCGACGGATTCCGCCCAGTCCGAGGCCCATTCGCGGCGATGCAGGTCGTACATGGGCACGCATTGGCTGGCCGACTCGTGATCGAGCACATACCGGCCGGTGAGCCGATGCACGAGAAATGAGCTGGCCATCAACAGCATTCGCATCCGCGCGTACACCTGCGGCTCGTGTCGGGCCAGCCAGCGCAGCTTCGGCCCCACCGCCTGCGATGTCAGCGGCGAGCCCGCCCGCCGCAGCACCGCCTCCGCACCCAATTCCTCGTTCAACTCGGCGATTTCGGCGGTGGCGCGGGTGTCGACGCCGTAGAGGATCGCCGGGCGCAGCGGCGTGCCCCGCTCATCGGCGGGCAGCAGACAGGGACCGATGCCGCTCACCGCGAGTCCGCGCAGGCCCGCGCGGTCGGCGTCGGTGCGGATCACCTCGCCGACCAGGGCGAGGAAATCGGCCCACCACACCGCCTGTGCGTCGTGTTCGACCCAGCCCGGATGTGGGGTCGAAACACCGTGCGCCCGTTCGGCCCTGGCGACGATCGTGCCGTCCGGGTCCACCAGCACGGCCTTGGAGCCGGACGTACCGATATCGATCCCGAGAAACATGCTCACTCCTGGAAAAGCAAGGGCGCGACCGACACACCGCCCTGACCCCAGCCCGCACTGGTGACCCACAGGGCGCCGTCGTCGTCGACGATCTCGGCGGCGTGCGCGGGAATGTGACCGACCTGATCGGCCAGCTGGAACGACAGCGGATCATCGCTGCGGAATACATCGGTGCCCACGTAATCCGGGCGCGGACCGATGAACAGATACCAGGAACCGTTGTGCGGCAGCACGAACGGCGATTCGGTATTCCCGGCGCCGGTGCCGGTGCTCGGATCGGTGAACGCGATCTCGCGGTCGCACCAGTTCACCAGATCGGTGCTGGTCCGGTAGGCGACGACATGATTGCCGCCCGCCGGATCGCTGGTCGCGCAGTAGTACATCACCCATCGATCCGCCAACCGCAGCACCATCGGATCGCGCGCGTCGTACCCGTCCTCGAACAGCGGGCCACCCGGATGGCGCTGCCAGTCGAACAGATCGGTGGAGACGGCGAGATTCATCTCGGCGGCGGTCCGGTCGGCCCCGCCCCCGGCATAGAACATGCAGTACCGATCGCCGTCCCGCACGACATGCGGTGCCCACAGATGCGTCTCCCCGTAGGCGTAGTCCACGGTCAGCGCGGGCGGCTGCTTGGTCCACGGGCCGAGCAGCGCATCGGCCGTGGCGTGGGCGAATTCGATCTCGTTCTCCGGATCCGCCGGCTCGGGATGGGTGATGCCGAACAGATGCCAGCGCCCGTCCGCGGCGCGAATCACGGTGTGGTCGTTGATATACCACTCGCGATCCTCCCCCACGCTCGGATCGTAGATGCGCTGGAACGTTCCCGAGGTTACGTTCATATCCTCACCGTGCCCGTTCATCCCGTTCCTGTCCGCGCCGACACGCCGACTGTGCGCGATCACGGATGATTCGTTCGTGCGGGGTATCACTCCAGTATGGCCGCCCGATCGAGCAGCAGTGACCGCTCGGCGAGGTTCGCGGTCAGCTCGCCCGCCCGCAGAAAGGCCGCGCGAGCCTCAGCGGTGCGCCCGAGGCGGGCGAGCAGATCCCCGCGGACGGCGTACAGCAGGTGATAACCATCCAGGACACCGGTCGCTGCCACGGCGTCGACGAGTTCCAGTCCGGCGGCGGGCCCGTGCATCATCGCCACCGCCACCGCCCGATTCAGTTCCACGATCGGCGACGGAAAGCGTTGCGCCAGCACCGCATACAGCCCGGCGATCCGCCGCCAATCGGTGTCCTGGGCGGTGGCGGCCATCGCGTGGGCGGCGGCGATGGCCGCCTGCAGGGCGTAGGAGCCGGGCCCGACGCCGCGTTGCCGCGCCACCGCATGGGCCCGGCCCAGGGCCGCGAAGCCCCGCCGGATGAGCAGCCGATCCCACCGCGTGCGATCCTGATCCGGCAGCAGCACAAGGCGATTCGCATCATCACTGCGGGCCCGGACGCGCGAGGCCTGCAATTCCAGCAGCGCGGCCAGCCCGTGCACCTCGGGTTCGCCGGGCAGCAGACCGCCGAGGATGCGCGCCAGACGCAGGGCGTCCTCACACAGCTCGGCGCGCACCCACTCCTGCCCGGACGTGCTGGCATACCCCTCGTTGAAGATCAGATAGATCACCTCGAGTACCGCGGCCAACCGCCCGGCCAGTTCCTCGTTCCCGGGCACCTCGAAGAGCAACCGCTCTGTTTTGATCGTCCGCTTGGCGCGTACGATCCGTTGTGACACAGCGGATTTCGGCACTACATAGGCCCGCGAGATCTCCTCGACGGTCAGGCCGCCCACCATCCGCAACGTCAGCGTCACCTGCGACATCCGCGACAGCGCCGGATGACACGCGGTGAACATCATCCGCAGCAGATCGTCGGTGATACCGACCTCCGAATCCATTGCGCCACTGCGCTGTTCGGTGAGCAGATCATTTCCGAGCAGCGACAGTTTGCGCGCGAAGGTCAGATCGCGGCGGATCCGATCGACCGCCCGGCGCTTGGCGGTGCGCATGAGCCAACCGCCCGGATTCGACGGAATCCCGTCGCGCGGCCACTGTTCCAACGCGGCCACGTGCGCGTCCTGGGCGAGTTCCTCGGCGGTATCGATATCACCGGCCAGGCGGGTCAATCCGGCCACCAATTGCGGCCATTCGATCCGCCACGCCGCCTCGACCGCCCTGCCCACCCACTCCCCGGGCGGGCGCTCGTCGCTCATCGACGGCTCACGACTGATCCAGCTCCCGGATCTCGAGTTCCATCGTCCACTCCGGCCCGTGCACGCGCAGGAACCGCGAGCCCCACTCCACCGCCTCCTCCTTCGAACGCGCCTGGAGCAGGCAGTATCCGCCGATGATCTCCTTGGATTCGGTGAACGGCCCGTCCAGAACGGTCTGGGCGCCGCCGGACAACCGGATCCGCGTCGCCTCCTCCATCGGTCGCAGCCCCGCGGTGTCCAGCAGCACCCCGGCCTTGGTCATCTCCTCGATCAACGCACCCATATCCGCCTGCAGCGCCGGGTCCGGTCCGGCGACGGGCGCGATGGCGGGATCGAGACGGATCAGCATCAGATAGCGCATCAGGCGATCCTCTCCCGCCCGACCCGGTAACGCAGATAGATCGCACCGGATTCGAAGGCCTGGGATTCCATCAGATCCAGATCCAGCGCCGACTTGTCGTGGAACAGCGGCGTGCCGGATCCGAGCACCACCGGATGCACGATGAGCCGGAACTCATCGATCAGCCCGAGATCGACGAACGAATGCACCAGCCTCGGGCTGGCATAGATCGCCATCGTGCCGCCCGGGCCGGCCTTCAACTCGGCGAACTCCCGCGCGAGATCGCCCCGGATCAGGCGCGTATTGTTCCAATCCGCCGATTCCAGCGTGGTCGAGCAGACGATCTTGTCGACCGCTTTCACCCATTCGGCATGGGCGCGTTCATGCGCCGAACTCTCCGCGGTGGGCTGATCGCCCCAGTATCCGTACATGCCGAGATAGGTCTGGCGACCGTAGATCGCGGTATCGATATCAGCCCGGAGATGCCCGTCGGCGAATTCGGCGAATTCGTCACTGAAGGCATGGAAGGTCCATTCGAACCCCGTCCCCTGACCCGACGACGCGTAGCCGTCCAGGGTCATGTGCTCGAAAGCAGCCACTGTCCGCATTGTCTCGTCCTTTCGGTGCCGGGGCCGCCGATGCGACCCCTTCACCTATCCGTCGAACGAGACGGCCCGGAATCGACATCAGCGCACAGTAATCGTCACCGTCGCGGTGCGGGTGGCGGCCGGGAGCTTGGTCGTGTCGACCATGAGGACCTCGCCGGTGTCCTGCGTGCCGTTGGGCAGCGTCTTGGCCTTCAGGCCGAACGGCGGCGTGTCACCGGTGCTACCGGCGAGGCCGAAATCGCTGTCGTTGGAGATGTAGAGGGTCTTGCCGCCGTCGCGGGTGGCCACGCCCTCGATCTTGTCGTGGCCGAAGAAGGTGCCGTCGGCGGCGAGCTTGTCGACCAGTCCGGCCAGATCCAGATTCGACTTCTTGGCCACCGGGGTGATTCCGGCGTGCCGCAGCGCGGCGACGCCGTCGGCGGTCGACACCGCGCCGACGTATACCTCCAGCGGTTTACCGTCGATCAGCAGACCGAGCCTCGGATCGTACTGCGCGCCCGGCACGGTCGACCGCGGTCCCACATCGGTCGCGTCGGACATATCGATGGTCCACAGCTTCTTGTTCGCCTTCGGGGCGAGCTTGCCATCGCGCTCGTCGACGATGAAGGTGTTCGGGCCGGTCGCGGTGATCTCCGAGACCGCGAGCCGACTCTTGGGATCCTCGAGCGGATAGACGAACTCCTTGGTCGCCTTGGTCGCCGGATCCACGGTGACGATCCGGGTCATCGGCACCTCGCGCGCCGAACCCGCGCCGGGCGCCTGCAGACCGCTCTGGATCGCACCGACCAGCGTCTTACCGTCCGGGGTGAGGGTCAGACCCTCCATGCCCTGATTCGGGGTGCGCAGCGAAAGCTCCTGGGGCAGGCCGTTTCCCGGCGCCAGGCGATCGATCTCGGTACCGCTCGCGTCGAAGTGGACCAGGAACGGGCCGTATTCGTCACTGACCCAGAAGGTTCCGTCCGCCATGGCCACCAGACCCTCGGTGTCCAGCCCATGATCGGTGGGCGGCAAGACATTACCGTCGAGGCCGCGCATCGTCTCACCCGTCGGCGCCGAGGTATCCACCAGGCCGTTGAACGGGACGCCCGCCCGGTTCTTCAGCTCGATGGTCGATTCCAGCACGGCCTTGGTGCCGGTCAGCTTGAACTTGCCGATCTTCGGCGCGAAATCCGGTGTGGGCGCGATCTTCTCGTTCTTCTTCGGTCCGTCGGCATTGGGCCCGCGGTCGGTCAGACCGTAGAACTCGTCGGGCGATCCCGGAACCGGTGCGAATGCCGAGCCGAATCCACTGGCCTGCACCGTGATTCCGCCGAACTGACCCATCGGCGGAATGTTGGTGGTGTACAGCCGCACGGCGTCGGTGGTGGTCACCGTGAGGGTCTCGTCGCCGACGAATCCGGCCTGCGGGGTGTACACCAGCGCACCGTCACCGCGCCGCTCGATCCGGCCGTGCTGCGGATTGCTCACTCCCACAGCGGCACTGCCGCCCGTGCGGGCCAGCAGCTCGTCCAGGCCGATGACCAGTGGCCGATCCTTCTCGGCACGCAGTCCCTCCGCGCCGCCCCCGGACGAACAGGCGGCCGCCGCCCCCACGACGGCGGCGAGAACGGCGAAATGAAGACGACGATATGCACTCACCCGCGCTGTCTATCGCGGCCGGGCGACGCCCGTTCAACCGGCCGGTGAACATCGGGAGCCGCCCGCTATCAGGGCCCGTCGGCGCGCTGGAACAGTCCCCGATATTCGTACGCGGTCCGTTCCACCAGCTCCGCGACCGACAGAATGTCCTGGACGCCACCGGCGGAATGCCCGGCGCTGAAGAAGTTTCGCCACGGGCTCGACGAGCCCGCCTGGGCCAGGAGCCCGCTCACGTCGGCGCCATCGGGACCGGATGTGTTCGGATCGAGGCCGCGGTCGAGCGAGGGCCGCAGCATATTCGTGGGCAGGCCGGTGAGGGCCGAGGTCAGGGTGATGTCGTCGAGTTCGGAGTCGACGACCATCTGCTTATGTTCCCGCGGCGCGAGGCTTTCGGTGGTCGCGAGGAACTTGGTTCCCATATATCCCAGGTCCGCGCCGAGGGTGAACGCGGCGCGCAGGGCCACCCCGTCGCTGATACCACCCGCGAGCACGAGTGGGCCGTCGTAGAACTCGCGGACCGAGCGAACGAAGGCGAACGGATTGGCCCAGCCGGTCTGCCCGCCCGCACCGGCCGTGAGCAGGATGAGTCCGTCCGCCCCGGCGGCGACGGCGCGGCGGGCGTGCCGCAGGGTCGCGATATCGGCGAAGACCAGCGCGCCCACCTCGTGCAGCGCGTCGACGACCGGCGCGGGCGAACCGACCGAGGTGATCACCAGTTCGGTCGGCTGGTCGCACAGCACGGCCAGATCCTCGCGCATCCGGCTATTGCTGTGGTGCACGATCAGATTCGCGGCGACCGCACCGCGGCCGGGCTCGCGGCGGTCCCGAATGTCGGTGAGCCACCGGGCCAATTCGCCGACGTCGCGGGCGTTCGCGGTCGGGAACGCGCCGACGATGCCCGCACGCGCCGCGGCGACCACCAGATCCGGCCCGGACACCAGGAACATGGGTGCGGCGATCAGCGGCAGGGTGAGCCGCCCCCGAAGTTCGTTGAACGCGGTCATGCGCTGACCTCATCCACGCTCGCGACGGTGATACCGTCGAGGATGGTGCGGGCGATGAGCGCCGGATCGTCCCACATCGGCATATGCCCGCAGCCGGGCAGCACCACCTGCCGGGTATGGGCGGGCAGCTGATCGAGGAAGCGGCTGTCGCGGACCCGGACCATATGGTCGCGTGCGCCGAACGCCAGCGTGATCGGCACCGAGATCTGCTGTCCGCCTTCGAATCTGGAGTGATAAGCCACCGTGAGCGCGCGCCGCAGCGTCGGCGCGGACCGGTGGATGTCCTCGACGATGCCGACGGCGTCGTCGGTACTGAGCCCGCGCGGATTCGCCACCGGAATGCCCAGGGCGACCGCGCGCACCACCGGATACCGCAGCAGTGCGCGTGCCGGGGTGTGCACGAGCGGCGCGCCGACCAGACCGGTGCGAAACTGCAGCCGGGTCAGCCGCGGCATGCCGTGTGCCCACAGCCCGGCCGGGCCGATCGCCACCACCGAACTCGCCATGCCGCGTTTGGCGGCCTCGAGCGCCATCCAGCCGCCCATGGAGTTGCCCGCGATATCGACCGGAGTGCCGATGCCGAGGCGGTCGAGCTCCTCGGCGAGCACCCGCATCGCCAGGTCCATGCTGAACGGCCGGTCGGTGATGGCCGGTGTCCGCCCGAAACCGGGGAAATCCAGCGCGATGACGCGGCGGTGCGCGGCGAGCAGGTCGATGACCGGCAGCCAACACCGGGCCGAGGAGCCGCCGCCGTGCAGCAGCACCAGCGGGCGGCCCGTGCCGCGGTCGATGCGATTCCATACTGTCATATGCCAGCTCCTTCGATGGCGGACAACGGATTTCATGCGCCGAAGACTCTGCTCTCATGTCCGGCCCAGTGCGGTTCGCGCAGCTGTTTGCGCAGCAGTTTACCCACGACGCTCTTGGGCAGCGCATCGGTGGTGATCTCGACGCGGCCGGGTTTCTTGTAGGACCCGAGCCGATCCCGGCACAGTTCGACGATCTCCTCGGCGGTCACCGCCGCCGGATCCGCGACACTCACGACCGCCATCGGCGTCTCGCCCCACCGCTGGTCCGGGATGCCGAATACCGCGACCTCCAGCACGGCCGGATGGTCCGCGATGACCGTCTCCAGCTCGGCGGGCCAGATATTGAAACCGCCCGAGACGATCATGTCCTCGACGCGATCGAGTACATAGAGGAAGCCGTTGTGATCGAGTCGCCCGATGTCCTTGGTCTGCACCCAGCCATCGACCAGGCGGGTGCGGGTCAGCTCCTCGTCGCCCCAGTACCCGCGCATCTGCCCCTCGACCTTGGCGACGATCTCACCGGTCTCCCCGATCGGCAGCACCCGCCCGTCCTCGTCTCGAATCTCCACCTGCGCGTACGGCAGCACCCGGCCCGCGGACCGCAGCGGCGTCGACCCCTCGATCGTGCCGAACCAATCCTCGGGCCCCATCGCTGTGATCGGTACGGCCTCGGTCTGACCGAAGCCCTGGAACAGGGTGTCGCCGAACACCTTTCGGCCGAGCAGCGCGGTGGCATCGGTGATCGGCGCCCCGCCGACCATGATGGTCCGCAGCGCCGGCCAGTCCCGCCCGGACGCCTGCGGATGCCGGGCCAGCGCGGCCAGCAGACTGGGCGAGGCGAAGATGTGGCTCACCTGATGCTCGGCCATCATCGCCAGCACCTTGCCTGGTTCGAACGCCCCGAAGACGAGATTGGCGGCGCCGGCCAGCCAGCCAGGCAGGAACAGATATCCGGAGGCGTGCGAGATGGGACCCGCGTGGCCGACGACGCTGCCGCGGTGCATGCGCTCGGTGCTGTAGGACCAGTTGCGGCAGTTCAGCACCCAGTCGTGATGGGTGTAGGCCACGCCCTTGGGTTTACCGGTGGTGCCGCCGGAATGCCGGATGATGTACCAGGAGTCGGGGTCGATCGGGAGCAGTGGATCGGTATCGTCTTGTTCGGCCAGCCAGTCCTCGTAGTCCACATCGCGAACGACGATATGTCCGAGGCAGTCCAGGTCGCGGTCGAGATCGCGTACCGAGTCGGCGTACGCCTCGTCGACGAGCAGCACCCGGGCGTCGGTGCGGGACACCATGTGCGCGTGCGATTCTCGCGCATTGCGCGGATACAGCGGCACCCGCACCGCGCCCGCGATAGCGCAGCCGAGCACCATATCGACACAGCCGAGGTTGTTGTCCTCCAGACCGGCCACCCGGTCACCGGGCCGAACACCCAAGGCGCGCAACGCATTCGCCAGTCGCACACCACGCGCCCACGCCTGGGCGAAGGTGAGACGACATTCCTCGGTGATCACCGCCGGATGCTCGGCATTGAGCATCGCGGCCTGTCGCATGAGCCCGGTCACATCCATGAGGTCAGCATCGCCCGGCTATCGATCCGGGACAATGGAGCCCATTCCGAAACGGGCGGCCCTCGACTTGTAGGAAATCCCAAACTCGATGTCCTACACTCGAGGCGTTATGACCGCGAAAGCGCCCACCGCCCGACGTCGGCTGCTCACCGAACTGGCCGAGCGGCGGTCGGTGGTGCTCGACCGGATCGTCACCCGCGCCCGCTCGGAGATCCCCGCCTACGTTCGACTCGATCCGGCCGAGGTCAGGCCGCTCACCGGGCAGATGGTCGAGGCGTTACTCGATGCCTTCGTCGCGGAGCGAGGCCCCTCGGACGAGGAACTCCGTGGTTTCCGGGAGTTCGGCGTCGTGCGTGGCCGCCAGGGCGTCTCCCTGACCGAACTGCTCGCCGCGTGGCGCATCGGACTACGCGAAATCCTCGACGAGATCACCGAGATTGGAAGATCTCACAAGTACCCCGATCGCGTGCAACTCGAACTCACCCGCCAGCTCCTCGACATCGTCGATACGGCAACCTCCGAGTTCTCGAACGGCCACCGCGAGGTCGAGCTCGAGAACGCCCGGCATGACCATCAGGCCCGCGCGGATTTCACCCGGGCGGTCCTCAGCGGCACCGCAGGCCGCGCCGAACTCGCCGTGCGCGCCCAGCACTACGGCATCGAGACCGATCATCACTATCTCCCGTTCCGGATCCGCCCCACCCTCGCCTACCCGCTCGACGAACTGGCGCGGCTCCTGGTCCGGCCGGACCGGACCGGATTCACCACCACGGTCGACGGCGATCTCGCGGGCTTCACCGATCTACTACCCGAAAAGCCTCCCGTCGCCGTGGGATTCGCCGCCGCGGCGCCGATCGATCAACTCTCCGCGGGCTTCGTCCGGGCCACCCGGGCGCTGAACACCATGGTCGCGTTCGGGCATACCGGCGCACAGGATCTGGACGCCCTGGGCCTGCTGCCGGCCGTGCTCGCGGACGCCGAGATCGGCGACAACCTGGTCCGCCGCTACCTGGACCCGCTGCGCCGAACCGACTCCCCCGACCTGTATCTGGATACCCTGCGCCGCTATCTCGACAACGGACAGCACATCGAATCCACCGCCCGGGACCTGATCGTGCATCCCAACACCGTCCGATACCGCATCGACCGATTCCGCGCGCTCACCGGGGCGGATCTCCGCAAACCCGCTGTCGCCCTGGAATTGTGGTGGGCGCTGCGGCGCCGGCAGATCAGCTCCTGCTGAGCCTCCGACCACTGCGCCCCCGCTGTCCATACAATCGCGACCATGGGCATGTTCTCGGCGTTCGAGGACCTCGAGGTGGAGCAGGTCTGGATCCGGTGGTCGCTGCGACTCATCTTCGACCCCGGCCCGCCCGGATCGCCGGGGACCTTCATCGACCTCACCAATCTCATGTTCACCGACGAAGAGGGCTGCAAATCGGAGGTGAGTATCGAGCAGGACCCGCGCACGGCGGCACCGATGCTCGGACTGCTCCATCACCGGGTATCCGCGGCGCGGGTCGACCACTGGGAACTCGAACTCGCCTTCGATACGGGCGCCCGGCTGCTCTGCCCACCCGACCCCCGATTCGAAGCATGGACCGCCCACCTACCCGACCACGGCATGATCTACTGCCCGCCCGGCGGCGGCATCGGCAGCCCCGACTGATTCTTCCGGCGCACGCGCCATACCGATCACCGCGGCCGTGAGCAACGCCAGCACACCGGCGCACACCATGACCACGCTCGTCAACGTCGTATCCACCGAAAATCAGGACCGAGACCATATTTCCCGTCGAGCTGCGCGGCACCAGGGCGCAGATGCTCATGTGGGCCCACACGACACTGCGGCAGCAGGTGCTGTGCGTGCAGGGCCCAACCTCACCTCTTGCGTAGCAGGCCGACCAGGCCCGCGCCCAGCAACATGAATCCGGAGATCAGCGCGAAACCGTTGGTGACCCAGGAGTGCAGCGCCACCTGCATCGCACTGGATATGAACGGCAGATCGCCGATCAATCGGAACGTATCGTCGGGGAACAGCAGATGCAGGATCCCCGGGAACACGCCCCACACCAGGCTGGCCGCGATCGTGCCCGCCGGAGAGAACGTCGCCAGCGCGGCGACGATCAGCAATAGCAGTGAGCCGCCGATGATCTCGAGGGAGGCGGTCGCGCGGTCGGTGACGGCGCCGACGATCACCCAGTAACGAATATCGGCGCCGCCCTTGGCCGCGAGGGCGATCCCGATCGGCGTCACCACCAGGCCGAACAGCACCCCCGCCGCGGTGCCGGCGGTGACGCCGCGGCTCTGGAACTCGGAACCGGGTGGCGACCACCCCGCAGGTGATTCGAACTTCTTCGGCATCGCCCGTCCTCCTCGTGTCTGCCGCATTCATTGTCATGCCGCGGTCGCAGAATTGTCCGACCAGAGTCGGAAATCGTTCGCGTGGCGCGCCTGTCGCGTTACCGCGTGGTTAGCATCGGGTATGGCGAGTACCGGATCGGCCGAGCAACCACCGCATATCGAAGGGGTGCGCAGGTCCCATATCACCGCCCGGGGCGTGCGTTTCCACGTGACCGAAGCGGGCCCCGCCGACGGGCGGCCCGTGGTCGTGCTGCACGGCTGGCCGCAGCATCACTACGCGTATCGGCATCTGCTCGCCGATCCGCCCGCGGGCCTGCGCATCATCGCACCGGATCTGCCCGGCTACGGCTGGTCCGGCCCGGCCCAGCATCGCTGGGAGAAGGACGAGGTCGCCAGTGACCTACTGGCCCTGTTGGATTCGCTGGACGTGCGGCGCGCGCTGCTGGTCGGACACGACTGGGGTGGATACATCGGCTTCCTGATGGCGTTGCGCGAACCGGAACGCTTCGACGGCTTCATGCCGCTGAACATCGCCCACCCGTGGATCACACCGCGCATTCTCGCGCCGCACGTGTGGCGCTTCCTGCTGTATCAGCCGCTGGTCGCGAGCCTGGGTGTGCCGCTGCAGCGGCACACGCCCTTTCTCAACGAACTGTTCCGTCGCGGCGTGGTCGACCGCACCGAGTTCTCACCCGAGGTGATCCGCGCCTACACCGACAGTTTCCGCGATCCGATCACCGCCCGCACCGCGACCGACAGCTACCGCACCTTCCTGCTGCACGAGGTCCCCGCCCTCGGCCGCGCTCACCGCCCCCGCGCCACGATCCCGGTCCGCGCCCTGTTCGGCAAGGCCGATGGCGCGATCCACTACTCCCTGGCCGCCGCCGAATCCGCCCGCGCCGACGACTACACCGTCGAATACGTCTCGGGCTGCGGCCATTTCATCCCCGAGGAGCGCCCGGCGCTGGTCCGGCAGCGGCTGCTGGATCTGGCCGCGGAAACGGCTGTCTGATTCGGGCGATCGCTGGCTATGATCATCGGGGTGACCTGGAGCTCGTACTGTGCATATCTGGTTTTCGTCGTACTCGTGGTGATCGCTCCCGGTCCCGATACCGTTGTCACGCTCAAGAACGCTCTCGCGGGTGGTCAACGGGGTGGAATGATGACGGCGTTCGGAATCGCCGTCGCCAATCTCATCCAGGGCACCGCCGTCGCGCTCGGACTCGGGGCGCTCATCGTCGGGTCGCAGCCGCTGTTCCTCACCCTGCGCTGGGTCGGCGCGGCTTACCTTGCCTACCTGGGCATTCAGGCGCTGCGCTCGGCCCGGCGCGGGGAGTACGTGGCCCTGGACGCCGAGGGCGCGCGCACGGGCTCGCTGCGGCGGTGGCGAGAGGGCTTCCTCTCGAACATCACCAATCCCAAGGTGCTGGCACTGTATCTGTCGGTCCTGCCGCAGTTCCTGCATCCCGGCGTCACCACGACCTGGGACGCCCTCCTGCTGGCCTACACGGTGTCCGTGCTCGGCGGCCTGTGGCTGCTGTGTCTCATCCTGCTCATCCACCGCATCCGCCCGGCCTTCCATCGCCGCAAGGTCCGCCGCTCACTCGACGTGGTGACGGGAACGGCGCTGATCGGTTTCGGTGCGGCGCTGGGCCTCGAGGGTTGATTACACAGGGCGCAGGCGAATTCGGGTGGGCACCGGTTCGGCGGGCGAGAAGGTCGTCACCACCTCGGGAACGTTCAACGCCGCGTCGGTGAACGCATTCTCGATCCGATCCGTCGCGATATCCACCGATCCCAGAAGTTCGGCCAGCGCATCGAGTTTCGCGGCCTGCTCATCCGAGATGATCGGCGTCTCTTCGAGCAGACCCCAGACGTCCCACAGGATCATCTCGTACTTGTTCAGCGCCGCGAGATCCTGAACCAGATTGTGCCGCAGCTGTGGCCAGCTCCGCAGCATGGGCAGTGGGTCATCCGGCGAGACCACGAACCGCCCCGCGTCCCTGGCCTCCGAACGGCACTCCAGCCATGCTCGCGGCCCGGTCAGGAAGGCGTCGCGCGGCACGTCGAGCACATCGAACTCGTCATGCTCGACGAGCTGCGGATCGACCAGCCGCCAACGACTTTCGCCGTCATCCCAGACCTCCGCGACCTCATGATCCAATGCCCAACCCGGCAGCAAATACGTCGCGAATCCGACTCGCGCGCGAACCGGAATGCCGCGCTGCCGGGCCATGGCGATGAACAGCACGGTGAAATCGCGGCAGCAGCCCACCACGCGATCGGTCCGCGCGCGGGCCTGCCCCGGCGGCGCCGGATTCAACTCGCGCAGACGCGTGAGCAGGGAATCGGCGTAGCGCAGATCGATCTCATGAACACGCTCGGCACCGAAACCGTGCCGCGCGAGATTCCCATTGGCCCGATAGTGGAACACCAATCCGGCCGCGGCCGCATGAATGTCGGCGATCTCAGCAGACACATCACCCAACCACCACGCCATATCGCGAGGATCGGTGAACCGGCTCTGAGTCGCGTAGGACATCATTTCGCCAGTTCTATCAAACTCTCATCGAATCCGATGCCGCGTCAGCAAACTCTCCGCGTGTCATCGATGGTGTCGCCCGAATCCCTTGCCGCCCACCCAGACCGGACGGTCACGATGATGGAAGCATGATCGTCGAAACCCTGCGGACCACCGACCGCGCGACCTGGGAACGGCTGTTCGCCGGATACAACGCCTTCTACGGCCGAGATCTCCCACCCGAACTCGCGGACCGAACCTGGAAGGAAATCCAGACCGCCGACCGCATCCACGCCCTGGGCGCGCGCATCGACGGCCGCCTGGTCGGCATCGCACACTTCCTCACGCACCCGAGCACGACCAGCGCAGACGTCTGTTACCTCCAGGACCTCTTCACCGATCCCGACGCCCGAGGCAAAGGCGTTGCGCGAGCGCTGATTACGGAAACCGAGCACTGGGCACGCGAACGAGGGTGCGCGCGGCTCTACTGGCAGACACACGAAACCAATGAGACGGCTCGGCGACTCTATGACCAGGTCGCGGAGAACCGGGGGTTCGTGCAGTACGTCATGCAGCTCTGACGGAGCAACGGCCCTGCTCAGAGGGCAGGGCCGTTGCTCAGATACTCGCGATGAAAGCGTCCCAGTCGGCGGCGTCGAAGATCAGGGCCGGGCCGGTGGGGTTCTTGGAATCCCGGATGCCGACCATGTCGCCGGGCAGGAAGGCCGCCTCCAGGCAATCCTCTTTGCCCCCACTGCGACTGCTCTTGAACCAATGTGCCCCAGATAGATCAACGCTCACACTCGTACTTCCTCGCGGTCCGCCGCAGTAAGGCTCGACTAGCTTCAGGGTTCAGCGCTGCATGTACCAACGTTTCATGCGTGGCCCGATAAGCTCGAACTTCATCCTTATCGTCGTAATACATTGCTCCCCGGTAGTTCTCCACATAGACCAAGGACCGCTCGACTGGCTCATCGTCGGACCTCGACCCAAAGTCCATGATGGCAAACGGACCTGTCAGCTCTCCCACCGGTAAACCCGCAGAATAGGGCAGGATGCGAACAGCGACGTTCGACTTGGTGCTCATGTCCGCCAAATGGCGACACTGTGCCTGCATCGTCCGCCGGTCACCGATCACCCGATGGAGTGCTGATTCATCGAGCACGACATTGAGCTGGACCGGCCGCAACTTGCGAACGACCAAGCGCCTACGACGCATTCGCCTCTCGACACGCTGTTCTATCTCGCTTGGAGACTCGTTCGGATGTCCGATCCGATACATGGCGCGAGCGTAGTCGGCGGTCTGAAGCAATCCGGGCACAATCTCATTGAAATCGGTCAACACCTCCGCCACAGCCTCCAACCCCAGATAGAGCTCGAACCTGTGGTACCAGCCCTTCGGATCCCCGCCCTGAGCAAGCCCCATTAATGCCTCTGTCATGAGATCGTCCGCACCGCAGGCTTGACAGAACGCCTCGACATCCTCCAGATCAATACGATTCGTGCCTGCGGTCTCCAACCGCTGGACTGTGGTCCTTCCGACCCCGATGAGCTGAGCCACCTGATCCAGGGTCAACCCGGCCCCTTGCCGCAGATCGCGGAGCAGCCGACCCAGTTGACGTCGCGGTACGGCGGAGTCGCAAGCGACGTGGGTAGCACTTGTATCGGGCATAGCGTCCTCCTGCTGCGGATGAGAAATCCTCGAATTGTGGATGAGGCGCCGAGGTTCGCTGGATCGTCGCCCCGGCAGCTCCGGACTTCATCCTGGGCAAACACACGAATTCCACCGAAATACCCCCGTATCTACTTGTCCCTAGACCGAGTTCGAGCTGTGCTTACTCCGCGCCCGGGAGGGATTTGCAGGAAGAGGAGGCCCCGTCTCGATGGCAATGCCACCGAGACAGAACCCGGGCACACCCAAGACTTTACGACCGATCAGGAGTATCCACGAGCGATTCGAGAAACGATTCCACCCCAATGGCATTCCACAGCAACATCATTCGCCCGCCGAAACCACGTATCTCTGCCCCGACGTTCGGGTCAACTGCGTCGCCAGCCGGCGAAATCACGTGGCGCTACGATCTCGCCGTGTCATCTTCGTCCTCGCCCCAACACCTCGAACCGCCTTACTACGCAGTCATCATCACCACCCAACTCCACGGTGAGGAAACCGCCGATTATCGAGACATGGCCGCCCGCATGGCTGAACTGGGCACCAGACAGCCCGGTTACCTAGGGCGCCAAGGCATGTCGGACGGACAGGGCCGAGACCTGTCGATCATCTACTACCGCGACCACGAATCCATCCACGCCTGGAAGGCCGATCTCGAGCATCTCGAAGCCCAACGACTCGGCAAAGAACGCTGGTACCAGAGCTACACGGTCGAGGTGGCACGGGTGGAGAGGGAGTACTCCTTCACACGCGGCGAAGTACACGACGCCTCGACGCGCCGATAAGCGGATGTTCGGTACCGATGGTAACGGGCTTCATACGGCTGTCGACGTAAGCCGACGGTGAACACCGCCGCATCCGTGGTCGGAAAGCAATACGGCGACCCCCGCATACGCCGGGTCTACAACAGCGATTTCTCGTCGGCGACAACATGATCCATTCGCCATGACGCGCCCCTCGAACCGGGCATGCATCGCGAGCACAGCCGACCTCAGCGGACTGTTTTGAACAGCGTCATGACATCGACCGTGCGCCGATACTCACTGCCCAATCCGAATCGCTGGTCTGCCAGTTCTTTTCGAACGTCCGTCCAGTGTGAAGACGTCGATATCAGATCCGGCGGGACCTAGCCGCCGAGCCCGGACCAGGGATAGTATTCGAACATGTATTCGAATCGGAATGAGGTGGGGGAGCAGGCAGCGGAATCGTTGCTGGCCACCGCCACCACCCTGCTCGAATCCCCACTCACGCCGCTGTCCGACGATGCGGTGGTGGAACTGACACGCCAGGTCGAACGCGGTATGCGGATGCTCGCCGCGGTCCAGCATCGCCTCGCGGTCGAGATCAGTGAACGCTCGATTCCCTCCCGTGCTGGGGTGAAAACGTTGAAGCGGTTCCTCATGCAGACTCTGCGCCTGTCGAGCGGAGATGCGGGCAGCCGGGTGAACCTGGTGGACTGGGTCGGGACCCGCCACGATACGGCGGGCGAGTGTGTGGATCCACCACTGCTGTATACGGCGAAAGCGCTGGCGGCAGGGGAGATCTCGATCGACCATGTGCGTGGTGTCGTGGCGGTGATGAACCGCGTCCCCCGCACCACGGCCGCCGAGGATCGGGAAGCAGCCGAACAGGTCTTGGCCGAGTTCGCCCGCTCGGGCTCCCCCGACGACATCGCCAAGATCGGCGACCGCATCCTGACACACCTGGACCCCGACGGCCGCCTCACCGACGACCACGACCGAGCCCGCATGCGCGGGATCATCCTCGGGCGCCAACGCCCCGACGGCATGTCCCCGATCCGCGGCGAGATCACCCCGACCCTGCGCGCGCTACTGGACCCGATACTGGCCAAATACGCGCGTCCGGGCGTCTGCAACCCCGACGACCCCGCGAGTCCTGCCGTGGACCCCGATCATGTCGATCCGGATCGTCTGGCCGCCGCCGCGGCTCGTGATCATCGCAGTGCCGCGCAACGCACCCACGACGCGCTGCTGGCGCTGGTGCAGTCCGGGGTGATCAGCACCGAACTCGGCACCCACCGCGGCATGTCGGTCACGACCGTCCTGACAATGAACCTCGCGGACGTGGAACAGCTGTCCGGGGTCGCGACCACCGCCACCGGCGGCACCCTACCCATCCGCGAAGCCTTGAGGCTGGCGGAGAAATCCCAGCCGTTCCTGGCCGTGTTCGACCACGCCGGACTACCACTACACCTCGGACGCACCAGACGGCTCGCCACCCGCACACAACGATTGGCGTTGATCGCTGCCTTACACGGCTGCTCACGACCCGGCTGCGACGCACCCGCCAGCCTGTGCGCGGTCCACCATGTCCTGGACTACCGCAAAGGCGGCCGCACCGACCTGTCGAACCTGACCCTGGCCTGCGACCCCTGCCACGCCCTGGTCCACGACGGCCCCGGCGGCTGGAAAACCGTTCCCCGCACCCGCAGTTCGCGCTACCCGGGCCGCACCGCCTGGATCGCACCCACCCACATCGACCCCACCGGCACCCCACAGGTCAACCACCGCCACCACGCCAGCGAACTCCTCGCCCAAGCCCTCACCCACCTCCACCAGCGCAACGAACGCAACGAACGCAGCCGCGAACAACACCACCAACGGCCACCCACCCCCGACTCCCACCCACCCCCGACAAGCACCGCCGCCTGAAAACCCCAACAGAACAACCGAACACCACCCAGCGGGCGGCTCGACGCCTGCCCCAGCTTGCGGGCTCCGCTGACTCAGCCGTGCTTCCCGCACCGGGTCTTGACCTGAACAATTGTTGATGTTTGACGATAGATGTCCAGCAACTCACAGACCATTCAGGAGTCATCATCATGCGCAGTGTCCAGGCCGTATCAGTCCAGGCCGTATCGACTGCCACCGCCCGAATCCCCGCTGTCAGCCGCCCGGTCGCCGTGCTCGGCGGCACCGCCATGGCCGTGATCGTCAATCTGGCCATCTGCCTCATCGGCAACCTGGCCGGCGGCTCCTACGAAATCACCGATGCCAGTGGCAATGTGTCCGCCGTGGCACCGGGCGGCGTCCTCATCTTGTCGGCGGTACCGCTGCTCGTGGGCACCACTGCCGCTGTATTGCTGTCCTACCGGTGGATCGCCATACTTCGGATCGCCGAAATCACCGGTTCAGTGCTGGCATTGGCCACTATCGGGTTCACCGTCACCGCCGATTTCGACACCGCGTCGACGATCGCCCTGTCGCTGATGCATATCACCCTCGTTCCCGTACTGGTGGTGGCGCTCGAGGGCGTACGCCGATCGATCGAGGAGTGACGGACACCGCAATCGGAAGGGCGGCATTACATCCCGAGCCGCCCTTCGCTGCGGGCCGCACCGCCGAGAACAACCTGCCACTACTGTCCAGCAAGGCAACCGACCCCAACGCTGACACTCGGAAGTACGGCAACCCGTGCGCCTTGCCGACCACGCGTACGGCTGACATTCCGATGGTGTATCGATTAGCTGACTCGCGGCTACTTCCCCTTTGTTCCTCTGTAGCACAGGGGATCCGGGCTCGACCCGGGACTCTACCGGATACGTACCGCGGGCGTCACAACAGCGAAACCTGAAGGAGCACAATGTAGTTACGTATAGCGCACTGACAATGGGGGCGTCTCAGGATTGCAGGCGGACCTCCTCGGCGGAGGTCACGCCATTCACGCATTCGGGTAATAGGTTCGAATAGCCTTGTCGCACATGGCAATCCAAATTGCCGACGTTGACACGAACAATTATCAGGCCAGCAAGAACTCCGACGCACGGCAATGGCTACTACCGAATGATGCTCCTGCGTGATGAGCTCGACTCCCTGGGCGTCAAAGACTCCATCGCTTTGAGCGGTGTCGTGCAACCACTCGATTTCCACGAACTGGTCGCCATCGCTCGCGAGGCCGGAATCTGGGGAGATCCCCCGATACCCTAAAACAATGGAAACGCTGGCTCAGCGCCGCACTTTGAGGAAACTACCACTATATGAACTGACCTTGGCCTGACGGACGAGACATCGGGCAACACACGCATCCCGCACCCTTTCTCGGCGTGTAAGGGGTGCGGCTGCGCGGTCGGCGTAGCCAGCTGTCGGTGGGGTACGGCACGATGGGCCCCATGACTACCGACCTGCGGGAATCCGCCGAGGCGCTGCTGCGTGAATTGGCCGGGCCGCGTGCCCGGCTACGCGAGGATCAGTGGACGGCCATCGAGGCGCTGGTGGTGGGTCGGCGCCGGGCGCTGGTGGTGCAGCGCACCGGATGGGGTAAGTCGGCGGTGTACTTCATCTCCGCCAAACTGTTGCGGGCGCAGGGGCGCGGGCCGACGGTGATCGTGTCGCCGCTGCTGGCGCTGATGCGTAATCAGGTGGTGGCCGCGCAGCGGGCGGGAGTCGTTGCGGGAACGATCAATTCGGGCAACGTCACCGAATGGGACGAGATCCATGCGCGGGTGGCCGCGGGTGAGGTCGACGTGCTGCTGGTGAGTCCCGAGCGGCTGAACAATCCGGATTTCCGTGATTCGGTGCTGCCCAAGCTGGCCGCCGATGCCGGTCTGGTGGTCATCGACGAGGCGCACTGCGTCTCGGACTGGGGTCACGATTTCCGGCCCGACTATCGCCGCATCCGCACCCTGATCGCCGACCTCGGCAGCGATATCCCGGTGCTGGCCACCACCGCGACGGCCAACGATCGCGTGGTCGCGGACGTGGCCACCCAGATCGGCCTCGGCCGCGACGACGCCCTCGTCCTGCGCGGCACACTGGATCGCGAATCGCTGCACATGTCGGTGCTGCGCATGGACGACGCCGTACAGCGCACCGCCTGGCTGAGCCGATATCTGCACGAGCTGCCCGGTTCGGGAATCATCTACACCCTCACCGTCGCCGCCGCCCACGACCTCGCCGATGTCCTTGCCTCGCACGGTCATCGGGTCTCCGCCTATACCGGGCAGACCGATCCCGCCGAACGCGAGGCGCTGGAGACGGCCCTGCTCGACAACGAGGTCAAGGCGCTGGTGGCGACGTCGGCGCTGGGCATGGGTTTCGACAAACCCGATCTCGGATTCGTCGTGCACGTCGGCGCGCCCTCCTCACCGATCGCCTATTACCAGCAGGTGGGCCGCGCGGGCCGCGGCACCGACCGCGCCGAGGTGGTGCTGCTGCCCGGTCAGGAGGACCGCCGCATCTGGAGCTACTTCACCTCGGTGGCCTTTCCGCGCGAACCAGCGGTGCGCGCGGTGCTCGACGCCCTCGATCGCGAACGCCCGCTATCGACGATCGCGCTGGAACCGCTGGTGGAACTCAACCGATCCCGGTTGGAGATGGTGCTCAAGGTGCTCGATGTCGACGGTGCGGTGCGCCGCGTGCGCGGCGGCTGGCTGGCCACCGGCGACCCCTGGTACTACGACGCCGAACGCTACGAGCGCCTGGCCGCCGCCCGCGAAACCGAGCAGCAAGCGATGATCGACTATCAGTCGACCACCGAATGCCGCATGAACTTCCTGCGCCGCCAGCTCGACGATCCGGGCCTGACCGACCAGGGTTGCGGCCGCTGCGACAACTGCACCGGCACCCGCCCCGACACCGCGGTGAACCAGGACGATCTGGCCGCCATCCGCACCCGCCTGGATCGCCCCGGCATCGACCTGTCCCCGCGCAAGCAATGGCCCACCGGCATGGCCAAACTGGGAATCCCGTTGTCGGGCAAGATAACCGACGGTCCCGAAACGGGCCGCGTCCTGGGCCGCATCAGCGACCTCGGCTGGGGCAGCCGCCTGCGCACCCTGCTCGACGGCCCCGACGGCCCGCTGCCCGATTCGGTCTTCGACGCGTGCGTAGCCGTTCTGCGCGACTGGAATTGGGGCCACCGCCCCACCGCCATCATGGCCATGCCCTCGACCACACACCCCGTCCTGACCACCGACCTCGCCACCCGCCTGGCCAAAGTCGGCCGCCTCCAAGATCTCGGCACCCTGCTCCCCCGCGCCGGCCATCCTCCGGTCTCGGCCGCCAACTCCGCCCACCGAGTGGCCGCCTTGTTCGACTCCTGGGAGCCGCCCACCCTCCCTCCTCTGGACGGCCCGATCCTGTTGGTGGACACGCTCACCGAATCCGGCTGGACCCTCACCCTCGCCGCCCGCACCCTCCGCCGGTCCGGCGCCCCCGCGGTCCTCCCCTTCGCCCTGGCCACCCCGACCTGATGCGCGCCCACGCACCGAGATGCACTGCCGCACAGAATATCTCCGGCTACGCTCTCGATCATGCTCCTCCGCACTCTGGCCATCGACTGCGCCGACCCGTACGAACTCGCAACCTTCTGGAACGCCGTCACCGGCTGGCCGATCTCTGACGGGGACGAGCCGGGCGACGAGGAGGTCCTCATCGAGGCTCCCGCACCCGGCCCGGCCCTGCTGTTCATCCGCGTACCGGAGAGCAAGACGGTCAAGAACCGCATCCACTTCGACTGGATGCCCACCGAGCGGACCCGCGACGCCGAGGTCGAACGCGTTATCGCCTTGGGCGCCAAGCTGTATGAGGACCATCGCACCGCGGACGGATTGGGCTGGGTCACCCTGCTCGACCCCGAGGGCAACGAGTTCTGCGTCGAACGAAGCGCGGCCGAACGAAACCTCTAGACCCAGCGGTCAGGCGGGGAAGATCAGATCCATCCAGCTCGCCGTGCGACGAAACCCGGCCCGGTCGTAGACCTTATGGGCCGGGTTGCCGTCGGTGACCGAAAGCCCCAGTGCCGCAAGGCCGGACGCGGCCGCGCGGGCCATGACGATCCGAAGCAGCAGCGCTCCGAGTCCCGCGTAACCAGGGCCTGGTTGGCGGAAGATGTCGGAGATCCAGGGACCTTCCAAGGGCGGCTCGCCCCCGATGTCCTGGACAAGCACCGCGGCGACCGCTCGGCGCCCATCCCATGCCACGGTGCTACACGACAGCAGCGGTCCCATGAACGAGCCGTCATACAGCGCGTCGAGAATCTCCAGTGCCCCTTCGTCGTAGTCGGGATGAGTCGAGGGATAACCCGCCAGCAGTGCCTCGTGCAGCGCGGCGGGCGGCACGTCCGATGCGGGGACGGACCGCAGCCCCGGCGGCAGCTCGGGCTCGGTCGACGGCACCGCGGTCAGATCCCGTGTGTACGTGTGGAACAACCGTCGCCGGTGAGCCCCCACATTCACCAACACGGCACCCAAATCGGCGTTGGTGGTCGCACCCCATCCCGCCAGTGCCCGCAGAATCAGGCCTGCCGAATTCGGATCCCGAAAGTCACCCCAGCGTAGATCTTCTGCCCACGGCCGATCACCGCGCTGGCCGCGCTCATAGTGCGCCAACGCGATTCCTCGCAGATCGACAATCGTCACGGTATCGTTCTCGGGCTCGGCCACACCCGACATTCTCGGTCAGCCGATGCTCGCCCAACCGAACGCAAGGGCGGTGATTCGTGCCGTGTCACATTGCCCGTGGGGCACAACAACAATTGTGAAGGCCTCATGATCATAGACACGAGGCCCGCCGATCCACCGCTGAGCAAGTCCATTCACGACCTAAGGATCCAGCGGCCGACGGGTTTGCCGGCGCCGACCGGTTCACCCGACCGCATTCCGGCCGCGGAACATCCTGCGCGAGAACGGCTCAGACGACCACGACCCGGCGCCCGCGCGTATGACCGGCCTGGCTATCGATCTGCGCCACCGCGGCCTCGGCGAGCGGGTAGGACTTCTCGACCGGAATGTGCAGCTTTCCCCGCGAGATGAGGTCGGCGGCCTGGGCGAGGGCATCCGGCATGCTCCCGGCCACGCCGGAGAACCGGACACCGAGCTCCGGCGCGCCGAGATCGGCGATGGAGACCACTTTTCGCGAATCCCCGGTCAGCTCGACGAGCTCGCGGATCACGCCCGAGCCGGCCAGATCGAGTGCCGCGTCGACGTGGCCCAGCCGCCGCACCCGCTCGACCCAGCCCTCGCCATATGTCGTGGCGACGGCACCGAGGCCGCGCAGATAGTCCTGGTTCGCGGCCCCGGCCGTACCGATCACCGTGATGCCGCGGGCGCGGGCGATCTGCAGCACCGCCGATCCGACTCCCCCGGACGCACCGCTGACCAACAGTGTCTGCCCGGACCGCACACCGACCTGGCCGATGATGCGCAGCGCGGTCTCCACCACGGACGGATACCCGGCCGCCTCTTCGAACGTCAGCCCCTCGGGCATCCGGGCCCACGCCGACAGCACGGCGAACTCCGCATAGGTGCTCGACCCCTCGCCGAATACGTGGTCGCCGACCTCGACCCCTCGAGCGCCCTCGCCGACCTCGTCCACCACCCCGGCGGCATCCTGCCCGACTCCGGCGGGCAACTCGATCGGATGGACCTGCTGGAACTGGCCTTCGCGGATCCGCCAGTCGACCGGGTTCACGCCCGCCGCCCGCACGGCAATGCGTACCTGACCAGGGCCCGCGTGCGGCTCCTCGACGTCTACCAGTCGCAGAACATCCGGACCGCCGAACTCGGCGAAGCTCACTCTCTTCATGCCGACGAACATAACACTAACGGTTAGTGTTTAGATACTGCTACAGATTTGCATCTGATAGTGTCAAGACATGACCGTGCCTCCCGGACGCCGTGAGCGTAAGAAGGCCGCCACCCGCCAGAAGATCGCCGACACCGCCCTGCGGATGTTCTTGGAACGCGGATACGACGCGGTGGGCATCCGTGACGTGGCCGCCGAGGCCGACGTGGCCGTCACCACGGTCTTCTCCCACTTCGCCTCGAAAGAGGCCCTGGTGTTCGAGCAGGACGAAGACTTCGAGCAGCGTCTCACGCGGGCGGTCACCGGCAGGGCGCCACACGAACCGCTCATCCCCGCGCTGCGCCACGAGATCCACGCCATGGTGCGACATTGCACGGCCGACGGCGCCGCCCCGATCTGGCACATGATCGACCGATCACCCGCGCTGCGGGAGTACGAGGAGTCGATGCGGCTTCGCCATGCGGAGTCGCTGGCCGCGGCCATCGCCGGCGATCCCGGCCTGTCCCAGACCACAACGGCCTGCCGGACGATCGCGAGGTTCGTGATCGACGCCTTCGCGCTGACCCGCGAGGCGGACGATCCGGACGCCGCGATGGACGAGATCTTTCCGATGATCGAGGCGGCCTGGGAGGCCGCTTGCCCCGCTCCACGGCCATGAACCCGGCCTTCGCGCGATGGCCGAGATAACCACGGCGCGTAGATCTTCGGAGGTCCCGCGCAGCCCGCTTCGGACGGACTTCACGCGGGGCGCGATTGCGCGCTCGGTGCGCGCCGGATGTTCGGATGGTAGGAACGAGATCATGGCTGCTGCTAGTTTCCGCTTCGGTATCAACATGATGTCACCGGGCTCCCGCTCCGAATGGGCCGAAAAGGCCCGCCACGCAGAAGAACTCGGCTTCGACGTCTTCGCGGTGCCCGATCATCTCGGGATGCCCGCGCCGTTCCCCACCCTGTCGGTGGCGGCAGAGGCCACCGAACGAATTCGGTTGGGCACCTTCGTGTTGAACACCCCGTTCTACAACCCGGTGCTGCTTGCCCGTGACGTTGCCGCACTGGACCAGTTCAGCGGCGGCAGAGTGGAACTGGGGCTGGGTGCGGGATACGTGAAGGAAGAATTCGATGCCGCCGGGATACCGATGCCCAGCCCGGGCGCCCGCGTCGACCACCTCGAGCAGACCCTGCTCATCATGCGCAAGCTCTACTCCGATCCCGGATACCAACCGGCGCCCGCACGGCCGGAAGGACCGTCGGTTCTGATCGCCGGATCGGGAAACCGGTTGCTGCGCATCGCCGCTCAGCACGCCGATGTGGTGGGCCTACCGGGCACCACGACTCCGAAATCCGGTCCGCCGAACGCCTCGACCCCGGACCAGCTCGCCGAACGCGCCGAGTACGTGCGCGGCCTGCTCGGCGACCGCGGCGATCAGGTGGAACTCAACCTGCTGGTGTGGGCGGTGGGCACACCGTCGGAGCGTGCCGCCGTGAGTGAGCGAGTGCGCCGGTACCTGCCCGGATTCACCGACGATCGGATCGATACCGCGCCCGCGGTGATGGTGGGGACGCCACAGCAGATCGCCGACAGTGTGCGGGAATGCCGGGACCGTTACGGAATCACGTATTTCACTGTGCTGGAACCGGATCTGGAGAAGTTCGGGGCCGTGATCGAACTACTGAAGTAGCCCATCGGGAAGATTCGGGCTGAGCGATCCGCTGCGGTGGTCTGTCGGCAGATCAGCTCGCGGGCGAGGCGCGCCGCCGCGAGGAGGTCCTCGCGGCCCGTGCCGAGGTTGGCCTGAACCGACAATCCGTCCCAGATGGACCAGCACAGCTCGGCCGCCTCCTCGATGACCTCGTCCACCGGTGCGAACACGCTGAACCGTGATGCGTCAGCGGGCATCTCGGTAGCGCTCCACTGAACTCCACCACTGTCACGACTTACGTTTATCGGCCTCGCGGACCTCGTGGAGGTGGACGAGGACGTCGAAGGAGCGGGCGATCGCGATGTCCTCGGGATCGACAGGGTACTGCGTGCCGATCGCACGCGTGGGCCGGGCGATGTCCAGCCAGGCGCGCGCGGCTGCCGGTGCGGTGCGGACGTCGAGGTAGTAGTCCCGGTCGCGGACCTGGTCGAGGGTGTACTCGTTCGAACCGCGCGCGGCGGCGCCCACGGTGAACTTCTTCCAGTCGCCACCGAGGGCGGTGTCCTTGGACAGGAACGACCCTCGGTCGAAGGTGCAGCCGATGGCCAGGTAGTCGGCGCCCATCGTGTCGCGCAGGAACGATCCCTGCGTCTTGGGATATGTCTTGGGATCCCCGGCGATGTAGCCGACATGGTCGTCATGCGCCGACAGCAGTATCTTCTGACCGGTCTGCCGCTGCCACCAGGTGACGTTCTGGGCCATCACCTCGTCGCGGAAGCGCTCGGAGGTGGTCACCGAGGCCGGATCGTCGACGTCCATGGTGAGGAATTCGGCGGTCTGGGCAATGGATCGGGCGTTCTGCTCAAGCCGGTCGAATGCCTCACCCCCGGCGCCCTTCAATCCGCTGATCAGGTCCAGGGCCTGCCGTGCCTGGGCGGCCAGCCGCTGTCGTTCCGGAAGCGGCCTGCCCAGGTAGGCAAAGACGTCGTTGATCGGGCGCAGTCCGGTGTAGAGCTCGGTGAGCCGCGGCAGCGATTCCGGATAGTTGTGTTGCACATAGCCGGTCACTCGGCCGAAGAACTCATCGTCCAGTGTGGGTGCGCCGATGTCATCGCCCATGAAGTGGACGGTGCGGCCACGATGGTGACTGTTGTAGTCCCGCATCCATTCGATGAGGCTCACGAATTCCTCGCGGTCCCAAGGAGATTCGGCCAGTGTCGCCTCGGCGATGGCGCGAGCGTCGCCCTGGCCTGTCTGGACGTATTCGTCGATCCGCAGCCCCGCCGACCAGCTCAGCTCCAGGGCGAAGGTGGTGAAACCCTTCTCCTGCACCAGATAGCGGAAGACTCGCTGCTTCATGGTGAAGAACTCATGGGAGCCGTGCGTGGCCTCGCCGAGGCCGACCACCGTGGCGTTGCCGATCATCGCGCCCAGGGCTCGCAGATCGGCCGTGTCGCTCCCGGGCTCGGTCGAGCGCAGTGGATGAGCCGCCTGCTCCAGTACGCGAATCAGCGAATCCTGCTGCACATCCGGCACCGCCTGGGTCGCGGTGCATGCGGTGATCGCCCCCACGGCGATCACCGCCGCCGTCACCAACAGCCCCTGCCGGCTGACGCGTTTCCAGTCCCTGACCATGCTGTATACCCCTCGACTTGTGATGGTGCGATCTCACAAGAAGCGTCACCCGCGATGGTGTCGCCGCGCACTGGGGCAGCCGCCGCCTTCACCCCGGGGATACCCCCACCCCGACCCTGCGGCCAGCAGGTCGAGGCGGGGCCCTGCTGTGCCGAACCGCGTTCGGGTGCCTGTGCACGGACGGCGGCACAGCACACCCGACGAACCGCCATGAGGGTCAGCTCGTTCGGCGCGCAGGCAAGGCAAGTGTGATGAGACCGATAGCAAGCAGCGCCATTCCGTACCAGGACGGTGCCGATAATCGCTCACCTACCATCGTGACGCCGAGGACTGCTGCCACCGCTGGTTCGGCGAGTGTCAGTGTCGTGGCTGTTTCCGGACTGGTGTGCCGCAGCCCGTATCCGAACAACCGGTAGGCGAGGAAGGTGGTGAACACCGCCAGGTGCAGCGCCACCGCGGCGCCGGGAAGGGTGGCCAGCCACCGCGGACCGGTGCACAACACCACCGGCAGGACGAGCAGTCCAGCTGTGCCGAACATGATGCCGACTACTGAACCGGAGGCGTGACCGCGCGCGATGAGCCGACCAGCGATCAGTGCGTAGACGGCGTAGGTCAGGCCGCCGAGTACGGCGAGCACGATTCCCAGGAGATCGACAGATGCCGTGCTCCCACTCAGTTCGGAGCCGAGAACGAGCACAGCGCAGCCGATTACAGCCGCGGCGGTAGCGCAACCCCAGCGTGCCGTCGGGGCGCTCCTTCCCGTCATCCAGGCCAGCAGTCCGGAGAATATCGGTGCGCAGCCCAAGGCGATCACGGTTGCCACCGCGACCCCCGTTCGCGCCACGGCTGGATAGAAACTGAGCGGATACCCGGCGACCGCGCACGCGCCGAGTAGCAACAGCCAGCGCTCGGACGAGGTGCAGGCCAGGCGGTGACCGCGCGCGGACAGGAACAGCAGTAGACCGCCGAGGGCCAGGCCCGCGGAACCTATTGCGGCAGCGGGTGTTCCGGTGGGCGCGAAGGAGGCAGCAGTCCCTGTCGAGCCCCACAGCACCGCGGCAGTGAGGATGGGCACCGGGCCGGTCCAGGGACTCGCCGGTGCGAGAGTAGCGGGTCGGATTGATGTAGCAGAAGGCCGATTCGGCACAGTCGTGTACTCCGTCGTCGAATTCGTCAGGAAATCATCCGAATCGGGCGCACGACGCTCACGACTGCCGTTGGATCAGCCGGAGTTCAGGTCAAATGATCAGCAGGCGCGCCCGATCAAGCGGACGGCGGCGGGGTGACAGCGTGCCAGTAACGACTCACGCGAGGATAGTATCCGAGATACCGGCATATCGCGACGGTGGTAACGCTCTCTGCCGGATGCACGAAAATCGACCCGACCCCACACACCGATTCTTCGGACAAGCCACAAACCCGGACTTACCACCACCAAGTCAGCGGCAGACTCCCGCACCGATGCACCGCGAGCCCGACGAGCTTCCGCGAGTGGTGTGAGCAGATCCTCACGCCGGCGGTCCGGGCTCGAGCGAGCAATGAGTACTCTCGCCGAGACCGCCCTCATCGTCGTGGACACGATCGAAAGCCACAGCGGCGAATCGGGATTGCGGTTCCTCGACTACCAGGGCCAACCCATGCCCTGTTAGCACCAGCGGCAGGTCAGTCGCCGATGGGCACCGGGACCGAAGTGGCGGGGCGAGGGCGCGGCATAGCCGCGCCGGCGGCGATCATGATCACGGCCATGACGGCGACGCCGATGAAGACGCCGTGGACGGCCGACGAGAGGGCGGCGGGGGCGGGATGGTCGACTCCGCCGACCTTGGCGTTCACCATCGCGCCGAATACCGCGACACCGACCGCGCTGCCGATCGAGCGGGCGAACATGTTGGATGAGGTGACCACGCCGCGATCGGACCAGTCGACGCTGGTCTGCGCCGCGATCAGGCTGGGACTCGCGATCAGGCCCAAGCCCACGCCCACGATGAAACAGCCCGCGGCCACCTCCCACAGCGGCGGATGGCCGGTGAGCAGCAGCAGCGACCCGGCACCCAGCGTGGCGATGCTCGCGCCGATCATGCCGGTGATGCGGAAACCGATGCGCAGATATATCCGGCCGGACTGCGAGGCGGCCAGCGGCCAACCCAGGGTCAGCGCCCCTACGGTGAGCCCGGCGATCAGCGCACCGGTGCCGAGCACGTCCTGGGTGAAAATCGGTACGTAGGAGGTCAACCCGAGCATGACAGCGCCGACCAGCATCGAAATCAGGCTGCTGGCCACGAGGACCCGCCGAGTGAGGATCCACAGCGGCAGAATCGGATTCGCGGCCCGGCGCTCCACCACGACGAATCCGGCGAGCGCGACCGCACCACCGGCGAACAGGGCGATGCTCGTCGGCGACGTCCAGCCCCACGAATGCCCGCCCTCGAGCAGCGCCAACATGATTGCCCCCGCGCCGGCGGTGAGCAATCCGGCACCGAGGTAATCGACCCGTTGGCGCTGCCGCCGCGTCGTCTCCCGGAAGGTTCGGACGAGCATCCATCCGGCCAGCGCCGCCAGCGGCAGGTTGATCAGGAAGATCCAGCGCCAGCTCAGATATTCGGAGAACACCCCGCCCAGCAGCGGACCCAGCACCGACGAAACAGCCCACACGCTCGCCAGATAGCCCTGCACCCTGGCCCGCTCCTCGAGGGTGTAGATATCGCCCGCGATCGTCATCGACATCGGCTGCACGGCACCCGCACCGACACCCTGGACGGCGCGGAAGATGATGAGCGCCACCATATTCGACGCGATCCCGCACAGCAGCGAGCCGAGCGCGAACACGGCGATGCCGAACAGTATGACCGGCTTGCGCCCCACGGTGTCGGCGATCTTGCCGTAGATCGGCACCGTCACCGCCTGCGCCAGCAGATAAATCGAGAACAACCACGGGAACTGGGCGAACCCGCCGAGACTATCGGTGATCGTGAGCACCGCGGTGGCAATGATCGTGGAGTCGAGCGCCACCAACGAGGTGGCGACCATCAGCGCCGCGAGAATCGGCCCTCGCTCGGAGCGAAAACCCACCGAGGCTTTCGTGGTGGTAGCGGCAGTCAACGGCATCCCCTGTCCTCGGCCCGACACACCGATCGAACGGCGCCTGATCCAGGTCTATTCCATACGGAAACGCCATGACCGGTCCACACCTTTTCCCCGGATGCACGACACCGGCAGGAGCGGATACGTTGCGCCGCAGCACGTCCCGCTCGGACCAGGTCGCTGCGTGAAGCATGCTGGAAATATGCCACTGTTGTGTGAGGTTGTTGAGATGTCAGTTCTGCCCGCACCGACCTGAGGAGCTATCGATGGCAAAGATGACCAGCGAAGAGCGCGAGAAGTTCCTGGCCGAACTCCATGTGGGAGTGATCGCGATCGAACGACAGGACCGGGCGCCGCTGTCGGTGCCGATCTGGTACGCCTACGAACCCGGCGGTGAGGTGCTCATCTGGACCGAGACCGGGTCGGTGAAGGAGAAGCTGATCCGCGCCGCGGGCCGCTTCGCCCTCACCGCTCAGGTGGAACAGCCGCCGTACCGATACGTCTCGGTGGAAGGCTCGGTGACCGGCATCGAATCGGCTACCGCCGAAACGGCGGGTTCCATCGCGCGGCGTTACCTCGGGGAGGCGGAAGGCAAGGCCTTCACCGAGCAGAGCCTCACCCCCGGCTCGCTGCTCATCCGCATGCGTCCGGAGCGATGGCTGAGCACGGATTACTCGAAGCAGTAGCCGACCCACACAGCACACCCCGGCGCACGACGGACTTCGCCGAGGGTGCGCAACTACCGGGCTGAGCTTTTCACCAAGCAGCCGCATCGTCAGTCGAGGTTTCGCACCGGTGACGCGGACCTGACGAGTAGTTCGAGGGAGTCCGCGGCACCGGAACCCGCGGTCGTGGTGACGATGACCACGGTCTGTTCCGGTGAGCGCCCGGGGATGAGAATCTGCTGAGCGACGGTGAGCGGACCCACCAGCGGATGACGCAGTTCGTAGGTCTCGCCTTCGCACGGCTTGACCCGATGGTCGCTCCACAGGTCCACGAATTCCGGGCTCTTCATGGACAATTCGCCGATCAGCGCGGCGAGCAGCGCGTCGTCGGGGTGCCTGCCCGCCACGGCCCGGAGATTGCCGACCACGGCGCGGGCCTTGCGCGGCCAGTCCGCGTACAGGTCGCGGGTGTGCGGATCGAGAAACAGCATCCGGGCCTGATTCGGCCGGGCGGCACCATGATCCGGCGCGCCGCGATCCAGATGCCCGGCAAGGAGCGCATGCCCCAACGCATTCCAGGCCAGAATGTCGGTTCGCCGACCGAGGACCATCGCGGGCACCGTCTCGACGGCACGCATCAGATCCCGGGTGAGCGGGTCGAGCCGTTCCTGCGGTGGCTGGCGTCGCCGCCGCGGGCGGTGCGTCGCGAGTTGCCGCAGGTGCTGCTGCTCGTATTCGCCGAGCCGCAACGCGCCGGCGAGCGCGTCGAGGATGGCGTCGGACGCGTTCTCCGAATGCCCTTGTTCCAGCCGCGTGTAGTAGGACACGCTCACGCCCGCCAGCTGCGCCAACTCTTCCCGACGCAGACCGTTCACCCGCCGTCGCCCGGGCCATTCGGGCAGGCCGACGTCTTCGGGCCGCAGGCGCGCGCGCCGGGCCCGCAGGAACTCTCCCAACGCTGTGGAACCGCTCATGTATCCAGTGTGCAACGCGAGTCGGCGCGGAGCCTGACCCTGCGGGGGATATGCGGAAGCGGGGCTGGCACGCGGTTGCCGGCGGATCGCACGCTGAGGTGAACAACGGCAAGCACTCTGGAGCGGAACATGCATGACATCGTCTTGGGTGACGTCACGATCACCCGGATCACGGAATACTTCGGTTCGGTCGAGATGTCACCGGACACCTTCTATCCCGAGAGTCCCGAGGGAGCCTGGCAACGCCACACGTCTTGGCTCGCACCGGATTTCCTCGACGCGGACGCCAACGTCTGTATCTCGGCCGTTCAGACCTGGCTGTTGCGCAGCGAAGGTAAGACCATTCTGGTCGACACCGGCGTGGGCAACCACAAGGAAAGGCCGTACGCCCCGGTCTGGGGTCACCGGAACACCGATTTCCTGGGCAATCTCGCGCGGGCGGGGGTCCAGCCGGCCGACGTCGACCTGGTGATCAATACCCATCTGCACGTGGACCATGTCGGCTGGAACACCTACCTCGACGATCGCAGCTGGGTGCCGACATTCCCCAACGCCACCTACCTGATGCCGCGACCCGATTTCGACTTCTGGAATCCCGCCAACGGGCACCCGACGGTCTTCGGCCGCGGTAATCAGAACGTCTTCGAGGACAGCGTCGCCCCGGTGCACGAGGCCGGCCGCACCCTGCTGTGGGACGACAGCTACCGCATCGACTCGAATCTGCGACTGGACCTCGCGCCCGGCCACACTCCCGGATCATCGGTACTGGCCCTGGAATCGGGGACGGACCGGGCCGTATTCGTCGGCGATATGGTGCACACTCCCCTGCAATTCGTCGAGCCCGACACCAACAGTTGCTTCTGCGAAGATCCGGCGCAGGCGCGGGCCACCCGCCGACGGATCCTCGGCCGGGCGGCCGACACGAACACCCTCGTGCTGCCCGCGCATCTCGGCGGACACGGCGGCGCCGAAATCACCCGCGACGCAGACAGATTCGCCATCAAGCACTGGGCCCCGTTCGCGCGCATCTGAGGCGGCGGCGACACGAGACGTCAGGAGAATCCCCATGTCCGACCCCATCGTCACCACCACCGAAGGCGCGGTCCGCGGTCGTACCAACGGCATCGCACACGTCTTCCTCGATATCCCCTATGCCGCACCGCCGTCGGGCACCGCTCGATTCGCCGCGCCCGCACCGCATCGGCCCTGGCCCGGCATCCGCGACGCCACCCGGCCCGGGCCGACCGCACCCCAGCCGCGCCGCGACGGTTTCGGAACACTCGATATGTCACCGTATTTCGCGCCCGGCTGGGTCCCCGGGGCGGATTATCTGACCGCTACCGTGTACGCGCCGGCGCGCGCTCGGAACAGCCCGGTCATGGTGTTCGTGCACGGCGGCGGGTTCGTCAGCGGTTCCACGCGGGCACCCCTCTACGACGGAACCGCTTTCGCCCGCGACGATGTCGTCCTGGTGACCGTCAACTACCGGTTGGGGATCACCGGATTCCTCGACCTGCCCGGCGCACCGGCCAATCGCGGACTGCTCGACATCCTCGCGGCCCTGCGCTGGGTGCAACGCAATATCGCCGCATTCGGCGGCGATCCCGGCAATGTCACCTTGTTCGGGCAATCCGCAGGGGCCACAATGGTTTCCGCGATCCTGGCGATGCCTCGAGCATCGGAGCTGTTCCACCGCGCCATCTCACAGAGCGGCAACAGCTCGGGTGCGTTCTCCCCCGAACAAGCCGCACGGGTCACCCACGCGGCGGGCGCCGCGCTCGGAATCGAGCCGACGGTCAGCGGTTTCGCCGAGATCCCGGACGAACATCTCATCGCGCTGATGCCCGAACTCACCGGCCTCGACCTGCGCACGGCCAGTCGGTCCGATCCGCTCGCCGGGCTGAGCCCGTTCAGCCTCGTCCTGGACCGCCAACCGGTCGACGCCGTGGCCGAGGGGGTCGGCGCACAGGTGCCACTGATCATCGGAACCAACACCCAGGAGGCCAACCTCTACCTTGTGCCGCACCGCATTTCGGCCATCACGACGCAGGGCGAATTGCATGCCACCGCCGCCACGGTCGCCACCGACCCGGACGCGTTGGTGGCGGATTACCGCGCCCGATATCCGCGAGCGAACCCGGGCGAACTACAGTCGGCGGTCCTGGGCGACGCACTGTTCGGTACCGGAAGCCGCCGACTTGCCGAAGCTCACTCCGCACACCGGTCCGCGCCCACCTACACCTACGAATTCGCTTGGCAGTCCCCCGCTTTGGACGGCAGACTCGGCGCGGCACATACGGTGGAACTCCCGTTCGTATTCGACTGTCCGGCACTGCCCGCCCTACGCGGCCCCGGCGCTCTACTCGGCCCGGACACACCGCCCGCCGCACTCGCCGCCCAGATGCACGGGGCGTGGGTACGTTTCGCCCATACCGGCGCTCCCGGCTGGACTTCCTCGCACACCCACCGCTTCACCGCCGCCGGTTAGACGGTCACGCCCGATGACCCACTCAGTCGAGACAGAACTCGTTGCCCTCTACGTCCTGCATCGCCAGGCAGGACTCGTTGAAGCCATCGGCGCGCAGTAGTTGCACGCGTACGGCGCCGAGTGCGACCAGTCGGGCGCATTCGGCCTCGAGTGCGGCCACGCGCTTCTCACCCACGAGCCCGGTGCCGACCCGCACGTCGAGATGCACTCGATTCTTGACGACCTTGCCTTCGGGAACGCGCTGGAAGTACAGTCGCGGACCCACATCCGAGGGATCGATGCATGCGAACTCCGCACCCTGACGCTCAGGCGGCAGCGTGCGATCGAAATCGTCCCAACTGGCAAATCCCTCCGGTGGCGGCGGTACGACATACCCCAACACCTCGCACCAGAAACGAGCGACGCGCTCAGGTTCCGCGCAGTCGAAGGTGATTTGGAGCTGCTTGACCGAGATCATCAATCCACCGTAGCGGCAGGGCCTTTCGTCGTTTCCACGGGCCCGGCCTGGGCTGGGTTACGGCGCGGCTGTTTGTCTGCCCCTCAGCTGCTTGCGCGCACGATGCGGCTTGCGCGCAGAACCTGGGGTGGCGCGCCGGTGAAGTTGTCGCGCAGGGCCGATCCGATGAGGTAGTCGGCGAGGAGGTCCGGAGCGGAGTGGTCGTCGATCTGTGAGAAGCCCAGGGCGCGTAGCTTTTCCGCGATCTCGTCCGGGGTGAAGAAGCTGTGCAAGGGCTCGCGACGGCCGGGTTCCCCGATATCCACATCGAACAACCTATGCTCCGGTCATACCCGCAGTGCGCGTTCGAGAGCGGCGGCGACTCGATCGAGGGCGTCGTTGTCGCCCTCGGCGCGGCACAGCACCAGCGCGCCTTCCATACCCGCGATCAGCAGGGTGGCCAGGTTCGCAGCATCGGGTTCGGTAAATCCGTTGCGCCGCAGACATTCCCGGAACGGGCTCTGCCAGCGGCGGAAGATGTCGCGGGCGGATGAGCGCAGCGATTCGTCGTCGGGTCCGGCACCGATCGTGATGGCCGCGACCGGGCATCCGGGCGGATACTCCCCGCCGGTCATGATCATCTTCGCCCCGGCGAGGATCGCGTGCATCGCGGGGATCGGCTGCTGCTGCGCGCAGACCGCTTCGATGAGCGGGCCGGCCATCGAGTCGATGGAGGCGAGTACCTCCTCGGCCAATTCGGTTTTACCTCGGGGAAAGTGGTGGTAGATCACTCCACGGTGCGCACCGGCCGTAGTGGCGACCTCCCGGATGCCGGTCGCCGCGTATCCCTGCGCACGGAACAGCAGCAGCGCCTGCCGGATCATCTGCCTGCGGGTATCGCGTGCCACCGCTATCTCCTCTCACATCCTTGGCTAAGTCACTTGACTTAGAACATACCCTGGCTCACCGAGGAACTCCTGGCAGCCGGCAGTCGACGCGCGGCCGTGATCGGTCCGGCGGCGCCGGATCCGAGCCTCGCGGCCGTGCGCAACGATCGCCAGTGAGGTTGCCACACAAACGAATTCGTGATGACCGGATGAGTTCAGCCGAAGAACATCGGGAGTTTCCGTATGGAGGCTTCGAGGTTCAGGGACCGGACGCCCCGCCGTGATGCAATGGACTCATCACGTGGGATACGTATATGGCGAGGTGGGAGCCATGAGCCGATCGGCCGAATCTGGGACGGGGCTGACTCGCCGACGCCTGTTGGGCGGTACCGCCCTGGCCGCGGCGCTGGCGGCCATGCCGATCAACGTGCGCCGCGCGCTCGCGCAGTCCGTTGCGCCGCAACCGATCGAGCACGTCGTGCTGTTGATGCAGGAGAACCGCTCGTTCGACCACTACTTCGGGACGATGCCGGGTGTGCGCGGGTTCAGCGATCCGGAGGCGATCCGGCTGCCGAACGGGTCGACGGTGTTCATGCAGCCGGACGCGGAGAATCCGGACGGCTACACCCTGCCGTTCCATCTGGACACCTACCGCAACAGCGTCCAGCGGATCCCCTCGACCTCGCACGAATGGACGCCCCAGCACGAGGCGCTCAACGGCGGACTGATGGACAGCTGGCTGCCCGCGCACCGCAAGGCCGACGGGGCGAACGGCCCCTATGTCATGGGCTACTACGAACGAGCCGATATCCCATTCCATTTCGCACTCGCCGACGCGTTCACCGTCTGCGACGCCTACCACTGCTCGGTGCTCGGCCCGACCGCACCCAATCGGATGATGTGGATGACCGGGACGATCGACCCGCAGGGTAAGGGCGGCGGACCGATCATCGCGAACGTCGTGCCCGAGGGCGGCTACAGCTGGACGACCTATGCGGAGCGGCTGGAGCGTGCGGGGGTGAGCTGGAAGGTCTATATCGAATCCGGCCAGCCGTACAACGTGCTGGACGAATTCAGTCAGTTCCGCACGGCCGCACCCGATTCGCCGTTGTACCTCCAGGGGATGCGGGCCTCGCCCGCCGGTACGTTCGAAAGCGACGCCCGCTCGGGAACGCTGCCCGCGGTGTCCTGGCTCATGCCGCCGGAAACCGCCTCCGAACATCCCGATTGGCGCCCCGCCGACGGCGCGAAGTACATCGCCGACAAGATCAACGCCCTCGCGGCGAATCCCGCGGTCTGGGCGAAGACCGTCTTCATTCTGAGCTACGACGAGAACGACGGCCTCTTCGACCATGTCGTGCCGCCGCTGCCTCCGACCGGCGAGCCCGACGAATTCGTCGACGGCCTCCCGATCGGCGGCGGATACCGCGTCCCGTGCATCATCGTCTCCCCCTGGACCGCGGGCGGATGGGTGGCGACCGAACGCTTCGACCACACCTCGGTCCTGCGCTTCCTCGAATGGTTCACCGGCGTCACAGAACCCAACATCTCCTCCTGGCGCCGCCGAACCTTCGGCGACCTCACCTCGGCACTGCGCCTCGGCCAACCTCCCGCCGGACCCACGACATTCCCCGGCGTCGACGCCGAAGTCACCCGAGCGAACCTGACCGACCAACTCCCCAAGCCGACCGTCCCGGCCAGCCCCCAAACCCACCCCGCCCAAACCCCGGGAACCAAACCGCATGTGCCGTAGACATACCGAGCCCCGCGGAGCCGGCTGAAGCCGACGACAACCATGTCGTCGGCTTCGCCCGAGCCCTATCTCACATCAATTGACCGTCGTTGCACATGCTCGACGAGCGCGTGGAGTCCGTCGGCCAGGAGACGCCGGGGTCGAAACTCCACGAGGAGATCGACCCGACGGACTTCCAGTACAGTCCGCCGCCCTCGGGAACCGCCTCGAAGACATCCCCGACGCCGGGGATCAGCTGATCGCCCGAGCAGTAGTCGTCGTAATCGGTGCCGGGCTGGCGGGCGCCCTCGCTGTACAGACCAGCGGGGTTGGGTTGTGCGCCCGGATTCGGCACATTGCTCGCCACACTCGTCGGTGCTCCCTGGCTCCAGGCCGGGACCGCACCGTCCGTACCGCAGGTGTAGGCATAGCCTCCGGCGACGACCGACGAACCCTGTTGGTGCGCACCGCCGTCCCAGAGGCAATCTCCGCCGGGCGGAGCCGCGTTGGCGGTCACCATGTTCAGGCAGACACATCCGGCGGCCATACCGACGGCGGCGAGAAGACGGATCGTTTTCATTTCGACAGCACCCCTTGTCCTTGACTACTACCGAGTATCGATTTGTTATGGCTGCAAATCCCCTTGTCACAGGTGCTTATCAGAAAGGTGTAAGTAGGTTGCCAGCACTTGCGAAGGATTGGGCCGGACACCGCATCCTGGTCACCGGGGTCAGCAGACCGGGCCGCATCGGCGCGGCTATTACCGAGCACTGCGCCCACGCGAACACGGCCGTAGTGACCCGCGCACTGTCCGGCTACGACCGGGACCGGAGCTATCCCGAGGCGGCGGATGCGGCGACGGAATAGCTACGGGCACAAGGACTCTCGATTGCCACGCTACGCTGTAGGGACCTGTCCGGCGGGACGAACCGGAGGCTTTCGGATCGCAGGGTTGCTTGACGGTTCCATCCGGGAGCAAAATCGATGGCGCGGATGCGGGGCTACGGCTCCGTTGGAGATGACTCCGATCACGACCGACTACGGGGTGACATATGCGTACAGACGGCGACAGCTGGGACATCGTGACGAGTGTGGGTCTGACCGCCTTGGGCGTGGCCACATTTCGCGCGCTCGAAACGATCGATCCCGACCCGATGATCCACGACGGCTACGCCGCATGGTTCGTCGAGGCGGCCGGGGAACCTCGCTTCACACGCCTGCTGAAGGATCCGGCGGCGGTGGGCGCGATGGCTCGGTTCGGCCGGTTCATGGGTGTTCGGACGAGGTTCTTCGACGAGTTCTTCGCCGCGGCGTGGCAGCGCGGCGTGCGGCAGGCGGTGATCCTGGCCTCCGGTCTGGACGCGCGGGCGTATCGACTGGATTGGCCCGCGGGCACAGTCGTTTTCGAGATCGATCAGCCCCGGGTGCTGGAGTTCAAGGATCGGGTTCTCGCCGACCATCACGCCGCGGCCAAAGCCGATCGGCGCGTGCTGGCGGTCGATCTGCGCGACGACTGGCCCGGTGCGCTCACCGCCTCGGGTTTCGATCCGAGGCGACCGACGGTGTGGTCGGCCGAGGGGCTGTTGCCGTTCCTGCCGGGCGCGGCGCATGACGCGTTGTTCGAACGCATCGACGCGCTGTCCGCGCCGGGCAGCAGCGTGGCCGCCGATGAATTCAGCCGTGGCCTGGATCCGGACCACTTCGTCGGCATGGAGGAAAAGCTGTTCGGCGACAGCCCATTCGGCGACCTCGACGTCGGCGACCTGTGGTACGACGACGCCCGCTCCGATCCCGGTGACTGGCTGTCACGGCACGGCTGGACGGTTCACCTCACCACTCCCTTCGAGATGGCCGCCGCCTACGGCCGCCCGCTCACCGACATGCCCGCCGAATTGGTCGACGTGGCCCAGCAGATGCGGTACGTGAGCGCCGGCAAGCGCGGCTGAGCCCGTCGCCTGTTCAGGCTCGGGTGAGTTCGAAGAGCGGAATGACGCGATCGACCATGGTCTGATACTTCGCGAAGTTGGGGTTCAGCTCGCCGACCCGCGGGTAAAGCTCGTCGCGTTCGGCGCGCGGCAGCTCGCGCGCGACCACCTCATAGGCATCGGTACCGACCTCGATGCGGGCATGCGGGTTGGCGCGCAGATTGTGCACCCATGCGGGCTCCTTCGGTGCGCCGCCGTAGGAGCCGACGATCAGCATGCGCCCGTCGACCTCGAGATACGCCAGCGGTGACAGCCGGGGCTTGCCCGATTTGGCGCCCGTCGTATGGAGCAGCAGCAGACCGTCCGCGAAGCCGTCGACCCGGCCGCCGTTGGTACGGAACTGTTCGACAACGCCGCTGTTGAAGTCCTCGAGCGCCTTGACATCGGAGACGAGCTTGTCCCTGTCGAATTCGGTCATGGCTTGGACAACGGACTGGATTCGACGGCTATTCCGCCCACCGACAACACCATTCGCAGGTCAGGTCAGGTGAGCAGGTGGCGGGCCTGGCTGGTGATGGTGTGCAGTAGCTCCGCCGCGGGTGTGATGTCGCGGACCCGGCCGATGGCCTCGCCGACGATGATGTTCAGGTTGCCGGGGTCGTGCTGGGCCTGTGCGTCTCGGTAGGCGGCCTGGGCGGCGGGTAGCGCGTCGACGAGGTGGGATTCGCGACCGTGCCACCGGGTGGTGAAGGCGTTGCGCAGCAGACGGCCGGTGTAGCGGGCGGGCCAGGGGCTTTCTCGGACAATGTCGTAGACGCTCGTGCGGATCGTATCGTCGCCGCTGGCCTCGAGCGCGTGTCGCTGGATAGCGGCCGGGACCAGGGCCTCGCTGCTGGCCCAGAAGCGAGTACCGATCAGGGCTCCGTCCGCGCCGAGTGCGAGTGCGGCGGCGAGGCCACGCCCGTCGATGATGCCCCCGGCCGCGAGGAGCAGGGTGTCCGGCGCGGTGTCGGCGACGAGGTCGGCGATCTCCGGAACGAGGGTGAAGGTGGAGCGTGCGGCGGTGCCGTGACCACCGGCCTCGCCGCCCTGGGCGACGAGGATGTCGGCCCCGGCGGCCAACGCTTTTCGTGCGTCCTCGACGCTGTGGATCTGGCAGATGACCTTCGCGCCGGCGGCGCGGATGCGGTCGGCGAACGGCGCCGGATCGCCGAAGGACAGCATGATCGCCACCGGATTGTGATCGAGTGCGACATCGAGCAGATCGGGCCGCCGGGCGAGGCTCCAGGTGATGAAACCGCATCCCACCCGGGCCTGCCCGGCATGGGCGAATTCCTGGATCAACCAGTCTCGGTCCCCGTAGCCGCCGCCGATGAGTCCCAGTCCGCCGGCGTGGGTGACGGCGGCCGCGAGCCGCCCACCGGAGACGAGGTCCATCGGCGCGAGCACCACGGGAGAGGTGAGTCCGAGCGCGGTGGTCAGGCGGGTGGTCAGTGCTGTGTTCACGGACATGATGCGAAGGCTCCCTTCGGTGAAATGCGTTCGGGCACACCCCGTTCGGGGCATAGGCCGCTAAGCGGGGACGGGGAGATCGCCCTCGACGTACTGGGCGCGGCCGTCGGCGAAGGACCAGTCCTGCGCGGTGTTCTCCACGATGCCGATGAAGACATCGCGGCCGTCGATTCCCAGGTGACCGAGGGATGTGGCGATGGTGTGGAACAGTGCCTGCTTGACCTCGGTGGTCCGTCCGGTCTGGGTGAAGATCTGCACCATGACCACGGCCGGGGTGCGGTCGAATCCGAGGCCGGCGTCCTGGGCGATCACCTCCTCGGCATCATGCTGGGTGATGATCTGGAACCGGTCGCGTTCGGGAATGCCCAGTACGTCCACGATCGCGTCATGGATGCTGTCGGCGAGGGTGTCGATCTGCTCGCGATTCCGGCCGCGCACGAGGTCGATGCGAACCAAAGGCATGGCTGTTCTCCTTACCGCGAATCGTGTTCCAATTGCGGGACATTCACGCGTCTGCATTCGATAACGTGGACAAAACTCTGCGGGTCGTCATTTCCATCTGCCACGAGATTACGAATACAGAAGCGGCCCTGTGAAATACCGATCTCGATCTCGACTATGCGCGGCGGGCATAGATCCACGCGGGCGCGGCGATGCGGCACTACCTGTCGGCCCGAAAACCGGGTCGTGGCACCGGCCCTGGGCGCGGTGGTCACCGGCGGGACCCACACGACGCCGGTTCGGGGTGTAGCGGGCCGGGTGCCGGTGATCTACCGCTCGGGCAGCGTCGACACCAAGGGCGGCACCGTGACCGGTTCCAGTGTTCGTCGTGGTGGGCTCGGGTCACGGGACCAGGGCAGCCATTCCCGACCGGCGAGTTCGCCATCCTCAACGAAGCGCGGTTCATCGAAATCGATTGTCCTACTGCGGAATAACCCAAGGAGCAATCGCGCTACCAGTGGCAGCCGGGAGGACACCGGCACACGCTCGTGCCGCTGATCGACAGCGCCCGAATCAATCTCGACAGGCCCGCCGCGGTGGCCGGGTTGATGGAAGCCCAATAGTACAGGCCGGTAACAAGATTCATGGTTTGTTGCTCAGCGCTACAGCTTACCGTAACTGTTGAATATAGTTAGTTCACCTACTCTCATGCGCCTGTCATCCTCATCCCTTGGAGCAAACTATGACTCGCGCCCGTGTATTGCTGGCGGCCTCTGCCGCGCTCATGACCGGCCTGCTGACGGCCCTGGTATCGACCGCGGCCGCCGACGCCGCACCCGGACCGACCGACTATGTCGCACTCGGCGACTCCTACTCCTCGGGCACCGGCACCGGTGACTACCAGCCGGACAGCGGCGACTGCCGGCGCAGCGACTCCGCGTACCCCTCACTGTGGGCGAACAGCCACGCCGTGGGCTCCTTCTCCTTCACCGCCTGCAACGGCGCCACCACCCAGGATGTGCGCAACGATCAGCTCGGCCCGCTGAGCGACCGAACCGGTCTGGTCACCGTTTCCGCCGGCGGCAATGACGCCGGCTTCTCTCGCATCTTGCGCTCGTGCGTATTCCCCGCCAGCGACGCCGACTGCGATGCGGCGGTGGATACGGGCATCTCCTACGTCAACAACACGTTGCCCGGCAACCTCGACCGGCTCTACCAGGACATCAAGGCCAAGGCGCCGAAGGCCTCGATCGTCGTCGTGGGATACCCCCGCCTGTTCGAGCGTGACGTGTGCCCGTTCAGCTTCAGCCTGCACAAACGCGATTCACTGAACCACGCGGCCGATGAACTCGACCGGGTCGTCGCCGCCCGCGCCCGAGCCGCCGGATCAACCTTCGCCGACCCGCGCCCCGCCTTCACCGGACACGGAATCTGCGGCCAGGACCCGTGGATCAACCAACTCAACCCCGCCGACCCTGTCGAGTCCTACCATCCCACCGTCGATGGCCATGCCCGCGGCTACCTGCCCACCGTGAACAAGGCCACCGGCAACCTGCTCACCCGATAGTCGGTACGACCGGCATGGGCTGGTGTCGTTGCGATGGTGTGACCATCGCAGCGACGCCGGTCCGCTCCGCTCGGCGGTCGTCAGCACGAGAGGCGTTGCGGCACAAAACCATAGGGTGTGTTCGGCAGACCGGGTGCGATAGCTTGAACGAGTGGACCGCAATCGACCGGCGAGCTCGCCGCAACACATCGGTGGACGTGACCTGCTCGGGGGTCTGTGTGTCGGTGTGATTGTCATGGCGATGATTCACCTTGCCGGAGAACATCTCCGGATGGCCGCGGAGGTCCGGCTGCAGGCGCAGCTCTCCACCCTCGCGGGCGCGGCCGACGGACTGGCGCTGTCGGTGGTCGCCGTGCACGCCGACGACAATGGTTCCGGCTCGGGGATAGTGCTCGACACGACCGGCCTGGTATTGACCAACGGCCATGTCGTCGACAAGTCGACACGGATCACGGTCGAGGACGCCAGCGGGACCCACGCGTTCCGGGCGACCGTCCTGGGTATCGACCCGCTGCACGATATCGCGCTGCTGAAACTCGACAGCCCGCCCGGATTACCCGCCGCCCGGATCGACACCACGCTCCACCCGCAACCGGGAAGCGCCGTGCTCGCGATCGGATACGCCGGTGGCCGTGCCCAACCCACGGCCACCACCGGCACGGTGGAAGCGCTGAATCAACGAATCCGATCCGACCGGCTGGACTCGATCATGATCGGCCTGATGGCCGTCAACGCCCACGCCGAGCCCGGCGACTCGGGTGGTGCACTCTTCGATCCCGACGGGCGGGTGATCGGCCTGATCACCGCGATAGCCACCGACAACCCCACCACCCTCGTCATCCCGATCGATGAGGCGATCGATGTAGCCAGCACTTGGGCCACCCGGTAAGCCGAGCCCTCCGTGAAAGCCGCGGCGACGGCCGGTGTTTCGCTGACAACACCGATTGGCCCGCGCGGCCGGAACAAGGTTGACTGGCGGCATGCGTATTGGGATCGAAGCGTTCATCACCGACGAGAGCATGCGGCCCGACACTCTGGCCAAGGCCGCCGAGGAACGCGGTATCGCCTCGTTGTTCGTGGCCGAGCACTCACACGTCCCCGTCAGCAGGGAAACCCCGTATCCGCTCGGCGCCGAACTGCCACGGGTGTACTACCGCACGCTCGACACCTTCGTATCCCTGGCCGCCGCAGCCGCGGTGACCTCGAAGATCCTGCTCGGGACCGGGGTGGCCCTGCTGCCGCAGCGCGATGTCATCCACACCGCGAAGGAGGTGGCCAGCCTCGACCTGCTCTCCGGCGGCCGGTTCCTCTTCGGCGTCGGTATCGGCTGGAACCGGGAAGAGATGCGCAACCACGGCACCGACCCGAGCACCCGCGGGAAGCTGGTCGACGAGCAGCTCACCGCCCTCAAAGCACTCTGGACCCAGGACGAGGCCGAATTCGACGGCAAGTACGTCCGATTCGAACGATCCTTCCTGTGGCCCAAGCCGGTACAGCGGCCACACCCGCCGATCTACCTCGGCGGTAACAGCCCGGCCATGGTCGCCCGCGCCGCCCGGCACGGCGCGACGTGGATGCCGATCGGCCCGTTCACACCCGAAGAACTGCCCACGTCGCTGGCGCGCGCCGAATCGGCGGGTGTCCCGATGGTGCCGTCCAACCTGCCGCTGGACCCGGCCCTGCTCGATGCCTGCGCCGAAGCCGGTATCGAGCACGTGACCCTGATGTTCGGCGGCCACCTGGACGCTCCCCCCAGCGAATTCGGCGCCTACCCGAAGGACGAGGTGCTGCGCAGGCTCGACGAGCTGGCCCCGTTCGTCGAGCGCTACGCGAGCTGAAGCAGAGGGATTCGCCCCCGCGTCGGTGTTTATCGGCAAGCACCGACAATGACCTTCAGCGCAGGGGCGAATCCCGATGTAGCGCACCGATTTCGTCCATCTCGGCCCAGCAGGGCGGACAATCCGGCGGTGAGCATTCCGCCCCGGACCGCGCGCAGCAGTGCGGACATCGCGAACACGCCGATTCCAGCCATCGCACGCCAGACCTTCCGAATCGAGTGCGGGTAGTCGCGCACGATAGGGAACTCGGCCATGGCAGCCTCTTCGGGTGCGACCGGATCGCTCGAGCTTCTGTCACTATAAACCGTGGTCAACTACTTCCCGAGCAAGGAGCCGTTACTCCTGGATCGGCTGGAGGTCACGGCTGACGCATTGCGGAGCACCAAGGTGCTCATTCGGATGACGACACGAATGTCGGTGTTGTGCATGGCGGCATGTCTGGTCGGCGGGGAGAGCGCCGCGGCCGCCGATACGCCGGTCGGACTGGAGCGTTTCTACAGTCAGCGACCGGAGTGGATCGCGTGTGGCGATGAGCAGTTGGATGCGGCCGGGGCGCAGTGCGCCGAGGTCAGCGTGCCGCTGAATTACGCACAGCCGCAAGGCCGGACCATCACCATCGCGATTTCCCGGCTGCGGGCCGCCGATCCCGCGAAACGCCGCGGTGTCATGCTCTCCAATCCCGGTGGCCCCGGCGGGCCCGGCCTCGACTTCCCGCTCGAGTTCGGTCCCGCACTGAGCCAGGACGTACGCGACCGCTACGACCTGATCGGGATGGACCCGCGCGGCATCGGCCGATCGGCGCCGGTGAACTGTGGCTGGCCCATCGGCCAGGGATATCAGTCCGCGGGCGTCGATGCGGTCAGCTATGCGAAATCTGTTGCGACACAGGCGGATCTGGCAGCACGCTGCCTGGTGCGGGAACGAGACGAACTGCTCTACATCACCACTCGCAATACCGCCCGCGATATGGATGTGATTCGCGGCGCGCTCGGCGAGGAGACGATCGGTTACTACGGCATCTCCTACGGCACCTATCTGGGCTGGGTCTTCACGCAGATGTTCCCGGACCGCGCCGATCGGATCGTGCTCGACAGCGCCATCGATCCACAGCGCTGGGTGCTCGGCCATATCCAGGACTGGGGCGCGCCGAACGAGGCCGCACTCGACGACTGGGCCGACTGGACCGCCGCCCACGACGACGAATACCGGCTGGGCACCACGCGTTCCGAGGTCCGCGACACCGTGACCGCCCTGATCCAGCAGGCAGCCGCGATTCGGATCCGGATCGGAGCCTATGAGCTCGACGACCATTGGGTACCGATACTGCTGTTCGACGTGCTGCGGGATCAGCGCCGCAACGACGTGCTCGCCCGCCTTGTCGGGCAATTGCGTGATGCGGCCGCCGGAGTTCCCGTGCAGCCCACCGCCGAACAGGAGAAGTACCTCGCTGTCATGCTGAGGGGCCAGCCGCACGACACCTCGGCGACCGTCGTCATATGGTGCGGTGACGTCGGCGCCCCGCGTGATCCGGGCTGGTACTGGCGCAATATCGAGGACAGCCGCGCGGCCCGACCGGTATTCGGCCCGCTGGCCGACAACATCACCCCGTGCGCATTCTGGCCCGACCCGATCGAAGCGCCGACGGTGGTGGTCCAGAACTCGGTCCCCGCATTGATTCTGCAGGCCACCGGCGATACCCGCACCGCCTATCAGGAAGGTGTCGCGCTACACCAGCTGATGACCGGCTCCCGGCTCGCCACCCTGCGAGACGTTCGCATCCACACGATCCTCGCCACCTTCCCCAATCGCTGCGTGACAGACGCCGTGGACACCTACTTCCGCGACGGCGCCCTTCCGGACACCGACATCATCTGCACCAGCGACTGATACCCGGTGACCGTTGCCTCGGCGCCCACCCACGTCCACCTCGACCAGCTCACCGCGAACCGACTCACGACGAAGCCATGCGCCGCACAGAACCCGGCGAGTCGGGCGTAACCGAGTCGCCGGGTTCGAGCCGCCGAGCTATTCGGGGCCTGTCCGCGAAACCCTGCCTATCGCTGCGGCTTTCACGATGAGTGCCCGTTCACCAGCCGACGGGGAGGGTGAGCGGTGACCTGGCCGGCGATGAGTTGTCCCAGGTAGGTGGCTGGTCGTCGATGAGATGTAGTCCGGGGAGCCGGTCGAGCAGGGTGTCGAGGGCGACGGTCAACTCGGCTCGTGCGAGGTGCGCACCGAAGCAGTTGTGCGGGCCTCGGCCGAACACGATGTGCGGATTATCGGTGCGGCGCAGGTCGAGCCGGTCTGGATCGGCGAATACGGTCTCGTCCCGGTTGGCGGCGGCGAGGACCGGTTGGACGGCGTCGCCTTTGCGGATGGTGTGCCCGTGCAGTTCGATGTCTTCGGTGGCGAGCAGGACCACGACGCCATTCATGACCGGGACGTAGCGCAGCAGTTCCTCCACCGCGGTCGGCATCATCGCGCGGTCGGTGCGCAACATGGCGTATTGGTCGGGGTGGGTGAGCAGCGTGTAGACCGAGTTGGCCAGGAACATCGTCGATGTTCGATAGCCGGCGACCAGCATCGACAACCCGAAGCTGATCACCGATTCCTCGGTGAGGACACCACCGGAGCATGCGCTGAGTAGTTGGCCGAGGACGTCGTCGGTGGGTTCGCGTCGTTTCCGGTCGATGATCGAACAGATGTACTCCCGTAATCGCTCGGTGACCCCACGCCCCTCGTCCAGGGTCTGCAGGGCGCCGAGGGCGGCATCGGCCATGGGTACGAAGTAGTCGCGGTCGTCGTAGGGGATGCCGACGAGGTCGCACATCACCTGCAGCGGAAAGGGTTCGGCGAATCCGGCGACCAGATCACCGGCCTGCCCACCGGCGGTGAAGGCATCGAGCAGGCCGGCGGCCAGATGACGCAGCCGTGGCTGGTGGGCCCGGATGGATCGGGTGCTGAACGCCTCGGCGAGGGCCTGGCGCAGCGCCACGTGCTGGGGTCCGTCCATCTCCATGACGGTGATCAGGCCGGGCCCGCTGTCCTCGGACCGCGTGGCCGACGGTGGCCACGCGTTGATGGTGGGTCGGATCAGTCGTCGGTCGGCGACGAGTTGTCTGACGTCGGAGTACCGGGTGACGTACCACGCGGTGGCGTCGACGGCCATGCCCTGCGGCATGCGGACCTTGGCGAGGGGGCATTCCCGACGCAGCGGTGCGTACGCCTGCGGTGGCCCCATCGTGTCCGAGGGTGCGAGGGGCAGATCGATGATCGGTTGTGGGTCGAAGGTCGAAGCAATGTTCATCGGTGGTCCTGTCGGATCCTGTGGTTCACCAGCTGACCGGGAGGGTGAGCGGGGACCGGGTCGGGGATTCGTCGTTCCAGGCGGGTGGCTGGTCGTCGATCAGCCGCAACTGTGGGAATCGGTCGAGCAGGGCCGTCAGCGCGACGGTCAGCTGAGACCGTGCCGAATGCGCGCCGACGCAGTTGTGCGCGCCGCGGCCGAACATGAGATGGGGGTTGACCGCACGGCTCAGGTCGAGCCGGTCGGGGTCGGTGAATACGGTGTCGTCGCGGTTGGCGGCGGCGAGGACCGGCAGGACGGCGTCGCCTTTGCGGATGACGGAGCCGTGCAATTCGATGTCCTCGGTAGCCAGCAGGATCACCATGCCGTTCATCATCGGCACATACCGGAGCAGTTCTTCGGCGGCGGTCGGCATGAGGTCGCGATGCTCGCGCAGCCGAGCGTACTGGCCCGGTTCACTCAGCAGAGCCACCACCGCGTTGGCCAGGAACATGCTGCTCGTCCCGAAACCGGCGGTGACCATCGACAGCCCGAAGACCATGACATCCTCATAGGACAGCTGCTCGGCCTGCCACGCGTCGACCAGGTGGGTCATGATGTCGGGCTCCGGCTTTCGCCGCTTGCGGTCGATCAGCCCGGCCATATGGTCGCGGAGCAGATCGGCTGTCCTGCGTGCCTCCTCCGGGGTCACCATGGCGTCGAAGCCGGACTTGACCACGGGCACGAACTGGTCGCAGTCCTCGGGCGGGATCCCGACCAGGTCGCACATCGCCAACAAGGGAAAAGGGTCGGTGAACCCCGCGACCAAGTCACCGGGCGGCCCCTCGTCACGCAGACGCGTCAGCAGTCCGTCGGCCAGTTCACCGAGGCGTGCCGACCGGATGCGGATCGATCCCGCGCTGAAAGCTCCGGCGATCGCCCGGCGCAGGGCGGTATGGCGCGGCCCGTCCAGCTCCATCATGGTGGTCAAACCCGGCCTCGGGCCGTCGGATTCGGCCGACCGGGCGGGCCAGTCGTTGATGGTCGGCCGGATCAGTCGTGGATCCGCCATCAGGGCCCGCACATCGGTGTAGCGGGTGACGTACCAGGCGGTGGCGTCCATGCCCATGTCGACCTCGATCATCGGATGATGCGCGCGCAGGTCACCGTACTCGAGCGGTGGTCCCATGGTTCCCGGTCGCGGTATCGGGAAGTCGATGATCTGCCGGGTCATGACCGATGACCTTCTGTGACAGGTCGTTTGAGGTATCCGGTGGTATAGAAGTACTCCAGATACCGGTCCAGCAGGGCGGTGTCCACCGGCGGACAGATCAGGCCGCTGTCGGCCAGATCGTGTTCGACGTTGGTCCGGTCCAGGGTGGGGAAGGTGCCTTCGAAGTACATTTCCTTCACCGACATGTCGGCCTTGTGGCTGCGGTCGACGCACAGCGAGACGAACGGCGCGGTCGCGCTGGTCGGATTGGCCGTGACGTGGGCGACCAGTTCGGTCACCCACTCGGTGTAGGGCATCATCGTGATCCGATGTCCCGCGACCTTCATTCGATCGAGCATGTCGGCGAACCCGCCCGGCCGCGGATTGGTCAGATGGTAGGTCCGGTCGGTGGTCGTGCGATGGGTGGCGATGTGCACGATCGCGTCGGCGAGGTAGTCGACCGGTACGAAGTCCATCGGCAACGGAATGTCGGGCGCCAGACCGGTTTCGGAGATGGTCTTGAACAGCGAGCAGATCGCGGTCTCGGTATTGCACGCCCCGGTCGATCGGTCTCCGGTGATCTCGTACGGTCGGTAGACCGCGACCGGCACCCCGTGGGCGGCGGCGTCGGCCAGCACCTGTTCGGCGACCCATTTGCTCTCCGCGTACCCCATGGTCAACCGATCGGGATGTGCCAGGGGCTGATCCTCGGTGACATGGTGGATTCCCGCGGTCCCGAATCCGGCCAGCACGGCGATGGTCGACAGGAAGTGCACCGGTACCCGGCGCGGCGCGGCCAGGCGGATGATCTCCCTGGTGCCTTCGACATTGGCGGTTTTCAGGGCGGTGTAGGGATAGAGGAAGTTGACCTGCGCCGCCGAATGGAACACCAGATCAAGGGATTCCGTCAGGATGGCGGCGCGGGCCGGGTCCATGCCGAGGCCGGGTTTGTTCAGGTCGGCTTGCGAGCACACCAGACGATCGGGGTCGGCCGGGGCGAGGCCGTACCGGGCCAGCGCGGACTGGACACGGTTGTAGGCGGCGACGTTGTCGCGCGCCCGGACCGGGCAGTGAATCCGTGCGGAGGTCGTGCGCAACAGCCGGTCGACCAGGAACGCGCCGACGAATCCCGAGGCGCCCGTGACCAATACCTCTCGAGGCGCACGCCACTGCGGAGCCGGGCCGCGTGGCGCCGGAACGGCGAATCCGAGCCGTCCCTCGGCGGTGAAGTCGACCTCGGGTGCCGACGCCGTTCGGGTGCCGATACCGGTGACCGCGTCGGCGAACCCCTGCAGCGTCGGTGCGCGTAACAGGCTGTGGATCAGCGCGCTGCTGTGCCGGGCCTCGATATCGAGGGCGGCGAGGGTGCGGGTCACGGTCTCCGCGGCCAGCAGCGAATCCCCGCCCAGATCGTAGAAATCGTCGGTGGGCACGGGATAGACCCGCAGGATCGTGTGCCAGATTCCGGCCAGGGTGTCCAGCAGGCCGCCACCGTTGCGGGGGGTGAGCGCGGGAGCAGTCGTGGTGAGGGCGCGCAACTGTCGACGGTCGACCTTACCCGCACTGGTGACCGGGAAGGTGTCGAGCGCAATCAACCGGGGCACCACCGCGGCGGGCAGCCACTCGGCCAGGTCCCTGCGGATCCGGTCGACGGGAATTGCCTGGCCGGAGCGAGACGGTGTGAGATACCCGGTGAGAGTGTCCTGATCGAGGTCCACCACCGCCTCACCCACCTGCTCGTGAGCGCGCAGCCGAGTCTCGATCTCGTCCAATTCGACACGGTGGCCGCGGAGTTTGATCTGCCGGTCCGCGCGGGCGCGATACTCCAACTCTCCGCTGGGCAGCCAGAGGGCCCGGTCCCCGGTGCGATAGCGCCGCTCCCCCTGTGCCGTGGTGATGAAACGCTCCCGGGTCAGCTCGGGATCCCCGAGATAACCCAGGGCGAGACCGTCGCCGCCGACGAGGAGATCACCCTCCTCATCGATGTCGGCGGGCGTACCGTCCGCACGCACCACGTAGCAGGTGGAGTTCTCCAGGGGCCGGCCGATCGGAACGGTGGTCGCCTCCGCGGGCAGATCCCACACCGGATGCGCCGTGGAGACGACGCTGTTCTCGGTGGGGCCGTAGAAGTTGACCAGGGTGGTGTCCGGGCATGCCGCCAACACCGCCCGCGTCAGATCCGGGTCCAGCGCCTCGCCGCCGGCCGACGCGAATCGTAAGGTGCGCAACGCTTCCGGACGCGTGCGGGCGATATGGTGGAACACCCCGGTGGTCAGGTAGGCGATCGTGACCCGCTCGGCGAGCAAGCGGGCCTGCAACGCCTCGGGTGACAGCAACTCCTCGCGATCGGCGAGGACCAGGCATGCGCCCGACAGCAACGCCGACCAGATCTCGATGGTGGAGGCGTCCGAAGACAGGCCGTATGCGTGCAGGACGCGGTCACCGGGGCGGGGGCGCTGACTGACCGAGTCGGAGAAGGCAAGTCGCGCCACACCCCGATGCGGTATCGCCACCGGTTTCGGGCGGCCGCTGGTACCGGAGGTGAAGATGACATACGCGCAGTCCGTCGCGGCCACTTGCGGCCGCCGGAATTCGGCGACGGTGCGATCGGCGGTCGTATCCAGTTCGATGCGCGTGCGGATGCGGCGGACCCGGCAGACACTGCCGGGCAGGGTCACCACGGTCTGCAGACCGGCCTCCTCGGCCATGGCCTGCAGGCGCCGCGGCGGCGCCGAATCATCCAGCGGCACATAGGCGCCACCGGCCTTGAGAATGCCGAGGAAGGCCACCATGGCCTCCAGCGATCGGCCGCCGGATACTCCCACGGTGTCACCCGGCCGTACCCCCGCATCGACCAGGCGCGCGGCCAGGGCCGCCGAGCGCACGGCGAGTTCACCGTAGGTCAGGCTCCGCCCGTGGTCCACGGCCGCGCTCGCGCGGGGCCGGAGAGCGGCTTGGTTGTCGAACACCTCGTGCACACTCAGATCCCGCGGGTATGGAGCCGCGGTATCGAATCCACTCGGATCGAAACGAGTCAATGCATCTACAGACATGAGAAAGCTACCCCTTATTCTTTCGCGCAGGAGGAAACTCAGTACTGCCGAAATGACGTCAGTACTGCTCGAAACAGAGGGAGAAACTCAGTTCCGCCGGCTGAATTCCGGCTCTACGAGCCGAATTCCGCGGCGAAGGCGGAGAAATCGGCGGTCCGCCAATGCTGCGGCCGCATCCGCAATACGACGTCCTCGACCAGTTGGTGCTGATTGGCTTCCAGATATGCCGCCGCCGTCGGCGCATCCAGGTAGCGGTGGGCCAAGGCCGCGTGGGTGGAGATGGATACCGGATCGTCGGTCCCCACCACCGGGCCCTCCACGCTGACATAGCGGTACGGCGCGGACTCGTCTTGTACACACAGGCTGAATCTCCCTGTGGCACTGATCAATTGGGCTTTGATTGTGTCGCGACCGGTCTCCACGATCACCTCGCCGCCGGGCTGGTAGCCGTACCACACCGGCACCAGCAACGGCGCCCGCACGCCCCGCGGATCGACCACGCCCAGCACGCCCACGTGCACAGCCGCGAGGAACTCTTCCCGGTCACGAACAGACATAGCAAGATCCATGACAGTCCCTTGCAATAGGGGAATGAAAGAACGTCTCCGGCTGCACAGATCGCAACGCCGTCGTCGGATCGGCTAGTCGGATGACCAACATCACTCACCTTAAGAATCGGATCCTTGCGCTGTCAATGGCTCTGGGACAGATTTATTTCCTTGGCGTACAACATCTTTCAGCAATCGACAGGCATGTGGCAGCGCCGCACCCCAGCCCCGCCGGGATGGCGGACCGATACGTCCGGCACCTGGAACTTCATGAAATACACTGCGCGGGAACAACTTCGCAACAAGATCGACTGAGCGGGCCACGCAATCCCTCAGCGGCCGCACCCCGCACTCGGCTACGGGCACGCAGCATCGAGCGCTCGGACGGTCGTGAAACACCCTGCGCGGCAACGACTTACTCACGCAGGACCACAGGTGCGACCGCCTCGCGCCTTCGTGTGAACCGTTCAACTGCTCCCGGACCGAAGTCCGCCGCTTCAGCCCCAGTCAGGCCCGCCACACCAGTAATGCCAGCCCCGGAATGCTGGTATCGACAATGGCATGACGAACTCCTCTGCAACCCCTCTGTGCGGGCCGTTGGCGTCGTTGCTGAGTGTCCCGTTGTGATCTTCGGTCCACGCGCCCGCGTCGATTTCCTAGCCATTGCCGATTTTCCTCGGCTATCCGAGAAAAAACCTTGGGAGTTTCCTGTGGGGTTTCTTGGAGCCGGTCACCGTGCGACCGTGGCGCCCCACTACCGCCGCCGGATGCTCGCCGACCGGCAGCGCGACCCCGAACACCGATCCTTCGGACGAGCCACAATCCGGACCCACCACCACCGAGTCCAACGGCGGACCCCCTACTGTCTCTTCACGTGAAGGGGCGCGATGTCACAGCGCCGTACGCTCTCCGCGCCGATCAGCCCAGGACGAACGGGAGCCGCGCGGCCAGTTCGCCCAATTCGGCCCGCTGGGCATCGGTCGGCGTGCGACGTCCGGTGGCGATCAGGAGCGCGTCCCGATCGGGCCACGATGCCGGAAACGGTGTTCCGGCAATCTCTTCCACCATCGCGCGCGTCCGGGCGAGGGTTTCGGCGGGCGGATCCGTCGCGTCCGGGAGGTGCGCGATCAGGTCGAGATGATGCAGGGTCCATTCCAGGACGTAGGCGGACAGATAGTCGGCCGCGGTGAGCACCACGTCGCGGGTGCCGACCCGCAGGGCCGGATTCGCGAGTTCGGCCGCGCGGCCCGCGGCGCAACCGACATCGTCGAGATGGAACTTCAGCAACCGCGGATCCCCGTACGCGGCGGCCAGCCGGACGGTCAGCGCGTCGAGCGGGTCCGCGCCGGTCGGTGCGATACCGGCGACCTCCCAGTAGGTCACCGCGGTGCGGGTCGGCTCCTCATCGATGGGCGTCACGAGGGTGATCAGCACATCCTGTGCATCGATGATCAAGTGGCACACCAGATCTCGCACGAGCCAGCCGGTGCAGCCCGACGGCCGTTCGAAGTCCTCATCCGGCAGTTCGGCGACCGCCGCGCGCAACGCCGCCCAGGAGTGTGAGAAGAGATCCACGGCCGCAAGCTAGCAGCGCACGGCCCGCCCCGCGAGCCGAGTTATCCGGCCGGGGAGTGCCCTGCGAAGTTCGAGTCGCTATCGTCGGACGGGTGGCCGGCAAGTCTGCGGCACCGGCCGTCGAGCTGAGCGTCGGTGAACGGACGGTGCGGATATCCAACCCCGATCGGGTCTACTTCCCCGAGATCGGGGCGACCAAGCTCGACCTGGTGCGGTACTACCTGAGCGTGGGCGACGGGATCGTCAACGCGCTGCGGGACCGCCCGTGCATGCTGCACCGGTTCCCGAAGGGACTGCCGGGCGGGAAAGTCCATCAGAAGCGGCTGCCCGCCGGGGCGCCGGACTGGATCTCCACCGTGCGGGTCTACTTCCCCCGCTATGGACGCCACGCCGACGAGCTGTGCGTCGGCGAATTGGCCGAGGTGATCTGGGCGGTGCAGATGTCGACGGTGGAGTTCCATCCGTGGAACTCGCGCCGATTCGATACCGAGAAGCCCGACGAGTGGCGCATCGATCTGGATCCGATGCCCGACTGCCCGTGGTCGCGGGTGCGGCGGACCGCTGGTGTGGTGCACGAGATCCTCGACGAACTCGGCGCCGTCGGCTGGCCGAAGACCTCGGGCGGCAACGGTCTGCACGTCTATGTACGGATCTCGCCGGAATGGGGATTCCAGGAGGTACGCCGCGCCGCGCTGGCCTTCGCCCGCGAGGTCGAGCGCCGCGCGCCCGAGGATGTGACCACCACCTGGTGGCGGCGCGACCGCGATCCGCGACTGCTGTTCGTCGATTACAACCAGAACGCCCGCGACCATACGATCGCCGCCGCCTACTCGGTGCGCGGCAATCCCACCGCGACGGTGTCCACCCCGATCCGCTGGGACGAGATCCCCGATATCGACCCGCGCGATTTCACCATCGCCACCGTGCCCGGCCGCTACGCCGAACTCGGCGATCTGCACGCGGGCATCGATGCGGCGGTCTTCGACCTCACCCCACTACTGGAATGGGCCGATCGCGACAAGCTCGAGGTCGATCTTGACGACGACGAATCCGATGAGGAGCACGCATGACCCCGGAGCCCGTACGAATCGCGGTGGGCCCCAAGGATTCCGAACTACTCGAGCGGGCGATCGCCCGCGGTGGCGCGACGCTGTCGGATCCGGACACCGCGCGCGCCCTGGTCTGGAACGGTGGGCCGGCCGGATTCCCGGGGCGGCTGCCCGCGGGCATCGAATGGGTTCAGCTGTTCTCCGCGGGTGTCGAGGAGTGGTTCGACACCGAGGTCTTCGAGTGCCATCCCGGCATCGTATTCACCTCGGCCGCAGGTGCTTTCGCCAAGAGCGTGGCCGAACACGCACTGGCCCTGCTGCTCGCGGGCGTGCGGCATCTGCCCGAACAGCTGCGGGCTCGCCGCTGGCGGCAGACCGACTTCTTCCCGCATATCGGCACCTTGCGCGGCGCGACGGTGGCCGTGATCGGCGCGGGCGGTATCGGCCGGGAACTCATCGATCTGCTCGCGCCGCTCGGCGCCCGCGTCATCGCCGTCAATCGTTCCGGTGCCCCGATCACGCATCCGGCCGTGATCGAAACCGTTCCGGCACACCGACTCTCGGAGATCTGGCCGCGCACCGATCATGTGGTCGTGGCCGCGCCCGCCACCCCGGCCACCCGGCATCTGATCGGCAGAGACGAACTCATCCAGCTGAAGCCGACCTCCTGGGTGATCAATATCGCCCGCGGCCCTCTGATCGACACCGACGCGCTGGTCGCCGCTCTGCGCGACGGCGCCATCGGCGGCGCCGGGCTCGACGTCACCGACCCCGAACCTCTCCCCGACGATCATCCGCTCTGGGATCTGCCGAATGCCATTGTGACACCGCATGATTCGAATCCGCCGCAGCTGCGCACGACCGCCTTCGCCGACCATGTGGCCGAGAACGTCGCCCGTTTCGTCACCGGTCGCGACCTGATCGCCCGCATCGACGTCGCGACCGGATACTGACCGCTAGACCGGATCGGGGTCGACGAATTCGATTCCGGTGATGATATCGGGGTGGATGCGCACCAGATGGTCGCGCGGGCCCGGTAGCCAGGGGCGCAACAGGCTTCGGCAGCGGGCGATCTCCTGCGGATCGGTGATCGGTTCGGCGGTGCCGGTCACGATCACACACCAGCCGCGATGGGTGCGCTGATCGATGGTGTCGGCCTCGTAGGCGACCACCTGCCGGGTCAGGGTGGCGCCGCGATGGGCGTGGATGACGATCGTCTCGCCGTCGAGCAGATGATTGACCGGGCGGATGGTCGGCAACGCATAGCGGGTGTAGACGATTCGGCCGATCCCGACCCGGCTCAGCAGATCGAAGGCCTCGGCCGTCGACAGATCTCGTGAGATCTGCTGGGTCGAGTTCGGCGGGCGCGTGAACCGCGGATACTCGTCCGCTCGGCTGGTCATTACCCTGTCTGCCCCGATCGTCGTGCACCGGATGGTCCCCCGGTTCATATCCACGTTCCCCGAACGGCTGCTGATCAAACCATTCGGCGCGGGAAAGCTCGCGCCCGAATCGATTGCGGCTCGATTCGGAATCGACGGCTGTTCGGCCAGTGCGCCGGCGGCTTATACTGCTGGGATACGTGTGTTTCCCGAGTCCGGTAGCGCGGCTGGGGGTCCGTCCTGAACCCTGGAAGGTCCACCATGCGCGCCAATGAGCCCGCTCGTCTACTCGCCGAGTTCGGGCGTGGCACCGAGGAACCGGTCGAGGCCGCGTTCGGTGCGGACATTCTGCCGATCGACGTGCCCGCCGCGATTCCCGAGGCACACGACCGGCTGGTGCGCCACCTGTTCGATATCGGACTCCAATTACACGCGGTGCGAACGGTTTTCGAGGATACGGGCGCCAGCCCGGAGCAGATCCGGGCAGCGGGCGATCGCGTGCTGTCGGTCCTCGACGACCTCGACCTGCTGATCCGTGACGCGGGCCTGACGATGCTCGATCTGGCCGTCCGCCGCGACCCGCCGCCGAATCGGCTACGCCCCAACGGCAACGGCCGCCGACGCCGCGCCTGAGCACCGGTGGAATTCCGCCGCCCGGCCGTGCGGACGGGCGGCGGAGTCATAGGGGGACGCTAAGCGCCCCGGACCGCCGGACCCATACCCGGGCGGATGCCGAAGGCCTGCTCCACCAGATCGGTCCAGCCGTCGGCCATAGAGGCCAGCAGGAACCAGGCGGCGTGCACTCGCTCGTCGGCGACGTTGTCGACGCTGCGTAGCAGGTGGGTGGCGCGCACCTGCGCGGCGGCCATGCCGTCGACCACGGCGCCCAGCGACTCCGATCGCGGGCGGCGGACGGTGTGGGCACCGATCCAGTCGTCGATGCGGGCGACGAGTTCGTTGCGCCGGCAGTCGATCTCGGCCGCGTGCAGGGGTTGGGTGCGGCGGGCCAGATGAAGTTCGGCGAGCGAGCGGGCCCAGCGGGTGACGGGATGGTCGTCGGGCTGATCGCCGATATGGCCACAGAATGCCGCTAGTAGTTCGTGCCAGTCGGGCGGGGTGGAGGCGGCGGTTCGCCTCATCATGATGGGCCCCGACGGCGGCGCCTGTGCACAGCCGTCCGGTTGCGGTACGTACATCGTGTACCTCCAAGGCGGCGATCGGGCGCACCCGGCGCCGCACACGGGCACCGAACCGCGAGCCCGGTGCGGCAAGGGCGGACCGCACCGGATCCGGAGCACCGCAATCTGCGAAGGGGACATCTTCGAGCGGCGCCGGGTGCAACTCCAGGATGCTCGCTTCGCCCGGCCCTCCCACTGCCCTTTCGGTGGCCTTCCGATGACTGTGTGGTTGGCCTCCGCTTCGCTCCGGCGGGGTTCGCGGCCCTGAGTCTCGTCGGTTAGCGCGCGGGGGAAGCCCACAGGCCCCGCCCGGGGGTGGGGGGGCGATCCCGGGCGCGCGCGGGGGGGGGCGGGGGGGGGCGGGGCGCCCCCCCCCCCCCCACGGCCGCGAACCGTCGCTCGTCGGATCGCTCCGTGCGGGTGCGTCGGTGACGGCCGCGAACCGTTGCTCGTCGGGATCGCTTGTCTGGCCGACCGCTCGGTACACAGCTACGCTACGTGCAGGCTCGGGATCGATCGGGTGAAGGGTGTTCGGCAGCGTGGGTTGGTCTTTCACACCGGACGAGTTCGCGCATATCTGGCGGGAGACCGATCTGGATCGTCATCCGTTTCCGATTCGTATTCTCGAATCACCGCGCACCGAGGATGAGGCGGCCGCGCTGCGGCGCACGCTGCAGGCGCGCATACCACTGCGATCGGATCCGGATCTGTCGGCCTGCCTGCGCATTCTGGCGCGGCCGCATACCCGGGTGGTCGCCATCGGCGGCCCGCACGCCCCCGGCAGCGAGATTCGCGCGCTCGGCGCCGCGGTCTACGACCATGCCGTGCTGGCGGTGCAGGAGCCGGGCCGGTCCCCGGATTTCGGTGGGCGCGTGAACATCTCGATCGGTCACAGCACCAAGCTCGGCGCCCGCATCGCCGCGCTGCTACCCGATACGCCGCCCGGACGCGAACCCGCGCGCTCGGCGCCCACGGAGGCGGTGCGCGATGAGGAGAACGCGCGCGGCGGCGCGGCGCTCGCCCCGCGGATCCGGCGGCTGCTGGTGAAACCGCATACCGCGGAGGGTCATATCCGCATCGAGCCGCGGCTGGATCGCACCGATCCGCCGCCGGCGGTGTACTACACCTGGATCGATGTCGTGGGCGACGGCCGCTACCTCATCCGGGCCGGGGACGATGTGCACGTTGTCCCGGCCTCGGCCCAGCAGGTCGCACTCCACCTGCAGAAACGTATTCCGCACTGAGTGATCGATGTCGCGGATACCGGCAAGACGTACTGACCGGACATGGCCGACCGATTACGCTGAGTCACTACCGACCGGATCCCAGGGGTAGGCATGACGATCGAGACCAGCCAGGCCGATATCGCACGGTTCCTGCAGGCAGCCCAGAGTGGCACCGTGCGCTTCGATCCGGCTGCGGCTCGCCGCTGCGCCGAGATCTACGATCAGCAGGCCGACCGGCTGCGGTATCTGCAACAGCGTTTGGAGTCGGCGGCGGAGCCGCACGGATTCGGGGGTTTCTTCTCCGCCCAGCAATTGCAGGCCGGATTCGGGCGCAAGGCACGCGATGCCGCGCGGCTGCTCGATCAGTACATCGCGGCGTCCTATCGGATGAAGGAGGCGTTCCTGGTCAGCGCCGGACTGTACGAGGAGGCCGACGCCGCGCATTCGGCCGCGCTGCGGGCGATCACGCCGAGGCAGGCACGATGACGACGGAATTCCACTACGGGCCGCAGCCGCGGAGCACCGACCCCGAATACATCAGCGCCATGGAGCATTTCGAGTCCATGCCGCATGAGCAGATCTACGCCGGGACCCAGCAGATCGATGCGGGCGCGATCCTGCAGACCTCGGCGGTCTGGCTGGAGGGCGCCACACTGGGCGCCTCGATGCCGCTCACCAGCGGCAACGCCGATCGGATCATGGATGCGGCGCAATGGCAGGGTCCCGCCGCCGACGCGGCCGCCGCCTGCGCCCGCAGCTTCGCCGAATCGATCGACGAATTGGCCGCGGTCATGGGCGAAGTCGGCGCCCGGCTGGGCGCGGTGGCCACGGCCGCCGAGGCCGTGAAGTTGGCCGTGGTGCCCCCCGGCGACTCCGGCCCGATCGGCGCCATCGCCCGCACGCTGGAGGCGATCGGTGTCATCGATGCCCAATTGGCGGCGGAGGCCATGCGCCAGGAGGCGGTGCTGGCGATGAACATGATCTACAAGCCGTCGTATTCGGCCGCGGGCAACGGGATTCCGGCCCTGCCCGAACCGCCCGCCCTCCCCGGCAACCCGGCACCTCAGCAGAGCAAACCCAAACCCTCCGCGCCCCAGCCTGTTCCGCCGCAGCATCAAACCCCTGCGCCCCCGGAAACACCCGCACCACAGCAGCCTCGGACGCCCACACCCCAGCCGCCCCCGTCGACTGCACCGTCCTCACCCACACCCCACACTCCTGAATCCCCCACACCGACTACACCTCCGGCTCCGGCTCCGGCGAGCCCACCAGCCCCACCACCACCATCCCAATCCCCCACTCCCGCACCACAATCCCCACCCCCACCCGCAGGCCCCCCACTCACCGACCAGGGCGGCCAACCCGGCGTCACCGGCCCGATCCCGAACCAATCGACCAGCCCGTCCGACCAGCCCGGCGTGGTCCCACCCAGCCGCTGAGAGCTCAGGCCACCACCGAACTCGCCCCGCGCGGCGGCTGCGGTTGATCGTCCCGCGGGCCTATGCCCGGACCAGGTCGTCGGCGTGGATGACCGGGCGGTGCATGCCTTCCGGGAGTTCGGTGGTGGAGCGGCCGATCATGGTGTGTAGTTCGGCGCTGTCGTATTCGACTACGCCGCGGGCTATTACGGTGCCGTCGGGGGATATGAGGTCGACGACGTCGCCGCCGTAGAAGGTGCCGCGGATTTCGGTGATGCCCGCGGCGAGCAGGGAGCGGCGGCGGTGGGCGACCGCTTGGACCGCGCCCTCGTCGAGGACGATCGCGCCGCGGCTGTCGGCGGCGTGGCGGACCCAGAACTTGCGGGCCGACAGGCGAACCGGGCGGGGGGCGAAGGCGGTGCCGACGGTCGCGCCGGACAGGGCCGCGGCGGCGTCGGAGGCGGCGGCCAGCAGCACCGGGACACCGGCGTCGGCGGCCAGGCGGGCCGCGGACAGCTTCGAGGCCATGCCGCCGGTGCCGAGCACGCCACCGCTGCCCGCGATCACACCGTCGAGGTCGGCGCTGCTGCGCACCTCGGGGATGAAGGTGGCCGCACCCTTGCGGGGGTCGCCGTCGTAGAGACCGTCCACATCCGACAGCAGGATGAGCGCATCGGCGACGACCAGATGGGCGACCAGTGCGGCCAGCCGATCGTTATCGCCGAAGCGGATCTCTTCCGTTGCGACGGTGTCGTTCTCGTTCACCACGGCGATCGCGTGCAGCGAACGCAGCCGGTCCAGGGTGCGCTGGGCATTGCGGTGATGTTCGCGGCGGCCGAAGTCACCGGCGCTCAGCAGCACCTGACCGACCACCCGGCCGTAGCGCGCGAACGAGGTGCCCCAGGCATGGGCCAGGGCCAGCTGGCCCACGCTCGCGGCGGCCTGCTTCGTCGCCAGATCCTTTGGCCGCTTGGACAATCCGAGCGGCGCGATGCCCGCGCCGATGGCGCCCGAGGACACCACCACCAGATCCGATCCGGCGCGCATGCGCGATTCCACCGCATCGGCGAGCGCGTCGAGCCGGTCGGTGTCCAGCCCGCCCTCGAGGCTGGTCAGCGCCGAGGAGCCGATCTTGACGACCACACTGCGGGCCGTCGCGATGGCCCGCCGCGCCTCACTGAGCCCGTTCCGCTCACCGGTCACCTCGGCCTCCGCCTGCGTGATACTCGAATCCACCTGCACCACACCCCATTCGCGATGTGTTACGCCTCGCCATCCTCCGACACCAGGCCGCGGCGCACGCGCGAGGCGTGTTTGCGCTCGGCGGCGCTGATGCGATCGGTCTGATCCAGACGCGGATCCACACCGCGGCGAGTCATCAGGACCTCGACACCCGCGGAAATCTGTGGCTCCCAATCGAAACAGATATCGCCGATCGTCACCGGCGCACCAGGCTGGGCGCCCAGGCGCACCAGCTCCTCCTCGACGCCGAGACGGGCGAGGCGGTCGGCGAGATAGCCCACGGCCTCGTCGTTGTCGAACTGGGTCTGCGCCACCCAGCGCTCCGGACGTTCGCCGGTAACGATGAACCCGCCCTCGACCTCCGGATCGATCCGGACGCGGAAACCGCTGTCGCCCTTGGCGACCGGGCGGATGATCTGCCGCTTCGGCTCGGCCTTCGGATGCGCCACGCGGTACTCGCTGACCAGCTCGCCCAGCGCGAAGGTCAAGGGGCGCAAGCCTTCCCGGCTCACCGTCGAGATCTTGAACACCGGCCAGCCGCGCTTGGCGAACTCCGGCAGCATGAAATCGGCCAGCTCGTCGGCGTCCGGAACATCGGCCTTGTTCAGGATGACCACGCGCGGGCGATCCGCCAGATCACCCAGGCTCGCATCGGCGGTCAAGGCGGGCTTGTAGGCGGCCAATTCGGCCTCCAGCGCGTCGACATCCGAGAGCGGATCACGGCCCGGATCCATGGTGGCGCAGTCGACCACATGCGCGAGCACCGCGCATCGCTCCAGATGCCGCAGGAAGTCCAGGCCCAGTCCACGCCCGTCGCTGGCCCCGGGGATCAGACCCGGCACATCGGCGATAGTGAAGGTGGTGTCACCCGACTGCACGACACCGAGATTCGGCACCAGCGTGGTGAACGGGTAGTCGGCGATCTTCGGCTTGGCCGCCGACAGCACCGATACCAGCGACGACTTACCGGCCGAGGGGAAGCCGACCAGGCCGACATCCGCCACCGACTTCAGCTCGAGCACCACATCGCGCTCGGAGCCGTCCTCGCCCAGCAGTGCGAAGCCCGGGGCCTTGCGCGCCCGCGACACCAGCGCCGCGTTGCCCAGGCCGCCGCGGCCACCCTGCGCCGCGATGTACCGGTAGCCCGCGCCGACCATATCGGCCAGCAACTCGCCGTCGGCGCTCATCACCATGGTGCCGTCGGGCACCTTCAGCAGCAGTTCCTCGCCGTGTTTACCACTGCGGTTGCTGCCCTCACCGGGCTTGCCGTTACCGGCCTTGGCATGCGGATGGAAGTGGAAGTCCAGCAGGGTGTGCACATTGGGATCGACCTCGAGGATCACATCACCGCCGTTGCCACCGTTACCGCCGTCGGGACCGCCGAGCGGCTTGTACTTCTCGCGGTGCACCGAGGCGCACCCGTGACCGCCCTTACCGGCACGGACATGTAGCACGACACGATCGATGAACTTGGACACGACCTTGATCATCCTCCTTCAACGAATTGGGTCAGTGCTGGGAACAGCGAAACGGGCCAGGGTGTCCTCACCCTGACCCGCTTCGAGGTGTGTCGGAAGGCTCCGGCGCGGCTCAGGCCTGCGCCGGCTCCGGAACCACGATGTTGACGGTCTTGCGGCCACGCTTGGCGCCGAACTCGACCGCGCCCGCCGCGAGGGCGAACAGCGTGTCGTCGCCGCCACGGCCGACGTTCACGCCGGGGTGGAAGTGGGTGCCGCGCTGGCGAACCAGGATCTCGCCAGCCTTGACAACCTGACCGCCGAAGCGCTTCACACCGAGCCGCTGGGCATTCGAGTCGCGACCGTTGCGCGAGCTGGATGCACCCTTCTTATGTGCCATGTCTCAGAACTCCTCGTGCCGGGGTGCGAACCCCTGGTCGGACTTACTTGATGCCGGTGACCTTCAGGACCGTCAGCTTCTGACGGTGACCCTGACGCTTGTGGTAGCCGGTCTTGTTCTTGAACTTGTGGATGCGGATCTTCGGGCCCTTGGTCTGATCGACCACCTCGGCGGACACGGCGATCTTGGCCAGCGCGGCCTTGTCGGTGGTCAGCGTGGCGCCGTCGACGACCAACACCGCCTCCAGCGACACCGCGGTACCCGGCCCACCCTCGAGCTTCTCGACCTTCACCAGGTCACCGACCGCGACCTTGTACTGCTTTCCGCCGGTCTTGACGATCGCGTACGTTGCCATCGGTCGGCTGCCCTCTTTCCTCTGCTTAAGTGCTCAGCACTTGGCTTCGCGCAGCGTGCCCGCCGGTTCGCACCGGAGACCGCCGCAAGTTGGTCTGGTAATACCGCCGCCTCAGCGCCTGGTGGCTCTCGATCGAACCGGGCCTTCGTCTTTCGACGTCCAGGCCGAGCAGCAGACTGCTGTCACCGGGCAGCGACTGTCAAAGGCTACAGGACACCGGGCTCCGCAACCAAACCGGGGTCGCGCACATCTCCGGCGGAAAACGCCGGTGCCCCGCCAGCGCGAGCTGACGGGGCACCGGTCGCACAGAAGGCTCAGTGCGGCTGCTCGGGCGCCCCGGCGGCTCGTCCGGCCGCCCGGCGGCGGGGACGGCTGCGCGGCGCCACCTCGGGCGGGGCGACGTCAGCCACCGAGAAGCTCGGTCCCTGTTCCTGATCGGTGCTGCTGAGCACGAATACCGCGCCCTTGCTGTCGGTGCTGGGCGCCGCGGTCGTGCGCGCCACCCGGCGACGCCCGCGCCGGGCGCCATCGGTCGCCGGGCGAGCGTCCGGAGCCGGCGCGGAGTCGGCGTCCGAATGCGGTGCCGCGACGGCCGTTTCCGGCTGTTCGGGGGTCGGGTCCTCGCTCACCACCGCGGGGGCCGAGGGGCTCTCCTCGACCGCGTCGACCCGATCGGTCTCGTCCACGACATCGACATCGTCGGCGACGGGAGTCTCGGCCAGTGACTCACGGCGCAGCGCCCGCCGCGCCGCGCGGGCCGCCCGCCCGCCGCGACCGGTCGGCCGGGTGGTCTCGGCCGTTTCCGGCTCGATCGCCGAATCCGACTGTGCGAGATCGGCATCCGCCACCGTGTCGACATCGTCGAACTCGGCGTCGGAGATCTCGTCGGTGTGATGGGAGGCCATGGCCAGCGCGACCGGATGCGCGCGCTTGACCGCGGCATCCTCCTCGAGGTGTTCGGGCTGCTGCGGTTGCGGCGCCGGCGGGGCGACGACGGCGGCAGGGGTCTTCTCCTTGCGCCGGCGACGGCCCTCGCGGCGGCCCGCACCCTCCTCGGCGGGCGCGGTCTCGACCGGATAGTTGTGCACGAGGATGCCGCGGCCGTGGCAGTGCTCACATGTGGTGGAGAACGCCTCGACCAGACCGGTGCCCAGCTTCTTGCGGGTCATCTGCACCAGGCCCAGCGAGGTCACCTCGGAGACCTGATGACGGGTGCGGTCGCGGCCCAGGGCCTCGGTGAGCCTGCGCAGCACCAGGTCCCGGTTCGACTCCAGCACCATATCGATGAAGTCGACGACGATCATGCCGCCGATATCGCGCAGCCGCAGCTGGCGCACGATCTCCTCGGCCGCCTCCAGATTGTTGCGGGTGACCGTCTCCTCGAGATTGGAGCCGCCCGCACCGGTGAACTTGCCGGTGTTGACGTCGACGACCGTCATCGCCTCGGTGCGATCGATGACCAGCGTGCCGCCCGAGGGCAGCCACACCTTGCGGTCCAGCGCCTTGGCCAGCTGCTCGTCGATGCGGAAGCTGCCGAAGACGTCGACGCCGCTGCCCTCGTAATGCTCGATGCGGGCCAGCAGATCCGGGGCGACCGTGCGGATGTAGTTCTCGACGGTCGTCCAGGCCCGCTCGCCCTCGATGACGAGCTTGGAGAAGTCCTCGTTGAACAGGTCACGGATGACCTTGACCAGCAGGTCGGGCTCCTCGTAGAGCGTCTTCGGCGCGTTGGAACCGTTGCGGGACTGATCCTCGATGGTCTTCCAGGTGGCCTGCAGCCGCTCGACGTCGCGGGCCAGCTCGGTCTCGCTGACGCCCTCCGATGCGGTGCGGATGATCACACCCGCGTCCTGCGGGACGATATCGCGCAGAATCTCCTTGAGGCGCTTGCGCTCGGTATCGGGCAGCTTGCGGCTGATACCGGTCGAGGTGCCGCCCGGAACGTAGACCAGGAAGCGGCCCGCCAGGCTGATCTGGGTGGTCAGGCGGGCGCCCTTATGGCCCACGGGATCCTTGCTGACCTGAACCAGCACGGTGTCGCCGGGCCGCAGCGCCTGCTCGATCTTGCGTTCCTTACCGCCGAGTCCGGCGGCCTCCCAGTTCACCTCGCCCGCGTAGAGCACGCCGTTGCGGCCGCGGCCGATATCGACGAACGCCGCCTCCATGCTGGGCAGCACGTTCTGGACCTTGCCCAGATAGACGTTGCCGACCATGGACGCCTGGCCGGTGCTGGTCACGAAGTGTTCGACGAGGATGTTGTCCTCGAGCACGGCGACCTGGATTGTGGCGCTCGGATGTTCGGCGAAGGTCTTCTCGCGCACGACCATGACCCGGTCGACCGCCTCGCGGCGGGCCAGGAATTCCGATTCGGTCAGGATGGGCGGGCGACGGCGGCCGGCCTCGCGGCCGTCACGGCGGCGCTGACGCTTGGCCTCGAGCCGGGTCGACCCGCTGATGCCCTGCACCTCGTCGACGGCGCGGCGCTTGTTGCGCGGCTCGCGCTCGTGCACGACCGTATTCGGCGGATCGTCCTCGGCTACCTCCGGCTCGTTATCCTCGCCGCCCTTGCGGCGACGGCGGCGACGGCGACGGCGACTCGAGCCCTCCGGCACGGCGTCGTTGTCGTCGGCGTCCTCGGCGTCGGAGTTGTCGGCGGAGTCGCCCTCGGCGTCGGCGGCCGACTCATCGGCCGCGGACTGCTCGGAATCGGCGTCGTCCGAATCGTTGTCGTCCTGGTCGGAGTGCTGCTCGCCCCGGCCGCGGCCGCGACCCCGGCGACCACGCCGCCGGCGGCGGGAGCGGCCGCTCTCGTCACCACGCTCGTCGGAGCCCTGATCGTCGTCCCAGTCCGAATCGGAGTCCGTGTCGGCGTCGGTGTCCTCGGCGACGATCGGCTCGGCGACCTCCTCCTCGACCTCCTCGACCTTGGGCTTCTCCTTGGGCTTCTCCTCGACCTTGGCATCGCGCTCGGCGCGCTTGCGGCGGCGCAGCTCGTCGGCCGTGGTCGCGTCCGGCGACAGGAACAGCGGGGCCGCGACCACGGCCGCGGGCTCGAACACCACGGGCTCGACGGGCCGCGGCTCGGCGTGGAAGACGCCGGAGAACAGCGACGGCGTGCGCGACGGCACGGCGGGCTCGGCACCGGAGGCTGCCATGGCCGGGACCGGCTCGGGGGCGGCGGCCTCGGTCTTGGGGGTTTCGGCCTTGGGTGCCTCGACCTTCGGGGTCTCGGCGGCACGCGCCTCGACGACCGCGGCCGCGGTCTTCGCTGGGGCGGCCTGGGCTTCCTCGGCGGGAACGAGCGCATCGCGCACGGACTCCGCGACCGTGCGGTCCAGGCTCGATTGGGGGCTGCGCGCCTCGGCGCCCAGCTCGGTCAGGTGGGCAAGAATACGTTTGCTGGTGGTGCCGAGCAGCTTCGCCAGCGCGTGGACCCGGATACGTTCCGGCAACTGCGCCGCCTCCCCTGCCCCTACCGCCTCTTTCGAAGCGTGATCACCATTACTGTGCGACGTTTCCTGCGGCTCTTGATCGGCCACGAAATCTCCTCGGACCCCCGGGCGCGTCCCACTCCACTCGAGTGTGACGCGGCCGACGCGGGGGCACTGTCCGTACGCCTCACGCCCGGAGGACGCAAGGTCAGTGGTCTCGCCCCGCGTGCCCGGTTATCACCTTGTCGTTCGTCGTTCGGGTAACTGGTCACGCGGCGCCTGGCTGTTGGCTTCTAACACCTGGCTCGAGCGCTCATCCAGCGTGCCGCCGAACAGCCGAGTCTTGGTAACCGTCCGGGGCAGCGATGATCGGCGTCGAACCGCGGTGCCTTTGGTTGTGTCCGCCACCCGCGCAAACGGCGGGCGACGATCACATCCAAGCCCAGTATCCCATATATGTGGCCGCCCGCTCGCCACCGACGCTGTGTTCGATGGCCTCCGCTTCGCTCCGGCGGTGTTCGCGGCCCTGAGTCTCGCCGTTGCGCGGTCGAGACTCGCGCTTCGCGCATGCGCTTCGACCGCTGAACGGCGAGACGGCCGCGAACACGTCACGGCATGAGCGACGAGAGACCCGATTACTGCGCGAAGTCAGAAAACCACAAAGCGATTTCGCGCTTGGCGGACTCTGGCGAGTCGGAGCCGTGTACCAGGTTGTATTGGGTCTCGAGGGCGTAGTCGCCGCGGATGCTGCCCGGGACGGCCTTCTCGACGGGGTCGGTGCCGCCGGCGATCTGCCGGAAGGCGGTCACGGCGCGGGGGCCCTCGAGCACGGCGGCGACGACCGGGCCGGAGGTGATGAACTCGATCAGCGAACCGTAGAACGGCTTGTCCGCGTGTTCGGCATAGTGGGCCGCGGCCAGTTCCTGCGGCACCTGCTTCAGTTCCAGTGCGGCGAACTTCAGGCCCTTGCGCTCGATGCGGGTGATGATCTCACCAATCAGGTTCCGGGCAACGCCGTCCGGCTTGATGAGTACCAAGGTCTGCTCAGTCACGGCGCAACTGTAACCGCCACCCCGGTGGGAGACCGAACCGAAGGCCTTCAGTTCTCCTTCTGGACACGCTGACTCGGCAGCAGGCCCCGGTCCATGCGGCGCTGGACATCCGAGCGCAGGACCAGGATGAACGCCCAGACCGCGATGAAGACCACGCCGATCACCGCGATCGACACGTGGATGAACCCGCCGACGAGCACCAGCACCTGCAGTGCCCAGTTGTAGGCCATCGCCCACGAGCGGCGCTGCATCCCGGCGCCGACGATCATCAACACCGCGATCCCGACCAGATACAGCACCGACCACCATGCGAGCCCGCCGCCGACCGTGCCGACGACCGGCAGCGCCAGCAACACCGTAATGGCCTCGAGCACCAGCGATCCGGCCATCACACCGCGCAATCCCTTCCAGGGATCGGTGGCCGGCGGCGGAACAGGCTGTTCACTCACGCGGGATCCTTTCCGAACAGCGAACGGGCGACGCCCGCGGTCACGACCGATCCGGTGATCACGATCCCCGCCCCGGACACGAGCTCGCCGCCGTCGCTCGCATCCTCGGCGATGGCGATGGCGGTCTCGACGGCGTCGGCGAGAGTCGGTGCGGTGACGACACGTTCGTCGCCGAAGCGCTGGACGGCCGCATTGGCCAGATCGTCGATATCCAGCGCGCGCGGGGAACCGTTGGTGGTGACGACGATCTCGTCGAAGACCGGTTCCAGCGCCTCGAGGATGCCGGCGACATCCTTGTCGGAGAGGACCGCGACCACGCCGACCAGCCTGCGGAAGTCGAATTCATCGGTCAGCGCCGCGGCCAGCGCCCGCGCCCCGGCGGGGTTGTGGGCGGCGTCGAGGAAGATCGTCGGCGCGCTGCGCATCCGCTCCATCCGGCCCGGGCTGATCGCATTCGCGAAACCCGCACGGACGGCATCGATATCGAGCTGCTTCTGCGCCCCGGCACCGAAGAACGCCTCCACCGCGGCCAGCGCCAGCGCCGCGTTCTGCGCCTGATGTTCGCCGTGCAGCGGCAGGAAGATCTCGTCGTACACCCCGCCCAGGCCCTGGATTTCCAGCACCTGGCCGCCGACGGCCACCCGCCGCGACAGCAGCCGGAACTCCGCGCCCGCGCGGGCCACCGCGGAATCGGTCTCGACGGTGCGCCGCAGCAGCACCTCCATCGCCTCGGGCTCCTGCTCCCCGATGATCGCGACGGTGTCTCGCGGCACGAGTGCGTCGGCGGGGGCCTTCTTGATGATCCCGGCCTTCTCCCCCGCGATCGAGGTCAGATCGGAACCCAGAAAGTCCATATGGTCCAACCCGATCGGCGTGATCACCGCGACCTCGCCATCGATGACATTGGTCGCATCCCAGGTGCCGCCCAGTCCGGTCTCCACCACCGCGACATCGACGGGCGCCTCGGCGAAGGCGGCGTAGGCCATGGCGGTGAGCACCTCGAACTTACTCATCTTCGGCCCGCCCGCCGCCTCGGACTGCGCATCGATCATCTCGATATAGGGCAGCAGCTCGCGGTAGACCTCGACGTAGCGGCCCGGGGCGATGGGCGCGTTATCGATCGCGATGCGTTCGGTGGCCAGCTGCAGATGCGGGCTGGTGATGCGGCCGGTGCGCCGATGCAGCGCGGTCAGCAGCGAGTCGATCATCCGGGTGACCGAGGTCTTGCCGTTGGTGCCCGCGACGTGGATGGCCGGATATCCCCGCTGCGGGGAGCCCAGCACATCCATCAGCGCGGCGATCCGGGCCAGCGACGGTTCGATCTTGGTCTCGGGCCAGCGCCGATCGAGTTCGGCCTCGACCAGCGCCATTTCGGCCAGGTCCACCGGCGACGGACCGAAGTGCAACCGCTCGGCGCTGCCGTGCTGGGGTTCCTCGCTCATTTGTTCCCTGCCATTCGTTCGATCTCCTCGAGGCGGGCGCCGATGCGCGTCACCTCGGATTCGGCGACCTCCTGCCGGGCGCGGATCTTGGCCACCACCTCGTCGGGCGCCTTCGCCAGGAAGGCCTCGTTGCCGAGTTTGCCTGCGGTACCGGCCAATTCCTTCTGCGCGGCCGCGAGGTCCTTTTCCAGCCGGCGGCGCTCGGCGTCCAGATCGACGGTGCCGGAGGTGTCGATCTCGACGGTCACCATGCCGCCGGCCAGGCGCACCTCGAGCGAGGCGGTGGCGGCGAAATCGGCCCCGGCGTCGGTGAGCCGGGCCAGGGTCGAGATCTCGGCGAGCTGGCCGGACAGACCGGCGTCGCCGATGCCGATGAGCGTGGCGGCCACCTTCTGCTTATCGGTGAGGCCCTGATCGCTGCGGAAGCGGCGGATCTCGGTGACCAGCTTCTGCAGATCCGAAATACGCTGCGCCGCAACGGTATCGGTGGCGATACCGGTGGCCCGCGGCCATGCGGCGATCACGATGGACTCGCCCGCGGCGCCCTCGGTGAGTGCCTGCCACAGCGATTCGGTGACGAACGGGATCGTCGGATGCAGCAGGCGCAGCACCGCATCGAGCACGGTGCCGAGCACGATGCGGGTGCTCGCGGCGCGCTCCTCGGATTCGGCGAACTGCACCTTGGCCAGTTCCAGGTACCAGTCGCAGAGCTCATCCCACGCGAAGTGGTAGAGCGCCTCGCAGGCCTTGCCGAATTCGTAGCGGTCGAAGGCCGAATCCACCTCGGCGCGCACCTCGTCGAGGCGGTCGAGGATCCAGCGGTCGGTATCGGTGAGGGTGTCGCGGGCGGGCAGCTCGCCGGTGACCGCGCCGTTCATGAGCGCGAACTTGCTGGCGTTGAACAGCTTCGTGACGAAGCTGCGCGCGGCCGTCACATGCGGCGTGCCCACCGACAGGTCGCCGCCCGGCAGCGCACCCCGCGCGAGGGTGAATCGCGTTGCGTCCGCGCCGTATTCGTCGATCCAGGCCAGCGGGTCGATGCCGTTGCCCTTGGACTTGGACATCTTGCGCCCGAACTCGTCGCGAATCAGCCCGTGCAGGAACAGATCCCGGAACGGCACCGGACCGGGCATCTCCTCGGCGATGAAGGTGCCGAACATCATCATCCGTGCCACCCAGAAGAACAGGATGTCGTACGCGGTGACCAGCACGCTGGTCGGATAGAACTTGGCCAGATCCGGGGTCGCGTCCGGCCAGCCCATCGTCGAGAACGGCCACAGGCCGGAGGAGAACCAGGTGTCGAGCACGTCCGGGTCCTGCACATAGCCCTCGGGCGCCTGCTCATCCGGTCCGACGCAGACGACCTCGCCCTCGGGGCCGTACCAGATCGGAATGCGGTGACCCCACCACAGCTGCCGCGAGATACACCAGTCGTGCATGTTGTCGACCCAGGCGAACCAGCGCGGCTCCTGGCTGGCGGGGTGAATCACGGTGTCCCCGTTGCGAATCGCGTCACCGGCGGCCTTGGCCAGCGGGTCCACCTTGACCCACCACTGCATCGACAGCCGCGGCTCGATCGGCTCGCCGCTGCGCTCGGAGTGGCCGACGCTGTGCGGATAGGGGAACTTGCGCCCCACCACGCGACCCTCGGACTCGAGGCGCTCGCGGATCTTCAGCCGGGCCTCGAAACGATCCATACCGTCGAATTCGGTTCCGGTACCGGCGATCTTGCCGGCCTCGTCCATGATCGTCGGCATCGGCAGGCCGTGGCGCAGGCCGATCTCGAAGTCGTTGGGGTCGTGCGCGGGGGTGATCTTCACCGCGCCCGAACCGAATTCGGGATCGACGTAATCGTCGGCGACGATCGGGATCTGCCTGCCGGTGATCGGATGGTAGAGCGTGGTGCCGATCAGATTCTTGTAGCGCTCGTCGTCGGGATGCACCGCGACCGCGGTGTCGCCGAGCATCGTCTCCACCCGGGTGGTGGCCACGATCACATGCGGCTCATCGTCGTTGAGCGAGCCGTAGCGCAGCGAGACCAGCTCACCCTCGACGTCCTTGTAATCGACCTCGAGATCGGAGATGCCGGTCTTCAGCACCGGCGACCAGTTCACCAGCCGCTCGGCGCGATAGATGAGCCCGGCCTCGTAGAGGCGTTTGAAGATGGTCTGCACCGCGCGAGAGAGGCCCTCGTCCATGGTGAACCGGTCGCGGCTCCAGTCCACGCCGTCGCCGAGGCGGCGCATCTGGCCCTGAATCGCACCGCCGGATTCGCGCTTCCAGTCCCAGACCTTGTCGATGAACAGCTCGCGGCCGAAGTCCTCCTTGGCCTTACCGTCCACGGCGAGCTGCTTCTCCACGATGGACTGGGTCGCGATACCGGCGTGGTCCATGCCCGGCAGCCACAGCACCTCGTAGCCCTGCATGCGCTTGCGGCGGGTGAGGCTGTCCATGAGGGTGTGGTCGAGCGCATGGCCCATATGCAGGCTGCCGGTGACGTTCGGCGGGGGCAGCACAATGGAATACGGCGGCTTATCGCTGCTCGCATCGGCGGTGAAGTAACCAGCGGCTACCCAGCGTTCGTACAGCTCCGCCTCTACTTCGCTGGGGATCCAGCTCTTGGGAAGGGCATCGGCACGATTACGTGGGTTCTCAGGGGCTGTGCTGGTCACCGTGTGATTCTAAGGACTCGAGGCTGCGACCTAGGCAACGGGGCCGACGTGGCGGCAGGACCATCGTGGCGACGCCAATCGGTCGGAAGAACCGGAGAGCGGGGTTTTCGGCGGATGAGGGACACCGAAAACCCCGCTCACATGTTTCAGATTACCGCCGATCGGCGCAGGTCCGGCGAATACATATGCAATTCTCAGGTTTTACCCGAAACCCTTGTCGGGGTGCGGATTTGCCGCGCGAACAGGCCGAAGGCCGAGGTGAGCGCAGCGCTCCGCCCACCTACACTCGGCCGGAGTAATCCAGATCACATCGATGCGCCGGTGTGATCCGGGCCCACAACCTTGCCGGGAACGACCGATTTGATGTCTCCTAGCTATCGGACAGCAATCGCGCCGAAGGTGCGGTTCCAGGAGAAAGCGGGGATGTTATGCGTGCTCGGACCCTCACCCTGACCACCATCCTGGCCGGCGCTGCGACGGTCGCCGTCCTCGGCGCCGGAGCGGCCAGTGCCGTCGCCCCCATTGCGTATCCGCAGGCCGGTGCGGTCGGCGTCGAGCTGAACAACGCCGAGACCCAGGCCTTCGCCAACGGACCGGCCCCGGCCCTGATCGATCACTATCTGCCCGGCAACAACGTCAGCGTCGGCGTGCGGGCCGACTCGCAGCTACCGCGCAGCGGCAACCGCATCGTGGCCTCGATGCGCGATATCGCCGCCGAGGCGGCCAGCCGTCCGAACGGCCATCTGGCCATGGTGGTCGCCCCTGGCCCGCAGCTGATCGTCGTCCAACAGTGGTAATCGAAAACACTCCCTGATCGTGTGCCCCCTCCGCCTCCTGCGTGGGGGCACACTCTTGTTCGGACCCGCCCATCCGTAGGCGCACAACCCGTTTCGCGTGCGATCAGGGCACCAGGACCCGCTGGGCGCCGGGCAGCGCGCGGAAGGTCGCGGGCAGCATGCCCGCCGGTTCGCCGTCGGCGGTGGCGGGGGCCGACGGGGCGGCGAGGGTGATCTCGGCGGCCCGGAATCGGCTCAGGGCAGGGTGATCGACGCGTTTGCCCGCCGACAGGGCCGGGAGCAGGCGCACCATCTCGCGGCGCGACATCGCGCCGACGACGGTCAGATCCAGCAGGCCGTCGTCGAGTTCGGCATCGGGACAGACCAGCATGCCGCCGCCGTAGCTACAGGTATTGCCGACCGCCACCATGATCGCCTCGGTCTCGACGGATACCGGCTCGGATTCGCCCGGCACGCCACGCAATTCGATCCGATACGGCACGGCCAAGCCGCCCGCGAGCTCGACCAGGGCGGCCAGCGGATAGCGCAGCCGACCCTTCGGATAGCGCATTCGGTTGGCGCGCAGGGTGACTCGCGCGTCGAAGCCGGTTCCGGCCACGGTCGCGAAATGGATCGGCGAGGGCAGCTCGGCGCTCGGCTCGGCCGTCCGCACGACGCCGAGATCGATCGTGCGCTCGTGCCCGGCCAGCACGACATCGGCGGCCGCGATCGGATCATGCTCGGGCACACCGAGTTCACGGGCCAGATCGTTGCCGGTGCCGCCCGGAATCATGCCCAGGGGCACCCCCGCCCCGGCCAGCGCCTGCAACACGATGCAGACCAATCCGTCGCCGCCCGCGCAGACGACCGCATCCGGTCCTGTCTCGGCCGTCCGAGCGGTCAGCGAATCACGCACCAGCCGAACGGTTTCGGCGACCGTCGCGCCGCATATCTCGCTCACCCGTACGCCGCGCTCGGCGAATCGGGCGCGCGCCGCGAGACCGGCGGCCATCCCCCGTCCATGTCCGGACAGCGGATTGGTCACCAGCACCACGGACCGTATGGCGTCGGTCATGGAATCAGCTTCCCGGGATTGAGGATTCCCGCCGGATCGACGGCCTGCTTGACCGCGCGCAGTACGCGCACCCCGACCTCGCCGATCTCCGCGGACAGCCACGGGCGGTGATCCTCGCCGACGGCGTGGTGGTGGGTGATGGTGCCGCCCGCGGCGATGATCGCATCGCCCGCCGCCTGTTTGGCCCGGCCCCATTGCGCCAGCGGATCCTCGGCCTGCTTGGCCACGACGGTGAAGTACAGCGAGGCGCCGGTCGGATAGGTGTGCGAGATATGGCACAGCACCAGGGCCGGGGTGCCCTGTGTGCCCAGTGAATCGGTCAGCGCCGCGGTCACCGCCGCCTTCAGCTGCGCCAGATTCGACCAGTTGGTCGCGGTTTCCAGTGTCTCGCAGAGGATTCCGACATCCAGGAGCGCATCGCGCAGATACGGCGCCGAGAATCGGCCGTGCTCCCAGTCCCGCGCGGGCCGTTCGCCCAGCGCGGTACCGCCCGCGGCCGCCAGCAGCGTATTCACCTCGGCGCCGCGGGCCTCGACATGGGCGAGGGTGCCCTCGACGGTGGTGATGGCCAGACAGCCGGTGACCGCGGTACCGCCGACATCACCGGCCCGGGCCAGATTGAGCCCGGTCTCGGCCTCATCGGACAGTCGCAGCACGGTGGGCGCGGCGCCGGTCTGCACCAGCGTCCGCAGCGCGGCCGCGCCGGTGGTGAAGTCGGGGAACGACCAGGCTTGGTAGGCAACGGTTTCCGGCCTCGGATGCACCCGCAGCGTCACCTCGGTGATGACGCCGAGCGTGCCCTCCGAACCGGCGAACAGCTCGCGCAGATCCGGTCCGGCGGCCGAGGCCGGGGCGCGCCCGATCTCGAGCGTCCCGGCGGGTGTCGCGATGCGCAGGCGCTGGATCATATCGTCGAAGCGCCCGTAACCGGCCGAGGCCTGACCCGATGAGCGGGTCGCGGCGAAGCCGCCGATACTGGCGAATTCGAAGCTCTGCGGAAAGTGGCCGAGCGAAAGTCCGTGCGCGGCAAGCAGTTCCTCGGCCTGCGGCCCGGTCACCCCCGCGCCGAGGGTGGCGGTGAGGCTGATCGGATCGACCTCGGCGAGCGTGTCCAGCCGCCGCAGATCCAGCGCGATGACCGCGGCCAGATCGCCCCGAGCCGGATCCACGCCGCCGACGACGCTGGTGCCGCCGCCGAACGGCACGACCGCGATACCGTGCTCGGCGCAGCGCGCGAGCACGGCGAGCACCTGATCGTGATCGGCAGGGAAGACCACGGCATCGGGCGCGTCCTGCGGGCCCGCGGCGCGGCGACGCAACAGATCGGGTGTGCTCTTACCCCCGGCGTGCAGCAGCCGATCCCGGTGCTCGATCGAAACATGGTCCGCGCCGACCATCGTGGAAAGCTCCGCGAGCCGCGCCGCGGCCAGGGCGCAGGCGCGCAGCGGCACATCGCCCGCGTCGCGACGGGCCACCGGCTCGCCGGACACCCCGAATACCTGCGCCAGCAGGGTGCGGATCTTCTCCGGGAGCGGCGCATGTCCGGACGGAACGCCCCAGGCGTCCCAGACCATACTCGGGCGCTCGAGCGACTTGTAGACCATGCGTTACAGTCTGACATAGAATGTCAAGCAGTAACGAGAAGGGAGCGTGATGTCCGCGATCGAGGCGCCCGACGGCGACGACGATATGTCCGCCACGGATCAGGCGATCCTGGATGCCGCGCGCGCATGCGTCGAGGAGTTCGGGGTACGCCGGACCACGCTCACCGAGGTGGCGCGCCGCGCCGGGGTCAGCCGCCCGACCGTGTACCGCCGGTGGTCCGATACCGGCGCGCTGATCGCGGAGCTGCTGGTGCGGGAGATGCGCGGCATCGTCGGGCGCACGATCCCGACGAGCGGATCCGCCCGGGCGCGACTGGTCGACGGCGTGGTCGCGGGCGCGGCCACGCTGCGCTCGAATCCGTTGTTCACCAAGATCTTCCGCACCGATACCGATCTCATGCTGACCTACGTATTCGGCCGCCTCGGCCGCAATCAGCGCGAACTCGTCCTCCTGTTCACGGCGCTGATCCGCGAGGGCCAGCGCGACGGCTCCATCCGTCCCGGAGATCCGGATCAGCTGGCCACCATGCTGCTGCTCATCGCCCAGTCCGCGGTCCAGTCCGCGGGCATGGTCGGCCACATCCTCGACGAGGAGCGGCTCGACGCCGAATTGGCCCGAGCCATCGACGGCTACCTGCTGCCCGACGAGGGAGAACGCCTGATATGACCGAACCGAACGGGAATGCGGCGCTCAACGCGGCGCGACGCGACCGGGAGCTGCGCGAGCTCGGCGACGAGACCGCCGTCGACCTGCTGGTGATCGGCGGGGGCATCACCGGCGTCGGGGTCGCCCTGGACGCCGCCGCGCGCGGTCTGCGGACGGTGCTGGTGGAGAAGCACGATCTGGCCTTCGGGACCAGCCGTTGGAGTTCCAAGCTCGTGCACGGCGGGCTGCGCTATCTGGCCGGCGGCGGCGTGGGCATCGCCCATGAGAGCGCCGCCGAGCGGGATGTGCTGCTCACCCGGATCGCACCCCATCTCACCCGTGCGCTCCCCCAGGTGGTGCCGCTGCTGCCGAATATCGGTGCGGCGCAACGTGTTCTGGTGCGGGCCGGATTCGTGGCCGGGGATGTGCTGCGGCGCAGCGCCGGAACCTCGGCGGCGGTGCTGCCGCGCTCGCGGCGGGTGGCCGCGGCCGAGGCGCTGCGGCTGGTGCCGACGCTGCGGCGCGACGGTTTACGCGGCGGCCTGCTCGCCTGGGACGGGCAGCTGGTCGACGACGCGCGCCTGGTGGTGGCGATCGCCCGCACGGCCGCGGCCCACGGCGCGCGCGTGCTCACCCGCGCGGAGGCCAGCCGGGTGACCGACGGCTCGGCCGTGCTGCGCGATACCCTGACCGGCGAAACCCTCACCGTGCGTGCGCGTTCGGTGATCAACGCCACGGGCGTATGGGCCGATCTGGTCGATCCGAGCATCGAGCTACGGCCCAGCCGCGGCACGCATCTGGTCTTCGACGCGGCCGCCTTCGGCGGGCTGGCCGCCTCGCTGACCGTCCCGATTCCCGGCAGCACCAGCCGATTCGTCTTCGCCTTCCCGGCCGCGCACGGGCGGGTGTATCTGGGCCTGACCGACGAGGACGCCCCCGGCCCGGTGCCCGACGAGCCGGAGCCCACCGGCAGCGAAATCGACTTCCTCCTCGACACGGTCAACACCGTGCTGCGAGAGCCGCTGCGCCGCAGCGATATTCGCGGCAGGTACGCGGGCCTGCGCCCGCTGCTGCGCACCGCGGGCGACAGCACCGCCGACCTCTCCCGCGAACACGCCGTCCTGCAGACCCCCGGCGGCCCGACCACCATCGTGGGCGGCAAGCTCACCACCTATCGCCGGATGGCCGAGGATGCCGTCGACGCCGCCGTCACCCGCGCGGCCCTATCCGCCGGACCCTGCCGCACCAAGCGGATTCCCTTGGTGGGCGCGGTATCCGGCGCGGCGCGCGACCGCATCCAGGCGCCGCCGGTGCTGGTCGAGCGCTATGGCAGCGAGGCCACCGCCATCACCGAACTGATCCGCCGCGATCCGGACCTCGCCCGGCCCGTCACCCCGGCCATGGACGTGCTGCGCGCCGAATTCGCCTATGCCGTCAGCCACGAGGGCGCGCTCGACGAGGCAGATCTGCTCGACCGCCGCACCCGCATCGGCCTCGTCGCCGAGGATCGCGATGCCGCGCTGCCCGCCGCGCGGGCAGCATTCGCCGAGACTCGCTAGCCGGGCGCGGCCGGGGGCCCGAGCGGGACTCAGATGTTGTTGCCGCCCAGGCTGAATCGCACGCCGCCCGGATCGGCGACGGACGCGATGCGGCCGTACGGCGTGTTCTCCGGTCCGCGTTCGACCGAACCGCCCAGTGCCACCAGGGTTTTCACCGCCGCGTCGACATCGTCGACGCCGAAGTAGGTCTGCCAGCCGCCGGGCGAGCCCGCGGGCAGGAATGCCGAGGCGTCGATCACCCCGCCGAGCATCGGAGAGGTGGCATGGATTGTGGTGTAGCGGAATTCGGGGGTGTCGGAGACGGTGAACGGATCCTGCCAGCCGAACACCTCGCGGTAGAAGGTCAGCGCCCGGTCGTAGTCGGCGCTGTGCAGTTCGAACCAGGACGGATAGCCGACATGATCGCTCCACTGCCCGCCGGTCGCCAGGCCGAACGCGCCGAAGCCGGTGTGGACGCCGAACTGCCACACCCCGACCCCGGCCCCGCTCGGATCGCCGAGCACGGCCATGGTGCCGAGGTCACCGACCGGCATCGGCGCCAGGATCACCTGACCGCCGTGCGCGGCCGCGGCATCGGCGACGGCCTGGGCATCGGGCGCGGCCAGATAGACCGTCCACTGATCGGGCCCGCCGTCGGAGCCGTCGTTGCGCATCCCGCCGGCCACGGCATTGCCGTCCTTGCGGAAGGTGATGTACCCGCCGAACTCCGGGCGGGCCTCGGCGGTCCAGCCGAGCAGCTCGCCGTAGAACTCGACGGCGCGGTCGGTGTCGGTGGTGTACAGCTCGACCCAGCAGGGGTCTCCGGGCTTGAACGTATAGGACATGGCAACTCCTCGGTCGGATGGAACGCTCGGTCATGACGACGGTCCGCGCGCCGGAAATTCATCGCTCGAAACCGCCCTGGCCACCGGACGTTTCACGCCGAAGGGCTAGCGCGCCTCGAGCTTCGGCACCACGCGCTCGAGCATGCCCTCGAGCAGCGCCTCTTCCGTACCGGTGAGTTCGGCCAGGGCCCTGTAGGTCCCCACCTGGCCCGCACGGATCGCGGCCGCCAGCGCCTGGCCCTCCTCGGTGGCGGCCAGATACTTCACCCGCCGATCCGACGGATTCACCGTGCGCCGCACCAGTCCGCGCGATTCCATGCGGTCGGCCACACCGGTCAGATTCGACGGATCACAGGCCAGCTGGGCGGCCAGCGCCCGCATGGGCTGCTCGCCCAGGGGTTCGTTCAGGGCCAGCAGCAGCTTGGCCTGCGTCACAGTGAGCCCGTGTTCCTCGGCGGCGGTCAGGAAATCGTGCATGTAAGCCGACACGAATCGGGAGATCAGCAATGCCAGCGGGCTGGGCGTTGTGGCCGGGCTCATAGCGGCGATCCTACCTCCACGATTGACACGACAGATCATTGAAGCCTTAGATACTTGAATACTTCAAACTTATCAGCGCTCAAACATCTGGAGGTCTCCGTGACGGAGCGAAAGGGCTCGCTACTGACCGGCGTCCTGGCGTTCGCGGCGATGATCGTGACGGTGATGCAGACTCAGGCCGTGCCGATCCTGGGCCTGATCGCCACGAAGCTGCACGTGTCCACCACATCGGTGAGCTGGGTGACCACGGCGACGCTGCTGTCGGCCGCGGTCTTCACACCGCTTCTCGGTCGCATCGGCGACCTGTACGGCAAGAAGCCGACCCTGCTGGCCGTGCTCGTGGTGGCCGCGGTCGGTTCGACCGTCTCCGCGCTGGCCGACTCGCTGGGCGTGCTACTGGTCGGCCGCACCCTGCAGGGCGTGGCGACCGCGATCTTCCCGCTCGCGCTGGCGATGCTGCGTGAGGAGGTGCCGCATGAGCGCCTGCATCACTCGATGGCGATCGTCAGCGGCACGCTGGGCTTCGGCGGCGGTCTCGGCCTGGTGGCCACCGGCCTGCTGACCAAGGGCAGCGATCCGAACTATCACATCGTGTTCTGGTTCACCGCGGGCCTGGCGGTGCTGGCGCTGATCGCGGCCGCGGTCGCGGTGCCGGCGACCGGTACGCGGCATCCGGGCAGCGTCGATCTGCCGGGCGCATTCGCCCTCGGCGGCTTCCTGGTCCTGCTGCTCCTGCCGATCTCGCAAGGCCACGAATGGGGCTGGACCTCGGCGACCACCCTGGGCTGCTTCGCCGCCGCGATCGTATTCGGCGTCGCATGGGTGCTCATCGAGCGCAAGGTCGCCGCGCCACTGGTCGATCTGAAGATGTTCACCCATCGGCCGGTGCTGTTCACCAACCTGGCCGGCATGTTCGTCGGCTTCTCGATGTTCCTGCTGTTCATGGGCACCTCGTATCTGGCCCAGATGCCCAAGCATCTCACCGGATACGGCTTCGAGGCCTCGATCCTGCGCGCGTCGGTGGAGTACCTGCTGCCCAGCGCGCTCGCCTCGATGGTGGCCGCCCCGATCGGCGGCATCCTGGTCGGCAAGGTCGGCGGCCGCCTGGTGCTGGCCCTGGCCGGACTGGTCGGCACGGCCGGATTCGCCTGGCTGGCACTGTCACACGACTCGACCTTCTCGGTGATCGGCGCCAGCATCGTCGTCGGCGCGGCGATCAGCCTCGCCTATGCCGCGATGCCCGCCCTGATCGCCGGCGCGGTGCCGCATCACCAGAGCGGCATCGCCAACGGCATCAACTCCATCTCCCGCACCGTCGGCAGCTCACTGGGCAGCGCGATCATCACCACGCTGCTCACCGCCAAGCTGCTCCCGCATCTGCCGGTGCCGCAGGAGAGCCAGTTCACGGTGGCGTTCTGGGTCGGCGCGGGCGCTTGTGCCGCAACGATTCTCGCCGCCCTGGTGGGCCTGCGTCCCGAGGACCGCGGCTCCGAGGCCGAGGCCGAGGCCGAGGAGGCGGAACTGATCCCCGCGGCGGTTTAGCCGACACAGCCGCGGAATAGCGAAACGGGCTCGGACACCCTGCCGTCCGAGCCCGTTTCGCTGCGTTCGGGCCCGGTGCGCGGTGCTCAGCCGCCGAAGACGCCGCACCCGCCCAGCAGATCCACGCCCTGTCCCACCGGCAGTTCCAGGCTCGCCGCCGGGATATCCGGCGTCTGATTCTCCTGCACCGCGGCCAAGACGTGGCGGCCCTGAGTAGTCGGCACCCACGGAATCAGCGCATAGGCACCGCCCGGCCGGGCCCAGCCGATCAGCTGGCCGTTGTCGAAGAATGCGACGCGTCCGACCGGTTCGGTCACGAAGGCCTGCAACGTGTAATGGCAGCCGGTGCCGTAGTTGGTCGCCGAGCCGAAGGCGAGATCGGGAGTCGAACCGAGCTGGGTCACCGCCGCCTCGGCGGGCGCGGCGAGCGCCACGGCCGCCGCTGCCGCGAGCAGCCCGATGCCAATCCTGCTGATCATATGCGTCCTCGTTCGTCCTGGTTCCGGAGATCGGCATCGATCCTCGCGCGCCACCCGGCGAATCGGGGTGAGAACCGCCCGATTGTCGGGTTTCCGACGGCAGGAGGACGATAGAGAGTATGCACCGCAAGGCACCGGCTCGCGACATCGACGAAACTCAGGTCACCGTCACGCCGCCCGAGAACAGCGCGGCGGGCGTGCGGGCGGTGACCGTGGCCCTCGAGCGCGCGGTCGAGGAGATGGGCGTGATCCGCACCGCGCGCACCCTCACCCGCGTCAACCAGCACCACGGCTTCGACTGCCCCGGCTGCGCGTGGCCCGAACCGACCGGGCACCGCCGCCCCGCCGAATTCTGCGAGAACGGCGCCAAGGCCGTCGCCGAGGAGGCGACGCTGCGCACCGTCACCCCGGAGTTCTTCGCCGAGCATTCGATCCGGGATCTGGCCGGCAAGTCCGGCTACTGGCTGGGCCAGCAGGGACGGCTCACCCATCCGATGGTGCTGCGCCCCGGCGATACGCACTACTCCCCCATCGCCTGGGACGAGGCCTACCGCCTCATCGCGAAGACGTTGCGCGAGTTGGCATCTCCCGACGAGGCCGTGTTCTACACCTCCGGCCGCACCGCGAACGAGACGGCCTTCCTGTATCAGCTGCTGGTCCGCAGCTTCGGCACCAACAATCTGCCCGACTGCTCCAACATGTGCCACGAATCCTCCGGCACCGCGCTGACCTCCTCCATCGGCATCGGCAAGGGTTCGGTGACGATCGACGATTTCGCCCGCGCCGATCTGATCGTCGTGGCCGGGCAGAATCCGGGTACCAACCATCCGCGCATGCTGTCGGCGCTGAGCGCCGCGAAGGATAAGGGCGCCAAGGTGATCGCGGTCAACCCGCTGCCCGAGACCGGGCTGATCGGTTTCCGCGATCCGCAGACGATCAAGGGCCTCACCACCGGCACCACCATCGCCGACGACTTCCTGCAGATCCGGCTCGGCGGGGATATGGCGCTGTTCCAGGGTCTGGCGCGGCTGCTGTTCGAGGCCGAGGACCGCGCCCCGGGCACCGTGATCGATCGGGCGTTCGTGGACGCGCACACCGCGAGCTTCGCCGAATACGAAAAGCAGATGCGCGCGGTCGATCTCGCCGTCGTACAGGAGGCCACCGGCCTGACCCTCGAACAGCTCGAGCGCACCGCGCACATGCTGGCGCGATCGCGGGCGACCATCATCTGCTGGGCGATGGGCCTGACCCAGCAGCGCCACGGCGTGGCCACCATCGAGGAGGCCACGAATCTGCTGCTGATGCGCGGCATGATCGGCAAGCCCGGCGCGGGCGTATGCCCGGTCCGCGGCCACTCGAATGTGCAGGGTGACCGGACCATGGGCATCTGGGAGAAGATGCCCGAAAGCTTCCTGGCCGCACTGGATTCCGAATTCGGCATCACCAGCCCGCGCACCCACGGCTACGACACCGTGGCGGCCATCCGCGCCCTGCGCGACGGACAGGCGAAGGTGTTCTTCGGCATGGGCGGCAACTTCGTCTCCGCCACTCCCGATACCGAGGTCACCGAGGCCGCGCTGCGTGGCTGCGAGCTGACCGTGCAGGTCTCCACCAAACTCAACCGCAGCCACGTCGTGCACGGCCGCACCGCGCTCATCCTGCCCACCCTCGGCCGCACCGATCTGGACGTGCAGGACGGGGCGAAACAGCAGGTATCGGTGGAGGATTCGATGTCGATGGTGCATCTGTCGACCGGCCGGCTCGCCCCGGTGAGCGATGAGCTGCGCAGCGAGGTGGCCATCGTCTGCGAGCTGGCGCAGGAGCTGTTCGGGGCCGGGCATCCGGTGCCGTGGGCGCGATTGCGCCGCGACTACGACACCATCCGCGACGCCATCGCCCGGGTGATCCCCGGCTGCGCCGATTACAATCGAAAGGTGCGCGAGCGCAACGGTTTCCAGCTGCCCCATCCACCACGCGACGCCCGCGAGTTCCGAACCGCCACCGGCAAGGCCAACTTCGCGGTCAACGATCTGAGCTGGCTGCCGGTGCCCGCGGGGCGGCTGATCCTGCAGACGCTGCGCAGCCACGATCAGTACAACACCACCATCTACGGCCTCGACGACCGCTATCGCGGAATCCACAACGGCCGCAAGGTGGTTCTGGTGCATCCCGACGATATCGCCGCCTTCGGCTTCGCCGAGGGTGAACTGGTCGATCTGGTATCGGAGTGGACCGATGGCAGCGAGCGCCGGGTCAGCGGTTTCCGCCTGGTGTCGTATTCGACGCCGCGCGGCAATGCGGCCGCCTACTATCCGGAGACCAATCCGCTGGTACCGCTGGATCATGTGGCCGAACGCTCCAACACCCCGGTGTCCAAGGCCGTCACCATTCGACTGGAGCGGGCGTCGGCGTGAGTAGAGTGACGGCCCGCCGGCGGACGGTGCGCATCTCCGCCGCCGGTTCCACCGAGCGCCCGGATACCCTGGCGGTGGAGGAGCCGCTGGAGCTGCGCGTGGACGGGCGATCGCTGACGGTCACCATGCGCACGCCCGGCAGCGATATCGATCTGGCGCACGGCTTCCTGTTGAGCGAGAACATCATCGGCTCGCCCGAGGACATCGTCTCCGCCCGCTACTGCGCCGGAACCGATGCGAACGGGCAGAACACCTACAACGTGCTCGATATCCAATTGCGCACGCCCACACCGATTCTCGCGCGCAACTTCCTGACCACGAGCGCCTGCGGGCTGTGCGGTAAGACCGCGCTGGACGAGGTGCGCACCCACACCCGATTCCCGATCCCGGCGACGGGGCCGCTGGTGGACACCGAGGTACTGTCGGCGCTGCCGGACCGATTGCGTTCGCACCAAAAGGTATTCGATGCCACCGGCGGACTGCATGGGGCCGGGCTGTTCACCGCCGACGGTACGGTGCTGGCGGTACGCGAGGATGTCGGGCGGCATAACGCGGTGGACAAGGTGATCGGCTGGGCGTTGCGCGAAAACCGCGTTCCCGCACACGATCTCGTACTCATCGTCAGCGGCCGCGCCTCGTTCGAACTGGTGCAGAAGGCCGTCATGGCCGGGATTCCGATCCTGGGCGCGGTGTCCGCGCCGAGTTCGCTGGCGGTCGATCTGGCCGTCGAATCCGGGCTCACCCTCGCGGGTTTCCTGCGCGGCGACACGATGAACGTGTATTCCGCCGCCCAGCGCCTGAAGGTGCACTGACCCACACCGCCGGACCCTTGTTCGCGGGCCGCGGCGGACTTACCGTGATCGCAACCGAAATGCGACGGCGAACGGGAGGCTCCGATGCGGATCTCGGTGCAGCGTGCGGGTGACAACCTGCGGGTACGGATGCGATGGGATGTGAATCGGCGGCGGTGGTTGATCACCGAGATCGCCCTCGGCCTGCTCACGGTCATCGGGGCGGTCGTGGGCGTGTGGGCGGCGTTCGCGCCGCAGGCCTGGTATCGCAGCTTCCCCGGTTTCGGAATGCATTGGGTGTCGATGGACGGGCCCTACAACCATCATCTGGCCGTCGATGTCGGCGCCTACTTCCTTGGCCTGGCGGCCGTATCCGGCGCCGCGCTGTACTACGGCGACAGCCTGCTGGCCCGGGTCGCCGGGCTGGGCTGGGCGGTGTTCGGCGTGATCCATCTGGTCTATCACGCCAGCCATATGCCCGCCGACATGTCTTCCGGCAGCTACGTTCTCATGCTGATCTCGGTGGTGCTGCTGCCCGTCCTCGGCCTCACCGCGATACTGGCCGCGCCACGCGAACGCGTCAAGCTGCGCGATCCGGAACCGATGACTTTCCGCCTACCGCAGCGTCGTAACAGGTGAGACGCCGAGGGCGATGAGCAGACATCGGATAAAGGTTCACCGGCGAACCAGGGAAGATCAACGGCGATCTTCGACAGCGGGCGCGACCGGAACAGGTCGTTACCGGATCCGATCGGGGAGCTCGGGGGGCGTCACTACGGCGTGGCGCTCTCGCCGACGATCTCCTCGAGTGGCAGCGCCGCGAGAGTGGTCAGGGCGTTGAGGAAGCCGCGACGGTCGGCGGCGCTGAGTCGACCGAGTAGTTTCTCCTCCTTGGCCTGGATATCGGCCTGGGCGGCATCGCGCACCGCCCGTCCCTCCGGAGTCAGCGCGAGCAGCCGGGCCCGCCGATCGGCCGGATCGGGCCGCCGCTCGATCAATCCCCGTTCCTGCAGGTCATCCAGCACCGGAATGATCCGCGTCTTATCGGCCCCGATCTCCTCGGCCAGCATCCCCTGCCTCCGAGCGGGCCCGCGCCCGAGTGTCACCAGCACGCTGTAGCCCCACATGCTCACCCCGTGCGCCTCGAGCACCGGCCGCTCCACCACCATCAACGCCCGCATCAGCGGCACGATCATCGCGGCCAGATCCGCTCGCTCCGTCTCACCCATGCCCCCAACTTAGTGGTCATGCCTACAAGTTCTTCGGGGGTCAGTGTCCGAGGTAGAGGTCGCAGGCGCAGTCGAGGGCTTCTTGTGGGCTGCCTGCGGTGA
>NZ_JBITDI010000016.1:0-193942 GCF_044454005.1 Nocardia sp. NPDC051570 | reverse complement strand
TATCTCTTCTCCCAACACTAACACACCACCCCCCCCCCCCCCCCCCCGGCGCGGGGGGGGGGGGGGGGGGGGGGGCGGGCCCCCCCCCCCCCCCCCCCCCCCCCCACCACCGGTGAGGAGGCCGGATTGAGCATCGAAAACGCCGGAGGAGTGCTGCTACTCAGCCATGTCGGGTTCTCGTTCATGGAGGACCTCGTCGACACGGTCATGGCACGGGGACTGAAGGTCTACGTGCTCAGCTCGCTGCCCGAGCCACAGCACCAGAATTCCAGGCCCACAGCGCTATCGGACCTCGCCGACGACGTCCGGGTGACCACCGAGCACGTGCTGACCCCACGGGATATCGAGGACTGTCTCGACCATCTGGAGGCCGCGGGCGAGTCCGTGCTGTGCTGCCTCACCGTCTGGGAGGGCTACCGGCATCTGATGGCGCTGGCCAATGCCCGTCTGGCGGTACCGGATCTGGCCGAGAAGCAGGTCCTGGAACTCCGCGACAAGCTGACGCTGCGCAACCGTCTCGCCGATGCCGGCCTGAGCCGGTGCCGGGCGTTCGCGCTCACACCCGAGACGCTCGCCGAACGTCAACGCGGGACCGGCCGCTACTTCGTGAAGCCGGTCAGCGGTATCGCCTCGTTCGGAACCTTCCCGCTCACCTCCGATACGACCTGGTCCGATCTGCGACGCATCGCCGCCGAGGCCCGTTCCGACACGGTCTACGCCAGCGTCTTCACCACCGAACCGGATACGACCACGAGTCATGACGCCGGTTTCGAGATGGGATTTCTCGTCGAGGACTACGTGCCCGGGCAGGAGTTCAGCTTCGAGGTGATCGTCGTCGACGGCGAGCCCAATGTGATTGCCGTGCACGAGAAATGCGAGGTGACCGAGGCGGCGGGCACCGTTCTCGAGAATGCCTGCCTCAGCCCGCCCACCAGCCTGTCCCGGGACGAGATCGCCACCGGGATAGGCTGGGTGGCAAGGATATTGGACGTTCTGGGCCTCGGCTGGGGTTGTTTCCATATCGAGGCGCGGCACGCCTCGTCCGGCTGGGATCTGATCGAGGTCAACCCGCGCGTCGGGGGCAGCCTGATCTCGCCCAGCGTGGCGGCGTTGACCGGCGGTCCCAGCCTGCTCGACCTCTGGCTGGACTCCCTGCTCAGCACCCGTGGACCCGGCCCGAACCCCCGATTCAGCAAGACGCTCGCGGGCCTGTCGTTCGCGGCGGACGGCACCACACGCAGCCGCAACGCGACATTCTTCCGCGTGTTCTTCGCCGAGCCCGGCACGGTCCGCGAGGTCGGAGTGAACGACGACCTTCCGCTCGCGCCGATCGTCTCGCACATCCTGCTCGGGCCCGGCGATGTCGTGGATTCGTCCGCGCGCGAAGTGTTTCTGGGCCAGGTGCTCTGGCGCATGGACCGAGCCGACCAGGATGAGATCCTCCCGGTGCTGCTGCCCGCCTCCGAGCGCGCGATCGAGATCAGTTATGAGACGGAGCACAGATGACCAGGCCGATCCTCCTCATCGTCGACTACAACCTCAGCCGGATCGACGAAGTTCGCCACCTGCGCGACCATGCGCGCGAACGTCACGGCGCGACAGTGATCCTGATCCGCGTCGATCCCACCGAGGCCGACCATTCGATTGCCGACGAGGTGATCGACCTCGATCCGCTGCGCGACGACTTCGCCGAGATGGGCGAGAAGCTGCTCGACGACCGCCGCGAGTGGATAAGGGCGGGAATCGTGTTCTCCGACAATGCCGTTCGCAGCGGGGCCGAACTGCTCGAGCGGCTGGGTGTCCCGGTCGACTCGTCGCGACTGGCCGAGGGTGCGTTCTCCAAGTACCGCTATCGGCTCGGCGAGGCACGGGTGGCCGATCTGCTTGCGGCCCAACGGATCATGGCGCCCGCCTTCGCCGAGATCGCCTCGCTCGATCAGCTCGGTGACTTCGCGCGCGACCATCCCGAGGGCTTCGTCGTCAAGCCCGCGGCGGAGGGCAACAACCGGGGCGTCGTCGTGGTCCGGTCCGGCGACGACCTGACCGCGGTGTTCGCCGAAGTCCTGCCCTATCTCGAGGGCGGGGTCATCTGTGAGGAGCTCATCCCGTACCGGCGCGAGTACTCCTTCGACGGACTGGGCCCGCTGACATTCCTCACCGAGAAGATCAGCGCGTGCGGCCGCTATCCCGTCGAGATCGCGCAGGTGCTACCCGCCCGGGTGGACGAGCATGAGCGCACGACGCTGGAACGGGCTGGGCGACAGGCGAATTGGCTGGTCGGCCAATGCGACGGGCCGTTCCACAACGAGATCAAGCTGAGCGACGACGGATTGCACGCCGCCGTCGTGGAACCCAATCGGCGACCGGGCGGAATGAAGATCTGGTCGCTGGCCCGATGGGTGTACGGGATCGACCTGCACCACCACTGGATCGATACCGCCTTCGGCACGGCCGCCGACGCGGGGCCGCTGGTGCCGGGCTGCTCGGCGGCGACCGTGCTGCTCGGTGTCGGCAGCGACCGCTCGTTCTCCCCGGACGACATCGCGACCGGCGTGGACCCGTTCGCGGACGCCGTCGAGGCCACCGCCGAACGATTCGGCCTGGCCGACGGGGAACTGATCGCCACGCAGTTCTCCTGGTTGTCGACCGAGCCGCGTGACCTGCATGCCGTCGCCCGCGACAACGCGGACTTCGCGGCGCAGGGCTGCGTGGTCCTGCACGGCGACCGCGTCGACATCCGCCCCGTCGTCCACGCGCTGCGCGAGAACTGGTCGAACGCCCTGGATCGCGCCCTCGCTCTCCCTACTCCCGTCAGGAAAGCCCGATGAAGATCCTCATCCTGCAGCGCGTGCCCTACTTCAAGATCGAATACCATCGCGGGATCTCCCACGACCTGCACGAGGTCACCTACTTCGGAACCGATCCGGCGCTGGCCACCCTGCCGTCCGACCTGCGGTGCGAGCGAGTGAGTCGTCCGGGCGTGCGCTCGGCCTTCGACGAGGCCCGGGACTGGCTGGCGCAGCGGCCCCGCGACTTCGACAGGGTCATCTCGATGTCGGAGTACGAGCTGCTCGACGCCGCCCGGTTGCGTGAGCATCTGGGCGTCCCGGGCGCGCCGCTGGACCAGGTCGCGCTCGCCCGCGACAAGGTTCTGATGAAACAGGCGGTCGAGCGGGCCGGTCTCCGCGTGCCGCGCTTCCTGCCGCTGACCCGCTTCCTCGAGCTGGACGGCCGAGTGCCCTGGCACGGCCGGACCGTCCTCAAGCCCACTCGCGGCGCCTCCAGCGAGGATGTGCTCGTATTCGACACACCGCGCCACGCCGTCGCGGCGATCACCACGGGCCGGGCCGAGACCGGGAGCGAGCCGGAGGACCTGCAGGTCGAGGAGTTCGTCTCCGGGCCGATCAGGCATTTCGACGGCCTGGTACAGGGCGGCCGGATCCTGGTCCTCAGTGCGAGCGAATACGTGGGCACCTGCCTGAAATACGCGCAGGGCCTGCCGATGGGATCGTTCCAGATCGAGTTCTCCGAGCAGACGCGCGCCTGGGTGTCGCGCGCGCTGGCGGCCGTGCGGATCGAGGACGGCAGTTTCCATCTCGAGGCGATCGTCCACGAGGGAGAGCTGGTCTTCCTCGAGGTCGGCAACCGGGTCGGGGGAGCCGACGTGGTGGCGACCGTCGAGCTGGCCACCGGAGTTCATCTGCCGTCCTATGAGCTGCGCGTCCTGCTCGGCGAGCCCGTCGCCCGGGCGCTTCCCGAGCCGCCCGCCCAGCGGCGCCGGTACGGCTGGTTCGTCCACCCCGGCCATCATCTGGCCGGGCGGGAGTTCGAGGGCCTCGACGGTACTATGCCGTTCCGGGTCAGCCCGCGCGTGGTCGCCTGGAACGAATTGCCCTGCGGCGCACCGCTTCCCGACCACATCACCTATCAGGCCGGCGAGACGGTCCTTGCCGGGATCGTCGCGAGCAACACCTCCGAGGACACCCGGGACTGGATCGTCGACCTGTTCGACTCCCTGTCGGTACGCACGGCCGCGGAACAGGTTTCGGCATGAGGGCACCGACGGTGACCGCCCTGAATACTCTCGCGGACCGGTACGTGGATGAGCTCGCCGTGCTGGATCCGTGCCTGGCCGCGGCGATGGGAATCGCCGGGCACGAGGGGCGCCTGACCGACTTCGGCCCACAGGCGACGCAGGCGCGAGCCGAGCTGGCGCGTCGCACGCTGCGGGCGGTCGGCGAGACACCGGTCGCGGGCGATGCGGAGCGAGTCGCGGCGGCCATGCTGCGTGAGCGGCTCGCCACCGAGGTGGCGCTGGCCGACGCCGACGCGTACGGCACCCTGCTGGACACCATCGATGGTCCGGTCCAGCGGGTGCGGCAGGCCGTTGGGCTGCTGGATCGGGGCGGCGACACCGTATGGGACGCGATGCTGGCGCGGCTGCGAGCCGTACCGGCAACGTTGGCGGGGCTGCGGGAGAGCTTGGAGGCCGCGCGGCGCGACGGCCGGATCGCGCCGTCCCGCCAGGTGATTCGCAACGCTCGGGACTGCCGGGATATGCGGCAGTACCTGGCGGGACTGCCTGCGGGACATGGCGACGGCATCCTGCGAGGCGCCCTGGACGAGGCCGCGAAAGCCGCGAACGAGGCGCTGACGAGATTCGCGTTGTATCTCGCGAAGGATCTCGGGGCGGATGCGTCGGAGCTGGACGCGGTGGGTGCCGATCGCTATCAGCTGGGTGTGCGGGAGTTCCTCGGCACCCGACTGGATCTGGAGCAGACCTACGCGTGGGGCTGGGACGAACTGGCCCGGGTGCGGCGCGAAATGATCGCGGAGGCAGCGCGAATCGCGCCCGGCGAGCCGCTGCCGGCGGTGCTGGCGGCACTCGACAGCAACCCGCGATACCAGGTGACGGGCGCGGCGGCATTCCGTGACTGGATCCAGGAGCTCGCCGACGGCGCGATCGCCGACCTCGACGGGACGCACTTCTCGATTCCGGAACCGCTGCGTCGGATCGACTGCCGGATCACCCGATCTGACGGTCCCGCTTACTATCTGGCGCCCAGCGAGGACCTGTCGCGTCCCGGGACGGTCTGGTGGACATCATCGACAGACCCCGATGCGCCGATTCCGACGTGGACGGTACCGAGCACGATGTTCCACGAGGGTGTCCCGGGCCATCACCTGCAGCTGGGCGTGACGACCCTCAACACCGCGACGCTCAACCGGTTCCAGCGGCTGGCCTGCGAGCTGCACCTGGGGCACTGCGAAGGGTGGGGCCTGTACGCCGAGCGGCTGATGGACGAGCTGGGGTACTTCGCCGATCCGGCGTACCGACTGGGGATGCTCGCCGGCGGGCAGCAGCTGCGTGCCGCACGGGTCGTGCTGGATATCGGGCTCCATCTGCGGCTCCCGATCCCGGCGGGTACCGGGTTCCACGAGGGGGAGCGGTGGACGCCGCGGCTGGGCCGCGAATTCCTCACCGAGCACTGCGGATTGGGCCCGCCGGCGTTCATCGACTTCGAGATCGACCGGTATCTGGGTCGCCCCGGGCAGGCCATCGCCTACAAACTGGGGGAGAAGGTGTGGCTGGACGCACGGGACGCGGCCCGCCGCCGCGACGGCGCCGCGTTCGACCTCGCGCGGTTTCACCGCCACGCCCTGGATCTGGGACCGATGGGCCTAGACCTGCTGTATGCCGAACTGACCCACCGGGATTGACCCCTATCGGACCTTCCGCACGTGGGTGGTGCCGGTGTCGAGGAGGGTGCCGTCGGCGCCGGTCGGCGCGATCTCCGGCACGGGAGTGCCGTGCTGGTCGACCAGGATGGAGTGGGTCTCGCCGGGGGCGAACGCGTGGCGTTCGCCCCATTGGCGCAGGGTGAGGATGACGGGGAACAGCTCGCGACCGGCGTCGGTGAGCACGTACTCCCGGCGGCGGCCCGACGGCGCGGTGCGCTGAGCGAAGAGCCCGTGCGCGGTGAGCTTGCCGAGGCGGTCGGTGAGGATGTTGCGGGCGATGCCGGTGCTGCGCTGGAACTCGGTGAACGAGCGAACCCCGTCCATCGCGTCGCGGATGACGAGCAGGCTCCACCTGTCGCCGACGAGGTCGAGCGTGCGGGCGACGGGACAGTCGGGGTCGGTCCAGTCCGGTTTCGGAGCGCCAACCATGCTGCGCGACATGACACCTCCCGATCGGTTGCGGATTGAAACCATTATGCCGTACCGTCAAAACGGTTGCAATCTGCTACTGATTGGGGACTGGAATGAACATGTGGCGACGGTTGCTGCTGGCGATGGTGTGCGGTGTCGCCGTGGCGAGTATCTATGCCGCGCAACCGGTTCTGGCGCCGATGGGACGCGAACTCGGGCTGTCGGCCGGACTCACCGGATGGTTCGTCTCGATCGCTCAGTTCGGCTATCTGATCGGACTGGTGCTGCTGGTGCCGCTCGGCGATGTGGTGGCCGACCGGCGCCGGCTCATCGCCGTGCATCTGGCGCTCACCGCGGTGGGGCTGATCCTGACGGCCTCGGCGTCGACGGGATGGATGGCGTTCGCGGGGCTCGCGGCGGCCGGATTGTTCGCGGTCGTGGTGCAGACCACGGTGGCCTACGCCGCATCGGTCTCGCCGCCCGCCGAACGCGGCCGCACTATCGGCGTCGTGACCTCGGGTGTTGTCACCGGCATTCTGGGCGCGCGGGTCGTCACCGGCGTGCTCGCAGACCTGTGGGGTTGGCGCAGCATCTATGTCGTGCTCGCGGTGCTGCTCCTCGTGTTCGCGGTCCTCGTGCCCACTGTGCTGCCGGTGGAGGAGCGCCCGCAGCGGCTCGGGGGATATCGGCAGGCTCTGGTCTCGCTCGGCGGACTGTTCACTCAGCGCACCTTCCTGACGCGCGGGCTGATCGCGTTCTTCTTGTTCGCGTCGTTCGGAACCCTGTGGAGTGGACTGTCTTTGCCGTTGTCGGGCGCGCCGTGGCATCTGAGTGAGACCGAGATCGGCCTGTTCGGCCTCGCGGGCCTGGCCGGTGCACTCGGTGCGGCACGTGCGGGTCGGTGGGCCGATGCGGGACGGGCGCGCCTGGTCTCCGGTCTCGCGCTGGTCCTGCTGATCTGCTCGTGGGTGGCGACCGGGCAGTTGTCGTGGTCGTTGTGGATCCTCGCGATCGGAATCGTGGCGCTGGACTTCTCGGTCCAGGCAGTGCACGTGAGCAATCAGCATGTGCTCACCACCACCTATCCGGAACGCCTCAGCAGCGTCATCGGCAGCTACATGGTCTTCTACTCCCTGGGCTCCGCCCTCGGCGCGGCCACGACCACCGCCCTGTTCACCACCCACGGCTGGGCAAGCTCGAGCCTGCTCGGAGCCGGATTCGCGGCGTGCGCGCTGATCGTCTGGGCGACCGATCGGCGACGCCCGCACGGCAGCGCGAATCTCGTTACCGCGCAGGCAGATACACGCCAGACCCAGGCGGCGATGGACTGATCGAACCGAACTTCCGATGGGACCCCTCGCCCGTCGGATCGGCCCCGGCACGACCGCCCCCGTCGTGCCGGGGCCTGCTTTCGAGGTTGCCCCTGCTCGACCGCATCGCGCGCCGGATCGGCCGCCGGGAATCCCGCGCGGGCGGATACTGGACGGGTGGATGGGACACAGGATCCGGCGGTCTGGGTGGATCCGTTCTACGGGACCAAACCCGGGGACGCCGATTTGGGTACCGGCGGGGGAGCGGGCAATACGTTCCCCGGCGCGGATGTGCCCTTCGGGATGGTGCAGTGGAGTCCGGATACGGTCACCGCGCAGCACGGCGGGTACTACTACGACGACAATCGGATCAAGGGCTTCAGCCTGACGCATCTGTCCGGGGCGGGCTGCGATACCTACCAGGACATTCCGTTCCAGCCGGTGGCCGGGCCGATCACCGATTCACCGGCGACCGCGCCCGCGAAGTACATCGCCACCTTCTCCCACGCGAACGAGCACGCCAGTCCCGGACGCTACGACGTGCGCCTGGACTCCGGTGTGCTGGTCGAACTGACGGCCACCCAGCGCAGCGGCTGCGGGCGATTCAGCTATCCGGCCGGACATCCGGCGATGCTGTTGATCGACGTCTCCGGTTCGATCATGGGTGTCGACGACGCACACGTCAGCATCGGGGCCGATTTCGTCGAGGGCTCGGCCGCCAGTGGTCGATTCTGCGGGACCAACAGCCATTACATCGTCTACTTCCACGCTCGGTTCGATCGGGAGTTCGCCAGCCGGGGCACCTGGAGCGGCGGCAAGGTCACCGCCGGGAGCACCGCCGCGTCGGGACGGGGCTGCGGCGCCTATGTCGGCTTCGACGCGCCGGTGGTGACGGTGCGGGTGGGGCTGTCGTTCGTCTCGATCGAGGGCGCCCGGGCCAATCTCGATGCCGAAAGCGGCACAAGGGATTTCGATGCGATCGCCACCGCCGCGCGGGCGGGGTGGAACGACCTGCTGAATCGGATCCGGGTCACCGGCGGCACCGACGATCAGCTGCGGATCTTCTATACCGCGCTGTATCACGCACTGCTGCAACCCAATGTCTTCTCCGACGTCGACGGCCGCTACATCGGATTCGACAAGCAGGTGCACAGCACCGACCTCGACCATCCGATCTACACCAACTTCTCCGGCTGGGACATCTACCGCAGCGAGGTCCAGCTGCTGGCGCTGCTGGCCCCGCACGAGGCCGCCGATATCGCCCACAGCATGGTCGTTTTCGCGAGCCAGGGCGGGGCATGGGATCGCTGGACGGTCGCCAACGACTACACCGGCGTGATGAACGGCGATCCCTATCACATCATCGTGTCCTCGATATATGCCTTCGGCGCAACGGGTTTCGATGCCGACGAGGCGCTGGCGCTGATGGTCGAGGGCGCCACGATGCCCGGGCGCAACCGGCAGGGTTATGAGGAGCGGCCCGGTCTGTCGGACTATCTGCGGCTGGGCTATGTGCCGCAACAGGTTTCCGACACCCTGGAATACACCAGCGCCGATTTCGCCGTCGCGCAGTTCGCCGACCGGCTCGGCGTCGGCACCGTGCGTGACGCCTTCCTCCGGCGGGCGCAGAACTGGCGCAACCTGTTGAATCCGGCCACCGGCTATCTGCAGCCCCGCGCCGCGGACGGCTCCTTCGCCGCCCACTTCGATCCGGCCGATCCCACCGGCTACGTGGAAGGCAATGGGGCGCAATACACCTGGATGGTGCCCAATGACCTGCGCGGGCTGGTCGATGCGCTCGGCGGCGATGCGGCGGTGACCGCGCGGCTGGACACCTTCTTCACCAAGCTGAATGTGGGCCCCCACGAGCCGTACGCCTTCCTGGGCAACGAGCCCACCCTGCAGACGCCGTGGATCTACCTCTACGCCGGCGCCCCCTACCGGACCCAGGCCCTCGTCGACCGGGTGCGGCGGGAGATCTGGCGTGCCGGGCCGGACAATCTGGTCGGCAACGACGATCTCGGCGAGATGTCGTCCTGGTACGTGTGGGCCGCGCTGGGCATGTATCCGATGATTCCGGGACGGGCCGAATTGGTCTTGAACAGCCCGATATTCACCAGCGCCGTCGTGACCCGGCCGAACGGTGTGACCATCACGATCAACGCGCCTGCCGCCGCACCGGGACACCCCTATGTCACCGCGTTGGCGGTGAACGGGCAGCCGTGGACCAAACCCTGGTTGCCGGAATCATTCGTAACCACCGGCGGCACCATCGATTACACGCTCTCCGGCACCCCGGATCCGAACTGGGGCGCGGATCCTCGCGACATTCCCCCGTCCTTCCCGGCGTCCTGAAGCCTCAGGCGGGCGATAGTCCCGAGAAGTCGCGCAGCACAACATGATTGCGGTCCGCGCAGGTGCCGAGCGCATGGTCGGGGTGCAGGCCGAAGTACTGGCGGCGGGTGCGGGTGCTCCAGCGCCGCGCGGCCTCGGTGCGGGTCTTGTAGAAGTTGACCATGTAGCCGCCCTCGTATACGCGCAGCAGCATGTAGCCGCCCGGATACTCCTTGGCCGCGGCCACCTCCAGGAACTCCACGTCGATTCCGGAGTCGGGGCGGCCCAGGCGATTGCGGTGGGTGTGGCCGCTGTGATGCAGGAACACCCCCGGCGCGGTGCGGTAGGCGGTATGCAACTGCGCGGCCGTGGCGCGGTCCAGGATGAAGCCCGGCCCGCCCGGATTGCTCACGGCCGCAGACGAAGTCACCGGATGATGGCCGAACACCAGCGTCGGCCGCTGCGGATCGGCGGCGAGCCGGTCGCGCAGATGCGCCAGCTGCGGCGCGACGATCGTGCCGCCGGAACCGCGCAGGCGCGTGGTGTCCAATCCGATCAGGCGCAGCCCGCCGACCTCGTGTTCGGTCAGCCGCTGGCGCGGATGGAATACCGCGCCCCAGTGATCGTCGGGCTGCGGGGCGTCGTGATTGCCGCGGCAGACGAAGTAGTCGCGGCCGAGCTCACCCCATGCGTCGAGCCGCCGCCGCACGGCCAGGGACTGGTCGAGCGTGCCGGTGTCGGTGAGATCGCCCGCGACGATCAGCTGATCCGCGCCGCGATCGGGCAGGCGCAGATCCGACAGCAGCGCGTCGAGCATGAGATCGGGATGTTCGGCGCCGTCGTGGCGCAGCCCGGTCGGCAGCACCGGCGTCAGCAGCCCGCTGGTCTGCTCGCCGACATGCAGATCGTTGGCCAGCGCGAGGGTGCGCAGCAGTCGGCCCGGCGGCGGGGTCAGTGTGGTGAATATGCCCGTGGTCTCGGGGCTTCCGGCCCGCCGCGTCACCAGCGTCCGGGCCGAGACCGCGCGCCGACCGTTCGAATACGCCTCGAACCGGTACGCACGCCCGGGCTCGAGGCCGTCGACCTGCGCATAGTGGTAGGCCGTGGGCCGGGTGTCGAGGAACAGCGGTCGCGCGGGGCCGATCCCATCGGCGGGCGCGATACGCACCTCGGTATCGGCCGGGGTCGGCCGCAGCCGTCCCGCGCGATCGCGCGCCCGGGTCGTCCAGGTCAGGATCACCGACCGATCGGTGACGGTGACCACCTCGAGATCCGAGGCGATGACCGGATCCCGTTGCGGTCCCACATATTCCAGACGATGTGCCGCCTGCGGACGCAACGGTCCGGCGCCCACGGCCACCGCCGCGGTCGCCGTCGCCACATTCGCCAGCCACACCGTCCGTAGCCGCGCGTTCAGCATGGAAACCTCCGCCCAGGTTCACCCTTCACTGTGAAGGTACGGTCACCGGTTGAACGCCCAGGTCCCTCCGCGTGACAGCTCGTACTTCCAGGCTGAACTGTTGGATACTCGCAGGTGAGCGGGGTGCGAACTCGACACGGTCGGCGCGGGGGTTAACGGGTGCGCCACGGCGGTGTATAGAGGACTCGACGGAAGTTCCGAGCGGAGAGGGGTGTGGACTGTGAGAATCGCCCTGGTAATGGCCGCGGCGGCCCTGGCAGTGGGCACTGTCGCGGGTTGTGGTGGTGGGGGCGGTGCGCACGGAACGGGCGCGGCCACACCGACGACGGGTGCGATCGAGACGTCCGCGGCGGTTTCCGCCGCGCCGCAGGCGTCGACGACACCGCAATCGAGTGGTCAGAAGCAGGTGACCGTCGACCCGGCGGCATATCTGATGGATGGTCCCTCCGGCAGCGGCTATTACTTCGCCACGCCGAGCGGCTCATTCGGGTGCGTGATCTTCCCCCGGCCGATGGGGCCCGCGAACGAGGGTGGCGATGTGGCGGGTTGTCAGGGGCGGCAGGCGGCCATCCCGTCCGGCGGTAAGGACTGCGGCACCAACCCTGATTACCTGCAGGTCGCCGATTCCGTCGGTCCGGGCGGGGCACGGCAGGCGTGTGTGAATCAGCCCATCTTCACCCTCGGCGCCGCCGGTGCGAAGACGCTGGCCTACGGTTCGCGTCTCAGCGTCAACGGCTACACCTGCCTGTCCGAGCAGACGGGTGTGACCTGTACCAACGATGCCACCAAGCACGGTTTCACGATCGCGCGAGAGCTCAATCGGATCTTCTGATCACCGGCGCCGGCCGTGGATCACGGCCAGCGCATGTTTGTGGGCCAGCGGGTTGAGGATGTCGTTCAGCTGGTCGAACAGCATGCCCGCGGCCTCGCCGTTCCACGCCGGTGGCAGCAGCGCGAGCGGCAGGCCGGGGTCTCGATAGGGCAGTCGGCGCCATTCGGTGAGCATCGGGACGTAGGCGGCGAATGCGTCCAGGGGCGTGGGGCGGGCGGCGGTCATGCGGTGCAGGACCGGGCGATAGCGATGCAGGAAGTCGGCGTAGAGCTGGGTCAGTTCGGTCAGATCCCACCACTGCGGGACCTTGGTGCGCAGATCGTCGAATCCATAGTGCTGTCCGACGAACATGTCGACATAGCCGGACAGCTCGTGGCGTTCGAGGGTGCGGCGGGTCTCGGTGGCCAGATTGCCGGGCGCGACCCAGACACCCGGTGCGGCGGTGCCGAAGCCGAGCCGGGTCAGACTCGAGCGCAGTGCGTGGCGCTTGTCGCGCTCCGATTCGGGCACGGAGAATACGACCATGACCCAGCCGTCGGCCTCGGATGCCCTGGCGCGCTCGAAGATTCGCACATCGCCCTCGGCGAGCACCGCCAGCGTGGACTCGGCCAGGCGATAGCCGACCGCGCGGCCCTCGCGCGCGCTCACCAGCACCCCGCGACGCTTCAAGCGCGAGATCGAGGAGCGGACGGCCTGATGGTCGACACCCAGATCGGCCATCAGCGCCACCACCGACGCGGTGGACAGCCAATTGCCCTCGGCCCGCGCGCACAGGCCGAAGATAGTGATGATCAGCTGAGCCAGCCGGGTGTCGCGGCCGCCGCCGAGTGTCGCCTTCGGATCCGCCGTCATAGGAGCACCATACGTGGGGGCGTTCATCCGGCCCGAATCATGCCTTCCTGCAGGACGGTTCCCACATGGCGGCCGTCGCGGGTGAAGAAGCGGCCCGATCCGAGCCCGCGTCCGGATTCGACGGCCACGGCCTCCTGGACATACAGCAGCCAGTCCTCGACCGGGGCCGGGCGATGGAACCACATGACATGGTCGAGGCTCGCGGTCACCAGATCCGGTCGCGCCCAAGGCAAGTCGAGTACCCGCAGCAGCGGTTCGAGAATGGTGTAGTCGCAGACATAGGCGAGGGCGGCCTGATCGCGCTGGGCGTCGCTGAGCCCGTCGACGGGCCGCAGCGCGTCGAACGGCTTGACCCACACCGCCTGCTGCGGCACTCGCGCACCCTCGACCGTCAGATAGACCGGCCCGGGGACATGCCGCATATCGAAACTGCGCCCGGCCGACCAGTAGCGCTTGGATTCCGGGGTCATCGTGCCGCCGCCGCGCTCGGCGAGATAGGCCGCCGACGACGGCAGTGTCTCGGGATCCGGTGCGGCGGTGTCGAGTTCGGTGCGGTAGCTGCCGCCCGGTTCGCCTGCGGCGAAGTTGGCCAGGCATACATAGATCGGCTTGCCGTTCTGATAGCCGCGCACCTGCCGGGTGCTGTAGCCGCGGCCGTCGCGTAGCAGCTCCACCTCGTAGCGCACGGTCGCGCCGATATCGGCCGGGCGCAGGAAGTAGCTGTGCATCGAATGCATGGTCTTGCCGTCGGTCACCGAGCGCATCGCCGCGGCCGCGGCCTGCGCGACCAGATCCCCGCCATAGGCCTTCGGCCATGGGCACGGCTGGGTGACGGCGTCGAAGGCCAGATCGAAATGCTCGGGTTCGGCGGCGGTCAGTGTGACGGCCGCGGCGAAGACGGCCGAGGTCGCCAGCGTATCGGTCGTGGTCATGACTTCCCTTCGGTAGGAATCCATCTCTGCGGGGTGCTCACCCGATCGCCGGAACGCACCAGCTCCAGCCGCGGCGGCGGGCCGTCGGTCCGGCCGGTGGGCGGCTTGCGGTTTCCGGCGCGATAGGGCGCGGGCCACCACGCCCCCTCGCCCTGATAGCCCTGTTCGACCGCGGCGTGCAGGGTCCACTGCGGATCCCACAGATGAGCGCGGCCCAGCGCCACCAGATCCGCGCGCCCGGCCAGCAGCACCGAATTGACGTCGTCGTAGGAGGAGATCGCGCCCACCGCGACGATCGCGACCCCGTACGGCACGCCCACCTCCTGCCGGATCCGGTCCGCGAACGGCGTCTGATAGCTGCGCCCGAACGCGGGCCGCTCCTGCTTGACGACCTGTCCGGACGACACATGCAGCACATCGGCGCCGTGTTCGGCGAAGGCCCGCGCGATCGCGACCCCGTCGTCGATCGTATTGCCGCCCTCCGCCCAGTCGGTCGCCGAGATGCGCACCGACAGCGGACGATCCGCGGGCCATACCGCGCGGACGGCGTCGAAGATCCGCAGCGGATAGCGCAGCCGGTTCGCCGGCGATCCGCCGTATTCGTCGGTGCGCCGGTTCGCCAGCGGCGACAGGTACGAGGAGAGCAGATAACCGTGCGCGCAATGCAATTCGAGCAGATCGAATCCGGCGCGCGCGGCCGCCTCGGCGGATGCGACGAACTGCCCGGCGATCTCGTCCATCTCGGCCGGGGTGAGCTCGCGCGGGGCCGGGTTGCCGGGGCCATAGGGCAGCGGGGACGGCCCGACGGTCTCCCAGCCGCCGGATTCGAGCGGATCGTCGATACCCTCCCACATCACCTTGGTCGCACCCTTGCGCCCGGAATGGCCCAGCTGCACACCGATTTTCGCGCGGCTTCCGTCGTGCACGAAGTCCACCACCCGCGCCCAGGCCCGCTCCTGTTCGGCGGTGTAGAGCCCGGCGCAGCCGGGAGTGATGCGGCCCTCGGGGGAGACGCAGACCATCTCGGTCATGACCAGGCCCGCGCCGCCGAGCGCCTTACCGCCCAGATGGACCAGATGGAAATCGGTGGGCACGCCGTCGACCGCGCAGTACATATCCATCGGCGAGACCAGCACCCGGTTGGGCAGCTCGATGCCCTTGAGCCGCAACGGATAAAACATCGGCGGCCGGGCCGCATCCGCCTGCTGCCGCGTCAGATACCAGCCGTCGATGGCGTCGAGGAAGGCGTCGTCGCGCAGCCGCAGATTGTCGTAGGTGATCCGGCGGCTGCGGGTGAGCAGGTTGAACGCGAACTGGTCCGGATCCTGATCGGTGTAGCGCCCGATCGACTCGAACCACTCCAGGCTCGCCTGCGCGGCCCGCTGCACCGATTCGACCACCGGCCGCCGCTCGGCCTCGTAGGCGGCCAAACCGGCTGTGACGCCGTCGTTTTCGTGCAGGCAGGCGGCGAGGGCGAGGGCATCCTCCATCGCCAGCTTGGTACCCGAGCCGATCGAGAAGTGCGCGGTATGCGCGGCGTCTCCGATCAGCACGGTATTGCCGTGTCGCCAGGTGCGGTTGCGCACGGTGGTGAAGTCGATCCAGCGGGAGTTGTTGCCCAGCAACGCATGTCCGGCCAGTTCGTCGGCGAACAGCTCGGCCAGCAGCGCCAGGGATTTCTCGTCGTTCTCGCCCGGCGCGAAGTCGCGGTCGGCGAATGCCGGGAAACCCGCCGCCTGCCAGACGGATTCGTGCATTTCTACAATGAATGTGCTGCGGTCGATGCTGTATGGGTACGCGTGCACTTGCATGACCCCGTGCGGGGTGTGCTTGATGAAGAACTCGAACGCCTCGAACACCCGGTCGGTGCCCAGCCATATGTACCGATTGTGCCGCCGGTCCAGATCCGGCCCGAACACCTCGGCGAATCGGGTGCGCACGGCGGAGTTGAGACCATCGGCGGCCAGTACGAGATCGTATGCGGCGGCCAGCTCCTCGACATCCGGTGCGGGCGTGCGGAATCGGAGGTCCACGCCCAGTTCGAGGCAGCGCCGCTGCAGGATATGGAGCAGTTCCTTGCGGCTCATCGCCGCGAAACCCTGTCCGCCGCAGGTGCGAACCAGCCCGGAAAAGTGGATATCGATATCGCTCCAGCGCGCGAACCGCTCGCTCATCCGGCGATGCACCACCTCGTCGGCGTGTTCGATGCCGCCGAGGGTCTCATCGGAGAAGACGACGCCGAAGCCGAAGGTGTCGTCGGGGGCATTGCGCTCCCACACGGTGATCTCGTGGGCCGGATCGAGCTGTTTCATCAGGGCGGAGAAGTACAGGCCCGCGGGCCCGCCGCCGATCACGGCGATACGCATTGCGTCCTCACCCCTTTCGGGTCGAAGTGGTCCAGCGTTCGCGCAGCTTGTACCGCTGCAGCTTGCCGCTCGGATTGCGGGGCAGGGCATCGAGGAATTCGATGGCGCGCGGGTACTTGTACGGCGCGGCAGTGCCTTTCACGAAGTCCTGTAACCGGCGGATCTGCTCGGAGTCGTGGGGGACGCCCGGTCGCAGCACGACCGCGGCGTGCACGATCATGCCGCGCTCGGCGTCGGGTACCCCGATCACCGCGCACTCCACCACATCCGGATGCTGTTCGAGGACGGATTCGACCTCGGGGGCGGCGATGTTGTAGCCGGCGGAGACGATCATGTCGTCGCTGCGGGCCTGATACCAGAAGTAGCCGTCGGCATCGCGGAAGTAGGTGTCGCCGGTCAGATTCCAGCCGTTGCGGACGTAGTCGCGCTGGCGGGGATCGGCGAGGTAGCGACATCCGGTGGGGCCCTTCACCGCCAGGAATCCCGGTATGCCGTCGGGCAGCGGATTACCCGCCTCGTCCTGGATTTCGGCGTGATAGCCGGGCACCGCGCGGCCGGTGGAGCCGGGGCGGATGTCCTCATCGGCGGCGGAGATGAAGATGTGCAGCATCTCGGTGCCGCCGATGCCGTTGATGATCCGCAGGCCGGTCTGTTCCAGGAATCCGTCGAAGACCGCCGCGGGCAGATGTTCTCCGGCCGAGACACAGCGCCGCAGCGAGCGCAGCCGGGTCGGCTCCGCGCGCCGCAGCAGCGCGCGGTAGGCGGTCGGTGCGGTGAAAAGCACTGTGGCGGAGAATCTCTCGATGGCGTCGAGCAGGGTGCCGGGATCGGGTCGCTCCAGCAGGACCGCCGAGGCGCCCACCCGCAGCGGGAAGATCACCAGGCCGCCGAGCCCGAAGGTGAATGCCAGCGGCGGGGTGCCGGTGAACACGTCCTCCGCGCGCGGTGCCAGCACATGGGCGGAGAAGGTATCGGCGTTGGCCAGCACGTCGCGGTGAAAGTGCATGGTGGCCTTGGGAACTCCGGTCGTGCCGGAGGTCGGGGCCAGCAGTACGACATCGTCGGCCGCGGTCGCCACATCGGCGAAATCCGTCGGATGGGCCGCGGCGCGGCGGATGAGATCCGTCTCGGTCGGCCCGCCGATCGGCACGATCGGCAGCGCGCCGTCGGCCGCGGCGAGTTCGGTGGTCAATCGGTGATCGCACAGCGCCAGCAGCGGTGTGGTCAGCTCGATCAGCTTCGCCAGCTCGCCCGCGCGCAGCAGTGCCATGGTCGTGACCACCACGCCCCCGGCCTTGACCACCCCGAACCAGCAGGCCACCAGCCACAGCGTATTGGGGGCGCGCAGCAGTACGCGGTTGCCGGGGATCAGGCCGAAATCGGCGGTCAGCACGTGCGCGATCTGGTTCGCGTGGTCGAGAAGCTCACCGTAGGACCAGGATTCGTCCGGGGTGTGCAGGCAGGGGCGGTCGCGGCCGTGGGTGGCGACCGCGGCGTCCAGCAGTGCGGTCGCGCAGTTGAGACGGTCCGGATACCGCAGCGCGGGCAGCTCGAAAACGAAGTCGGGCCACTGTGTTTCGGGCGGCAGATGATCCCGGCAGAACGTGTCGAGATGTGCGGAGGGTGTGAGCATCGCCGGATTCCTAGTCGAGCGCGGCCACGGCCTGGATTTCGATCAGGGCCTCGGGCTGCCACAGTGCGGTGACACCGATGCCCGCCATGGCCGGGTAGTCGGTCCCGGCCAGCTCGCGCCAGATGCGGCCGATCTCCTTGCCATTGGCCTGGTAATCGGGGATGTCGAGCAGATAGATCGTGACGCTGAGCAGATGTTCGGGGCGGCCGCCGGCGGCCGTGAGCGCGGTCAGCACATTCGACAGCGCCTGGCGGAACTGCGCGACGATCCCGCCCTCGACGATCGTGCCGTCGGGGGTCAGCGCCGTCTGCCCGGCCAGGTGGACCATGTCGCGCCAGCGGGTCGCATGGGCGAAGCCCGAGGGCTTCGCCAGCGTCGGGGGATTGATTCGGGTGACGGACATGGGACCTCTTTCTCCCGGGGTGGCCCACACCACACTATGGTGTTATCGTCACTATCGTCAACAGAACGCGATATCGATGTCGGAGTGTCATGCGCCTGCGAACAGTGGTGTCCGATATCGGCGGCTCGCGCGCGGAGGTTCGTATCGATGGCGACTGGTTCGCGAGTCCGGCGCGTGATGTCGGGGAGCTGGTATCGCTGCCGAATTGGACTGCGGCACTGAGTATTCGGCCGTCGAACGAGGCGACGAGATCGGCTCTGGTGGTGCTCGCGCCCGGCAAGATCGTGTGCTGCGGCCACAACTACCGCGCGCATATCGCCGAAATGGGCCGCCCGGAACCCGAATTCCCCACGCTCTTCGCCAAATTCGCCGATACGCTGACCGCATGGGACGCCGATATCGCGCTGCCCGGTGCGGCCGAATCGTTCGGCCTGGACTGGGAGGCCGAGCTCGCGATCGTGATCGGCGCCCCACTGCGGCACGCCGATCGCGCCGCCGCGCGCGCCGGGATCGCCGGATATACCGTCGCCAACGACTTCTCCATGCGCGTCTGGCAGCGCAGGACCTCGCAGTGGTTGCAGGGCAAGGCCTTCGAGGCCACCACACCGCTCGGTCCGGAGCTGGTCACCCCCGACGAGGCGGATCCGGCGGACGGGCTGCGCATCTCCTGCCGGGTCAACGGCGTCGAGGAACAGACCGGTTCCACCGACGATCTGGTCTTCGATCCGGCGACCCTGCTGGCCTATATCTCCGAATTCACCACGCTGCGCCCCGGCGATGTGGTCCTGACCGGCACCCCCGGCGGTGTCGGGGCGGCCGCCGATCCGCCCCGGCAGCTGCGCCCCGGCGATGTGGTGGAGACCGAGATCGAGGGAATCGGGTTGCTGCGCAACAGAATCACCACCATGGAAGGAAATCGCGATGACCAGTGACATCACCAATACCCGCGTCGTGCCGATCGTCACCCGGGCGGGTCACGAATACGCCGACACCGCCCAATCCGGCGGCGCGGTCCGCATCTCCGGCGTCAGCCCGCAACACACCCCCGCCACCCGGATCTGGTACGGCAAGGTGAGCAACGAGCCCGGCTACCGCTCCCTGCCGCACCATCACGGCGAGGCCGAGACCGGCGGTTACGTCCTGTCCGGCATCGCCCGAATCTACTTCGGCGAGAACTACCAGGAATACCTTGATATGGCCGAGGGCGATTTCGTCTTCGTCCCGCCCTATATGCCGCACGTCGAGGTCAACATGAGCACCACCGACGAATTGGTCTGGCTCACCTGCCGCACGCCCGACAACATCGTGGTGAATCTGCCGGATGTGGACGATTCGATCCTGGTGGGCTACCGCCGCGCGTGAAGGGCGCTCGCCCAACAACTTCCCCCCGGAAACGATGGGCGGTAGGGTGGCTGTCGGTGGGAGGCCGGAGCGAGAGTTACGGGGGAGTCATGACCGCGATAGCCAGGTTCGGTGCGATTGCGCTCGACAGTCGGGATCCGCGACGGCTCGGGCAGTTCTATCGGGCGCTACTGGATTTCGAGGTTCGGTTCGAATCCGATGAGCTGATCGCGCTGCAGGGCGCGGGGGTGCTGCTGACGATCGAGCGAGTGGAGGACCACCGGGCGCCGGACTGGCCCGGCAACGAGGTCCCCAAGCAGATGCATCTCGATCTGTTCGTCGCCGATCTCGATATCGCGGAGCGGCGGGCCATCGAGGTCGGCGCGGTCAAGGCCGATTTTCAGCCCTCGCCCGATCGCTGGCGGGTACTCCTGGATCCCTCGGGGCATCCGTTCTGCCTCACGGTCCCGCCCGGTGCGTGAATCGGCGGGATGCCCTGCGGCGCAGGGCATACGGTCGGGTTTCTACACTCGGCACATGCGCAGCGTGCCGCTCGTCCGGGTCCTACTGTCCGCGGTCATCTCGGCCGCGGTGCTCACCGGGTGCGGATCGGGCGCCGATCACGGTGCGCCGCAGTCGATCGCCTGGGGAGCGTGTCCGCCCGAGTTCGGCACGGTCGTGCAGTGCGCCCGGATCGACGTGCCGTTGGACTGGGACAAGCCCGAGGGGGAGAAGGTCTCGGTCGGCATCGATCGGTTGCCCGCGGGCGATCCTGATCACCGCATCGGGGCTCTGGTCTTCAATCCCGGGGGACCGGGTGGTTCGGGGACCGAGATCGTCGCCGCGGAGGGCGCGCATCCGGGTATCTTTCCGGCGGAGCTGCGGGCGCGGTTCGATCTCATCGGCCTGGATCCGCGCGGAATCGCCACCAGCCGTCCGGACGTGCGCTGTGATCCCGCGCTGCAGAACAAGATTCCGGATTTCTTCCCCGCCGACGCCGCGGCGTTCGATGCCATGGTCGCGGCAAGCCGGGAGTTCGGACAGAGCTGTCGGCGGCTGTCCGGTGCGCTGCTCGACCATATGGATACCGTCAACGTCGCCCGGGATCTCGAGGTGGTGCGTCAGCGTCTCGGCGGCGCGCCGCTGAACTACCTCGGACTGTCCTACGGCACCGAGATCGGATTCGAATACGCGCGCCTGTATCCCTCCAACAGCCGCGTCCTGGCGCTCGACGGCGCGCTGGTGCATTCGCTGCCGGCGAGCGCGATGAACGTCTACGAATCCGCCGCGTTCGAAGACAGTCTCAACCGCTTCGCCGCCTGGTGCCACATCGCGACCGAATGCGCGCTGGGCACAAGCGATGCCACCGCCGTCGTCCGGGATCTGACGGCCCGGGCCCGGCAGACACCATTGCCCGCGCCCGGCTGCGCCGACTCCGGTAAATGCGCGCCCGTCGTCCGCGCGGGCGATCTGCTGCAGAACATCCAGAACGGCCTGTTGTTCAAATCGCCGATCCCGGGGATCGGCCTCGGCGGTTGGCCGCAGTTGGCCGGCGCCCTCGATCAGGCCCGGCGGGGCGATGCCAGCGGCCTGTCGCCGCAGACCGCCTCCGACACCGAGGGCGGCGGATTGACCGTGGGCTGTGCGGAATACCGCGCGGACTTCGAGGGCTATCCGGCCTTCGAGTCCCAGCAGATCCTGGCCGCCACCATCGCACCGAATACCCTCGGAGCGAACCAGAGCTTCAGCTATATCGCTCAATGTCAGGGCTGGCCGGCAACTTTCAGCGATCCACCGTCCACCGCCATCGCCAAGCCGACGATCGTGCCGTTACTGGTCAACGCGATCCACGACCCGTCGACCTCCTACGGATGGGCGCACCTGTTCGCCAGCCAGGTCCCCAACGCGGTCCTGCTCACCCGCGACGGCGACGGCCACACCTCGTTCTTCCAGCCGGGACACACCCGTGACGCGATCACCCGCTACCTGCTCGACGGCACGGTTCCCCCGGCCGGGACGGTCCTGCCCGACTGAACCGGAATCGGTGCCGCACTGAGGGTTTGCTGGATTCCGGAGTACCGCGCAGAGGCATCACCTATCGTCGGAGGTTGTGAGGTACGCAGCGTTGGCGATGCTCGGCTGCACCGCGATCTCCGGCGCAGTGATTCTCGGCGCATGGCTCACGCGAGGTGAGGTCCGCCGCGCACGGGTGCGGCACGGTCGACATCGTCGATTGCCGCCCGCGCTGGTCTTCGGGCATGTCGGCCTCGCGCTCGTGGCCGCCGCCACGTGGACGACCTTCGTGGTGCTCGGCAACTACGGCATCGCTGTCGCCGCCTTCGTAATGCTCGGCGCGACCGCGGTTCTCGGTGTCACGATGTTCATCCGCTGGATACCCACCTACCGATCGCTCGTCGAATCCGGTGAGGGTCCGGGCGCGGCTCATCGGGCGCCGCGCGAGCCGAACCTGCCTATCCGAGTCGTCCTCGTCCACGGTTGCCTCGCCGTCGGCACCGCGTCCTTGGCGCTGGCCGTGCTGATCGCGAAAGGCTGACTCGCGCAGGCTATGCCGACAGCCGCGCGAGGATCTCCAGAACGGCGGCTTCCTCCCGAACGGGGTCGGCCAGCGGCCGGATGTTGACCGCGATCTCGTCGGCGCCCGCCTCGTGCAGGGCGAGCAGACGCCGGTGGATCGTGTCCTCATCGCCGTAGACGTAGATCTCGTGAATGAGCTCATCGCTCAACTCGCCCTCCGCGGTGGGGGGAAAACCCGCCTCGCGGAACAACTTTCCGTAGGTGGGAAAGGCGGACTGGTGGGCGAAGACGGTCTGCGCGATCCGCCGCACGGCGGCGAAATCGTCGGTGAGCAGGACAGTCACGGCGGCGATCAGCGGTGGCCGGGGGCGCTGCGCCAGACGTGCTCCCTCCGCCAGCGCCGGGCGGGCGATCGAGCGGATATAGGACGGCCCCGAGGAGGTGAGCAGCGCGCCGTCGGAGACCTCACCCGCCAAGCGCAGCATGTTCTTTCGCATCGCGCCCAGCACGATCGGCGGCCGCGGCGGCGTGACCTCCGGTGGCAGGGCGGCATGCACCCGGTAGTATTCGCCATCCAGGTCGACCCGTCCGTCCCAGAGCATCCCGCGCAGCACCGCGATGTATTCGCGCAGATGGGCCAGCGGCTTGCCGAACGGCAGGCCGTAGTTCCCCTCGATGGGAGCCTTGTGGCTGGCCCCCACGCCCAGGCGGAATCGTCCCGGCGCGAGTTCGGCGGCGACCAGTGCCTCGTTCGCCCGCGCCAGGGGATGGCTCGGATAGGTGATCGTGATACCGCTGGCCAAACCGATTCTGCTCGTGCGCGCCGCCGCCGCGGTGACGATGCTCAGCCCGTCCGGCCCCACCGGATACGAAGGCACCCAGGCCATGCCGATACCGGCCTGTTCGGCCCGCGTAATCGCGTCCAGGACAGCGTGAACCGGAGGCGGGAAGATCACGACGCCGACGGGAACGGTGGAAACCATCCCGCTATGGTGCCTGGGGATCCCGGAATCCGGCAATGCCGAGATGGGCCCCGATGGCCGCCACGGCGTCGACCAGTGATCGCCCGCCCAACTGCTCCCAGCCGGGGAACGGCAGTCCCTCGTTGGCGAGGTCGCGGGCGCCGGGACCGCCGAGTTGATCGATCGTCAGCCCGGCGTGCTCATCGATCCACGCAACCATATCGCCCGCGAGGATGTCCTGCCCGCGCCTGCTGTGAATGAACTCGGTCGCGAACACCCCACCGGAGTCGTCCTGTCCTGTCGACACTGGATCCACCCTTCCGATCTTGAGAGGCATTGTGTTGCAATACATCTGAGTTCCTGTATACACCGCTGAGAACCCCAGCGCCCGACCCCGATTCGAGTGCTGGGGCCGCTAGGGTCGCGGGCTCGTCATCCCGAGTGACCGAAGGCGGCGGCCGCCCAGCGGTCCAAGAAGGTGTGTCCGATATGCACGATATGGTCCTCCCATTGGGTGCGGTAGGACCAGGTGAGGTTGCGTAGTACGGCGTGCGCCGCGTACAGGGTGATCGCGGCGGGGTCGGTGGTTCGTGTGATCTCTCGGGACAGCCGCTCGCGTATCCGGGGTGTGGCCTTGGGCCATGCCGCCAGATCCCAGTCGGTGGTGATCAGGTCGTAGCCGGCGTCGCCGTCTCGGCAGGACTGCCAGTCCAGGACGGCGGTGAGTCGACCGTGCTCGGCCAGGACGTTGGCCGGCCCGAAATCGAAGTGCACCACATCATTCGGGGCCGGATGCGTGGGCCGGGCGTCGCGGGCGGCCCGGCGCAGTCGTCGGAGCAGCCGCTCGACCGGGCCGGTGCAGCCGTCGAGCACCGATGGGCGGCACAGCGGGGTGCGGTCCCGAAACAGGCCGTCGCATAAGAACTCCCACCAGTCCGCACTCGCGTGCGCGCCTGCTCCTCGTTGCCTGTCCACCACGCCGATCAGCTGCTCCAGCAGATCCTCGGTGATCTCGTCGACGGCCCGGCCCTCGACCAGTTCCTGCAGCTCGAAGCGGATGTCATCGACTCTGCCCGAGGCGATTTCGGCCGGAATGGGACAGCCGCGGCGCCGCATCCGCGCCATCCGGTCCGTCGTCATCGCCGCCGCATCGGCGGCCTCCTGACGCCAAGGCCGCCATTTGAGAACGAGCCTGCGTCCGTCCGCATCCTCGACCTCGAACGCACCCTCGTCACCGCGCTCGAACGGCCGAACCAGATCCAGCCGCAGGCCACGCTCCCGCGCCAGCAGCACCAGCACCTCGCCCACCCGCCGCTCCCCGACCTCCGGCATCTGCGCTCCCCTCCCCGGATCGACGAATCGAGCCGGACCGCAACGAGTTCCACGGACGTCAACGGTAGCTTCGCCACCCGCGATCTTCGCTGTAGATCATCCGCATCAGGCGAATGGGCTATGAGCGCTGAGGACTGCCGGGGAGAACAGCAACCTCACAGCGGGCGGGCAGTCCGGTGCAAGTGTTGCCCTCTACTCTCGACGCTATGAACACTCCCTCGGTGATCCTGCTGCACGGGCAGCCAGGGGATCGCTCGGACTGGGACGATGTCGTGGCGCGACTTCCGGCGTCGGTTCATGCCTTGGCCTGGGATCGGCCGGGGTACGGGGTCAACCGGTCGGGGGCCTCGACGCTGGCGGACAATGCCGACTGGCTGCTCGAGCGATTCGATCGCGCGGGTATTCGAGACGCCGTCCTGGTCGGGCATTCCTACGGTGGCGGGGTCGCCCTCGCGGCGGCGGCGATGGCGCCCGAGCGGGTGCGTGGTCTGGTGCTGATCGCCAGCGTCGGGCCCGGATGCGTGACGAGGTGGGATGAACTTCTGGCCGCCCCGGTGGCCGGACCGATGCTGTCGATGACGGCCTGGACGGTATTGCCGTGGATGGCCCGCCAATGCGGGGGCGGGGTGGTTCGCGGCCGGTCGTCGGCCTCGCCGTCGCTGCGGGCCCTGGCCTCGATTCGCCACGATCACGGTCAGGTGTGGCGTAGTTTCCTGACCGAGCAGCGCGAGTTGCTTCGGGGAATGGATCATTGGATCGCTCGTCTGGAAGGACATTCGATACCGACGTTGATCCTGGCCGATCCGGCGGATAAGGTCGTTCCGGTCTCGACCGCGCACGCGCTACACGATCGGTTTCCTCGTTCCCGCCTCGAATTGGTCGGTGCGGGCGGACATCATCTGCCCCGCAAGGCCCCGAGCGTCATCGCAGCGAAGTTAGGGGAATTTGCCCACACGTTGGACTGAGCAGCTGCGCGCGAGAACGCGCCGGAGTTTCGACGCGTATCTGCGTCGCGACTATGTCCCGGCCGTGCCGCCCGCGCCGATGTCACCCGATCACAGCCCGGCGCGCAGAGTGATCGACGAGGTGCGCTGGTCGTTCGCCCCGCCGCGGCACTGGCTCGAGGGGGTCGGCGCGAATCTTGTTCTCTCACTGGTGTATCTGCTGGTGTCGCCGCTGGCTCACCCGCACCGTCAGTTCGGCTGGGTGGTGCTGGTCGGCACCTACTTCGCGACCTTCATCCTGGCCGATGTCACGACCACCAATGTGCTGGGCCTGGATATCCACCGGGTTCGGGCGAGCATGGCCGAGGGCATGTCCGTTCGCGGCATCCTGCTGACGAAGAACCTTGCTCTCCTGATCATCGTCGGTCTGCCGACATTGGCGCTCACGGCCGTGCTGGCGCATTCGTTGCCGCCGAAGCCGTTCGTGGGCACGTTGTTCACCGTGGCGTTGCCGCTGCTGTGCTGGCTGGGTGTCGGCAATGTCATCTCGGTCCTGTTGGCGGTTCATACCAGGACGCTGGTGCAGCGGTGGCGGGAGCGCCGCCGGTGGACGACCGTCGTGTGGATCGGGCATCTCGTGCTGCCGTACGGGTTGTACTACCTGGTCGCGCCCATCGACGGCACCCAGCACGACCCGCTGCTCCGGTTGCTGCCGCATATGGATCGAGACATCCGTTTCGTGTTCAATGCCGTTGTCGGCCTGGTGGTCTGGATCCTCGGCACCGTTATCGCCGCGGCCATCGTTCGCCGGCGGGGGCTGCGGATCTACTGAGCAGTGCCCACTCATAGGTGGGTTCGGGCTGCGGGTCCGGGGCCGCGGCGCCGGTGACGAGGAACAGCACCCGTTGTCCGATGGCCGCGGCGTGGGCGGCGAAACGTTCGTAGTCTCCGCTCACCAGCGTGACATCCACCGCGGTCTGGATTCCGTGACGCCGGTGGGGGTTCATGACGGTGTCGGTCAGGCGATGGTGCAGCAGATCGATGGCCTGGGCTCGCGCGCTGAGCTGCGTGACATGCTGGGGGTCGCGTGTCCGCAGTGCCTTCGCGGCCGACGCACCGAGAGCGACGGCAGCGCGGCCTATTTCGCCGAGGTAACCGGCGATATGTTGCGGCAGAAAATGATTGGGCTGTCTGCGTCGGCCGATGTCCGCGACGTGCCGGGCCAGTGCCCCCATCCGGCGCAGGTCGTCGACGATCTGGATCTCGCTGACGATGGAGCGCAGATCACCGGCCACCGGCGCTTGTAATACGAGGAGGCGGAACGACTTTTCTTCGGCTGCCCGGGTCAGCGCGGTGATGTGGTGATATCGGTCGACTACCGCCTGGGCGGCGGCCGGGTCGGCGGTGAGTAGAGCCCGGGTTGCCTGGTCCATGGCGGTACAGACCTGTTCGGCTGCCTCGTCCAATGTTCGGGCCAGGTCGGTCATCTGTTCATGGAATGCCTCGCGCATATGCCCGCGCTCCTGTCACGTCTCGTTGTTCGCGGCCGACGCCTGGTGGCGTCGGCCGCAGCGCATTCCGAGCACGCCTGAGCACGCGCGATAGTGGCAGGTATTCCGCAGTGTGTCAGGCGTTTACGGTGCAGCAAGCCGGGAACGAATCAGGTTGCCGAACCGGACTCGGATACGGACTCTCTCCGGATGTCATCTGTCGCTCCTCACCTCCTTGCCGCCGAGACGTACGCCGTGACGTCAGAACTACCGGGGGGAATGCCCGGGCCGAGCGGCCGGGTACGCACCCCTCTCGTCAGAGCTTCGGCACTGCACGACGTATCCCGTTATCCGGGAAGCCACTTGGGATCGCGCCTTAATCCGGGGCGATCTGTCCTGATCCTGGGCGTCTCTCGACGTCGTCGGATCAGTGGCCTGTATTCGCACAGGAGCCTCGCCTAGCGAGGTGCTGACTCGGCCATCCTCCGCCCGCGTCACCACATCTGTCAATCACCCGGCCGTTCCCGGGCATCTTGGGCACGAGGCAATAGGTGACCGGGACGGGGTCACTGCGTGCCGTTCTCCAGGTCCTGTTTCACCGCGGCGAGGGCGTCGACCGGAGTCAGGTCCTGACCCTGCGCGTTCTGGCCCAGTTGGCGGAATCGGTGAACTGCCATATCACCGGAGTCGCGCCGCCGTAGGACGTCCAGCCGGTGCCGGAGTCGCCGCCGGCGTTCTCGTAGATCTGGGATGCGTACCCGGTGCCGTCCGGATAGGCGGACGAGATCAGTCCGGGCACCTGCGACAGATCCGCCGATCCGATCTGTCCCAATACCATTGCGGGATATACGACAGCGCGACCGTCACACCCGCGGTGTTGAAGGCGTAACGTTGCGATGCGGCTGACGAATCAGCACGACGTCGAGTGTGCCGCCGGACCCTGTGCCCCACCTGAACCGGAGCCGCGAACCGGCTCGGCCGTGACGGTGGGTGCCGTCGCTACCGACTCCTGAAGTCCGATGAATCGGAGTGTCCCACTGCGGCTTTCATCGCGGTCGTCGTCATTGCAACGTGAGTGGGGTTTCGGATTCGATGCGCGTCAGCTTGTGTGGGTTGCGAACGAAGTAGAGGCCGGTGATGCGGGTGTCCTCTACGCGGGCCGCCAGGACGCCGTCCAATTCGCCGTCGAGGCGGAGGATCAGTGCCGGGTTGCCGTTGACCACGGTGGGGCCGACGGTGAGGGTGGCCTCGGTCTTGGCCAGGCCTCCCAGGAGGAAGCGGAGTACCTTCTCGGCGCCGATGATCGGGCGGAGTGCGGCCTGTTTGACGCCGCCGCCGTCGCTGACGGCGACCACATGGGGGGCGAGTACGTCGAGCAGGCCCTGGAGGTCTCTGGTGTCCAGTGCGCGCTGGAAAGACTCCAGCGCCGCGCGGGTTTCGCCGGCGGTGACCGCGGTGCGGGGGCGGCGGGCGTCGACGTGGCGGCGGGCGCGGTGGGCGATCTGGCGAACGGCCGCAGGGGTTTTGCCGACGGCGGCGGCGATCTCGTCGTAGTCGACGTCGAAGGCTTCGCGGAGCACGAAGACGGCGCGTTCGGTGGGCGAGAGGGTTTCGAGGACGAGCAGCAGCGCCATCGACATACTCTCGGCCAGTTCGACATCCTCGGCCACGTCCGGTGTGGTCAGCAGCGGTTCGGGCAGCCAGGGGCCGATATAGGATTCCTTGCGGCGCTTGAGTGTTCGGAGCCGGTTGAGCGCCTGCCGCGTCGCGATCCGGACCAGGTAGGCGCGGTTGTCGCGCACCTGATCCGCGTCGACCGTGATCCACCGCAGCCAGGTTTCCTGCAGGACGTCCTCGGCATCGGCCGCCGAGCCGAGCATCTCGTAGGCGACGGTGAACAACAAATCCCGGTGTGCGAGAAAGCTTTCGGTCGCCGGATCGGTGGTGTGGTCGCTCGGCTCGCGGCGACGCTGGGCATGCGGCCCATCCATGGCGAGGTCTCCTGTGTCGGTCACCGTTCGATTCTGATGGTCCCTCACCGCTGTGTGATCAGGGCCGCTCGTTCGCCGCGCTTACCGTCGGTGCGTCCCCAGCTGAACGAGCCGGGTTTGCCTGCCTCGCCGACCAATTCCTCGATCACGCGCCGGCAGGCGCGTTCCTTGATCCACGCGCCCGGACGGCCGCCGATGTGGAATCTGGTCGCCGTATCGTCGCCGGCGGAGATCTGCAGGGCGGCGGCGCGACGGCCCAGGGCGATGCACTGGCCGAAGTATCCGAGGTTGATGGCCGCGGGCCGAGCGCCCGCGATCCGGGCCAGCACCGTATCGGCGGCGTGCGCGCCCAGCGGACTCGCGATCTGGCAGCTCATGCGCAACGGGCGGCCCGAGGGCGCCGCCGAATCCCCGGCCGCGACGATGCGCGAATCGTCCACACTGGTCAGCGTCTCGTCGGTGAGCAGGCGACCCATCGCGTCGGTGCTCAACCCACTGCACGCGGCCAGGTCCGGCACACCGAATCCGGCGGTCCAGACGGTCACCGCGCTCGCCAGCGTGCGACCGCCGCTGAGCTGCACGGCATCTCGGGTCACCTCCGCCACCTCGGCCTCGCCGAGCACGTTCACCCCGAGACCGGCCAGCCGCCCGGCCACCGCACGCCGAACCCGCGGATGCAGATACGGGCCGAGCGTCCCACCGCACGCCAATGTCACCCGGCGCCCCTGTTCCGCCAACTCGGCGGCGACCTCGATGCCGGTGGAACCGGCTCCCACCACCGTCACCGCGGCCGTCGCGGGTGCGGCCTCGATGACCGGGCGCAGTCGTTGCGCCTCCTCGAAAGTCGCTATCGGATAGGCGAATTCGGCCGCTCCGGGAACGCCGGGCTCGGCACTGCCACTGCCCGCGGCGTAGATCAGATAGTCGTAGCCGACCCGGCCGCCGCCCGCCAACCGCACGCCGCGCTCGGCCGTATCGATCCGAGTCACGCTGTCGACCACCAGCCGGACGCGCTCGGCCAGAACCTCGCGCAGGTCGACGAGCGCGGTATGCGATCCACCCACCAGCTGGTGCAGGCGGACCCGCTCGACGAAGGCCGGGCGCGGATTGATCAGGGTCACTGTCACATCCGCACGCTGGGTCAGGCGATTGGCCGCCATCACACCCGCGTACCCGCCGCCGATGACGACAACATCGATGTTCTCGGTCATGGTGTCTCCCTCGTTCGAAGTGTTCGACCACAAGACACCGCGCCGTTGATCCCTGTGACAGGTATGTGATGTAGGCCACCGGAAATGCTCTGCGGCCCAGGACATCCGGGGCCCGCATCAGGTCCGTGACCCTGCCGTGCGCCGCGTCGCCGACCCATTGGCCGCCCGTGATTTCCATATGGAATCACCTGGCCTTATAGGGGCCTGGTGCTATGCTCAGCAAAACTTAGCCTAACCAAACTGTTTGATCGGGTGGTTGGCGGTGGTTTGTGTGTTCGCTGGATAGGGGTTTCGACGATGGAGACAGTTGTAGCGGCGCCGTCGGTCGCGACCCAGTTGTTCGGCAGTGGGCTGATCGGGATTCGCGAGGGGCTCGAGACCGGGATCGTGGTCATGGTTCTCGCGGCATTCCTGGTGAAGTCCGACCGACGCGACGGACTGAAGTGGCTGTGGTCGGGTGTCGCGCTGGCGGTGATCATGGTGCTGGGGATCTTCGCCGCGATCCACTACGGCACATCCACGGTCGACGGTCTGGCGGCCGAGGCGATCGCGGGTGTGGCGTCACTGGTGGCGGTGGGTGTGGTGACCTTCATGGTGTTGTGGATGCGCACTGCCGCACATCACATTTCCAAGGATTTGAAGCAGGGAATGGCGCGTGCGCTGGAGGGCGGCGGGTTCGCGGTCCTGATCCTGGCGTTCTTCGCCGTGGGGCGTGAGGGATTCGAGACCGCTCTGCTGATGGTCGGATACGCGGAGAACACCTCCGGCAGCAGCTGGCCGCTGCTCGGCCTGGTGGTCGGGGTGGTGGTGGCCGCGGTGCTGGCGGTGCTCATGTATGCCGGTGCGGTCCGGATCAACCTCGCGAAGTTCTTCCGCTACACCGGCGCCTTTCTGATTCTGGTCGCCGCGGGCATCCTCGGTTACGGGGTGCGTGCCCTGCAGCTGGTGGGATGGTTGCCCGGCGCGAATCAGATGGCATTCGATTTCTCGGCGCATTTCGATCAGTCGTCTTGGTACGGAACAGTTCTGGCGGGCATCTTCAACTTCCGCCCGGATCCCACGGTGCTGCAATTGATCGCCTGGGCCGCATTTCTGGTGATCGTGCTGACACTGTTTCTCCGGCCGGTACATCCGGTCCGGAGCACCCCGGCTGTCTCGGACCGGGTGGAGACTCCGGCCAGCTGACGCGCCGGTACAGGAAGGAATGAAACAGCAGTGAAATCGACTGCCTCTCTGCGGATCGCCGCCCTGACAACGCTCGCGGTGACGGGCATGGTGACGACCGCGGCCTGTACGGAGAAATCCAAGGCCGGCGCGGGGGATATCGCGGTGACCTCCACCGAGTCGGCGTGCGATCTGGCGACGGAATCCGCGGCCACCGGCAATGTGAACTTCGTTATCGCCAATCAGGGTTCGAAGGTCACCGAGTTCTACGTCTTCGGCAACAACAACCGGGTGCTCGGCGAGGTCGAGAACATCGGCCCGGGAGTGCAGGGCAAGCTGACCGTGGAGATCACCGATCCCGGCACCTACGAAATCGCGTGCAAGCCGGGCATGGTCGGCAACGGCATCCGCAAACAGTTGACGGTCACCGGCGCCAAGAAGGCCAAGACCGAGGTGCCCACCGATGTCACGCAGGCCGAACAGCGTTATCTCGATTACGTGCGCCAGCAGCTGGACGGGCTCTCCGGGCAGACCGCCGCATTCGTCGCGGCGGTGAAATCCGGCGATCTCGACACCGCCCGTAAGCAATTCGGCATGACCCGCACCTTCTACGAGCGTATCGAGCCGGTCGCCGAATCGTTCCCGGATCTGGATCCGAAGATCGATATGCGCTGGGACGACACCGAGAACGGCGCCCAGGCGTTCACCGGATTCCACCGTATCGAGCGATTCCTGTGGCCGCCGCAGCAGAGCGAGGTCGGTGAGAAGGGTGACGCGCTCACCCAGGCCGATCTCGACAACGCCAAGACCGCCGACACCAAGGCGGCGATCGACACCGAGGCCGACACCCTGATGGCCAATGTCACCGCGTTGAAAACCGAAGTGGGCAAGCCGGACTTCGTCTTCGAGACGCAATCGTTCGTCAAGGGTGCGCAGGCGCTGATCGATGAGATCGCCCGGACGAAGGTCCGTGGCGAGGAGGATCGCTACTCGCGCACCGATCTGTGGGATTTCGCCGCCAATATCGACGGTTCGGAAACCCTGATCGCCGAATTGCAGCCGATGATCACGGCCAAGGATCCCAAGCTGATGGATAAGATCACCGCCCAGTTCCAGGCGGTCCGCGATGGGATCAACCAGTTCCGCGGCGGCGACGGCTACGCGTCCTACAAGACCGTGACCGATGATCAGCGCAAGGCACTGTCGGACAAGATCGACGTGCTGTCGTCGTCCCTGAGTCAAGTACCCGGCCTGGTCCTGGGCCAGTGAGCTAGGAAACGATCACACCATGAACGACACCGAAGGCCTCGGGCCCACACGCGGGTCGGGCAGGTTCTCGCGCCGCGCACTGCTCGGCGTCACCGGAGCGGGTGTCGCCGTCGGCGCGGCCGCGGGCGCCGCGGCGGGCGCCGGGGTCTTCGGTCTCGACCACTCGCCCGGCGCCGAGCGGATCGTCCCGTTCCGGGGCGCGCGCCAGGCCGGGATCACGACCGCGGCGCAGGATCGCCTGCATTTCGCGGCGTTCGACGTGATCACGAAATCGCGCGACGAGCTGATCGATATGCTGCAGCGCTGGACGGTGGCCGCCGAGCGCATGACTCGCGGCGAGGAGGCCGTGGTCGACGGCGCCTACAACAACGGCCCGCACCGCCCGCCGGCCGATACCGGTGAGGCGCTGGGACTTTCGCCCGCCTCCCTCACGCTGACCATCGGGTTCGGCCCCGGGCTGTTCGGCCCCGCCATCGACAATCCTGCCCGCCCGGATCGTTTCGGGCTGGCCTATCGCAAACCCGCCGCGCTGGCGGATCTTCCGGTATTCGTCAAGGATGCGATCGAGCCGTCGCGCAGCTACGGCGACATCTGTATTCAGGCGTGTTCGGATGATCCGCAGGTCGCGGTGCACGCGATTCGCAACCTGTCGCGGATGGGTATGGGCGTGGTCTCGGTGCGCTGGTCGCAGCTCGGATTCGGGCGGACCTCGAGTACCACGCAGAGCCAGGCGACGCCGCGAAACATGTTCGGGTTCAAGGACGGAACGGCGAACCTCAAGGCCGAATCGACCGATCTGATCGATCGGTGGGTGTGGGTGCGCGACGGCGACGACCGGCCCGACACCCGGTGGATGACCGGCGGCAGCTATCTGGTCGCCCGCCGCATTCGCATGGATATCGAACCGTGGGACCGCACCTCGCTGTCGGAGCAGGAGGCGGTCGTCGGGCGCACCAAATATGAGGGTGCGCCGCTGGGGCAGACCGCCGAATTCGATAACCCCGACTTCCAGATCACCTCCGGGCACAGCCCGGTGATCCCGGCGGACGCCCATGTCCGCCTGGCCCATCCCGATAACCTCGGCGGCGTCCAATTGCTGCGCCGCGGCTACAACTTCACCGACGGCTCCGACGGTTTCGGACATCTGGACGCCGGTCTGTTCTTCATCGCCTACTGCCGCAATCCGCACAACCAGTTCGTGCCGATGCAGCGGGCACTGGCGAACAAGGACGCGATGATGGAATACATCACCCACACCAGTTCGGCCCTGTTCGCCTGCCCGCCCGGACCCGGCGCGGGCGAATGGTGGGGACAGCACCTGTTCGATACGTGAACCGGCGTCACGAGGCGGCGTGCCGGCCGAAGCAGCGTTCGAGTTCGTCCACGCGATAGAAGTAACTGCCGGGATTGATCGGGGCGCAGCCGGATTCGAACGCCGTCTGCTGCTCGTTGTAGAGCATGCGCACGATGTAGTCGTCGCCGCGCTGGTACATATCCCATTGGATATTCGCCGCCATGGGCGCGACCAGCGCACCGCGCCACGGGTTGCCGGTGTAGGTGAACGGCTGGTCCGGCGGCGTCGCGCGGGTGCTGCCCGGTAGCTTCATCAGCACGGCGAGGGGGATGATCTCCTCGGCGTGAGTGAAACGGAATTCGGCGCCCAGGTCGCTGGTTCCCGCACGTTTCGCCTCGAGTTTCGCGAACAGATCGTCGAGTAGGACATTCGCCATGCGGTAGGTGATGTCGTCGCCGGCGAAGGCCGGGCCCTTCCGATAGAACTCCGCGGCGTCGGACAGGTAGCCGAGCCACTGCGCATTCTCGCCGTCGATGATGCGGTCGAACTGCCAGGTGCCCTCGGCGCTCATCGCCGGGGCGATGGCGTAGAGGTCGTAGATCACTCGTACGGCCCCGACCTCGTCGGTGACGTGTTTGCCGTCGGCGACGAAATCGTATGTGCCAGTGGCCAGCCGGTCGACGAAGGCCGAGGTGAAGATCCTGCCCAGGACGTTGCGGGCCACTTGGTGGGTGCGGGGTTGATCGGTGATGTCGTGCAGCGTCCGGGGCAGGCGCGGGTCGTTGTCGAGATAGTTCTGGTAGGCGGCGTCGGTCTTGTGGAAGTACAGCAGGTTGCGGTCCGTCCGTGCCGGATCGATGGATGCGGTGACGGCGGGATCGGCCGCGGCCAGGGCATCGGTGAAGACCTGGGCGCTGTCGACCGCGCGATCCTTGCCGGAGGTCACCACGGCGATATGTTCCTTGTTCGCCGCGATCCGGTCGAACAGGTCCGGAAGTCGTTGGTACACACGGGTTGCCAGCCCCTGGTGCTCCCGCTCGCCGCGTTCGGTGAGGTTGCCGTAGCCGAGGGTGGTCGTGGCGGTGTGCAGTGAGCGCACATCGTCTCCGAATCGGCGGCCCGCGTCGGTGAGCGCGTTCTCGCCGGCCGCTTGTTCCCAGATGCGCAGGGCGAGTTCGTCATCGGTGCCCTTGGACAGTGCGCGTGAGCCGTGCCGGGCGACGTGTTCGGTGAACACAGGCCGGAATCCCTCCGGCGGTGGTTGATAGGTCGCCGGATCCTGTTGCGCCGCATAGGGATTCTTCGTCCCATAGGAGACGGCGAGTGGCCCGGGGTTATCGGGAGGGGGCTCGGCGCTCGCCAGGCCGGGGAGTGCCCCGGCCAGCACCACTATCGCCGTCACGACCTTCACCCATGCGGTGCTCATGGCTCGATGTTCGGCGGCGAGTGTGAACAGGGGGCGGCGGCAGACTTTCCATCTCATGGCTGTTGCGCGCCGATTCCATTGTCCAACAATGTATTTCGTACGTTCGGCGCGAAAGTCGCCGATCGCGAGCCGTATTCGATGGGTTGTGGTCTTGAAGGTCCGGCCTTAACGTGACTGGCATCAACGATCCCCACCTGGCAAGGGAGCACCTTCGTGCATCTGATTCGTTGTGCCCGTGCCGTTCTCGTGGCCATTGCGGCCGCGCTCTTCACGCTCACCACTGCGACCGACGCCACCGCCGCGCAGGCCGGTGTATGGCAGTGGTGGAACTATCCCACCGGCGATCTGTGGAATCTCGATACGACCGTCACGGTCCGCGCGACCGGGCCGACCCGGTTCTTCTCGCATCAGATCGGATTCGAGGGCAATGACGGCGGCTATCTCGGAATCCAGGACACCCCGAACGGCAGGATCGCGATCTTCGCGGTCTGGAACTCACCCGGCGGCGCTACGCCCGGCCCGAACGCGCGCTGCGAGACCTTCGGGGGCGAAGGTGTGGGGTGGCACTGCCTGGTGCCCTTCGACTGGTCGCGCAATGTCGGGTACCGGCTGCGGATCTGGCGCGTCGACGGCCGTGCCGATGGCAGTACGCGCTGGGTGGCCTCGGTGGCCGACACCCGGAACGAGCAGGAGACCGTCATCGGCACGCTGTGGACCCGAGCCGGACAGCGCGGCCTTCGCCCCGGCTCGACGGTGTGGATCGAGGATTACGGCGGGCGCGACTGCGCGAACGAGGTGGCCGCCAGTGCGACCTTCTCCTACCCCACCGGCAACGATCGCGCCGTGACCGCCACGCGAGCGCAGGCCGACACCGCCACCTGCGGCAGCCATCGTTCGTCGATCACCGACAACGGGAACGCGACCGTGACCCTCACGGAGTGATCCGGATCGCTGTGTTTAATTTGCCTCCGCTTCGCTCCGGCCGCGAACCGTCGCTGATCGGCAGTGATCTGCGCCACTGTGATAGCTGACACTCTTGGTTACAGTTACTCTTCGGCTACACACGATTGACGGGGATCTATTGCCGACATAAGGCGGTATCTCGATGACCGACGGCCGAGCGATGTTCCGCACCTGGTGGCAGGACCGGGTCGATTACCCCTGGCTGATCGAGACGCTCGAATCGAACTCCGGGCTCGTGTGGTTGAGGGCCACGATCGCCGCCGCGGGCACGGTGATGCTGTTGATCACGATGGTGTCCACGCTGTCACCGGCGGGTCAGACGGGGGTGGTGGGCCTGACCCAGGCCTGGCTCACGGCCGCGCTCGCCGCGGCGTGGACGATGCGCTGGTGGCTGCTGCCATGGCCGCGGGAGTTCGAGTCGATCGTCTGGGTCGCAGCGGCCGATATCGCCGTCACCGCCAACAACGTGATGGTCCAGGATCGCCTGCTCGGAGCGCTGGGCGTCGGTCTGCTCGTGGTGACCGGATCGTATGTGACGATCTTCCACGGTCCGCGGGTGCTGGCCGCGCATGTCGCCTGGTCGTTGCTGTCGAGTGTGTTGCTGGCGATCCTGCTGGTCATCGGGAAGCCGGGACATGCCGCGCATGGGACAGGGGATATCGCCCTGGGCATCGTGGTCGTTCTGATCATGCTTCTCGTCACCGCTTTCGTGCTCCCGACCGTGCAGTTCTTCCACTGGCTGCTCCATCTGAACGCGTTATCGGATCCGTTGACCGGATTGTTGAACCGGCGTGGCCTCGACCGTCATCTGGAGCAGTTCTTCGGATCCGGTGGTCGCGGTGGCGTCTACGCGGTGACGCTCGATCTGGATCGGTTCAAGACCGTCAACGACACCTTCGGACATTCCGTCGGCGACCAGGTGCTGGTGCGGACGGCGGACTGTCTGCGCGCCGCGGCGCCGCCCGAGGCCAGGGTCGCGCGCACCGGCGGTGAGGAGTTCGTGGTCGTCGGGTGGCTGCGCGAGGTGACCATCGATGCCGTGGCGGAGCGGCTGCGCGCGGCGATCGAGACGATGTCGGATCTGCCCACCACGGTCACCGCGAGTGTGGGGGCGGTCGTGTTCACGCCCTTCGGGAACAAGAAATGGCACGCCAGATCGACGCATCAGAGCTTGCTGGCCCGCTCGGATTCGGCCATGTATTGCGCGAAACAATTGGGCGGCAACGCCGTTGTCATCGATGTGCCCGGCGGGACGACGCTTGCCCCGGCAATGTCCGGAGCGCAACGGCCGATACGGACCGAGTCCTCCTGCGGCGCCGATGAATCCTGGCAGCGTCGCCTCGAGCTCGCCCATCGACGCATTCGAGAACTCGCGGAAGAGAACGCGCGGCTACATCATCGACTCGCACTGGTTACCGAAGAGCCGAACGGGCGCAGCCGGTTACGCCGAGGGACGTGATCATCGAAGCCCCCCACCTGTGCTGTGTCTTGAATATGTTGTGCCATTTGGCATTTCATCGCATCATCACATGATGCGATATTCGGTCAACATTCCCAACTTCGGAGACTTCGCCGATGTCAGGACCGTGGCGCGAGTGGCCGCGGCGGCCGAACAGGCGGGCTGGGATGCGTTGTTCGTCTGGGACCATGTTGTCCACGACAAACAGGAGCGTCGCGGGCAACCGTTCGGCGATCCGTGGATGCTGCTGACCGCGGCGGCCTTGGCGACATCGCGGATCCGCTTGGGCACCTTGGTGACTCCGATACCCCGGCGGCAGCCCGAACAACTCGCCCGGCAGGTGGCCACCCTCGATGCGCTCAGCGGCGGCCGGGTGACCTTCGGCGCCGGGCTCGGCGGCCCGATCGCCGACGAGTACGGCAGCTTCGGCGACACGACCGATCGGGCACTGCTGGCCGAACGCCTCGACGAGGGGCTGGATCTGCTGGAACGCTACTGGTCGGGCGAACCCGTCGACCACATCGGCAAGCATTACCGGGTGCAGGACGTGACATTGCTCCCGGCCACCGTCCAGCGGCCTCGTCCGCCGATCTGGCTCGGCGGTTTCTGGCCGCGGCGGCGCCCGTTCCGCCGCGCCGCACGCTGGGATGGCGTGGCGCCGTTGTTCATCGGAGCCGGCCACGGCGTGATCCCGGCCGTCGACGATGTCCGCGATATGGTCGCCTACGTCCGCTCGCACCGTGCGGATCGGCCGGGACCGTACGAGATCGTGCTCGGCGGCATGACCCCGGCAGACCCCGGCCAGGCTCGAGATCTGCTGGCGCCGCTCGAGGATGCCGGGGCCACGTGGTGGGACGAACGTTTCCTGATGTCGGGCAGGGACTACTACCGCCTCGCGCCGGTGCTGCGGCGTATCGAGCAGGGCCCGCCGTGGCTATGATTCCTCATGTCTCCGTGGCATTCTCGGTCTCGAGGTACACCACGAGGTCGCGGGGCAGGCCGTGGGTGTCGTGTAGGTACCGGTAGTCGTCGTCGCTGAGGGGTCCGGTGAAACGCCGGTGGGACAGGACCTGTCGTCCTCGGTGCAGCAGCAGACCGAATCTGCGTTCCTCGTCGAGTAGGACGGTGCGCACATCGTGCGGGTGACGTGATTGCCGAAAGTGCCCGAGGGTGTGTTCGATCAGCTCGATCGGCAGGTCCGACAGTGAGCGGGTCGGATCATCGCGCCACAACGTCGTCAACATGCGACGGATCAGGCGACGCAGCACATGGCCGCGGCCGGTCGGGGACGGCACGACCAGGTCGCCGAGTACGACGATGCTGGACCTCAGGTGATCGGACAGGCGCCGTACTGACGTTTCGTCCAGGGGCTCCCAGAGCCGGGGCAGGGTGGTCAGCCACGGCTGGAACAGGTCGATCTCGAAGACGGACCGCGTGCCCTGCAGAATCCGCACCAGCCGTTCCAGACCCAGGCCGGTGTCGATGTTGGGCCTGCTCAACGGCTCGAGGCTGCCGTCGGGATGGCGGACGTACCGCATCATGACGTGATTCCACACCTCCACCCATCGGTCGTCGGTGGTCGGCGTGCCGTGCGGTGTGCCGGGCCCGGTCCAGACGAAGATCTCCGAATCGGGGCCGCAGAGTCCGGTGGGGCCGTTGGACCACCAATTCTCATGGGTGGTCGGCTCGACCGGCACGCCCAGCTCATCCCACGTGCGCCACGATTCGTGGTCGGGCCCGACCTGTTCGTCTCCGCCGAAGACCGTGACGTGCATCCGTCCGAGGTCGATACCGAAGCCGTCGCACAGCAGCTCGCAACCCCACCGCAAGCTCGGCGAGCCGCCGTAGTCGCCGAGTGACCACGAGCCGAGCATCTCGAAGACGGTCAGGTGGGTGTCGTCGCCGACCTCGTCCAGGTCGGTGGTGCGCAGACATCGCTGCAGGCTGGTCAGGCGGCGGCCCAGCGGATGTGGGCGGCCCAGCAGATACGGGGTCAGCGGATGCATTCCGGAGGTGGTGAACAGCACCGGATCCCCCGGCGAGGGCACGAGCGATTCGCTCGGTACGAGTTCATGGCCACGGTCGCGGAAGAACTCGTGGAAGGTGCGGACGGTGTGGTCTGTGGTGATCACGGTGGTTGCTCCATCGAGGTGAAATCGACCGGAAGCGACCGCACGTGGCAGGTTCCGCGAGGAGACCGACGCACACCGGCGGACCGTTTCCGGTCGCCGGTAGGGGGAAGGAGGTCAGGCGGCGGCGACCGGCGAGCTGTGAGCTCGCGCGGCTGCGGCGGTGGTTCGTGGGTAGACCTCCATGGTTCGACGGTAGCAACGACGCCGACTGGAGTGCGACCGATTTTCGGGTCGGCCGCCGGAGGTTATCCGCGTCTGTCGAGAAACGGGGGTGTGGTGCGGGATGCGGTGTTGTCCGCGGTGTCGGAAATGGTTGTCACGAAACGCGTTTCGAGTCTCGTCGAGATCTGATGTCGCGCTGTTCCCTATCGATGGTCGCGACCCGGATCGATAAGGCGTTGGCGTGCTTCGCGATTCGATCACACGGTGCGACCGGCACGCCGGTCTGTCGGCGAGGGGGCTATCCGTCGCCGCAGCGAGCCCAGTGCAGCATCTATCACAAAACGCCTTGTGCTGGAATGGATGTCGGCGTAAACCCCTATTTCTGGGATCATTTTTCCGGACTGACTTGTGTCCCTAGTGTGGGCGATTGATGATGTAAGGCGCGCGAAGACTCCTCCTGGGAGTCGTCACCTCACGGTCCACCCCCGTGGCGCGCTGGCTATCTCTCGAGAGGGGAACCCTCATGCGAAACGTTCTCACAGCACTCGGAATCACCGTAGCGGCAGCGGCTTTCGTCCTGACTCCCATGGCTGTCGCGTCGGCCGCGCCGGTACCGCAGCAGCAGCCGCAGTCCGTCGATTTCTCCATCGATCCCAACGCCATCGCGGCCCTGGTACAGGGCGTCCTCCAGGGAATCGAAAACGCGTCGGGCTCGTCGGAGAGCTCGCAGTATCCCTATCAGCAGAACCAGTACCCGTATCCCCAGTACCCGCAGTACCCCCAGTACCCGCAGAACCAGTACCCGCAGTACCCCCAGTACCCGCAGAGCCAATACCCGCAGTACCCCCAGAACCAGTACCCGTCCCAGCCGAGCGCGATCTACTCGAACTACACCTCGTGCAATCAGGCGGCAACCCAACTGGGCCAGCAGAATTCGGGCACCGTCGCCCAGTGCACCCCCCTCGGGGACGGTTCCGGCCGGTATCAGCTGGTGGTGAACTCCGCCAGCTGATGCGATCGCCCGGCTCGACTTCCCCGGCCGCGTGCCCCGGCGCGACGATAGTCGCGGCGCGCGGCCCGGGTCGGTCACTCAGCGAAGTGTCAAGTGGTACACGATGAAACACGGTGTGCCCGCGATCCGGGACAGTTCCGGGAAACGGTCGATGGATGCTGGTGTGGGCTGTGGTTCGGCGACGCGCTCGATGACGAAACCGGCGGCGGCGAAGGAGTCGACCACGGCGGACAGCGGCCTTCGCCAGAAATGCTGGGTGACTTCGACATCGGCCTTGCGCCAGGTGTCGCTGACAAGTTCGATGTCGAAGTAGCCGCCCTGTTGGGTCGGCAATGGTGGGCCGAAGGGATGATCGAGTGACAGCACGACCCACCCATCCGGGCGAAGGAGGGAGGCGAACGAGCTGAGTGGGGTCGACCAATCACGCAGATAGTGCAGGGCGAGTGAGCAGGTGATGCCATCGAACGAGCCCGCGGCGAAAGGGAGCGGCCCGGCGAGATCGGCCACCTGGAAGCGACCACGGCCGTCGCATCGCTCGGCCGCCCGGTCGATCATGGCGGGGCTGAGATCGATGCCGGTGACCTGCGCGCCCTCGTCGAGCAGCCATTCGCATTGCGCCCCGGATCCACAACCCGCGTCCAACACGGCCTTTCCGCCGAGCGGTCGTGGAACGAGGCCGCGTAACGCTGGCCGCTCCAGCAACCCGTTGAACGGACCGTCGTCGGTCGTTTCGCTCCAGACTCGGGCAAGTCGGTCGTATGCGTCCCGCGTCATGCTCGTGTGTTCTACTTCATCTTCCGGCCTGCCGCTTGCCATTTCGGCATTCTGCCATAGGGAAGAGTCCGAATCGCGAATGTTGCTCGGTGCCGTCTATCGTGCGGAATCCGGCCCGGACCGCTCTGGATTGATCACTTCGCCGCCTGTGGCAGCGCCATGGGATCGGTGAAGTCGAATTGGACACCTGTGGCGAGCAATGTTGTCGGAGTACGGGATTCGATATCGGATCGATCCGGAGGAACGCTTCCCCTAAACGCTGACGAGCGCGGCCAATTCCGGGTAGAAGGTGGCGAAGATGCCGACATCGGTGGCTCGGAGGAAGTCGGGGTGGGTGCTCAGGTCGGGGAGGGTGGCCAGTGCTCTGCGGCCGTAGTAGCGGCTGGGGTCGGGGGATGCGGGGAGCGGGGTAGTGCGGTTGGTGGCGATGGCGTCGAGGTTGTTCTCGAACAGGCGGGTGCATGCTCGCAGGCCCTCGAGCATGATGTCCTGGAAGCGGTCCGCGGGGGTGATCGGGAACTGCTCGATGTCGAGGACGGGGCCGGTGTCCACGCCGTGGTCGATTTCGTGCAGGGTGGCGCCGTAGGTGGTGTCGCCGTTGAGGATTGCGTACACGATGGCGGCCTCGGGGAGGCCGCGGTGGCGGGGGAGTAGGCCGTTGTGGATGTTGTAGATACGGAAACCCTTGTCCAGTATCGGAGTTCGCAGGATGGTGGCGTTGTTGATCGAGAATACGATGCCGTCGGTGGTCGCGTCGGCCAGCCGGTCGGCGGCGGTGTTCACGTCGGGGGTGGCCAGCGTCGGCAGCCGCCGCTCGCCCGCGGCGGATTCCTGGCCGGTGGGTACGACGACCAGATCGATGGGATGTCCTGCGGCGGTGGTGAAATCGACCGCCCGCCACAGGAGGGATCCGCTTCCGATGAAGATCATTGCGACTCTCCTCCGCTCGCCGCGGCCGCGGCCTCGCATACCCGGCCGACGGTCAGATGATGGATGAGGCCCTCCACCTGGGCCACGAAGGCCCGTTCGACCGTCGAGTCGACGATCTGCCGGGATACCTGCGCGAGCATTTCCACCGTGGCCAGCGAATCGCCGCCGAGTGCGAAGAAATCGGAGTCGGCGGTCAGATCGGCGGGGTCGCAACGCAGGACGCGGGCCCAGATTTCGGTGACGCGGCCTTGAATATCCTTGCCGGGCAGTTGGTTCGGGGCGGACTCGGATGCGGGGGTGGCGGATTCGGCGGGCAGGGCCGCGAGTGCGGTGCGGTCGGTTTTGCCGTTGGCGGTCAGCGGGAGTTCGGGGAGTCGGTGGAAACTGCTGGGGATCATGTACATCGGCAGCCGTTGGGCCAGGAAGTCTCGCAGCGTCCGGTCGTCGGGATGTCCTGCGGGGGCGGTCGGCGCGGGTACCAGGAAGGCGTCGAGGACGTGATCGTTGTGCTCCTCGCGGCGGCGTCCGGTGACGGCCGCGGCGGTGATGTCGGGATGTGATTCCAGCACGCAGCGGACCTCGTCGGGTTCCACGCGATTGCCTCGGATCTTGACCTGGTGATCGACCCGGCCCACGAATTCGAGGGTGCCGTCGGTGCGGCGGCGCACCAGATCCCCGGTGCGGTAGGCGCGTTCGCCGCGCACGGTGACGAAACGCTCGGCGGTCAGCTCCGGGCGGTCGAGGTAGCCGTCGGCGACTTGTGGTCCGCCCACATACAATTCGCCCACCTCCCCGTCGGGCACGAGCCGACCCCGCGGATCCAGCAGGTGCACGGTGGTGCCCGGTGACGGTAGTCCGATCGGCACCGAGCCCGTCATCGGCGAGGTGGCGCCGGTGATCAGGTGGGATGTGCAGACGAGGCTGACCTCGGTGGGGCCGTAGCTGTTGACCAATCGCACAGTGGCGCCGAAGAATTCGCGCACACGGCGGGCCAGATCATGGCTCAACTGTTCGCCGCCGAGCGCGATGGTACGCAGGTCCCCTGGCCGAATGTCCTGGCGCAGCGCCACTTCGGTGAGGCTCGGCGTGAGAAGTATGGTGTTCGCACCATTCTCGCCCAGCATCTCCGCCAGGGTGAGGTGGTTGATCTCGCCGGGCACCAGCACCACCGTGCCGCCCGCGATGACCGGGGACACCATCGCCATGCACGCCATATCGGCCGCGGGCGTGTGATAGTGCGCGTACCGGGTTTCGGGTGTGAGCTGATACCAGTCGAGGGCCGCGCGCAGATAGTGCACGACGCCGCGGTGGGTGACCCGCACGCCCTTCGGCTGTCCGGTCGAACCGGAGGTGTAGGTCACGTACGCGATATCGCCGGATGTGACACCGACATCGGTTGCGGCGGAACCGCTGTGGGGCAGGTCTTCGAGGATGAGCGTCGGTACCGCATCGGTGGTACCGGCGTAGCCGCGTTCGACCAGGCACAGGCGCGCGCCGGAATCACGCAGGGTCCGGCTGATCCGGTCCCGCGGATGTTTGGGATCCAAGGGCAGGAAGGCGGCCCCGGCCTCGAGGATGCCCCACTGGCCCGCCTGACCCGCCAGGGTCCGGTCGGCGAGGATGGCGACGATATCGCCTCGGCCGATCCCGTGCTCGCGCAATACCGCCGCGATCGCGGCCGAGCGTGCCCCCAGTTGGGCGTAGGTGAGGCAACCGTCGGGGCCGGTGACCGCGATCGCCTCGGGGCGCGCGGTGACCTGTTCGCGCAGGACCGCCACCAGGGTCTCCGGGCGCGCCACCTCGCTGGCCGGCGCGGCCCCGAGCGTGTCGGCGATGGTGTCGAGCAGGGCCTCCAGGCGCTCCGCGACGCCGCGACCGTTGCGGCACGACACCGTGATCCCGATCGTGTTCTCCGATTCCAGGATCGCGAAGCTCAGCGGTGCGAGTCCGGTATGCGCCGGGATCGCGACCACGTTCGTGGGTGTGAAATCAGGGGCGGTGAATTCCTCGGGCGCGATCCTGCCCGCATGGGAAATGATGGCCGAGCACAGGTTTCGGCCCGTTCGCCTGCCGAGCGCCTCGACGGTGCGCATCACCGCTCTCGCGGCTGGTGCCGGAATCCGGTCCAGTCCGGCGCTTTTCATCTGGTTGAGCTCGTCACGCCGCATCAGTCCGGAGACCATGCGGCCGTTGATCTGTTGCCAGGTCTCACCCGGTGTGGTGTCCAGGAATAGGGGCAGGGTGAGGTTGGCGGTGGAACGTAACTCGGAATCGTGCCTGCGCAGATCGACGGGGATCATGAGTCGCGACCGTGAACCGTTTGCGGCAGTGACGATCTCGGCGATCCGGGCGACGATCGCGGTGCCGGTGCCGGTGCCGGTGATGGTCCGGTGCCGGAGCAGGAAGGGGCGGCCGGAAATCGGGGCGCCGTGCCCGGCGGGGGAGCGGTATGCCATGCGCATGGTCACCGGATCTCCCGGAATGCCCAGGCGCAGTGCGAGATCGAGATCCGTCGTGGCGTCGGGAGCGCCGTGCGGGGCCTCGCCGCGCAGGGCGCGGAAGACGTCACCGACCCACATCTGCAGGCCCTTGGCGTCCATGACGCCGTGGAAGGCCCGGAAGATCACGGTCACCGGATCGGCGGTGAGCAGCACCACCTCGCAGTTCGGTGGTTCGGATACGTAGTCCAATCCGGGGACCGGGCCGTTGATGACGCCGTCGTCGGTCAGACGGTCGTAATCGATCGTGGTGTTCGCTACCACCCGCACGCGAGGTATGCGGGCGGTAGCGCACCAGTCCGCTCCGCGGTGCGTCAGTCGCACGCCTGGATGCGCAGGTGCGGCGAGGTCTACCGCGCGCTGGAGCCCGTTCGGATCGAGGGTGCCCGTGCCTTCGACGACGGTCTGGATCAGGAAGGGCGGGTTGACCTTTCGTGCCGACAGATACATCCGTTCGGTCGGGGAGATACGGCGACGGAAATCGCTGCTCAAAACGGTTCGGCTCCTGGATAATCCGCTGCAGTTGCATATTCCGTCGAACAGTCTAAATTCGGCACGACAACAATGGTGTGTGTGCTTTCTCTCAGCGGCGCTATCAAGGTATAGAATCGCGCGCGGCGAAATGTGTTCGAACTCAACGGTATCGGCTTGTCATCGCGTCGCTGGACTCGTATAGAAACTTGTGCAGTCCGACAGGACCATAATGCGAACGGGCACTTGATCAGCTGTGCTCGGGCAGCAGCTCGGCGGCGATATCGGCGAATTCCCGCACGAGCGGGGTGCGGCGCCCGATCGGCCAGGCCAGGGCCACGCGGTTGGGGCCGATGTCCTCGATCGGGATCATGGCGACCCCGGCCCGGGTGTAGAAGCCCGCGGTGGAGGCAGGGACGATCGCGAATCCCTCACCGCCCGCGACGAGTTCGAGCTTTTCCTCCACGCTCGCGATCTCGCGGACCGGGCGGCGGTCCCCGGCCCGGAGTTCGGCGGCGATATCGCGCCATTCGGGCACGGCGTCGGGGTCCTGCAGCAGGTGGTCGGCGGCGAGGTCGGCGATCGGCACCGATTCCTTACCTGCCAGCGGGTGATCGGCGGGGACCACCGCGACACGGGCCTCGGTGAACAGCGGCCGGGTCTGCAAGCCCGCCAGGTCGATCGGCAGCCGCACGATACTCACATCGGCCCGGCCGTCGTGCAGCACCTCGGTCTGGTCGTGCCAGCTGGTGCGCAGCAACCGCACATCCAGATCGGGGTGGTTGCCGCGGAGTGCGCGGACGGCGGACGTGACGGTGATTCCGGGCATGAAACCGATCGTGAAACCGACACCGCCGCGCGCGGCCGCCCACACCCGGCGGGTCAATGCCTCGGTGGCGGCCAGGACCGGGCGAGCGTCGTCGAGGAGCTGGCGGCCCGCGGCGGTGAGTTCGGTGCCGCGCCGATCCCGGCGGAACAACTCGACCCCCAGCTCGCCTTCCAGCGCGCGAATCTGCCGCGACAGCACGGGCTGGGCGATATGCAGGCGCTCGGCGGCGCGGCCGAAGTGCATCTCCTCGGCCACCGCGACGAAGTACCGGAGCTTACGCAGATCGACGTCCATATTCCCTCCATCGTCCCCCCGATCCTGCCCGGGCCGCCGGTGGGAATCCGGTCAGGCGTGGGCGAACACGCTCAGCGGGTCCGCGTGGGCCGGGGTCCAGCCGAGTTCGGTGCGGGCCTTGGCCGGGGTGAATCGCTGGTCGAGGGCGAATGCGTCGGCGATCGGGCCCATCTGTGCGCGGGCCTGGTCCAGGGTGATCGATAGGGTCTTGCCGTCCAGCCCGGCGGCGTGTGCGCATGCTTGTGCGACCTGTTCGGCGGTCGGGTGCGTATCGCCGACGCCGAGGTAGATCGAACCGGGCTTCGCCGCCAGCGCGGCGGCGTACAGCCGTGCCAGGTCGTCGACGTGGACCAGCGCCCAGTGGTTGGCGCCCGTGCCGATGTAGGCGATCGCGCCGCTTGTCCTGCCGGGCCGGATGAAGAATTCATCGATCAGCCGGTTGTCGCCGCCGTAGAGCAGTCCGGGCCGGATGATCACCGGCCGCCCGCCCTGGGCCGCGCGGGCCAGTACGGCGTCTTCGACCGGCTTGCGCCAGGCGACCAGGTCCGGCGGATTCCACGGCGCGGTCTCATCGGCGATGCCGTCGGTGTCGCCGTAGACCCAGCTCCCGCCGGTGTGCACATAAGTGCCGCCGCCGATTCCGTCCTGCATCGCGGTCGCGGCGGCCAGATCCTGATCGCCGGTCGCGGCCTGGGCCAGGTGTACGACCGCCTCGGCGCGGGCCGCGGCATGGTTGAGCACGTTCAGGTCGGTCAGGCCGCCCCGCACGGGTGTGGCTCCCGCCGTGGCGACCGCGTGTTCGGCGCTGTCGCTGCGGGCGAGTGCGGTCACGGTGTGTCCCTGGCGTACCAGTTCGGTGATCGTGGCGCGGCCGATGTACCCGGATCCGCCGGTCAGGAAGATCTTCATGATCGATCCCTTTCTCGTCTGTCGCTTCGAGGTGCATCACTACTGTGCGGCGGGCGGATCGCCGGAGTCCAAGACCTGTTCCACCGCCTGTGATACCTCGGAGGTATCAGCCATTTTCGGTGTCGCCCTGGGTATTACAGGCGACCGAGCAGGTCTTGGACGGCTCGGTGGCGCCGCGGTCACGCTGAAGGTCATCGACCATCAGGGAAGGCGAGACGATCATGCGGCACGATGTGGAGTTCGACGCCGAGGGTGTCACACTGCGCGGTTGGTTCTACGAGGCCGAGGGTGCCGAGGGGCCCGCGCCGTGTGTGGTGATGGCGCACGGGTGGTCGGCGACTCGCCGGTTGTATCTGGATCGGTTCGCGGAGGTGTTCGCCGATGCCGGGATGTGTGTATTGGTATGGGACAACCGAGGTTTCGGAGATTCGGGCACCGCGGCCGGTAAGCCGCGCTACGAGATCGATCCCTGGGAGCAGATCCGTGACTATCAGCACGGTATCTCCTACGCTCAGCTCCGGCCCGAGGTCGATCCGGCGCGAATCGCGGTGTGGGGCAGCAGTTTCTCCGCCGGGCACGCGTTCGTCGTCGCGGCGATCGATCAACGGGTGCGGGCCGTATGCGGTCAGGCGCCGTTCGTCAGCGGCCGCGCGACCTACGCTCATGTTGCCCGCGAAGACGATCAGGTCATCGACCCCGAGCGCTTCGCTGCCGACCGCCGTGATCGTGCCGCCGGGAAGCCACCGGTGATGATTCCGGTCATAGGCACCGATCCCGCACGGGTCACCGGGATTCCGACTCCGGACGCCTACGAATGGTTCGACCACGCCCGCCGCGACCGCGCGCCCGAATGGCGCAACGAGGTGACGTTGCGGAGCCTGGAACTGTTGCGCGGCTACGAACCCGCCCTCTACCTGCCGTTGATCACGCCGACCCCGCTGCTGATGATCGTCGGCAGTCAGGACGGGCTGACCGGCGGCAACCTCGCCGCGTCGGCGTTCGAAACGGCGGCGGAACCGAAGCGGATCGTATTCATCCCGGGCGGGCATTTCGCGGCCTATTCCGGTTCGGGATTCGAGATCGCCTCCGCTGCCGCCCGCGACTGGTTCCTCGAGCATCTCGGGCGGCGGCAGAATGGTCAGCCGAAGCAACCTTCCCGAACGGGGATTTCATGATTGATGTGATCATCGCCGGCGGCGGGCCGACCGGCATGATGCTGGCCGGCGAATTGCGGCTGCACGGTGTGGACGTGGTGGTGCTGGAGAAGGAGGTCGAGCCGAGCGAACAGGTCCGCTCGCTCGGCCTGCATGTGCGCAGCATCGAGATCCTGGATCAGCGCGGGCTGCTCGAGCGGTTCCTCGCGCACGGCAAGCAGTACCCGGGTGTCGGTCGCTTCGCCGGCATCGACAAGCCGTCGCCCGAGCATCTGGACACCGCGCACGCCTACATTCTCGGCATCCCTCAACCGGTCACCGACCGCCTGCTGGCCGAGCACGCCACCGAACTCGGTACCGATATCCGGCGCGGCAGCGAACTGGTCGGCCTGGGCCAGGACTCCGACGGGGTGATCGTCGAGCTGGCCGACGGCACGCGGCTGCGCTCGCGCTACCTCGTCGGCTGCGACGGCGGCCGCAGTACGGTCCGCAAGCTGCTCGGCGTCGGCTTCCCCGGTGAGCCCGCCAAGGTCGAGTGGCTACGGGGTGAGATGGACGTGACCACCCCGGCAGAGGAACTGGCCGCCACTGTGGACCGGATCCGCAAGACCCACAAGGGATTCGGCGTCGGTCCCGCCGGGAACGGTCTGTACGGGGTCGTCGTACCCGCCGAGGGCGTCGCCGAGGACTCCACGGTTCCCCCGACGCTCGAGGAGTTCAAGCGACAGCTGCGAGCGTTCGCCGGCACCGACTTCGGTATCCACTCACCACGCTGGCTCTCCCGCTTCGGCGACGCCACCCGTCAGGCCGAGCGCTACCGGGTCGGACGAGTGTTCCTGGCAGGCGACGCCGCGCATGTTCACCCGCCGATGGGAGGACAAGGCCTCAACCTCGGCATCCAGGACGCCTTCAATCTCGGCTGGAAACTGGCCGCTGAGATCGACGGCTGGGCACCGGTCGAGCTGCTGGACAGCTACCACACCGAAAGGCATCCGGTGGGCGCCGACGTCCTGAACAACACCCGCGCGCAGAGCGAGCTCATGTCCACCGAGCCGGGCCCCCAGGCGGTGCGCCGACTGCTGACGGAGCTGATGGACTTCGAGGACGTGAGTCGATATCTGATCGAAAAGACCACCGCCATCGGAGTTCGCTACGACTTCGGTGAAGGACATGAACTGCTCGGCAAGCGGCTCCGGAACATCGGCCTGCGGCGAGGACGCCTCTACGAGCTGATGCACCGTGGCCGCGGGCTTCTGCTCGATCAGACCGGCACGCTCTCGATCGACGATTGGGCGGATCGGGTCGACTCCATCGTGGATACCAGCGAGGAGTTGGGCGTGGCGGCCGTGTTACTCCGACCGGACGGCCATGTGGCCTGGGCAGGCGAGGACCAGGCGGGCCTCGATAAGCAGCTGGCACGATGGTTCGGTACGCACCTCACCGGCCACTGAGAGGTGGCCGGCTCTCCCCTCCGGCGAGTCGGCCCTCACCCACGATCACGGACCGTCCTTCGAGGGAAGGTCATGTGTCGCGCGGGTCGTCCGCGGTGGACTCGACGGTGGCGCCCGGCGTGAAGAACATTTCGACGACGTTGTCGACCCCAATGTGCCGGTGCCAGTGGCCTTTCGGCACGATCGCGAACTGGCCGGCGGTGAGCGGTAGACGATGGCGATCGATGTCGGTGAGGATCTCGACGGTGACGCTGCCCTCGAGAACCATCAACAACTCGTCGGTATCGGGATGAAGCTCCCAGTCCGAGGACTCGAGTCGATCGCCGTAGTACATGCAGAACGCGGAGTCGTTGAACGCGGCGAGCTCGCGGAAATCAAATGGCGCGAGATTCCTGGCGATGGCGGTGGGATGGTAGCTACGCATGACTCCGACTCTCCCCTTGCGTGGGTGCGCCAGTCTTGGACGAATGTTCCTGTCGGTCACCGTCATCCGAGCCCGATGGTCACCCTGTGCTCGGGGCCTGTTGCGGTCGGATCCGGGAGACCGCGCCCGGTGTCATCGCGGCGAAGGTCGTCACATCGCGGTGCAGGTGAGATTGATCGGTATAACCGCATGCCACAGCGACATCGGAGACGGATTCGCCCGCCAACAGCATCTCGAACGCACAGCGGAATCGGACCACCATCGCCGCGTGCTTGGGCGTCACACCGACCTGTGCGGTGAATCTCGACCACAGCCTCTTGCGGCTCCACCCGGAGAATTCCGCGAGTTCGCGCACCCGGACGCGCCCCTTGCCGACAACAACTCGATCCCAGCAGGCAGCGACTTCGGGATCCATAGCCCGTGTCGACCGCTGGCTCTCCAGAAACCTCGCCGTCAACGCGAATCTGTCGTCCCAGCTTGCTGTTTCGGCCAACTGCTCGCGTAGTCGCCGGGCCGCCCGGCCCCACGTATCGTCCAGGCCGACCACCATGCCGTTCAGATCTCTCGGCGAGACGCCCAGCAGTGAGTACGCCGCACTCGGCGCCAGCCGCACCTCGACACATTCGACGCGGCTTCCCCTGAGGCGATGCGCTCCCGGTGACAACCCCGCGACAACCCCGCCGAATGTGCGCCGCCCGACAGCGTTTTCCACCATGAATTCGCTGTCTCCGAACTGAATGGCCACCGTGATCGCGGGAAGAGCAAGGATGCTCATATCGAGCCCGGCCGCAGTACGATCGCGAAAGCCGCTGATAACGACGTCACCCATCGCATATGCGGTCGGGCGCACCAACTCCCACCCGCCGCCCAGCTCCCGCTCGGACACGATCGGCCGCACCCCGCAGAGCCTAGTTCACAGGACGCCCCGATCGCCTCGAACCGCGGCATCGGATTCTCCGGCCGTCAGCGGCATATCACCAGGCTCCCAACTCGATCCGTTGCGCTGACCACCGACCCGAATGGCCACTCATCGGCATACAGGACAGTCGGACCGACACGCTTCGAGCTGATCGTCAGAAGCAATGCCGATGGCCAGGGCAGTCGGCCGAGGTTGCTTCGATCACCGCACCGGCCGAGCATGCCAACTGCCAGCGAAGAGTGTGGAATCTCAGCACCGTGGCGGATCCGCCACGTCACCGCCGAACGTTCTGAGGAACCGCCATGGGTTTTGAGGCCCTACAGACGTTGGGGCGGCGGCTGATTCCTCAGGCCGCGGCGAACTCTCCGTCACGGATGCCGGAGGTGAAGGCTGTCCATTCGGCGGAGGTGTAGGTCAGAGTGGTGCCGTCGGAGGCGTGGATGGTGACACCGCCGTCCCTGTGATGATCGATCGATGCGATGCCGGGGACCTGCTCAGTCGTATGGCCCATCGCCAGATCGAGGAAGACGGGCCAGGATTCGGATGGGAGGGTGATGATCGGTTGGGCGGCAGGGTCGTTCGCGGGGTTGCGCTGGAACTTGCTATCTCGGAGGAGGATCGTTGTCGTGTCGAAACGCACCTCGACGCATTGGCCCTCGCCCGAGCTGTACGAGCTCTTCCGCCACATCGCTTTGAGCTCCATAGCCCACTCCGATCTCTCGAACGTACTTCTATCATCCAAGAGCCGAAGCGAGTAGGTCGGCTGTCTGACTTGGGCCGAGAGCCGAGGCACGGACGTTGTCGAACAGCAGACGGTATCGACGCAAGTCGGCGTCCGCATCGAGGAAGAGGTCTCCGGCCATGCTGTCGAGGTAGACCAATTCGGGGACGTCACTGTCGAACTCCATCACGACGAACGAACCAGGCATTCCGGCGTGGGCGCCGGCGGCGTAGGCGATGACCTGCAGGGTGATGTGGGGTTCCTCCATCAGTGTGAGCAGGTGTTCGATCTGACGTCGCATTACTGATGGGCCGCCGACTTCTCTTCGGATTGCCGCTTCGTCGAAGACCGCCCAGAGGGCAGGCGCTCCACGCTCACGCCAGCGGGCCTGCCGATCGAGCCTTGCTTTGACTCGGTCCTCGACTTGCCGCTTCGTCGCTGTCGGGATCGTTGCCTTGATCACCGACCGTGCGTAGTCCTCCGTCTGGAGAAGGCCTGGGATGAACAGGGATTCGTAGTTGTAGATCGTGGTGGACTCCGCCTCGAAGCTGATGTACGAGCTGTAGACCTCGCGGAAGTCGTCGAAATATGGTTGCAGCCACCCTTGCTTACTCGACTCGGACAGCAGCGCCATCAACTCCGACCGCCTCGGCTCGCCGATGTCGTAGAGATCGAGCAGGGTTGACAGCGTGCGCTTTTGCGGCTTGACCTTGGCCGTCTCGATCCGATACAACGTCGCTTCGTTGATCCTCGTCTGCTGAGTCACCGCCTCTCTGCTCATCTCCAACGCCTCCCTCGCGCGGCGGATCTCACCAGCCAATCGACGCAGTCGTACCGTGGCCACCTGGCGCTTCGGAGTCACAGCATCACCTCTCACGAAATCGATGCTCGAGCAGTGCAATCCCGGTATTATGCAAGGTATGCATCTTCACTGAAGTGCATTCGGGTCAGCATAGCGCTCAGGCTGTGAGCCACGGAGGTGGACGAGGTGACTGTGCACGTGATCGAGGGTTCCTTCATGTTCAGCGACCGCACCACGCATCGTGCGAGATCGGTGGGGGAGGGTGGCTGGGTGGTGAGCTTTCTGCCCGGGCGGACGCTGACGGCCGATCAAGCGGTTGCCGCGTTGCGGGCCGCGGAAGAGCTCGCTGCGGTTCAAGGATTCGCTCGGTATCTCGGTCTGACCGCTGGGGAGACCGAATCGTCCCCTTCGCCAACGCTTTTCCGGTAGATCCCATAGACACTCGACCGCCGCCATTCCCGCGACCTCCCCTTCGAAGGAACAAGGCGGGCGCGATGAGTCCCCGACTGCCGTCGAAGGACATGCTTCTCGAGGCGTGTACAGGGAATGTTGTTGCCCCGCATCCCGTGCTGCGGGCGGCCCGCGACTTGGGCGGTCTGTATGAGGGGCGACGACCGGAGTTTGTCGATGAAATCGACTGTGCGCGAGGGGATCTGGTCCACGAGATCGACTGCTGGGTGGCTGCCGAGATGCCGTTGCCTGTAAGTGCGGCGAGTATGCATACCGAGACGCTCGGGATGGTGGTCGATCGGTTGGCGCGGTATTCGGTGGATGCCTATGTCGCGCTGGCCGCGGGCCTTCCGGAGTGGCGGCTGCATCATGCCTGGAAGCGGTTGGCGGAGTTGTCGATCGGCTATGCCGATCTGTCGTCCGAGATTGGTTGTCGGACACGTCGGCTGCCCGACCTCTCCCTCTTCGAACCTCGAGGTGAGTGGGGCCGGGCAGCGGAGTGAGTGATTCTGTATGCGGCGGAATCGGCCCTACACCTCGACAATCGCCGGTGGGCGGCCGGTAGTCCAGATCGCTTGCATCGTAGTGTGATTCACCTGCCAGCCGACGGTCGTACGGATGAGCTCGGCTTGGCAGTGGGTGCCGACGGTGAACACATCGCCTTCGGGGTGTACGTGGTGGCAGATCTGATTCCAGCCCGCGGTGGCGCGCTCGCCGTCGGGGGCGATATCGACGAGGTAGTTCAAGCCGAGGTGCTGGGTGCGGGCGTAGCGCAGCACACCGGCTTCGGTGGATGCGAGCAATTGTTCGATCCCGTGGACGTGGCCGATCGGGTACTCGGCCGCCACGTCCTCGGTGAAATGGCTTCGGAGCTCGTCGAACTTCCGCTCGTCGAGGGCCCGCAGGGAGTGGTCGATCTGCTCGATGATCTCGGTCTTCACTGTGGCGTTCGTGGTCATGGGTCCACTGTGCTACCTCAACATTTGTTGAGGTCAAGTGTGAGTGTCGGTGTGTCCGAGGGAATCCCGGCTCGCGGTGCTTGGTTGCGTAGGGCATGGCGACTGACAGGGAAGCTCTCAACGGACGTGTGCCCATCGGTGTGGCGGTGGGGGCCCGGGATGGGGCGAGCAATGATGTAACCGACGTCATCGAGCAGACCCGGGTTGCCCGGGACCTCGGGTTGCGGGCGGTGTGGTTCGCGCAGCGGTTCGATTGGGATGCGGTGGGGTTGGCGGGAGTGGTGGGGCACGCCGTGGAGGGGATCGGGGTGGGGACCTCGGTGGTGCCGATCAATCCTCGGCATCCGATGGTGGTGGGTAATCAGGCGCAGACCGCGCAGGCCGCCTCGGGTGGGCGGTTTCGGCTGGGGCTCGGATTGGGTGCGCCCGCACTGGAATCGGCGGCGTTCGGCATCACCGAGGACAAGCCCGTGCTGCGACTACGGGAGTATCTGGTCGCGCTGCGGGAGCTGATCGAGAGCGGCGGTACCGATTTCGCGGGCGAGCGGGTGCGCGCGCATCCGCCGATGCCGACCACCGTGCGCGGCGGCAACGAGGTGCCGTTGCTGGTGGCGGCGATGGGGCCGCAGGCGCTGCGGGTCACCGGTGAACTGGCCGACGGGGCGATCCCGTACCTGGCCGGGCCGCGCACACTCGGTTCGTTCATCGTGCCCCGGCTGGAGCGGGCCCGCCCGCAGCGACCGGTCCGGCCGCTACAGGTGGTCGCCGGTGTGGCCGTCGTGGTGACCGACCGAGCCGAGGAGGTGCGCGCGCACGCCGCGCAGACGATGGCCTTCTACGAGAGCATTCCGTCCTATCGCACGGTCCTCGATCGCGAGGGCGCGCGGCATGCGGTCGATTTGGCGCTCATCGGCGACGAGGAATACGTCGCGCGGGGGCTACGTGATTACGTCGAGGCCGGGGTGACCGAACTGCTGGTCGTCCAGACCGACCTCGGTGGGCCCGAGGATCAGCGACGCACCTGGCGGCTGCTCGGTGAGCTGTCGGCCTGAGGGAAAATCGGGCAAAAGGCCCATATACACCACAGTGAGAAATTCAACAACTTCGCTGAACTCGCACGATGCATACCCATCCGGCGCGGATGCTTGACAGCGGCTCTGACCGGGGAGAACCTAGAGATAGTTAATGTAAGTAACTTAATAGTCGCGGGTGGAAGTGCTCGTGTTCATCAGGGCCGATCCACCGCGACACCCGACGCATGTCGGACAAGCAGGAGGTCGGGATGAACGAGGAATGGGTGGCGGAACTGGATCGGCACGTGGCCGATCTGGTCGCGCGCGATGAGCAGGTGCGCGACGCACAGCCCATCGCATCGGTCGGCGACGCGGTCGCGGCGCCGGAGCTGGGCCTGGCGCAGGTCGTGGCTACGATCATGGAGGCCTACGCTGATCGGCCCGCGCTGGGGCAGCGCGCGGTCGAATTCATCACGGAGGAGACGGGTCGTCGCCGGGGCACCTTGCTGCCCCAATTCGACACCGTCACCTATGGCGAGCTGTGGGGCCGGGTCGGCGCGCTGGCCGCGGCATGGCACAACGATGGCGAAAGCCCCACCCGCGCCGGGGATTTCGTCGCCATCTTGGGATTCACCAGCATCGACTACACGACGATCGATCTGGCGTGCAACTACCTGGGCACGGTCTCGGTGCCGCTGCAGGCGGGCGCGTCGCTGACGCAGCTGACCCCGATCGTCACCGAGACCCAACCCCGGGTCTTCGCCACCAATGTCGAACAGCTCGACACCGCAATCGAATTGGCGCTGGACACCGATTCGGTGCGGGCGCTGCTGGTCTTCGACTACCACGATCGCGACGACGACCACCGCACCGCGCTGGACACCGCCCGGCGCCGCCTGGCCGATTCGCCGGTGCGGGTGGAAACCCTCGGCGCGGTGCTGGCGCGCGGACGCGATCTGCCGCCGGTTCCGCTGCGCGCCGCCCAGGAGGGCGATCCGCTGTCGTTGCTGATCTACACCTCTGGCAGCACCGGAACCCCCAAGGGCGCAATGTATCCCGAGTCGATGGTCGCGCGCTTCTGGCGGGCCACCGACGGCCGGCGTGACGACACCGGATTCGGCCTCGACGGGCGCATCCCGCTGCCCACCATCGGCATGATGTACATGCCGATGAGCCATGTGGCCGGGCGGATCGGCCTGATCAACGCGCTCTCGCGCGGCGGCACAATATATTTCGCCGCGCGCAGCGATATGTCGACCCTGTTCGAGGACATCGAACTGGTGCGGCCCACGGTGCAGTTCTTCGTACCGCGCGTCTGCGACATGGTGTTCCAGCGCTTCCAGAGCGAGGTCGACCACCGCCTCGTCCCGGGCGTGGACCGCGCCGAACTCGAGAATGCGGTGAAAACCGAACTGCGCGAACACTTCCTGGGTGGCCGCCTGGTCGCCGCCCTGTCCGGCAGCGCACCGCTGTCGCAGGAGATGCGCGCCTTCATGGAATCGACGCTGGCTCTGCATCTCATCGACGGCTACGGCGCCACCGAGACCGGCGGCGGCATCCTGATCGATAACGAGATCCAGCGCCCGCCGGTGCTCGAGTACAAGCTCGTCGACGTGCCCGAACTCGGCTACTTCTCCACCGATCAGCCGCATCCGCGCGGTGAGCTGCTGGTCCGGGCCACAACCCTGATTCCGGGCTACTACAAGCGGCCCGAGCTGAACGAGCAGATCTTCGACGAGAACGGTTTCTACCGCACCGGTGACGTGATGGCCGAACTCGGCCCCGACCGGCTGGTGTACCTGGATCGGCGCAACAACGTGCTCAAGCTGTCGCAGGGCGAGTTCGTGGCGGTCTCGAAGCTCGAGGCCCTGTTCACCTCGAGTCCGCTGGTCCGCCAGATCTACGTCTACGGTTCCAGCGAGCGTTCCTTCCTGCTCTCGGTGATCGTCCCGACCGACGATGCCGTCGCCGCCTATCCGGATACGGCCGAGCTGCGGGTGGCGGTGGGTGCCTCTGTGCTCAAGGTCGCCAAGGACGCGCAGCTGAACTCCTATGAGATCCCGCGCGAATTCCTGCTCGAGACCGAGCCGTTCAGCATGGACAACGGACTGCTGTCGGGCATCGGAAAGCTGTTGCGGCCCAAGCTCAAGGACCGCTACGGCGAACGGCTCGAACAGCTGTACGCGCAGCTGGCGGCCGAACAGGCCGATGAGCTGACGACGCTGCGTCGCGAGGCCCGCGAGCTGCCGGTCGTCAACGCCGTCGAACGGGCGGCGCGGGCGGTGCTCGGGGTGGCGTCGGATGTCGAGTTGCCGCGCGATGCGCGCTTCGGTGATCTGGGCGGGGATTCGCTGTCGGCGCTGAGCCTGTCGACTCTGCTCGGCGAGATCTTCGATGTCGAGGTGCCGGTGGGCGTCATCGTCAGCGCCGCCACCGATCTGCGGGGTCTGGCCGATTACATCGAGGCCGAACGTGATTCGGGCGGCAAGCGTCCGACCGTCACGTCGGTGCACGGCGCGGGGGCCACGCTGCGGGCGTCGGATCTGACGCTGGACAAGTTCATCGACGCCGCGACCCTGGCCGCCGCGCCTACCCTGCCGCGCGCACCCGAGCAGCCGCGCACCGTGCTGCTCACCGGCGCCAACGGTTATCTGGGACGGTTCCTGTGCCTGGAATGGCTGCAGCGCCTGCATGATTCGGGCGGCACGCTGATCTGCATCGTGCGCGGCAGCGACGACGCCGCGGCCCGCAAGCGGCTCGACGACGTCTTCGACAGCGGCGATCCGGAGCTGCTGCGGCGCTATCGGGAGCTGGCCGAGGGCACCCTGCAGGTGCTCGCCGGCGATATCGGCGACCCGAATCTCGGTCTGGCGGAAGGCCATCGGCTGGCCGAGACCGTGGATCTGATCGTGCATCCGGCGGCGCTGGTCAATCACGTGCTGCCCTACGGTCAGCTGTTCGGCCCGAATGTGGTCGGCACCGCGGAACTCATCCGGCTGGCGCTGACCCACCATCTCAAGCCCATCACCTATCTGTCGACGGTGGGCGTGGCCGATCAGATCGCCCTCGAGGTGTTCACCGAGGACGGCGATATCCGCGAGATCAGCGCGGTACGCACGGTGGGCGACGGCTATGCCAACGGGTACGGCAACAGTAAGTGGGCCGGTGAGGTGCTGTTGCGGGAGGCGCACGACCTGTGTGGGCTGCCGGTGGCGGTGTTCCGGTCGGACATGATCCTGGCGCACAGCCGCTACGCGGGTCAGCTGAACGTGCCGGATATGTTCACCCGGCTGCTGTTGAGCGTGCTGGCGACCGGAATCGCGCCGAAGTCGTTCTACGCACTCGACGCCGAGGGCAATCGGCAGCGGGCTCATTACGACGGCCTGCCCGCCGATTTCACCGCGGCCTCGATCACCGTGCTCGGCACCCAGGTGAGTTCCGGTTACGAGTCCTTCGACGTGCTGAACCCGCACACCGACGGGATCGGCCTGGACGAGTTCATGGACTGGCTGATCGAGGCGGGCTATCCCATCGAGCGGATCGATGACTACCGGCAGTGGTTGCCGCGCTTCGAGACCGCGCTGCGGGCGCTGCCCGAACGGCAGCGTCAGGCCTCGCTGCTGCCGCTGCTGCACGCCTATCAGCAGCCGGCGCCGCCGGTCGACGGTGCGATGCTGCCCGCCAAGAGGTTCCAAGCGGCCGTGCAGGCGGCCGAGATCGGGCCCGATCGTGATATTCCGCACCTGAACCGGGCGCTGATCGAGAAGTACGCGGCGGATTTGAAGCTGCGCAAGTTGCTGTAGGTCCCGGCGAAAGGCGCGCCGGGAACACAGTCGGCGCGGGCCGGGAACGTGGTCGGCGCGCGCCGGGAATATGGGCGACGCGCGGCGGGAACATGGGCGACGGAAGGCTCCTGAAGGCGGGGGCCTTCCGTTTGCGCGAAATCTCGTTACCGTAGCTAGCAAAGCAATTCGGGAACGGAGTTTCGGGCATGGCCGACAACGCGTGGCGGGAACGATTCGAGCGCCGGTTGGCCGATGTCCTGGCCGATGAGCAGGTGCGGGCGGCCACGCCGCTGCCCGAGGTCGGCGAGCGGCTGCGGCGGCCGGGGCTGCGGCTGTGGGAGATCGTGAGCACGGTCCTCGAGGGTTATGCCGAGCGGCCCGCGCTGGCACAGCGATCCACCGAACCGGTGCGCGACGAATCCGGTCGCCGGATGCGCCGACTGCTGCCCGAATTCACCACGACCACCTATCGCGAACTGGGGGAGCGGGTCGCCGCGCTGGCCGCGATATGGCATCACGATCCCGAAATCGCCCTGCGGCCCGGCGATTTCGTCTGCACCCTCGGTTTCGTCAGCGCCGACTACACCGTGGTGGATCTGGCCTGTCTGCGGGCGGGCGCGGTCGCGGTGCCGCTGCAGGCCAATGCCACGGTGGCGCAATGGCGTTCGATCATCGACGAGACCACGCCGCGGATTCTCGCCACCACCCCGGAGCTGCTGGACGCGGCCGTCGAGGCGGTCGCCGCGCAGTCGACCGTGCGGCTGCTGCTGGTCTTCGATCATCACGCCGATGACGATCGGCACTGTGCCGCACTGGAATCCGCGCGGCAGCGGCTGTCCGGCGGCCCGGTCGCCGTCGAGACGCTGACGCAGGCGCTGGACCGCGGCGTCGCGGCGCCGGACACCCCGTCGTTCATCCCGGGTCCCGGCGAGGATCCGCTGTCGCTACTGATCTACACCTCGGGCAGTACGGGCACACCCAAGGGTGCGATGTACACCGATACGCTGTCGGCCGCGATGTGGATGTACTCGGCGGAGATCCCGATTCCCGGCCTGGGCTACCACTATCTGCCACTGAGCCATGTGGCCGGGCGGCTGATGCTGGGCGGGACGCTGTTGCGCGGCGGCATCGCACATTTCGCGGCCGCGAGCGATATGTCCACCCTCTTCGAGGATCTCGCGCTGATCCGCCCGACCGAGCTGATCCTCATGCCCCGGGTGTCGGAGCTGGTGTACGAGCGTTTCCAGAGCGAACTCGATCGCCGACTCGCCGGGGGACAGGATCGGGCGGCCGCCGAGGAATTGGTGAGATCCGAACTGCGCCACCAGGTTTTCGGCGGTCGCTACTTCGGGGCGATGAGCGCGAGCGCCCCGCTGTCGGCGGAGCTGAAGCAGTTCATGGAGTCGGTGCTCGAGGTCGAGCTGCACGATGGCTACGGCTCCACCGAGGCCGGTGGCGGCATCCTCGTCGACAATGTGCTGCGCCGCCCGCCGGTGCTGGACTATCGGCTCGAGGATGTGCCGGAGCTGGGATACTTCGGCACCGATCAACCGCATCCGCGCGGTGAGCTGCTGCTCAAGACGACGACCATGTTCCCCGGCTACTACAAGCGCCCGGAGATCACGGCCGAGATGTTCGACGCCGACGGCTTCTACCGCACCGGTGACGTGGTGGCCGAAATCGGCCCGGACCAGGTGATTATCGTGGATCGCCGCAACAATGTGCTCAAACTGGCCCAGGGCGAGTTCGTGGCGTTGGCCAAGCTGGAGGCGCTGTACGCGACGAGTCCGCTGATCCGCCAGATCTACGTCTACGGCAGCGGTGAGCGGTCGGCCCTGCTCGCGGTGATCGTGCCCACCGCCGAGGCGCTCGCGCGCGAGGCCGCGGATCTGCGTGCGGCACTGGCGCATTCGCTGAGCGAGCTCGCCCGCGACGCCAGGCTGAACTCCTATGAGATCCCCCGCGAATTCCTGATCGAAACCCGGCCGTTCACCGCGGACAACGGCCTGCTGTCCGGAATCGGGAAACAGCTGCGGCCCAAGCTGAAACAGCGCTACGGCGAGGATCTCGAGCGGCTGTACCGGGACCTGGACCGGCAGCGGGCCGATGAACTGCTCGCGCTGCGCGCCGACGCGGCCGGGCTGCCGGTGCTCGAGACCGTGGTGCGGGCCGCGCGGGCGATGCTGGGCAGCGCCGCGAGCCCGGAGGCGCATTTCACCGACCTGGGCGGCGATTCGCTGTCGGCGCTGTCGTTCTCGACGCTGCTCGGGGAGACCTTCGGCGTCGAGGTGCCGGTCGGCGTGATCGTCGGACCGGCGACGAATCTGGCGCGGCTGGCCGAATACATCGAGGCCGAACGCGATGCGGGCGGTCTGCGTCCCACCGCACGGTCGGTGCACGGTGACGAAAGGCGGATCCGCGCAGGCGATCTGCGGCTGGAACGGTTCATCGATGCCGATCTCCTCGCGGCGGCGGCCGAGCTGCCGCTCGCGCCGCAGCCCGCGCGCACGGTGCTGTTGACCGGGGCCAACGGCTATCTGGGGCGGTTCCTGTGCCTGGAATGGCTGCAGCGCCTGCATGATTCGGGCGGAACCCTGATCTGCCTGGTGCGCGGCGCTGATGCCGCGGCCGCGCGGGCGCGACTCGATGCGGCCTTCGACGGCGATCCCGAGCTGTCGCTGCTGTATTCCGATCTGGCCGAGGGCACGCTGGAGGTGCTGCCCGGTGATATCGGCGAGCCGAATCTCGGTGTGGGCGAGCAGGAGTGGCGTCGGCTGTCCGAATCCGTCGATCTGATCGTGCATCCGGCGGCGCTGGTCAATCACGTGCTGCCCTACGAGCAGGTGTTCGGTCCGAATGTCGTCGGCACCGCCGAGGTCGTCCGGCTGGCGTTGACCTCGCGGCGCAAGCCGGTGATGTATCTGTCGACGGTCGCGGTGGCTGATCAGATCGACCCGCGAATCTTCGCCGAGGACGGCGACATTCGCGAGATGAGTGCCGAGCGGGTACTGGATTCGCGCTATGCCAACGGGTACGGCAACAGTAAGTGGGCCGGTGAGGTGCTGTTGCGGGAGGCGCACGAGCTGTGCGGGCTGCCGGTGGCGGTGTTCCGCTCGGATATGATCCTGGCGCACAGTCGATTCGCGGGCCAGTTGAATGCGGCGGATATGTTCACCCGGCTGCTGCTGAGCCTGCTGCTGACCGGTGTGGCGCCACGATCGTTCTACGCGGCCGACGGCCATCGGGCCCATTACGACGGTCTGCCCGCCGATTTCACCGCCGCGGCCATCACCGAACTCGGTGTGCGGGTCGTCGCGGGCTTCGAAACCTTCGATGTGCTCAACCCGCACGATGACGGAATCTCGTTGGACACCTTCGTCGATTGGCTCATCGAATCGGGGCAGGCGATCGAACGCATCGACGAGTACGACCGCTGGCTGACGCGTTTCGAGACCGCGCTGCGGGCGCTGCCGGAACGGCAGCGGCAGGCCTCGGTGCTGCCGTTGCTGCACGCCTATCGCCATCCGGGCCCGGCGATTCCCGGTGCGCTGTTGCCCGCCAAGCGTTTTCAGGCGGCGGTGCAGCAGGCCGGAATCGGTCCGGGCGGGGATATCCCGCGGCTCACACCCGAGCTGATCGGCAAGTATGTCAGCGATCTGCGATCACGGCGGCTGCTGTGATCGGGGACGCGGTCTGCCGCTCGCGGTATTCGCGCCGCCAGCGCGTGAAACCGAGCAGTACGAGCACGAAGAACACGCCGTAGACCGCGCCGGAGACATACAGTCCGGACTTCAGCGCGAGGGGTACTCCGGCCAGGTCGACGAGCATCCAGATGATCCAGAAGTCCACCAGCGCCCGGCTCTGCGCGAAGGTGGCCGCGGCGCTGCCGACGAAGATATAGGCGTTCACCCAGGGCGACCAGGCGATATGCAGCCAGGTCAGATGGCTGAACAGTTCGGCCACCCCGACCGTGCCCACGACTGTGGCCGCGAGCAGGAACAGCCGTTCGCGGGTGGTGCCCGGGCGGACCAGCAGCGCGTGCTGATCGCGGGTGCCGCGCGTCCAGCTGAACCAGCCGTAGCAGGCCAGCCCGCAGAACAGCGCCTGCTTGAGCGCATTGCCGGGAACATGCGCGTCGAGCGAGGCGGCCAGCAGCAAGAGCGCGCCGACCAATTGCACGGGCCACGTCCACAAGGTCTTGCGCATCGCCAGCCACACCACGGCCAGCGAGGCGATATTACCGACCAGGTCGGTCCACAAGATGTGCTCACCCAGGGCGGTGAATCCCGCATTCACCTCTGGGCCAACCTCGCGTCCACGGGTAGGTATTCCCGTCTCGGGGTCGGATTCCTCATACTCGCACTGGCGGGATCGGTCGCCGGGATGTTTCGATCGCGTCATGACCGATAGCACCGAGGGGTCCCGAGTCGTCAGTGCCAGCCGCGAAATCGCCGCTGCCGCAACCACGATCTTCGAACTGATCGCCGATCCGGCGCGGCAGCCGGACTGGGACGGCAACGACAATCTCGCCGAGGCCGCCGCGGGTCAGCGCGTGCGCGGGGTGGGTGAGGTGTTCACCACGACGCTCACCAACGGGAAGGTTCGCGAGAACCATGTGGTCGAATTCGCCGAGGGCCGCCTCATCGCGTGGCGGCCCGCCGAACCGGGCAAGACCCCGCCGGGTCATCTGTGGCGCTGGGAACTCGAGCCGCTGGCCGATGGCCGCACCCGGGTCACCCATACCTACGACTGGACCGAGCTGACCGACGAGAACCGATTGCCCAGCGCCCGAGCCACCACGGCCGATAGGCTGCGGTCCTCGCTGGATCGACTCGCAGAATCCGCGCGGGCCTAGGGTTCGTCGACGAAGGTCGTCGCGGCGCGCCGACGCCGGTCCACCGTCACGGTGAAGACGTCGGGGCGGGAGTAATGGCCGGTGGGGTCGAAGTTCTGGCGTTCGTGGGCCACCCGGGCGGGGTCGATATCGGCGATGACGAGGCGTTCGTCGCCGACCACCGGCTCGACGAGCCAGGCGCCGTCCGGGCCCGCGATCGCTGAACCGCCGTCGTATCCGGCCGGTTCGTCGAGGGTGGCCAGGGCGTCGTGGAGCGGGAAATCGGCCGGGACATCGGCGAAATCGAGGACCGCGCCCACCGCCAGGGAGTACACGCGGCCCTCGAGGGCGATGAATCGGGTGATGTCGCGGGTGTTGCGGATCGAGCCCGGCCAGGTGGAGATGTGCAGGGTCTCGCCGTCGGCGTAGAGGGCGTGTCGCGCCTGGGGCATCCAGTTCTCCCAGCACGACAGGCCGCCGACCCGGAATCCGCCGACCTCGTGGGTGCGCAGGCCGTGGCCGTCGCCCAGGCCCCACACCATCCGCTCCTCATGGGTCGGCATCAGCTTGCGGTGCGCGCCGATGATTCCGCGGGCCGGATCGATCGCGACCAGTGTGCAGAACACGGTGCCGCGGACGCGTTCGGTGATGCCCAGATAACAGAACACCCCGAGGTCCGCGGCGGCCTCGCGAATCGTGGCCAGCTGCGGTCCGTCGAGGGTCACCGCGGCGTCGAGGTAGTGGGCGTAGGCCGCCTTCTGCGCCGGATCGTCGAAGCGGGCGCCGCCGGTATGGGCCAGCCAGATCGGATATCCGGACAGGAACGTCTCCGGGAAGGCGACCAGGTGCACGCCCTGGGCCGCCGCCCGAGTCAGTTGGTCCACAACGATTTTCGTCCCGGCCGTGGGATCCAGCCAGGCCGGCCGAGCTTGAGCCGCCGCGATTCGCATGAGCCGATATCAGCACACCGCGGCGGCCCCGCGCTAGGTCACGATCCGCAGCGGATGCTCCAGTAGCTCCTTGAACTGCTGCAGGAACCGCGCGGCGATCGCGCCGTCGATGGCCCGATGATCCGCGGACAGGGTGACGCGCAGGATCTTTCGCGCGATCACACGCTCGCCCTCGAGGCGGAGTTCGTCCTGGGCCGCGCCCACGGCGAGGATGGCCGACTCCGGCGGATTGATGACGGCGGTGAAGTGTTCGACGCCGAACATGCCCAGATTCGAGATGGTGAACGTGCCGCCGCTCATCTCGTCGCCGCGCAGCTTGCGGTCGCGGGCGCGCTCGGCCTTGTCGCGGCTCTCGGCGGCGATCTCCGAGACGCTCTTGCGGTCGGCGTCGCGGATCACCGGCACCAGCAGGCCCGCCGGGGTGGCGACGGCGATGCCGAGGTGAATGCCGTGGTGGCGCAGGAGCTTTCCGTCGGCGACCGAGACGTTGACCGCGGGATCGGTGCGCAGGGTCGCGGCGGCGGCCTTGACCAGCAGGTCGTTGACGCTGACCTTGGTCTTGCCCGCCGCCGTCAGCGTCTCGTTGATCTGGCCGCGGAAGGCCAGCAGGTCGGTGACGTCGATGGCGGTGGTCAGGTAGATGTGTGGCGCCTGCTGTTTGCTTTCGGTCAGGCGTTTGGCGGAGACCTGCTGGATGGTGGTCAGCGGGATCTCGTCGTAGTCGGCGGTCGCGGTGTCGGCCGGTCGTGCCGCGGGCTTCGGCTGCTCGACCGGGGCGGATTCCGTTGGCCGCTGGGCGGATTCGACATCCTGGCGAGTGATCCGGCCGCCCGGGCCGGTGCCGGTAACCGTGTTCAGATCCACGCCGATCTCCTCGGCGATCCTGCGGGCCAGCGGCGAGGACTTCGGACGTCGGCCGGCGGGCGCCTCCGAGGCGACCGGCTTCGGAGCCGATGCCGCCTCGGCCGTGAGCGTGTGCGGCTCGGCCGCCGCGGGCTCGGGTGCGGTGGCCTTGGGTGCGGGGGCCGATGCCGAGCCGCTGCCGTCGCCCACGATCGCGATGGCCTCGCCGATCGGCACACGCGAACCCGGTTCGGCGAGAATCTGTTCCAGCACGCCGTCGTCGTAGGCCTCCAATTCCATGAGGGCCTTGTCGGTCTCGATCTCGGCGAGCACCTCACCGCGGGTGATCTTGTCGCCGACCTGCTTCAACCAGGCGGAGACGACGCCGTCCTCCATAGTGTCCGACAGCCGGGGCATGGTGATTTCGGGCATATGTCCTGTCCTTCCTGTCCCGGATCTCAGCGCCGACGGCCCACGGCCGCAAGCGTTTCCACGGCAGCGGTGTAGAGCGAGTCGGCGGATGGCAGTGCGAGCTTCTCGAGCGGTTTGGCGTAGGGGAGCGGCACCTCGGCCATGGCGACCCGGCGCACGGGGGCGTCGAGGTAGTCGAACGCGCCGTCGGAGATGGACGCGGCCACCTCCGCGCCGATGCCGTAGGTGAGCCAGTCGTCCTCGCCGATCACGGCACAGCCGGTCTTGCGGACCGAGGCGATCAGGGTGTCGCGGTCCAGCGGGCGCAGGCTGCGCAGATCGATCACCTCGGCCGAAATGCCCTCGGCGGCAAGCCGTTCGGCGACCTGGGTGGCGATGGTCGCCATCCGCGAGTAGCCGATCAGCGTGATATCGGTGCCCTCGCGGGTGATCGCGGCCTTGCCGATCTGTGCGGGCGGAAGATCCTGCGGCACTTCGCCCTTCGTGTTGTAGAGGGAGAGGTTCTCCAGGAACAGCACCGGATCGTCGTCGTCGATGGCGGCCTTGAGCAGTGCTCGCGCGTCGGCCGGGGTGCTGGGGGCCACCACCTTCAGGCCGGGTACGAACGCGTAGTACAGCTCGATGTTCTGCGAATGGGTCGCGCCCAGCTGCTGGCCACCGCCGCCGGGGGTGCGGATGACCATGGGCACGCTGGTCTGGCCGCCGAACATGCCGTAGATCTTGGCGGCGTGATTGACGATCTGATCCAGCGCCAGCAGCGAGAAGTTGATCGTCATGATTTCCACGACCGGGCGCAGGCCCAGCATGGCGGCGCCGATGGCCGCGCCGACGAAACCTTCCTCGGCGATCGGTGTGTCGCGCACTCGCTTCTCGCCGAATTCGGCGAGCAGTCCGGCGGTGATCTTGTAGGAGCCCTCGAAGACGCCGATCTCCTCCCCGATCAGGAAGACGTCGTCGTCGCGCCGCATCTCCTCGCGCAGGGTTTCGCGCAGCGCTTCGCGATAGGTCATGACAGGCACAGTGGGGTCCTCAGGCGGTGAAGAGCGGATCGGCGGGCAGGCGGCGGGAATCGCCGGGCACCGGGGTGGCGTAGTTGTAGTCGAACAGGCTCGACGGGTCCGGATGCGGACTCGAATCGGCGAATTCGACGGCGGCGGCGACGCTTTCGGTCACCTCGTGCTCGATATCGGCGGCCGACTGCTCGGTCAGCACTCCGGCGTCGAGAAGTCGGGTGTGCCACAGCGCGATCGGATCGTGCTCGCGCGCGGTGGTCACCGCGTCGTTGCTGCGGTACTTGGCCGGATCGACCACCGAATGGCCCTTGAGGCGATAGCTGACCGCCTCCAGCAGCGCCGGTTTCCCTTCGCGCCGTGCGGCTTCGATGAGTTCGCTCGCCACCTCGCGGACGGCCAGCACATCGGTGCCGTCGACCCGCTCGCCGCGCATGCGGTAGGAGGCCGCGCGCTTGTACAGATCCGGTTCGGCCGAGGACTTCTCGACCGTGGTGCCCATGCCGGTCTGGTTGTTGATCACCAGGAACACCACCGGCAGCCGCCACAGCGCCGCGATATTGAGCGATTCATGGAAGGCGCCGATATTCGTTGTGCCCTCGCCCATCTGGCACACCACCACATCGTCGCCGCCGCGGTAGTCGATGGCCAGCGCCGCGCCGATGGCGAGCGGAACCTGCCCGCCCACGATGGCATAGCCGCCCAGCAGCCGGGTCGCGGTGTCGTACATATGCATGGAACCGCCCCAGCCCTTGGAGGTTCCGGTGGAGCGGCCGTACAGCTCGGCCATCACCCGGCCGGGCTCGATGCCCTTGGCCAGCGCATAACCGTGCTCGCGGTAGTTGGTGAACAGGTAGTCGGTGGGACGCATGGCCGCGCCCAGGCCGACGACGGTGGCCTCCTCGCCGAGATTGAGGTGGCAGTAGCCGCCGATCTTGGCCTGCTGATAGGCCTGTGCGGTGCGCTCCTCGAAGCGGCGCACGAACAGCATGTCGCGGTAGTAGCCGCGCAGGGTTTCGTGGCTCTCGCCGCCGAAGGCGTCGGCGGGCACCGCTTTCGGCGCGGCCTTCGTGGTTTTGCGCGGTGCGGTCGTCGTTGTCACGGTGAGACTCCTCAACGCTTGCGCGGCGCGATGTGTACCGGCAGCCCGAGCCCGGCCAGCGCCGTCTCCATGCCGATCTCGCCGAGGGTGGGGTGGGCGTGAATGGTGTCGGCGAGCTCGGTCAGCGTCGCCTCGAGGGAGATCGCCAGGGCGCCCTCGGTGATCAGATCGCTGGCCGACGGGCCGATGATGTGCACGCCGAGGACTTCCTGATGCTGCTTGCCCGCAACGATTTTCACGAAGCCCTCGGTCTCGCCGAACGTCTTGGCCCGGCCCAGGGCGGCGAACGGGAACTTGGCGGTCAGCACGTCGTGCCCCGCCGCCCGCGCCTTCTCCTCGGTGAGGCCGACGCTGGCGATCTCCGGATGGGTGAAGGTGGCCGCCGGGATGACCGCGTAGTCGATATGGGCGGGGAGTCCGGCGATCACATCGGCGGCGGTGAGGCCCTGATGCGAGGCGACGTGGGCGAGCAGGGCGCGGCCGGTGACATCGCCGATGGCGTAGACATGGTCGACGCCGGTGCGCAGCTGCGCGTCGACCTCGATGAATCCCCGGGCGTCCGTGCCGATTCCGGCCGTGTCCAGGCCGAGTTCGGCGGTGTTGGGGCGGCGGCCCACGCCGATCAGCACCACATCGGCGTCGATCTCGCGGGCCTTGGGGCCCTCGACGGTGACCCGCAGCGGTCCGGCCTGCGAGATCGCGGTGACCGTCGAACCGGTGAGCACGGTGATGCCGCGCTTGGTGAACGAGCGGCCCAGCGCGACGCCGATATCCTTGTCCTCCAACGGAACCAGGCGATCCTGCAGCTCGACGACCGTCACCTCGCTGCCGAAGGTGGCGAACAGGCTGGCCCATTCCGCGCCGACCGCGCTGCCGCCGACGACCACGATTCGGCGCGGCACCTCGGTGAGGCCGAACGCGCCGTCGGAGGTGATCACGCCGGGCAGCTCCGCGCCCGGAATCGGCAATCGCGCGGGCACCGAACCGGTGGCGACGATGATGTCGCGGGCGCTGATGCTGCGCACCGCGGTGGTGGGCGCGGCCGCGTAGCGCGGACCGTCGGGTCCGATCGGCGAGGGCCCGACCTCGCACACCTCGACGGTGGTCGGCCCGGTGAATCGGGCGTGGCCCTCGATGAGGGTGACGCCGTTGGCCTTCAGCAGTCCGGCCACGCCATCGGTCAGCTCCTTGACGATGCCGTCCTTGCGCTGGCGGACGGCGGCGTAGTCGAAGCGGACGTTATCGGCGTATACGCCGAATTCCGCTGCGGCGGAGACGGTCTGGAAGACCTCCGCCGAGCGCAGCATCGCCTTGGTGGGAATGCAGCCCCAGTTCAGGCATACCCCGCCGGGCCGCTCCTTCTCCACCAGGCCCACCGAGAGCCCACGCTGGGCGGCCCGGATGGCGGCCACGTATCCGCCGGGCCCGCCGCCGACCACCAACACATCGAATTCCGGCACTCGTGGTGCTCCTCGTCTCGAACGCTCAAAGACCCCCGCCCCGGTTGTGGCGTGGGTCATCGTTCACGAGTCTGGTCTCCGCACAGTGCACAGACAATGACCCCGAAGCCCAGGAATTCGTCCACGAAACTGGGCGCTGCGCCCAACTAACCGAGGCCGAGGGCCGAGAGCGCAAGGGACAGTTCGACATAGGAGCGCTGACCCTCCAGGGGGCGGCCGAGCAGGGCCGATATGCGCTGGAGGCGGTTGATGACGGTGTTGCGATGGCAGTGCAGGCGGGGTGCGGCGTTGGCGGCGGAACAGTTTTCGGCCAGCCAGGCGGCCAGGGTGTCGAGCAGCACCTCGCGTTCCCGGGCGGGCAGCTCCAGGATCGGGCCGAGGGTGTGGGTCAGCAGCAGATCGGTGAGGTCGGGGGAGCGGACCAGCAGGGCCTCGGGGTAGCGCTCGTCCAGCGACGCCACACCCGTTGTGTCCGAAGGCATCGTCTGCAGCGCGATCAGGGCCAGGGTGTGCGCGGAGTCGACCTGGGCCAGGCCGGGGACCGCGGGGGAGGCGCCCGCGCGGCCGCGCACATGCGGCCGAAGGTGTTGCAGCACAGCATGAGCGTCGCGATGTTCGACCGACACCAGACCGATGGTGGTGTCGACCCGATCGTGCCATACCGAGCGAATTCCCAAGGCCGCCAACGCCGTTTCGGTGCCCGCGTGCAGTGGACGGCCCGCGCCCCGGGCGGCCACGACCAGATACGCGCCCTGGGTGGGCAGATTCAGTTCGCGCGCGGCGCGGGCGGCGAAGGTGGCGTCATGGGCGCGACCCGCGAGCAGGTCCTCGATGAGGGCGTGGCGGCGGCGTTCGTCGCGGCGCACCTGTTCGAGTTCGGTATTGCGATAGGCGGTGACCAGTGCCGAGGACAGGCCATCGATGACCGCCCACATCGCGGTGCCCGCCTCCCGGATCACCTGCGGGCCGACATCGGAGGCCTGATCCAGCAACGCCTCCCAGACGATGCCGCCGCCGAGTCGGAAGGTACGCAGCATCGCCTCGAGCGGTACGCCCTGTTCGGCGCGGCGCCGGCCGATCGAGGCGGCGACCTCGTCGCGTTCGGGATTGCCGCCGTCCCCACCGAGCAGATCCAGAATCCGAGTCAGATATCCCCGGCAGCCGTCGCGCAGATCGGCCCGCGGCACCGAGGTGTAATCGGTCCACTCGGGGTTGTCGGTGAAGATGGCCGAGATCAATCGCCGGGTCAGCGCCGGGATATCCGCTCGGCACGCCGCGGCGAGTTTCCGGGTGCCGGGCGTGGAGAGGGTGGAATGCGGCGCTGCCATGGCATCCCAGGTTACCGGCGCCCGCCCGATTCCGATTCGTCTCGGGTATCCGGCGCGGAGGTGGTGACCTGATATCGGCGGCCCCGGATTCGATCGGGCCGATAACTGACCTCGGGATCGGTGACGATGATCCGGTCGGCGGGGCTTACCACCATTGTCATATCGCTGGAAACGAGGATCATGGGTAGGTCTCATTCTCCTAAATGCACGATTGCGCCGAATTGCTGTTCATAGTTGCTCATGCTGTCGTTGAGGGTTTGCATGAGGCGAAAGATCATGGCGGGTGGGAATTTCACCCGGGAGACGACCTGAACCGGTTGGCGCAGTACCGGTGCTCCGCTGTCGTCGACGCCGGGATCGGTCGGCAGGTGGACGATGAAATCGAGCGTGAAATCCGTGCGGTTGTACCAGCAGGTGAATCCGTTGGCATAAACCCCGGCGCTCATCGCCTCGGGAACGATCACTTCCACATTCACCGGCGGCGGCTCGTCCATCGCCCCCTGCCTTTCGTGCCGCCGGGGATTACTGGCGAGACTGCGCCTGCCGTGTCTGCTGGCGCAGCTGGTTCAGTTGCATCTCCCACTGCATGGACCGATCCTGCGCGCGGGTGGCCTGGTCATCGGCCTGCTGGGCCAGTTGGCTGGCCTGATCGGCCTGGTCCTGGACCGACTGTGCCCGCTGCTGTGACTGGCTGGCCTCGCCCTGGGCCTGCTGGGCCTGGTTATGCGCCCGGTCGGCCTCGTTCTGCGCCTGCTGTGCCTGGTTGCCCGCCTGCACCGCCTGCTGGCGGGCCTGCTGTGCCTGTTGATTGGCCTGTCCCGCCTCACTCTGCGCCAACTGCGCCTGATGCTGAACCTGCCGCGCCTGCTGCTGCGCCTGCCGCGCGAGGCTTTGCGCCTGCTGCGCGTATTGCCGTGCGCTTTGTGCCTCCTGCCGAGCCTCGTCCACCCGCATATGCAACATGTCGATATCCCGGAAGGTCGGGCTGTCTTCGTGCCGCGTCTCGGTGGTTTCCTGTGCCATGTCTACTCCTGTATCCGTTTCGGGTCGTACGTCCCCTGCATCGGTGGAGTGGGATACAAGAATGATCGCCCGGAAGTGATGTGCAGGCAATGTGTTCGGAACATGTTCGAAACAATCACGGGGGCGCGCACCGGAATTCGGTTCCGCACAAGCATATCAACAGCACAGCACATGATCAGCGGTCCGAGTCGGACGAGAGTTCACCGATGCGGACCGAAAGCCGATACGGCCAGCGAACTCTCGGGGATCGCACCGCCCACCGGAACTTTTCCGGCGTGATCAGGATCGGCGACGGCCGCGATCGCTCGATCTCGATCAACACCTCCGGTCAGGAACAGCCTCGCGACCCGTCGTGCCATCGCGGCTCGTAAAACGTTGCGGCGGTGGATGATGGGGGCATGCTGTCCGAACTTGCCGCGTTCGTGCGCGCGCTGCCCAAGGCCGAATTGCATCTGCATCTCGAGGGCACTCTGGAGCCGGATCTGAAGTTCCGGCTCGCCCGGCGCAACGGGATCGAGTTGCCGGAGCGAACCGTGGAACAGGTGCGCGAGACCTACCGGTTTCACGATCTGACCTCGTTTCTGCGGGTCTACTATCCGGCGATGACGGTGCTGCGTCAGGCCGTGGACTTTCATGATCTGGCCTACGAATACCTCGTGCGCGTGCACACCCAGGGCGTGCGGCATGTCGAGATGTTCTTCGATCCGCAGGCCCACACCTCGCGCGGGGTGCCCTTCGCGACCGTGGTGAGCGGATATCGTTCGGCGATCGTGCGCGCCCGTCGCGAATACGGCATCTCCGCGGAGTTGATCATGTGCTTCCTGCGCGATCAGTCGCCGGAATACGCGATGGCGACGCTGCTCGAGGCGCTGCCGTATCGGGACTGGATCATCGGCGTCGGCCTGGATTCCGATGAGCGCGGCAATCCGCCGCGCGCGTTCGCCGCCGTATTCGAGCGCGCCCGCCGCGAGGGCTTCCTGCTGACCATGCACTGCGATATCGATCAGCCCGACTCCATCGAGCACATCCGCCAGGCGCTGACCGAGATCGGGGTCGACCGGATCGATCACGGCACCAATATCGTCGAGGACGACGATCTGGTCGAGCTGGCCAAGTCCAAGGGCATCGCGCTGACCTGCTGCCCGGTCTCGAATTCGTTTGTGACCGAACAGATGAAGGCCACCGAGATCACCACCCTGCTCGACCGCGGCCTGCTGGTGACCCTCAACAGTGACGATCCGGCCTACTTCGGCGCGTATATCGCCGACAACTACGTCGACCTCGCCGAGCACGCCGCCCTGACCCGCGATCATCTGATCACGTTGGCCGCCAACTCCTTCCGCGCCGCCTGGATCACCCCCGCGCGCCAGGACGCCTTCCTGCGCGAGATCGACGCCTACGTGGGCAGGTCCTGACCATTCGATCGCAGCTCGAAGCCGACCTCGGCCCCGCCGCCGGAATGGTTGGCGGCGAAGACCTTTCCGTGCTGCGCGGTGACGATGTCGTGGACGATGGCCAGGCCCAGGCCCGAGCCGGGCGTGGCGCGGGTGCGGTCGGCTCGGTAGAAGCGATCGAAGATCGGTTCGGTGGTGTCGATGCCGGGGCCGTGGTCGCGGACCCAGAGCCGTCCGCCGCGCACATGCGTCTCGACGGGAGTGTCGGCGGGGCTGTACTTGAGGGCGTTGTCGAGCAGATTGTCCACGCATCGGGCCAGCGCGCGCGGGCGGGCGAGGATCGGTATCGGATCCGCGGCGGTGACGGTGATGACGCGCCCGGTGCGGCGGCGGAAGCGCTGGGCGCAGTCCTCGGCGAGTTCGGAGAGGTCCAGAGTGCTTGCGGGCTCGGCGATATCGTGATCGGTGGACAGGTCGACGAGTTCGCCGACGAGGGTGTCGAGCGCCTTGGCCTCCTGGACGAGGGTGCTCAGTACCCTCGTTTCGTCGTTGGGCGCGAGCCGCCCGCGGGCGCGCTGCAGCAGTTCGGCGCTGCCGCGGATCGAGGTGAGCGGGGTGCGCAGCTCATGTCCGGCGTCGGCGACGAGGCGCTGCTGCTGGGCACGGGAGAGCCGCAGCGCGGCCAGCATGGTGTTGAAGTTGCCTGTCAGTTCACCGATTTCGTCGCGACCGGCCGCGGGCAGTCGCGCGGACAGGTCCCCGGTGGCGGTGATCCGCTCGGTGGCGTCGACCAGGCGGCCGATCGGTCGCAGGATTCGGCCGATCAGCAGCCAGCTGAACGCGGTCACCGCGAGAACCGCCAGCGCCGTGATCCACCCTGTGCGCCAGAGGAATTCGTTATCGATGCGGGCGACCTCGGACTGGTTCTGGCCCACCATGATCGCGCCGCCGCCCGGTCGCGCCTTGGTGAATACGCCGTAATCCTTACCGTCGACGGTGGCGTCGGATTCGGCGGTGCCGTCGCCGCTGCGCGCGATGGCGCGGTCGGCCTCGGAGACCGGCAGCGCCGCCCGGCCCGGCGCCAGGGCCCGCACAGCGCCGTCCACGGTCAGCAGCTGTTCGGTCATATCCGGGCGCCCGGGTATCGGCGCACCCGAATCCAGCAGTGCCGCAACGGTATCGGCGCGGTCGGACAGGCCGCGATCGATCTGATCGGCGACCAGCGGCGCGACGCCCTGATAGGCGGTGACGATCGCGACCAGGATGGCGGCCACCACCGCGGTGACCGCCACCAAGGTGATGCGGACGCGCAACATCACTGCTCCCGGATGGTGTAGCCGACGTTGCGCACGGTGTGGATCAGGCGCGGTGCGCCGTCGGTTTCGAGTTTGCGGCGCAGATAGCCGATGTACACATCCAGCGAGCGGGATTCGGTATCGAAGTCGTAGCCCCAGATATGTTCGTAGATGCGGCTTCTGGTGAGCACGATCCGCTGATTGCGCATCAGCAGTTCCAGGACGTCGAATTCGGTGCGGGTCAGATCGAAGCTCACCTCGCCGCGGCGTACCTCCCGGGTGGCCGGGTCCAGGGTCAGATCGCCGACGGTGAGCACCTCGACGGGATCGGGTGCGCTGCGGCGCAACAGGGCACGCAGCCGCGCCAGCAGTTCCTCGGTATCGAACGGTTTGGGCAGATAGTCGTCCGCCCCGGCGTCCAGGCCCGCGACCCGGTCGCCCACCTGATGCCGGGCGGTCAGCACCAGGATGGGCAAGCGGTCGCCCCGGCGGCGCAGGGCCCGGCACAGCGACAGGCCGTCCAGGCGCGGCATCATCACATCCACCACCGCCAGATCCGGTCGCTCATGCTCGAGCAGGTCCAGCGCCGAGCGGCCGTCGACGGCGACCTGTACCCGGTAGCCCTCGAAACGCAGCAGCTGTTCCAATGTGCTTCGCACGTTCGGATCGTCCTCGACGACGAGTACCGACGGGCCCGGGTTCACGGCTTGCATGAGGTCATTCTGGCTGGTGGTGGATGTGGACATACTCAGGGCTCGCTCACTTCGAGACCGGCGTCACGGCGATCGGCGGGATCTGTTGGACGCAGGAGGTCGACGCGAGGGCGCCGGTGCGCAGGAATTCGTTCACCAGGCCCACCACACAGCCGCTGGGCTCCAGATCCGGGACGTGGCCGGTATTGGGCACGGAGAGGAAGATCGCGTGCTGGAAGCGGGCGGCGGCGAGCTTGCCGTTCGCATCGGGGGTGACGGCGTCCAGATCACCGGAGAGCACCAGCACCGGGACGTTCGGCAGCGGTTCACGCATCTGATCGGGGCGCGGATGGGAGGCAGTGGTCCAGCGCAGGCAGACATCGCCCTGATCGCGCTGGGCCGCGGCGAAGCCCTCGGTGCTGAACGCGCCCAGTTCGGGGACCTGCGCCAGCGCGTGGCGATACTGCTGTTCGCGTTGCGGCACACCGGCTTCCGGCGACCAGAACTGCGGATAGTCGTTGCAGGTGACGGCGATGAACGCGCCGATCTTCTCATACGGCGATCCGGCGACGATATGGGTCGCGAACTCCCGCAGCGGCCCGTCGTCACCCGCGACCGCGGCGTGCAGGGCGGCGGGCAGCATGCCCAGCGGTGTCAGCGCGGCCGGATCCATGCCGACGTTGGAGGTGCCCTCCTCGAAGATGAAGTTGGCGAGCTTGGCCTCGTCCAGCAGCAGCGGATTCGGGCCGTCCACGGCAATCGGGGTGTCTCGCAAGCGCTGTGCGGTCGCCCGCAGATCGGCCACCGCAGTCGCTGGGTCGCAGGCGCGGCTGCGCTCGCAGATCCGACGCAGCGTCAGCGAGACCGCCTCGGCGTTGGGCCGCTGCAGTTTGTCGTAGTCGGGCGGATACGCGCCCGACAGCACGATCGACTGCACGTGCTCGGGATGGCGCTGGGCATAGACCGGCATGAGATAGGTGCCGTAGGAGATGCCGTAGAGCACCAGCTTGTCGATTCCCAGTTTCGCCCGCACGGCGTCGAAGTCGTCGGCCGTGGCCGCGGTGGTGTAGCCGGCCGCGCGGGGGCCGAGGTGTTCACCGCAGCGCGCCACGGCCTGTTGCTGCTGGTCGTGGGAGCCGAGCTGGAATTCCCGTTCCGTCACATCGCAATCGATCGGGCCCGACACCCCGGTGCCGCGCGGATCGATGAGCAGCAGATCGTGATCGGCGAGCATCGTCTCGGTCAGCGTCGCCGCCTCGGCGGCGTGCGCGATCATCGGCACGCCCGGCCCGCCCGGATTCGGCACGATCGTCCCCATGTTCGGCATATCGCCGCGACCGTGACGAATCCAGGCGTAGCCGACGTTCACCTCGCCCAGGTCCGGCCGGTCGGCGACCAGCGGCCGTGCCACCGTGCCGCAGCGCACCTCATGCGCCGCCACCGCGGGGCACCAGCCCGGGGCCGACGACGAGTCGTCGGCCCCGCCGCCGCATCCCGCGAGCACCCCGCCGGCCGCGGCGACCGCCAGGGCCAGGCTTACCGTCCTACGCAGACCACGCATCCTGCGACCTCCTACTTTCGTTGTCCGACGAGCACAGATGCTGCCCAGCGAATGTCAGAGCGGCGTCGGCCGAACGGCAAGACAACGTAAGAATTCGAAGATCGAGGGAGACGGCTCAGCGTGCGCCGGCGACGACCGGGTAGTGGTCGGACAGGTTGGTGTAGGTGTAGTCCTTACCCCAGCTGGTCACCGTCCACGGCGCACTCTGTTCGCGGATGACCGTATTGGTCCAATTGGCCGGGCGGGCGTGACCGCGGCGGAACAGGACGTAGTCCAGATCCTCGCGCGCCTCACCCGGATAGCGGTAGGAGGCAATGGAATTGGTCTCGGTATCGAACGAGTACGGGTGTCCGGCGCGGGTATCGGCCGGATCCAGGCCCGCGTTGTCGAGCATGGTCTGGTACTCCGGGCCGTGCGAGTCGACGTTGAGATCGCCTGCCACCATGACCTGTTCGGTCGCGGGGATGTGCTTGCTGTCCAGGAAGGCCGCGATCTGGCGGAACTGCTTGCCCCGGTCGGAGGCGGCTTCGCCCGCGCGGCAACGGTTGTCGGTGGACTGGGTATGAGTGCCGACGAAGTGCACCTTCACGCCCTTCACATCCAGGACGACGTAGGCGAAGCCCTTGTTCGCGGTCCAGTCCACGCCGCAACCGTTTTCGAACAGAACCTGCTCCTTGCGGAGCATCGGCCACTTGCTCATCACGACCACGCCGCCGTCCTCGACGGTCTTGTCGGAGTACTTCCCGCCGGTGGCGTCCCAGCCGTCCTTGGTGCGCCCGACCACCGGGGTCTGATGCGGATACTGCTTCGCCGCATCGGCTTTCAGCGATTCGGAGATGTCGTTGTCGAACGCCTCCTGCAGGACCACCACATCGTTGCCGCGGAAGAAGTCGGCGGCCACGATGGCCTTGGCGCGGTGCTCCTGGCCCCAGTTCGGGTAGAGTGTCGTGCTCATCAGAAAGGTGTTGTAGGTCAACACCTTCAGCGCCGGTGTGGCGGGTGCGGCCTGCGCGGTGTGCGGCAGGCTCAGGCCCAGCACCGCGGTGGCGGCGAGGGTGATCAGCGTTCGCAGCGTTCTGCAACGGCTGAGCGACATGTGGTGCGTCTCCTTCGATCCGACAGGCCCGCCCGGATCACGAGCGGGTGGGGACAGAGAAATCGGACAAATCGACGCGGAGGTGGACGGGATATGAGGCTCAGATGTTACCGAGTGGAACTGTCATCGGAGGGCAAGTGCCAGAAAGAAATCCACGCGGTCCTCGAGTCGCGACAGATCGCGGCCGGTGAGTTCCTCGATGCGGGCGATGCGGTAGCGCAGGGTGTTCACGTGGACGTGCAGCAGTTCCGCGCTGCGGGTCCAGGAGCCCGAGGTCTCGAGGAATGTCTCCAGGGTGTGCACGAGATCCGCGCCATTGTCCTGGTCGTAACTGGTCAGCGGGTCCAGCAGGCGCAGCCGGAACATCCGGCGGACCTCATCGGGCACGCTCGCCAAAAGCAGCATATGCGTGGCCAATTCATCGTGGCCGACGACATTGGCCGCCGGTCCGCGCCCGGCGGCCATGCGCCGCGCGTAGCGGGCCTCCTCGACCGCGCCGCGCAATCCCTCGCCGTCGACCACGCCGCTGACGCCGATCGACAGGTGGGTGGATCCGAGACCGGGTGCGAGCATATCGATCGCGGCGTGGATGCGATCGACGACGGTGCGGTCGGTGGGGACCAGGGCGATCGCCTCGCCGTCGACCACGCCCGCGGCGGGCGTTGTGCCGTAGAGGATTTCGCGCAGCAGCGCGCGTAACTCCCTGGGCCGCAGGCCGTCGTCGGCCATGGCCGCGACCGCGACGTAGCGATTCGCCGCGCCGAGCCCGGTCAGCTCCAGGCGCGAAATGATATCCGCCGGTTTGGCATCGGAGACGATCAGCCCGATCAGCTCCTCGGCCAGGCGCCCCTCGGCGCTCTGCCGATCGTCCTGACGGGCCCGCTCCAGCGACACCACCGCCGCCAGTTCACCGGCCAGTGCCCGGCGTTCCTCCGGCCAGTCGGTGCAGTCGCCCTCGAAGACCAGCAGCCAATCGGCCACCCGCGAGGTGCCGTGCTCGTCGACCGCGAACAGCGAATAGGGCCGGTCCTCGGAGATGAGCACGCGCGGCAGCCGGCGCGCCTCGAGGAAGGCCTGCACGGCATCGGCGGGCGGGGTCTGATTCGGCCCGTCCACCACCCGTCCGGCCGAGGACAGCACCCAGCAGCGCAGGCCCAGATCGTGTTCGAGCAGATTCAGCACCGAACCGAGTCCGGTGCCCGCGACCAGCTGCCGATGCCGGTCCAGGATCGCGGTGAGATCCGCCGCGCGACCCGTGGACAGCATGCGGGTCAGCCGTTCGGTGACCGTCGCGAACGCCACCTGCTCGTGCACCCGGAACAGCGGCACCCGATAGCGGCGGCAGGCGTCGATCACATCCTGCGGCGGTTCGCCGTAGCGGGCGTCGCCGGTGGCCAGCGCGGCGACCCGGCCACGGGCCAGTGCGGCGACGAAGGTTTCGGCGTCGGCCGGGGAGTGATGCCATTGCATGCCGGTGAGCACGAGTTCGCCACCGGACAGATAGCGGCTGGGATCGGGCATGTCCTGGGTGATCACCCAGCGCACGAACCGGTCGAGCTCCTCTTCCCCGGTGACGAGCTCCAAACCCAGATCCGTCATGGTGAGCAGGGAACGAAGACGCATGATTTCCGAACCTAACAGTCCGTGGCCGCGACTGTCCCCGACTTGCTCGGTACCGGGCCGATGTGTCCGAGGCCACCGGGGCCGGTAACACGGTCGTCACCGTAGGGGGCCGGGGTAACACGGTTGTCACCCGGTTTGGAGGTACACACAAACGGGTCGGTGTGAACCAATGCACAGTTCGGAGTTCCGGTCGTGGCCGGGGCGGTCTCCCGGCGGGTGTACTCGTGGAACACGTTTTATGCCGATGGAGGTCAGATGGAATTCCTGCGACCCGCCGATTGGGCGGAGGCGCTCGAATTGAAGGCCGCCCACCCGGAGGCCATGCCCATTCAGGGCGGCACCGATGTGATGGTCGAGCTGAATTTCGACAAGGGGCGTCCGGCCGCGCTGCTGGATCTGAACCCGTGCCGGCAATTACAGCGGGTGGAGCGGGTCGAGGGCAGGCTGCGGATCGGCGCGGGGGTGCCGTACGTGAAGATCATCCGCGACTTCGCCGCCGCGGTCCCGGGCCTGGCGCAGGCCGCGCGCACGGTCGGCTCACCACAGATCCGCAATCGCGGTTCGGTCGGCGGCAATCTGGGCGCCGCCTCGCCCGCCGGGGACAGCCATCCGGCGCTGCTGGCCGCGCATGCGGTGATCGAGGCCGAATCCGCGGCCCGCGGCTCGCGCATGATTCCGATCGATGATTTCTACGTCTGGGTGAAGAAGAACGCGCTGCAACCCGATGAGCTGATCCGCGCGATCTGGCTGGACCCGGCCACTGGGCCGCAATACTTCTCGAAGGTGGGTACCCGCAACGCGATGGTGATCGCGGTGTGTTCGTTCGCGGTGGCACTGCATCCGCATACCCGAACGGCGGGAACGGGTATCGGCTCCTCGGGTCCGACCCCGCTGCGGGCCACCGAGGCCGAGCGGTATCTGGCCGAGGCGCTGCCCTGGGCCGATCCCGGCCCGCTGGCTGATTCGGTATTGCGCGATTTCGGCGCGCTGGTCGCCGCGGCGGCCAAGCCGATCGACGATGTCCGCGGCACCGCCGACTATCGCAAGCACGCCCTGTCGGTGATGGCGCGCCGCACTCTGACCTGGGCTTGGAACGACCTCGCGGCGCAGAGGAGTGCGGCCTGATGCGCGTGAGCTTCGAGGTCAACGGGTCCGGTGAGACCGTCGACGAGGTCTGGGAGGGGGAGAGCCTGCTGTACATGCTGCGCGAGCGCATGGGGCTGCCCGGCTCCAAGAATGCCTGCGAACAAGGCGAATGTGGTTCGTGCACGGTGTATCTGGACGGCACGCCGGTATGTTCGTGCCTGGTCGCGGCGGGTCAGGCGCATGGGCGCTCGGTGCGGACCGTGGAGGGGCTGGCGTCGGGTGATCGGCTCGATCCGATGCAGCAGGCATTCGTCGAAGCCGGTGCGGTGCAATGCGGTTTCTGTACCCCGGGCCTGATCGTGCAGGCGCACGACCTGATCGAGCGCATCCCTGATCCCTCGGATGCCGAGATTCGGGAGGCGCTGGCCGGAAACCTGTGCCGCTGTACGGGTTACGAGAAGATCCTGGACGCGGTGCGGCTGGCCGCCGGGCGGAAGGCGGCGGCGCAGTGAATCACCCCACCGCCCAGCGGGTCGTCATTGAGAATGCCTACCTCGCACCGGTTGTCGGTGACGAGATCGAATCCGGTTATCTGACAATCGAGAACGGCCGGATCGCCGCCCTCGGCGCGGGCCCCGCCCCGAAACTCGACGGCGCCGAACGCATCGATGCCCGCGGCTGCCTGGTCACCCCCGGCCTGATCAACACCCACCATCACCTCTACCAATGGGCAAGCCAAGGCCTGTATCAGGATTCGACGCTGTTCGAATGGCTGACCGGGCTGTATCGCACCTGGGCGCGGATGGACGCCGAGGTGGTCTACGGCGCGGCGGGCGCGGGCCTGGCCTGGCTCGCGCTGTCCGGCTGCACCACCGCCAGCGATCATCACTACGTCTTCCCGCAGGGCCGCGGCGATCTGTTCGACGCCGAGGTGCGCGCGGCCGCCGAGGTGGGACTGCGCTTCCACCCGTGCCGGGGCTCGATGGACCGCGGGCAGTCCGACGGTGGGCTGCCGCCGGACGAGGTGGTGGAGAAGACCGACGAGATCCTGCGCAACACGATCGAGACGATCGACCGCTACCACGACGCGTCGTTCGATTCGATGCTGCGGGTGGCCGTCGCGCCGTGTTCGCCGTTCTCGGTCAGCGAGGCGCTGATGCGCGAATCGGCCGCGCTGGCCCGCGACAAGGGCGTGCGCCTGCACACCCATCTCGCCGAAACCCTCGACGAGGAGCGGCACTGCCGCGAGCAGATGGGTTGCACCCCGGTCGAATACATGGAGAAGATCGGCTGGCTCGGCGACGACGTCTGGTTCGCGCACGCGGTTCATCTGCACGACAAGGATATTCGGCGCTTCGCCGATACCGGGACCGGCACCGCGCACTGTCCGACCTCCAATGCCCGGCTCGGCGCGGGCATCGCCCGCGTGGCCGATCTGCTCGCCGCCGGTGCACCGGTGGGCCTGGGCGTGGACGGTGCGGCGTCGAGCGAGCTGACGTCGCTGGCCGGGGAGATGCGCCAGGCCATGCTGTTCCAGCGCGCGGTGCACGGCCCGGACGCGCTGACCGCCCGCCAGGCGCTGCGGATCGGCACCCTGGGCGGCGCCCGGAATCTGGGCCGCCACACCGAGATCGGCAGCCTCGAGGTCGGCAAGCTGGCCGATATCGCGGTCTGGCGGGTCGACGGCTTCCGTGCCGCGGTCGCGGATCCGGTGTGCGCCTTGGTATTCGGCCCCACCCCGCCGCTGGCGCGGCTGCTGGTGGGCGGCCGGACCGTGGTGGAGAACGACGAACTGCGCACGGTCGCACAGGACGAGCTCGCCGTCGCTGGTGCGCGCGCCCGCGCCCGGCTGCTGCGCGAGGAGGGTAGGCAATGACAGCCACACGTTCGACCCGCTTTCCGGGTGAGGTCGCCGCACCCGGCAAGGGCGGCATCGGCGAGAGCCCGCTGCGGCCCGACGGCACGCTGAAGGTCAAGGGCGAGTTCGCGTATTCCTCGGATCTGTGGATGGACGGCATGCTGTGGGGCACGACCCTGCGCAGCCCCCATCCGCGGGCCCGCATCCTGGGCATGGATATCACCGCGGCGGTGGCGATGGACGGCGTGCACGCGGTGCTCACCCACGAGGATGTGCCCGGCCGCAAGGTCTACGGCCTCGATCACACCTGGGATCAGCCGGTGCTGGCCATCGGCGAGGTGCGCCATCAGGGCGAGCCGATCGCGCTGGTGGCCGCCGACCATCCCGAGATCGCGCGGCGCGCCGCGGCGGCCATCGAGATCGACTGGGAGGTGCTGGAGCCGATCACCGATCCCGTTGCGGTGGTGGATGATCCGGAGAACCTGAAGGTTCAGGAGCGCGGCGGTATCGCGCGGCATCAGCCGGTGCGCGTCGGCGATCTCGCGGTGGGCCGTGCGCTCGCCGAGGTCGTGGTCAGCGGCAAGTACGACGTCGGCATCCAGGACCAGGCCTTCCTCGGTCCGGAATCGGGTCTGGTGGTCCCGGCCGAGGACGGTGGGCTCGACTTCTACGTCGCCACCCAGTGGATGCATAACGATCTGTCCCAGATCGGGCCGTGCCTGCGGCTGCCGGACGAGAAGATCCGCATGACGCTGGCCGGTGTCGGCGGCGCCTTCGGTGGCCGCGAGGACCTGTCGATGCAGATCCACGCGGGCATGCTGGCGATGTACACCGGCAAGCCGGTCAAGATGGTCTACAACCGCGAGGAGTCGTTCTTCGGTCACGTGCACCGGCATCCGGCGCAGATGTGGTACGAATTCGGCGCGACCCGCGCGGGCGCACTGACCTTCGCGAAGGTGAAGATCGTGCTCGACGGCGGCGCCTACACCTCGGCCACGCTCAACGTCACCGGCAACGCCTCGTCACTGGCGGTGGGGCCGTACGAGTTCCCGCATCTCGAGATCGACGCCTACGGTGTGTACACCAACAACCCGCCCTGCGGCGCGATGCGCGGATTCGGTGCTGTCCAGGCATGTTTCGCGCACGAGTCGATGATGGACAAGCTGGCCGACGCGCTGGGCATGGATCCGGTGCGCGTGCGTCAGCTCAATGTCGTGTCGCAGGGTTCGAGGCTGGCGACCGGGCAGGTGCTGCACGCGCCGACGCCGTTGCGCGAGATGCTCGGCCAGCTGCGCGCGATGCCGCTGCCGGAACCGTTGGACGCCACCGATATTCGCAATCTGCCCGGCGGCGCCTCACAGACCACGCACGGTGAGGGTGTGGTGCGCGGCGTCGGCTATGGCATCGGCATCAAGAACATCTGCTTCTCCGAGGGTTTCGACGACTACTCCACCGCGCGGGTGCGACTGGAAGTCGTTGCGGGAGAGGCGGTCGCGCTGGTGCATACCGCCGCGGCGGAGGTCGGGCAGGGCCTGGTGACGGTCGAGGCGCAGATCGCGCGCACCGAACTGGGCATCGAACGGGTGACGATTCACCCGGCCGACAACGGGGTCGGGGATTCCGGCTCCTCGTCGGCCTCGCGCCAGACCTATATGACCGGCGGCGCGGTCAAGACGGCCTGCGAGGCGGTGCGGGCCCGCGTGCTCGACCTGGCCGCCGCGCAGGGTCATCACGGGGCCTCGAATCTGGTTGGCGGCAAAGTGGTCTCGCCTACCGGCGAGGTGCTCGCGGCGATCGTCGACGTTCTCGATGAGGGGGTCGTCGAGGAGACCCGTATCTATCAGCACAAGCCGACCACGGGCATGGATCCGGTGACCGGGCAGGGCAACAGCCACACCCAGCTCGCCGTCTGCGTACATCGCGCGGTGGTCGACGTCGACACCGAACTCGGCCTGGTCAAGGTCGTCGCGCTGGACGCGGTCCAGGACGTCGGCAAGATCATGAACCGGCTCTCGCTCGAGGGTCAGATCCACGGCGGATCCGTGCAGGGCCTCGGCCTGGCGGTCATGGAGGAAATCCAGGTCACCAACGGAAAGGTGCGCAACCCCTCGTTCACCGACTATCTCATCCCGACCATTCTCGACACCCCGACCCAGACCCTCGAGATCCTCGAGAACGCCGATCCGCATGCCCCTTACGGGCTGCGCGGCGCCGGGGAGCCACCCACGCTCTCCTCCACTCCGGCCATCGTCTCGGCCATTCGACACGCGTGCCGGGCCGCCGGCGGATCGGGGGACCTCACCAGGGCGCCGGTTCGTCCGGGGGACATCATTTCCAGCTGTTGATCAACGGGATTCCTCGCTTCGCTCGGAAACCGAGCAAAGGCTTCGGCTTCGCCCTTGTTTCCGAGCGAAGCGAGGAATCCACAACCGCAATACCGAACCCCAGGTCCGCTGACGGCACGGACCTCAGGTCGGGTATGCCCAGGGAGGGCACACCAATGACCCAAGTACAGACTCGTACCATCACCCCCGCGGCCGGTAGGTCCGCTCTCGATCGGATCTTCCGGATCGGTGAACGCCGCAGCACCGTCTCTCGCGAAATTCGCGGTGGTATCACGACTTTCGTAGCGATGGCCTATGTCATCCTGCTCGTGCCGCTGATTCTGGGCGGCGCGACGGATATCGACGGCACGCATCTGAGCATCGCGCAACTCACCACGGCCACAGCGTTTTCCGCGGGGCTGTCCACCATTCTGATGGGTCTGGTCGGCAACGTTCCGCTGGCGCTGGCCGCCGGGCTGGGCGTGGTGCCGGTCGTCGCCTATCAGGCCGCACCGCATATGACCTGGCCGCAGACCATGGGTCTGGTGGTGCTGATGGGCGTGATCATCGTGATCATGGCCGCCAGCGGGCTGCGGACGATGATCATCAACGCCATTCCGCTGGCATTGAAGAACGCCATCGGCGTCGGCATCGGGATGTTCATCGCGCTGATCGGACTGGTGTCGTCCGGGGTGGTCGGGCACGGCTCGCCGACCGGGCCGCCGGTGGGCCTCGGCCCCGACGGACATCTCGAGGGCTGGCCGGTCGTCGTGTTCGGGGTCGGACTGCTGCTGATGCTCGCGCTCTACATCCGCAAGGTGCCCGGCGCGATCCTGATCAGCATCGCGACCTCGACCGTGCTCGCGATCGTCATCAACGCCGTCGCCACGATCAGCCCGAAGGCCTGGGGCACGGTCGTGCCGAAGATGCCCCATAAGCTCTTCGCCGCACCGGATTTCGGCCTCATGCTGCATATCGACCCGATCGGCGGCTTCGCCCGGGCGGGGGCCCTGACCGCCGGGGTGGTGCTGTTCACCCTCGTGCTGACCGGCTTCTTCGATGCCATGGGAACGGTTTTCGGGGTCTGCGACGAGGCGGGTCTGCTCGATGAGCGTGGCACCATGCCGGGCCTGGGCCGGGTATTGACCATCGACGGTGTCGCGCAGATCATCGGCGGCGCCAGCGGCGGTGCGGGTTCCACGGTCTACGTCGAATCGGCGACGGGCGTCGGAGAGGGTGCGCGCACCGGACTGACCAGCGTGGTGACCGGCGGATTGTTCTGTGCCGCGGTGTTCTTCACGCCGATCGCGGGCGTGGTGCCGATTCAGGCGGCGGCCCCGGCGCTGGTGCTGGTGGGCGCGTTGATGATGACGCAGGCCCGCAAGATCGACTGGAGCGATCTGGAGGTCGCGGTCCCCGCGTTCCTCACCATCGTGGCGATGCCGTTCACCTATTCGATCACCAACGGCGTCGGCGCGGGCCTGATCTCGTACACGGTGATCAAGGCGGCGCGCGGCAAGTTCCGCGAAATCCATTGGCTGGTATGGGTGGTGAGCGTCGTATTCGCCTGCTACTTCGCCATCTCCGCCATCGAACTGCTGTTTGGAGGGTGATGATCATGCGCGAGCTGACCACGGAACTATTGTCCTGGCATGCGGCGGACAAGGCCTATGCCGTCGCCAGCATCGTCGCGATCACCGGCAGCGCGCCCCGCCCGCTGGGCGCGGCGATGGCGGTGGACGACGAGGGCACCGTCATCGGCAGCATCTCCGGCGGCTGCGTGGAGGGCGCGGTGTACGAGCTGTGCCGCGAGGCGCTGCGCACGGGCCTGCCGCTGCGAGAGACGTTCGGCTACAGCGATTCCGACGCCTTCGCCGTCGGGCTGACCTGTGGCGGGGTGCTCGAGGTGCTGGTCCATCCGGTCGACTCGCGCGACCATGCGGCGATCGAGGCGATGCTGTGCGGCGAGGGCGCGGTCGCGCTGGTCCGGGATGTGCATACCGGCGCCACCGCGGCGCTGGGCCCGGACTGGGCGACCGGCGCGCGATTCGACAGCCGGGTGCTCGCCGAGGCGCGGGCCATGCTCGACCTGGGCGGCACCGGCATTCGCGTCATCGGTTGCGGCACAGAGGAGGTCACGGTGTTCGTGGAATCGTCGGTGCCACCGCCGCGGATGATCGTCTTCGGCGCGATCGATTTCGCGGCCGCGGTCGCCCGGATCGGCAAGTTCCTCGGCTATCACGTCACGGTCTGCGATGCCCGGCCGGTATTCGCCACACCGGCCCGCTTCCCGGACGCGGACGAGGTGGTCGTCGACTGGCCGCACCGCTATCTCGAAGGCGCCCAGGTCGATTCGCGCACGGTGATCTGCGTGCTCACCCATGACGCGAAGTTCGATGTGCCGGTGCTGGAGGTGGCGTTGCGGCTGCCGGTGGCCTATGTGGGTGCGATGGGATCGCGGCGCACCCACACCGACCGGCTGACCCGGCTGCGCGCGGCGGGGCTCACCGAAGGCGAACTGGTGCGGCTGTATTCGCCGATCGGACTGGATCTGGGCGGGCACACCCCGGAGGAGACGGCCGTGGCCGTCGCCGCCGAGATCGTGGCGGTGCGCCGCGGCGGCGGCGGGGGATCGCTGGCGGCCGGTGACGGGCCCATCCATCGGTTCGGCGCGAACGATACCGTGGCGCCGCCGCCGATGGAATACAGTGCCGCTCCCGTACCCGATCTCGCCGCACCGGTCGGACGCACCACCGACACCGTGCTCAGCGCCGCGCTCGCGCCCAGATGAGAGGGGTCGGATGCGATGGATCGGCAGGACGGGGCTGTGTGTCCGGCTCGGTCGTTCTACCGTGTGAGGCATGACCGCCGCGCAATACCAGCATCTGCTCGTAGCCCGGGACGGCGATACCGTCCACATCACCATGAACCGGCCCAAGCGCCGCAATACGCTCTCGTCCGACCATCTGACCGAACTGCTGACCGCGTTTCGCGCGGCGGGTAGCAGCGACGCCACCGGAATCGTGCTGGGCGCGGCCGGGCCGGTGTTCTCCGCCGGACACGACTTCACCGATGTCGCCTCGCGATATCTGCTGGAGGTACGCGAACTGCTGACCCTGTGCACCGAGGTGATGTCGGCCATTCAGACTGTGCCGCAGGTGGTCATCGCACGCGTGCACGGCCTGGCGACCGCGGCCGGATGTCAGCTGGTGGCCTCCTGTGATCTCGCCGTGGCGGCCGAATCCGCCGGATTCGCACTGCCCGGCGGCAAGGGCGGCTGGTTCTGTCATACCCCGGCCGTGCCGGTCGCCCGCGCGATCGGCCGCAAGCGGCTGATGGAACTCGCGCTGACCGGCGACACGATCGACGCGCATACCGCCGAACAGTGGGGGCTGATCAATCGCGTGGTCCCGGACGCGGACCTCGACGCGGCCGTCGCCGAGTTGATGGCCCGCGCGACCCGCGGCAGCCGCGCGTCCAAGGCGCTGGGCAAGCGCACCCTCTACGCACAGCTCGACCGGCCCGAGACCGACGCGTACACGATCGCGGTGGAGGTCATGGCGGCCGCCTCACAGCTGCCCGGGGCGCAGGAGGGGATGGCGGCATTCCTGGAGAAGCGGCAGCCCGTCTGGCCGGACTGACTTCCCTAACCTTCCCTAAACATCCCTATTGCGCATCTGAATAGGGATGTTTAGAGTAGTTCGCGTGACCGATCGTCTCTATTCCGTCGAGGACGTCGCCGAACGTCTCGGCCTGCATGTGCGCACCATCCGCGGCTATGTGCGCGAGGGTCGTCTGCCCGCCGTGCGCATCGGCAAGCAGTACCGCATCGCGCACGCCGATCTCGAGGCGTTCACCGGTCGCCCGGTGCCCGAGACGGTTCGGGAATCGGCGGGCCGCGAGCGATACACCGAGGTGTCGAGCATCGTCGAGATCGATGCGGTCGACCGCACCACGGCCGACCGGCTGAGCAGTCTGCTGATGGGTGCGGCGCGCAGCCATGATTCGACCGTGCGGCCGCTGCGGGTGCAGATCATCTACGACGAGCAGCGGGCTCGGATGAAGGTCGTCGTCGTGGGCGGGCTGGGTGAGACGGCTCGGTTGTTCGACTACATGGAGGGAGTGCTCGCGCCGTGAACGCGATCTACAAGTCCGAGGCCGGGGGCGAGAAGATCCTCGCTCGCTATCGAGAGGCGTTGCGCGCCTGGCCGATTCCGTTCGATGAGCTGCGCGTGCCGACGCGGGAGGGCGAGACGTTCGTGGTGGCGTCGGGTCCGATGGACGCGCCGCCGCTGGTGCTGTTGCACGGCTCGAGCGCCAATGCCAGCGCCTGGCGTGGCGATATCGCCTCCTGGGCACGGGATTTCCGCGTCTACGCGGTGGACCTGGTGGGTGAGCCGGGTCTGTCCGCGCCGTCTCGGCCGCGCCTGGATTCCGAGGAGGTCGCGCTGTGGCTCGACGATGTCCTTGCGGGCCTCGGGCTTACGCGGGCCGCGATGCTGGGTATGTCCCTGGGTGGTTGGACCGCACTGGATTACGCGCTGCGCCGCCCCGGCCGGATCGATCGGCTGGTGTTGCTGTGCCCGGGCGGGATCGGGCCGCAGCGGTTCGGCTATCTGCTGAAACTGTTGCCGCTGCGGCTGTTCGGACGCCGGGGCCTGCGCCGGACGGCGAGCATCGTCACCGGGCTGCGCTCGGAACAGGTCGCGCCGATCCTGGATGATGTGGTCCTGATCGCCACCCACTTCCGGCCCCGCATGGAGCGGTTACCTGTGTTCACCGACGATCAGCTGCGCGGGCTCGCCATGCCGGTGCTGGTGATCGTCGGCGGTCTCGACGTCATGTTCGACTCCGCGGAGATCGCCCGGCGGGCACGCGAATTCGTGCCGCATGCGACGGTGCGATTGCTGCCGGAGGTCGGGCATGCGATCTTCGGGCAGACCGCGGCGGTGGGGGAGTTCCTGGAAACCGCTGTGGCCGACGGGGTTCAGGACGAGGTCAGGTAGTCCGCGCCGCCGACGTAGACGGTCGAGCCCGGCTCGGCCGGATGCGTGGTCGCGTCCGCGACGGCGGTGGCGAACTCCTCGACGGTGGGCAGCGGGCCGTGTTCGGTCCGGGCCGCCACCGCCGCCGGATCACGGCGCTCCAGCAGGCGCACGATGATGGTGCCGTCGATCATATCGCCCGAGACCACGGTGAAACCGATTCCGCGCTCGGCGAATTCGGGGATCAGGGCGCGCAGCGCGTCCTCACCGGCCCGCTTGCTCGCCGCGATCGGCTCATAGCCCGCGGGAACGGGCCTGCGGCCGTGGAAGTGGGCCTGATGGCTGGTGACGAAGACGACGCGGCTCCCGGCGGCCAGCCGCGGCCCGGCCGCGCGCACCAGCCGCAGCTGCGCATCGCGATTGATGGTCATGGCGTAATCCGGCGGGGCGCCGTGCTCGAGTCCGCCGGAGGCGTTGAGCACCAGCACGTCCACCCGTCCGAGGCGGTCGCCGATATCGGCGATCATCGCCGCCGTGGCGGCCTCGTCGGTCAGATCGGCGCCGGCGATCGAGGCGCTGCCGCCCGCGGCCACGATCTCATCGGCGAGATTCTGCGCGCGCCTGCGCTTCTCGCGGTAGTTGAGTACCACGTGGTCGCCGCGGGCGGCCAGGATGCGGGCCGTCTCGGCCCCGATCCCGCGCGAGGCGCCGGTGATCAACACGATTCGCCGAGCTTGCATACCCACTCCTGCCGTTCGCTTCTGATTCAGAACTACTAGAGTAGTTCGAAATGAGAAGTGCACGGGAATCGGGGGCGTCGCGATCGGCGCGGCATGCGGTGATGGAACTGCTGGGGCAGCGCTGGATGCTGCGCGTGCTCTGGGAGCTCGAGCCCGGGCCGCTGGGCTTTCTGGAACTGCGCCGCCGGATGGGCAACTGCTCGTCGAGCATGCTCTCCGCGCGTCTGCACACCCTGCAGAATGCGGGCCTGACCGTGCAGCGCGCGGACAAGTCCCATGAATTGACCGCCGCCGGAACGGAACTCGCCCGTGCCTTGGAACCCCTGTGGGAGTGGGCCGATCGTCGGCGCGGGTCGATCGCGGAGGCCTTGGATGCGTGACCTGTTTCGGTTCGTCGGGGTAGCCGTCGTCGCCGCCCTTGCCTCGGCCTGTGGCTCCTCCGCCTCCGAGGATCCCGCGCCCACGTCGCAACCACCCGTCAGCACGCTGGAAGTTATCGACTGTTCCTTCGATAAGCCCGCCGTGCGCCCGCCTGATCTGATCTTGGCCTGTGCCGATCTGGGCGTGCGGGTCGAGCAGATCGACTGGAAAACCTGGGCCGCCGATCGCGCCGAGGGTGACGGGATCGAACGGGCCAACACCTGCGATCCGAACTGCGCGGCCGGGCACTTCATCACCAAACCGGTGCACATCATCCTGTCCGAACCGATCGAGCCTGGTCATGTGTTCACTAGAGCCACGACCATCGACGGCGCGGGGAAGCTGCTGGTCTGGCCGCTGACGAAGCGCTGACGCCCTGCCGGGAACTCTAGGTGTTACCGTCGGTCGCATGTAGTTGGTAGACTGTTGCTACGCTCACGAAGCAATCGGCACAGTGATGCCGGTGACAGTCAGACCAGGAGTACCGATGAAGTTACTTCCCCTTCGGGCGCGCCCGCGGACCATTGATCCGGGCGAGGTGGCGCTACACGCGCGGAACGTGCACTTCGACTGGCGCGATACCCCACTGCACTGGATGGCCGACGAGCCCATCGCCTCCCATCTGATCAACGCGCTGAACCTGCTGCTTCCCGAGGGCGAGCGGATGTTCTGCCAGGCCTTCTCCGAGGCGCTGCCGCTGATCAAGGACGAGAAGCTGCGCGAGCAGATGCTCGGCTTCATCGGGCAGGAATCCATGCACGCCGAGACGCACAGCGGAGTGCTCGACGAGGTGCTGACCGTGCACGGCATCGACGTGGAACCCTATGTGCGCCAGATGGAATACCTGTTCCGCAAGTCCCTGGGCCCGCGCGATGGCCAGGATGCCCGCAAGGAATTCCAGACGCTGGTCGAGCGGCTCGGCTTCATCGCGACCCTCGAGCATTTCTTCGCCTTCCTCGGCGACTGGATCCTCAATGCCGACCTCGAGCGGTTCGGCACGGATCCCAACATGCTGGACCTGTACCGCTGGCACGGCGCCGAGGAGGTCGAACACCGCTTCGTCGCCTATGAGGTGGCCGAATACTTCGAGATCGGTTATCTGCGCCGCTGCGCGCTCATGCTGTTCACCTTCCCGATCTTCCTGTCGCTGGTGGTGCGCGGCACGAAATACCTTGTGCGCCAGGACGAGTCGATGCCGGATCTGGGCTATCCGCGGCTGATCGTGCGGGTGTTCGGCTCGATGTGGCGCGGCGCGCTGCCCGGTGTGCCCTCGCTGCTGTGGAGCGCGCTGTCGGTGTTCACACCCGGCTACACCCCGGAGTCGGTCGGTTCGACCGCACAGGCGGTGGCGTATCTGGCCAAGTCCCCGGCGGCGCGGGCGATCGCGTCGTGACCCTGCGACGCCCCGTTCCGGCGCAACCACCCGCCGATCTGTACGGAAAACGGCGGCGGGACAGGACGATTCGGGTCGTGGACGCGATCGCGGAGACCCGACTCCGATGGTCGTCCCTGATCAACCGCCGCGATCGCGCCGGTCGCGTGGACGATCGGCGGCTCGGGCTGACCGTGATCGAGCGGCGGGTGGAGGCCCAGGACACCGATGTGGTCGGCCTGCTGCTCGCCGCGCCCGACGGTCGTGAGTTGCCCGCGTGGCGGCCGGGCGCGCATCTGGATCTGGAGCTGCCCTCGGGGCGGCTGCGGCAGTATTCGCTGTGCGGTGATCCCGCCGACCGGCACGCCTATCGCATCGCGGTGCGCCGCATCCCCGACGGTGGCGGCGGCTCGCTCGAGGTGCACGAGGCCCTGGGCATCGGCGCGCGCGTCATGGTGCGGGGCCCGCGCAACGCGTTCCCCTTCGTGCTGCCCGGTTACGGATCCGACTCCGCGCGACTGCATTTCGTGGCCGGCGGCATCGGGATCACGCCGATCCTGCCGATGATGCGGATGGCCGACCGGCTCGGCGTGGACTGGTCCATGGTCTACACCGGCCGCAGCCGCGACACCATCCCGTTCCTGGACGAGGTGGAGAGTTTCGGCGGCCGGGTCGCGGTGCGCACCGACGACGCCTACGGCCTGCCCACCGCCGCGGATCTGCTCGGCGAGATCGGCCCCGATACCTCCGTGTACTGCTGCGGTCCGGTGCCCATGACCGCTGCCATCGCCGCGGCCGTACGCGAAATGCCCGGTGTGGAACTGCATTCCGAGCGCTTCTCCGCGCCTCCGGTGCTCGACGGTAAGCCGTTCACGATCGAATTGGCCCGCACCGGTGAGGTGGTCGAGGTGCCCGCCGACCGTTCCGCGCTCGAGCAGGTGCTGACCCTGCGTCCGGACGCCGCCTACTCGTGTCGGCAGGGTTTCTGCCGGACCTGCCGGGTGCGCGTGCTCGCCGGGGAGGTCGAACATCGCGATACCGTGCTCACCCCCGACGAACGCGCCGACGGCGACATGCTGATCTGTGTATCCCGCTGCGGCGGCGAACGTTTGGTGCTGGACCTGTGAAGGAGAACACCGTGACCGATCGGACCCCGGCCCCGGACGCGGAACGAACCGTCCGTAGGGGCGAATTCGACCTGGCCGTCTACGAATACGGCGATCCGGCCGCGGACACCGTGATGCTCGTGCACGGCTGGCCCGACGATCACCATCTGTGGGATCGGGTGATTCCGTTGCTGGCCGACCGGTTTCACGTCGTCGCCTACGACACCCGCGGGCACGGCCGCTCCACCCGCACCGACCGCACCGCGGACTATCGGCTCGACGAATTCGCCGCCGACTTCTTCGCCGTCGCCGATGCCGTGAGTCCGGATCGGCCGGTGCATGTGCTCGCGCACGACTGGGGTTCGGTGCAGGGCTGGGAGGCGGTGTGCGAGCCGCGCGCGGCCGAGCGGATCGCCTCGTTCACCTCGGTATCGGGGCCGAATCTCGATCATCTCGCGCAGTGGATGCGCGCCAGGCTGTCCCGCGGTGCGGCGTGGGGGCCGTTCACGCAGATGCTGTCGTCGTGGTACACCTTCCTGTTCATGATCCCGGGCCTGCCACGGGTGGTGTTGCGGCCGCTGTCGGGGGAGAAGATCTGGCGGCGGTTCGTCGGGCTGATGAACGAGACCGCGCCGGAGAATGTGACGCTGGGCCCGGCGTTCCGGGAGGACTTCTTCGACGGGATGCGGGTCTACCGTGCGAATATCGTTCCGCGCCTGCTCAATCCGCGCGAGCGGCGCACCGAGGTACCGGTGCAGTTGATCATCGCGCGCCGCGATGTGGCCGTGCGTCCCGCCGGATACGACGATTCGCAGGCCTGGGCGCCGCGGCTGTGGCGGCGCGAGATCGCGGGCGGGCACTGGCTGCCGTACTCCCACCCGGAGCTGCTGGCCACGGCCACCACCGAATTCGCGACGGCGGTGGCGGGCGGCGAGGCGCCGCGCGCGCTGCGCCGGGCCGAGGTGGGGCGCGGACGGGAGCGGTTCGAGGACCATCTGGTGGTGATCACCGGCGGCGGTAGCGGGATCGGCCGGGAGACCGCGCTGTCGTTCGCGCGCCGTGGTGCGGAGATCGTGCTGTCGGATATCAATCTGGACGCGGCCAAGCAGACCGCGGAACTCGTTGCGGCACAGGGCGGTGTGGCGCACGCGTACGCGGTCGACGTCGCCGACGAGGCCGCCGTGGCCGAGCATGCGGCCGCGGTGATCGCGGCGCACGGCGTGCCCGACATCCTGATCAACAACGCGGGCATCGGCCAGGCGGGCGACTTCTTCGATACGTCCGCAAGCGAATTCGATCGGGTCATGCGGGTGAACCTGGGCGGGGTGATCAACGGCTGCCGCACCTTCGGCGCGGCGATGGCCGAGCGGGGTCTCGGCGGACATATCGTCAATCTGTCGAGCATGGCCGCCTACACCCCGCAGCGCGGCTTCAGCGCCTACTCGACGAGTAAGTCCGCGGTGTTCATGTTCTCCGACTGCCTGCGCGCCGAACTGGCGGGCAAGGGTATCGGGGTCCACACGATCTGCCCCGGCATCGTGCATACCAATATCGTTGCCACCACCAAGTTCTCGGGCGTCTCCGCGGACGAGGAGGCCGCCAGGCAGGCCCGCTACGACCACCTCTACCGGATGCGCGCCTACGGCCCGGAGAAGGTGGCCGAGCAGATCGTCAAGGCGGTGGAGCGTGACCGTCCGATCGTCCCGGTCACCCCGGAATCGCATCTGCAATACCACTTCCACCGCCTCGCCCCGGCCCTGCACCGGTTCGTCGCGGCGCGAGTGAAGCTGACCTAAGAGGCGGGCGACGCGGTGGCGCGCAGGCTGGTCAGAGTGACCACGCCCAGCGTCACCACGATCACGCCCAGCGAGGCCAGGGTCGGAATCTCCGGGATGCCGTCCCAGATGCCGTGCGCCCAGTGCAGGGTCAGCTTGACGCCGACGAAGGCGAGGATGACGGCCAGGCCGTAGGCCAGGTGGACCAGGCGGGACAGGGCCTCCTGCAGCACGAAGTACAGCGCGCGCAGACCGAGCAGGGCGAAGGCGTTGGTGGCGAAGACCAGATACGGGTCGCCGGTCACGCCGTAGACCGCGGGCACCGAATCGACCGCGAACACCACATCGGTCGCCATGACCGCGGTCACCACGAGGGCGAGCGGGGTCAGGGCGCGGCGGCCCGCCTCGCGCACGGTCATCCGGGTGCCGCGGTAGTCGTCGGTCACCGGCATCAGCTTGCGCATCAGCCGCACCGAACGCATCGAGGCGATATCGACCTCCTGCTCATGTCCACCGGCCGCATCGATGAGCAGTTTGACGGCCGTGGCCAGCAGGATCAGGCCGAACAACAGGAACGCCCAGTCCAATGAGGCGAGCGCGGCCGCACCGAGGGCGATGAATACGCCGCGCAGCACCAGCGCGCCCACGATCCCGAACAGCAGCACCCGCTGGCGCAGCGCGGCGGGCACCGCGAACGCGGCGAGCAGCAGCATGAAGACGAACAGGTTGTCCACCGACAGCGATTTCTCGAGCAGATAGCCGGTGAAGAATTCGGTAGCCGGGGTGCCGCCGTAGCCCGCCCAGACCAGCAGGCCGAAGCCGACCGGCAGTGCCAGATAGAACACCGTCCACCCGATCGCCTCGCGCATGGAGACCTCGTGCGGGCGGCGGGTGACCGCGAAATCCAGGGCCAGCAGCGCCAATACGCCCGCGATCGTCGCCGCCCACAGCCAGGGCGAGGCGATCGTGTCGAGAGCGGCGGTGGATAGATAGGTGGTCACGGGTCTCCTCGGGTACGTCTGATAACCCGAGGTCTCCTTCGCCCGTATCCGGGCGGCCACCCGGGGATTTCCGATGGCGGAATCCGTACTGACCGGTATAGCGCTTGGGAAGTACTCCCCTCGGGCGCCAGGATAGCCGACGTTTTGCCTGAAGACCAAGCGCGCGGCCGACTTGACTTGAACCACTGTTGAGGTTGGAGGCTGGTTCCCGTACCCGCAGACGAAGGGAAGTGGCCGAGAATGCGTGCGGTGGAAGTGAAATCGTTCGGCGCGCCGGAGGTGCTGATGATCGGCGAGCTGCCGGATCCGGTGCCCGGGCCGGGTGAGGTGGTGGTGGACGTCTCGGCCGCGGATGTGATGTTCCTCGACGGGCGGCTGCGCAGCGGCTGGGGCCAGGACTTCTTCCCGGTCGAGCCGCCCTATGTGCCCGGCGGGGCGGTCGCGGGCGTGGTGTCCGCGGTCGGCGCGGGCGTGGATCCCGGCTGGGTCGGCAAGCGCGTGGCGACCAAGACCGCGGCGAGCGGGATCGGGGGCGGCCTGCCGATCGGCGGATATGCGGAAAAGGCCCTCGCGCACGCGGATTCGCTCGACGAGCTGCCCGCCGGACTGGACTTCGTGCGCGCCGCGGCCCTGGTGCACGACGGGCGCACCGCGCTGGCGGTGGCCGAGCGGGCGGAACTGCGGCCGGGACAGTGGGTGCTGATCACCGCGGCGGGTGGGGGATTGGGCACGCTGTTGATCCAACTGGCGCGAGCCGCCGGGTCCCGAGTGATCGCCGCCGCGAGGGGTGCGGCGAAGCTCGAGCTGGCCCGGCGGCTCGGGGCGGATGTGGTGCTCGACTACGAGGAGCCCGGCTGGGCCGATCGGGTGCTGGAATCGGTGGGCGGCGACGGGGTGGATGTGGTCCTCGACGGCGCGGGCGGGCGGTTCGGGAGTGCCGCGCTGGGCACGCTGACCCGCGGTGGCCGGTTCATCGGATACGGCAATTCCGCGGGCGGATTCGCCGACTCGAGCGCCGAAGGCGCTACGGCGCAGGGTGTCACGGTGACCTCGCTGATGGAGCTCACGCGCGCCGATATCGACTGGTCCGGCCTCGGCCGCACGGCGCTGGCCGAGGCCGCCGCGGATCGTCTGGAAGTCGTCGTGGGGCAGACCTTCCCGCTCGACGCGGCGGCCGCGGCCCATACCGCCATCGAGGGGCGCACGGCGCTGGGCCGGACGATTCTGACGGTGTGAGCTACCGCGGGGTCAGGACGACCACCGCGATGGGGCGTTCGGTCATCGTCTGATACTGGGCGTATCGGCCGCGATTCACCTTGTCCACCAACGCCCATCGGCGCGCGTACTCCGGATCGTCGGGATAGGTCGCGCGGGCGGTCACCGCGATCCGCCGGGGTCCGACGTGAATCTCGCAGTCCGGCAGGGACTTCAGATTCGCCAGCCACCCCGGCGGTCGCGGCGACCCGCCGTTGGACGCGGTGACCAGATAGTCCTTGCCGTCCCGGGCATAGGTCAGCGCATTGGTCCTGGGCTGCCCGGTCTTGCGCCCGACCGTATGCAGCAACAACGTCGGGTTCCCCAGCAGTATCCGATGTCCCACCAACCCACCGGACTTCTCGTATACCCACTGATGCACCCGCAGGACATTCGCGAACAGACTCACCGCACGCTCCCATCGAACTCGACCCCCGGCGACACACTAGCCGCAACCACCGGTCCGGCTAGTGCATGCCCCACCCGACCCGGTACCATCGCTCGAGCCCGCAGTACGCGGTCGGGGGCGGTAGCTCAGTCGGTTAGAGCCGTGGACTCATAATCCATTGGTCGTGGGTTCGAGCCCCACCCGCCCCACAAACCTCGTACATCCGAACAAGCTCGACCTCGGATGGTTCGTGGTGCATGCCTGTTCGACCCGGTTCAGGGGAGCGTCAGTGGTGTGTCGTCGATCGGGCCCTGGCGGTAGTGCGCGAGCGTGGCACTGTTCGCGGTGGGGGAGAACTCCGCTACCGGGAAGGGGTTCCAGGCCTGGGTGTCCATCCATATTTGCCCGGACAGCGGAATCGGTCGGCCGGCGATATCGACCGAGCGTCCGGTCAGTGACTTCGCTGACGTGGCAACGCGATTGCCGTCCACGAAGAATTCGACCCTGTCTGCGTATAACCGAATTCCGTAGGAGTGGTCAGCCGAGAGCAGCGCCGGATCCAGTGGAATGGTGGTCATTTTCCTTTCTCCGGCCTGTTTGACGTAGATGTTGAATCCGGTCGCAGCGGGAGCGTCGTACATGAGCTGTGTCAACGCGTCCGAGATTCCGGTCTTGGCCATTAGTTGAGTGACCGGCCCGGTGGTGCCTTTCCAGCCGAACCATGCGACTTCCATCGCCATCGGGTCGGCCGATCGGTTGGAGATGCCCCATGCCCCGGCGCCGGTGTCCGCGACCAAGTTCGAACCCCGAAGCCGGAAAACCTCTGCCATGCCCGGCACAGTGATCGGCTGTGCGACGATCTCGGCCGATCCCCCTACCGGTGCTGTCGGGGTCTGCAGAGTTATGCCTTCAGGTCCGAAAGTCACCCCGCCGAACCCCAGATCGATATTGCACCAATCGGCACCCGACGGTGCGGCGGCGAAGGTCTCATCCAGTGCTCGCGGCGGTTGCGGATGTTCTATGCCCAGGTTCAAGGTGAGGGTTCGGGGATGCGTCGTGCCGCAGTTCGGCAGGCCGTCGGTGGACTGACCCGGTAGCCCGAGGCCGAACTGACCCGATGGCCCGGTGTACGGATCGGCGACGGCACCAGGACTGAATGCAACGAGAGCCACGCTTGCGAGTAAACCCGCGAAGGCTGTCTTTGCGGCCCGCTCGAAGAACCGACCGCACTTCTGCGACAAACGACGAGCAATCTGGTCATAAGACCACTTCTCATTCAATACGTCCATGACACTCCAGGTCTCGCTTTTGGATCGAGTGCAATACATTCCTGTACATGTGTTGCGTCGCGCCAGCATGACACGCCGATCCCATATCTGCAGTGTTCGCGTAATGACGTCGGGTTCGAAAGGCGTCGGTGACCGGTGGGGTGTGACGCACTTCACGTCAGCCGATATCGAGCGTTATGTGGACGACTGCGAGCGCAGTTGTGAGATCTCGCAGATCAGAAGCTCTGATCAGGTTGAATGTTCCTGATCAGTGCCCTTGTTCTACCTAACACAATCATCGATATGAGAACGGAGTGGCTCTCCTCCAAGGACTGCTGATCAGGGCGCGCGCAAGCGGTCCAATGCCGATCGGCTTTCATCGTCGGCGGGGCGGAAGATCGTCAATCGTTGGTCCGGATCTTCCAGTGGCATGAGCACTTCGAAATCCACGGTGATCTCGCCGACGGCGGGGTGTCGCATCGCCTTGCGGCCGCGGCCGTTGACCTTGACGTCTCGTTCGTCCCAGAGTCGCGCGAATTCCTCGTCGTGAGTGGTGAATTCGGTGATGAGGTCGGATAGCGCCCGATCGTGCGGATGGGCGGCCCACGCGGCGCGCAGGTGGGCGATTCCCTCTCGGACGACCCGTTCGCGGTCGAGATAGAACTCACGCATCGGTGGATGCCTCAGGCATAGCCACATCGCGTTGCGCTGGGACGGCGGCAGGGTGTCGAAATCCAGGAGGAGCCTTGCCATTTCGTCGTTCCAGGCCAGGATGTCGTAGCGGTGGTTCATCAGCATGGCCGGCAGCGGTGACAGGTCGGCGACCATGCGGGCCAGCGGCGGGGCCGCGGTGGTGGCGAGTGTGTCGGCGTTGCGGGGGCGCTGCTGGGCCAGGTCGAACAGGTAGGCGCGTTCGGCGGGGGCCAGGCGCAGTGCCTGGGCCAGTGCCTCCACCACATCCGCCGAGGGCCGCAGCCCACGGCCCTGTTCCAGCCGCACGATGTAATCGATGCTGATCCCGGCCAATTCGGCGACCTCTTCGCGGCGCAATCCGGGGGTCCGCCGGAACCGCCGACGCGACGGCAGGTCGAAATCGTGCGGGTCGAGCCGTTCGCGCCGGGTTCGCAGGAACGCGGCCAGCTCCTGTGTCGCGTCCACGGTGCGGGTCATCGGTCCGATGCTACCGCCAGGGTAGGACCGGCGTTCCCAGGAACTGTCTTCCCTTATCCCCGGTTCGCGGCGATCACAGACTTGTTCTCCGACAACGGATCACTAGTTCAGGAGGACACGATGTCGCTCACCCTCGACACCTACCGGCTGCTGGGCCGCTCGGGGTTGCGGATCTCACCGCTGGCGCTGGGCGCGGCGACCTTCGGTACCGAATGGGGCTGGGGCGCCGAACGGGACGAGGCGCGCAAGCTGTTCGACGTCTACGTCGAGCGCGGCGGCAACTTCATCGACACCGCCAGCACCTACACCAATGGCAGCTCCGAGCGTCTGCTGGGCGAATTCACCCGCGACAACCGCGAAAGCCTGGTGCTGGCAACGAAGTACTCGACATTGCGTCGGGCCGACGATCCGAATTCCGGTGGCGCGCACCGCAAGCCCCTGTTCGCGTCAGTGGAAACCAGTCTGCGACAGCTGAATACGGATTACATCGATCTGCTCTACCTGCACGTGTGGGATGTCACGACGCCGGTCGAGGAGATCCTGCGCGGCATGGACGATCTGGTCCGCCGCGGCAAGGTCTTGTACGTGGCGATCTCCAACGCCCCGGCCTGGCAGGTGTCGCGCATGCAGGCGATCGCCGACCTGCGCGGCTGGTCACCGCTGGTGGCGCTGCAGCTCGAATACAACCTGATCGAGCGTACCGGGGAACGTGACCTGATCCCCATGGCACGCGAGTTGGGGTTGGGGGTGATCCCGTTCTCACCGCTGGCCGGCGGGGTGCTCACCGGCAAATACAGCCGCGCCGACCTGACCGCGGTGAACGCCTCCGACGACGGCACCCGCAAGAACTTCAATATCGCCAATGGCGCGCTCACCGAACGAAACCTCGCCATCGCGGACGTCGTGCGGGAGATCGCCCACGAGCTGGGCCGCACGCCCGGGCAGGTCGGATTGGCCTGGACCCTGCAGAATCCGGACGTGACGGCACCGATCATCGGCGCGCGCACCCCCGAGCAACTGGAGGACAACCTGGGCGCCCTGGAGGTCGAATTCACCGCCGCCCAACTGGCCCGCCTCGACGAGGCCAGCGTGATCGACCTGGGCTTCCCGCACGATCTTCTCGCCAGCGTCAGGGGCCGCACCCTGACTCGCGGCGACCTGGTGATCGAACCCCGTCACTGATATCCGATCGAGCCCCGAGGGCGGCATCGCTGCCGCCCTCGGGGCGATCAGCGCCGCCGAGGTATGCGCCCGAAGGCGGTACGTAGGTTCGCGCGTAATGCGCTGGGGTTGAGCGCGTTCGGCCCGGGATGTATCAGCTGTTGTGCATTCAGCACCATCAGCGGGAGTTGCACAGGCAGTATGGGAGTCATGGCTGGATTCGTCCTCACTCCAGATCGTCGGGACCAGCTGGCCGCGTTGCTCGGTGACGAGCGGCGGCTCCGCGCGGAGTATCCGAAGGTGGCCGACTACCTGGATGCGGCGGCGATGATGTCCGGCAGTGGAGACGAACAGGCTGACGCCGCATTCGATCTCCGATTCGTGCATTACATGACCGGAGACGACGCTCAGAGTCGGAATCCCTACTGGGACATCGTCGCCCAATCGGTCTCTCACCGGGACGGTCGTCGAGTGGTCGACGGCGGTCGCCCCCAAGGCAGTGCGCGACTGGGGTTCGCGCAGACGATCCTGCAGGCGGTCTACGCCTACGCTGTCCCGTCGCCTGAAACGATCAACTGGATGACCGACTTCTGCTCGGGCAGGGAGGTGGTCGAACTCGGTGCCGGCCGGGGCTATTGGGCGGCGCAGCTGACGGTCGCCGGTCTGATCGTCGACGCTTTCGACTTCGAACCCCCGGATACGACCGAAAACGTGTCGTTCCCGGGCGCGTCCGGGCAACGCGATGTGTGGCATCGTGTCGGTGATCTCGCGTCCTTCGCTGAGCGTGTTCGCGGTCAGTCCGACCACGTGTTGTTCCTGTGCTGGCCGCCGGGTTGGGGCAATGTCATGGCATCGACGGCGCTCGACGAGTTCAGCCGTGCCGGAGGCGATCGGCTGGTGTTCGTCGGCGAACCCAAGGGTGGCAAGACGGGAGACGATGCATTCTTCGATGCCCTGGCATTAGGGTGGAAGCTGGAATCCGAAGACTCTCAGTATGTTTCGTGGTGGAATCTTGCCGATGTAGCCCAAGGCTGGGTCCGCCGGTGACCCTTCCTGGGCCTATTCGGTAGGCGATTGCTTCGGGTTGGCGGTCGCGGTCGGAATCCCGTTGGCGGTGTTCGTGATTGTGACGGTCGATGTTCGCCGCATCCCAGAGGGCTCAGACAAGCGATCCGGGACCTACGCGACCGTGAGGAGCGTGAGGGGTGACCGAGACAGGTTCTGCGATTATCGAACCCCGCCACTGATATCCGATCGAGCGCCGAGGGCGGCACCGCCGCCGCCCTCGGGGCGATCAGCGCCGCCAGGACATGCGCCCGAAGGCGGTGCGCAGGTTCGCGCGCAGGATGAGCAGCACCAGGAAAGGGCCGCCGATCGCCGCGGTCACGACCCCGACCGGGAGTGGTTCGGACAGCAGGGTCCGAGAGATGAGGTCGGCTGCCGTCAGTAGGAGAGCTCCCATGATTCCGGAGGCGAGCAGCGGTGGCGACGCTAGCCGACTCAGTCGGACGGTGACCTGGGGCGCGATCAGGGCCACGGCGAAGACCGGTCCGGCCGCCGCGACCGCGATACCGGTCAGCAGTATCGCGGTGAGCAGCAATGACATTCGTACCGCGGTGAGCCGGATGCCCAATGTGACGGCGAGATCGTCGCCCAGTGCGATCGCGCGCAGCGGATAGGCCAGCGCGATCGCCGCGACCGTCAGCGCGCCGATGCCCCATACCGTGATCCATATCTGCGACCACTGCCGCGGCTCCAACGCCCCGACCAGCCACAGCTGCGCCTGGCCCACATCGCGAATATCGGCCCGCACCAACATCCATTGCGTCAGCGCCGACATGATGGCGGTGACCGCCACACCCGCGAGCACCAGCCGCTGCTGCCCCACTCGGCCCAGGGCACTCACCGCGAGAACGAATGTCCCGGTGAGCAATCCGCCCGTCATGGCGGCCAGCGGCAGGCCGTACGCGAACAGGGTCGAGATGGTGTGGCCGCCGACCCCGGTCACCACGGTCACGGCGGCGGCACCCGCGCCACCGGTGACGCCCAGGATATCGGGCGAGGCGAGGGGATTGCGGGCGACGGTCTGGACGATCGCTCCGCTCACGCCGAGAGCCAGCCCCACCACGACACCGAGTACGGCTCGGGGCAGCCGGAGTTCGTGAATGACGAAGGCGCTCATACTGTCTCCGCGTCCCACCAGGGTGGCCAGCACATCCCACAGCGGAATCGCGAGATCGCCCGTGCCCAGGCTCACGCAGAACAGCGCGGCCGTCGCCGCCGCGGCCGTCACGGCCACCGCGAGGGGCCGCGAGCGCCAGCGGACCGCTATCCGAGTACCGGGTATCCGCACCGCGGATGTGGGCCGTCGGACCTCGACGCGCGTGGTCACCGCGTGCCCGCCTTTCGTAACAGGACGACCGCCAGGAAGAACGGGGCCCCGAGCAGTGCGACGACGATCCCGGCCTGCAGTTCCCCGGGCCGTGCCACCACGCGGCCGACGATATCGGCGGCCAACAGGACGACCGCGCCGAGGGCGGCCGCGCACGGCAGCAGCCATCGAAAGTCGGGTCCGGTCAACGAGCGCGCCACGTGCGGAACCATCAGACCCAGGAATGCGATACTCCCGCAGGCCGCGGTCGCGGCCCCCGCGAGCAGCGTGACGGTCAGGATGCCCACCAGCCGACCCCGAAACACATGGACGCCGAGCGCTGCCGCGACATCATCACCCAGATCCAGCGCGTTGAGCACCGGCGCGCACAGCGCCGCGAGCCCGAAGCCGATCACCAGGAACGGCAACATCACTCGCAGCACCGGCCATGCCAACCCGCCCACCGATCCCGCGCCCCAGAATCGCAGCGCATCCATCGATGTGCGGTCACTCAACGCGATCGCCCCGGTCAGCGCCGACAGCGATACCGAGATACCGGCCCCGACCAGAACCACCGACAGCGGCGATGCTCCCGACCCGAGCCCGGCGATGGTGAAGACCATGGCCGCGGCGAGCGCCGCGCCCCCGAACGCGAACCATACGTAGGCCACCGGGGAGGTGAGATGCAGCAGCGTGATCGCCAGCACCACGGCCAGCGCCGCACCCTGCGTGATACCCAGCAGCCCCGGATCGGCCAGGGGATTGCGCGTATATCCCTGGGTCAGGGCGCCCGCGAGTCCCAGTGCCGCACCGATGATCACCGCGAAGACGGTGCGTGGAATGCGGATGGTGCGCAGGATGTCGGCGGCCTCGCCCGGGGCGCCGGACAGGCCCTGCCACACCTGCACCGGGGTCAGCGATCCCGATCCGATCAGCAGCGACCCGACCACGGCCGCCGCCAGCCCCGTGGCCAGCAGTCCGAGGGCGAGCGGCGGCGCTACGGTTCGGACGTTACCGCGTGCCATGAGCGGCGGTGCTCAGCTTCGGTAGGGCATGGGTGACCAGCCACGGGATGTTCAGCACGTTCGGCGCGCTGATCGCGTACACCATGGGCGGATCGGTCAGTGCCACATATGAATTCGCCTTCACCGCGGCCAGGGACCGGAAGATCGGATTGGCTTCCACACTCGTCTGGAGAGCCGGTTGCAGATACCAGCTGAGCAGTACATCCGGGTTGTAGCGCGGGATGTTCTCCCAGCTGACGTCCGCCGCGAACTTGGACGGATCGGTCTGCTGGCGCAACTGCGCGAGTTCGGGGAGCGGGGTGAAGCCCAGGGTCTGCAGCAGTTCGATCCGCGGATCGGTCGCCAGATAGACGTTCAGCCCGTCCGGCTTGATCGCGCTGAACACCGCCGCGGTCTTCCCGGCGAACTCGGGGTGCTCCGAACGCGCCTGTGCCAGTTGCGCATTCGTATTGTCGACGAGAGCGGCGGCCTCCTTCTCCTTGCCGAGGGCCTTGCCGACCAGCCGGGTCTGATCCTGCCAACCGGTCTGCCAGGGCTTGCCCGGATAGCCCACGGTCGGGGCGATCGCCGACAGTTTGGCGAACTGGTCCGCGGTGACACCGGATTGCACGGCCAGAATCACATCCGGGCGCAGGGCGGCGATCTTCTCATACGGCATCGACTTACTCGTCGCCTCGAACACCTCGGGTGTCGCCGATCCGAGTTTGTCCCGCACCCAGGGCAGTACGGGGTCGTCGGTGCCGGAATCGGACTTCATGTTCGGGACGGCGACCGGCGTCACGCCCAGTGCGAGCGCCACCTCGGTGGAACCCCATCCGAGGGTGATCACCCGTTGCGGCGCATGGGAAATCGTCGTCGGTCCGAGCGCCGACTCGAGGGTGACCGGGAAGGCCCCGCCGGGTGCGGCGGCGGGAGTCTCGGCGGATCGCTCGCCGCTCGTGCAGCCGGTCGCCAGCAGCAGCGATACCGCCGCGGCGCAACCGGCCACGACCCGGCGCAGCCGTCGGCGAACGGGCGGCTGTACTCCGTGACGAAGGGAACGTTCGATCATGGGTGGCTCAATCTCCTGTCGACCAACGCCCGAGGGCGTCGTTGATGATCCGGCCGATCTCGGCAATCGGACCGGGTTGGGTCATATCCTTGTGTTCGCAGTCGATGTCATGGTTTTCGATCATGCCGCTGAAGTACGGCCGCCACAGGTCGTGAGTGGCCTTGGTCGCCGGATTGCGGGCCGCGGTGAAGAACAGCAGATTCCCGTCCACCCGGATCTGGCGCGGTTCGGATTCGAGCACCACCGCATTGGCGAAGTTGTCGATCATGGCGCGCGGTGTCTCCTCGGTGATGCCCGCCAGCGCACTGCCCTCACCACGCAGGATGTCGACCACCTGCCGACGGGTGAGGGTTCGGCCGTCGGTGAGCAGCGGCGCCGGATCGTAGCCGACCATGTACAACAGCGCCGCCAACGCATCCTGTTCGGTGGGAATGGACGGCCAGGCATCCGACGGGAAGGAGTCGAGCATGGCGACGATGCCCACCTCCCGCCCCCGCGCCTGCATCTCCGCGGCCATCGCATGCGCCACGACACCGCCCAGCGACCAGCCGACCAGATGGCAGGGGCCTTGTGGAGCAACGGATTCGATGTAGTCGAGGTATTCGACCACCATGGCCTCGAGGGTCGGGGGTGGCGGCGCGGCGGTGGCCAGATTCGTGGCCTGAATGCCGTAGAGCGGATACCGCGCATCGACATGGCGCAGCAATCCGGCGAAGCCCCAGCTGATTCCACCCGCCGGATGGAAACAGAACACCGGCGTCGCGTCGCCGCTGGTGCGCAGCGGCAAGAGGACTTCGAGTCCGGAAGTGGTTGCCGCCGAACCGGAATCGAGGGCCGACACCAGTTCCGCGGGAGTGGGCGCGGCGAAAAGCACTGCGACGGTGGCGGTGACGCCGAACTCCCGGGAGATCTCGGCCATCATCGCCGCCGCCAGCAGCGAATGTCCGCCCAGATCGAAGAAGTTGTCATCGATCCCCACCGCGTCCACCGCCAGTGCGCGGGCGAACAAGCCACATACCGTCTCCTCGCGCGCGTTGCGCGGGCCCCGGCCGACGATGCGGTGGGCGATCTGCAGGGCCGGGAGGTTGGCCATGTCGACCTTGCCATTGGGTAGCCGGGGGAATTCGTCCAGGGCGACGAAGGTCGACGGCACCATGTAGTCGGGCAGTCGGCTCGCGCAATGGCGCATGAGCGCATCGCGATCGAGTTCGGTGCCCGGCGCCAGGGTCAGATACGCGACCAACCGATCGGTCACGACCTGGACCACCACATCCTCGGTCCGCGGATCCGCCGCGAGCACCGTCTCGATCTCGCCGAGCTCGATCCGGAAGCCGCGCAGTTTGACCTGATGATCGGCGCGCCCGTAGTAGTAGATCTGCCCGTCCTCGCCCCACCACACCAGATCCGAGGTGCGATACATGCGCGATCCGTCCGCGGCGAAGGGATCGGCGACGAACCGCTCCGCGGACTTGCCGGGTTGATTGCGGTAGCCCCGCGCGAGGGAGCCACCCGCCAGATACAGCTCCCCGATACCACCCACCGCCACCGGCCGCAGCCAGCTGTCGAGAATATAGGCGCGCTTGCCCGGGTCGGGATATCCGATCGAGACCGGCCCCCGATGATCGGCCCGGACCAGTGCCAGGGTGGCGTTGACCGTACATTCGGTGGGGCCGTAGGCATTGAACAGTCGACGCCCCCGACCGTAGCGGCCGATCAGTGCCGGGGTGAGTTTCTCCGCGCCGAGCATGAGATCGATGCCGGGTGGCAGGTCCGCATCGGGGGGGAACGCGGCCGCGAAAGTCGGTGGGATGCCGACGAAGTTGGCGCGGTGGCGGCTGATCACGTCCAGCAGCGGAGTGCCCGGAAGCCGATCCTGCTCGCGGGCGATGATCAACGTGCCGCCCGAGCAGATTCCCCACATCACCTGCCAGAAGCCGAGGTCGAAGCTGATCGAGGAGAAGTGCAGCGCCCGGGTGTGCGGCCCCATCCCGATCACATCCCGTTGCAGCGCAAGCAGATCCACCAGTCCGCGATGGGTGATCTCGACGCCCTTGGGCACGCCGGTGGAGCCGGAGGTGTAGATCACATACGCCAGATCGTCCGGTCCCGGCGCGCGGCGGCGGTGCGTCTCGATCGGCGTAAGCCGTTCCCCGGTGCGCGATTCCGCGATCTCGTCCGGATCGTCGAGGATCAGGCTGGGTCGGCAGTCGGCGAGCATATGCGCCAAACGCTCCGGCGGATAACTCGGATCGAGCGGCAGATATGCCGCGCCGACGCGCAGCACCGCGACCAGCGCGACCATGAGTTCCGGCCCGCGGGGCAGCTCGAGTCCCACGATATCGCCGGTGCCGACCCCCTGCGCCGCGAGCCGATGGGCCAGGCGGTTCGACCAGTCCAGCAGTTCGGCGTAGGTGAGCGCGGTCGCGCCGCATTCGATGGCCGTCGCCGTCGAGGCCTGCGTCGCGATCGGAACGAAGATCTCGGAGAACTCGACCGGCGCCAGGTCGTGTGGCCGGATGCCGAAGTGCCGCAGCCGGTTCCGCTCGTCCTCGTCGAGTGCGCCGATCTCGGCGATGGGCACATCCGGTGCGGCCGTGAGGCGTTCGAGCAGCAGGGCCACCCGCGCGAGCAACGCGGTGGCCGTCGGCTCGTCGAACAGCTCGGTCGAATACTCCAGGGTGGCGGTGATTCCCGAGACGTCCGGCAACTGCGTGAATCGCACGGACGCCTCGAACTTGGCGGTCTCCGGCGCGATCGCGCGGACCGTGACCGGGTGGTCGCCGAATGCCGGTGTGGCCGAGGGCTCTTCCCAGTGGGTGAGCATGACCTGGAACAGCGGATGCCGCGATCCGGACCGCGGCGGGTTCACCGCCTCGACGACGGCGTCGAACGGGGTCCGCGCGTGATCGAAGGCCGCGACATCGGCGGCGCGGACATCGGCCAGCAGTTCGAGGAAGGTCCGTTCCTCCCGCACGGCGCAGCGCAGGGCCACGGTGTTGACGAAGCATCCGACAAGTTCGTCCGCGGCCGGATGGTCGCGGCCCGCGAACGGGGTCCCGATGCTCAGGTCCAGGCCCGCCCCGGTGCGCGCCAGCGCCACGAGCAGGGTGGCGTGCAGCACCGTGAAGGGGGTGACTCCGGCCCGGCGGGCCATCGCGAGCACCGCCCGGTGGATCTCGGGCGGCAGTCCACGGTCGATGGTGCGACCGGCGTGGGTCGGCAGGGCGGGACGCGGCCGGTCGGTGCGCCAGGACAATTCGTCGGGCGCGCCCGCGAGATAGGACCGCCAGAACTCGGCGTCGTTATCGTTGGAGCCGTCGGTGAGCTGCCAGTGCGCGAGTTCGCGGACGCTCGGGCCGGTTTCGGAGTCCTGTCGCGGCAGCGGCCGTCCGTCCAGGCGTGCGGAATAGGCGTCGGCCAGCTGCCGGACCAGGATCCGCCGGGAGAACTCGTCGCCGATGATGTGATGCATCACCACGCCGATACCGTTGCCGGACACGAAGAATCGCACGCCGGGCGCGAGTTCGATATCGAAGCCCGCGGCGAGCGCGTCGGTCAGCGCCGCGTCCAGATCCTCGACGTCGGTGATATCCGGCGCCGAGGACGCCACCTGTTGCACCGGTCGCCCCTGGATCACCGGGAATCGCGTGCGCAGACTCTCCTGTGCGCGCACCACATCGCCGATGGCGGCCCGTGCGACCACGGGATCCAGCACGCCGACGCCCGCGCCGAATTCGATCGCGAAACCCACCACATAGGTTGCGGGACCGTCGTTTCGATCGAGCAGCCAGATGCGATGCTGCGCGGGTGTGAGGTCCACCGGCGCAAAGGTTTCCAGTCGCTCGACGGGCCGGATCGTCCGACCCGGACTGCCGGTATCGGCCAGCGCGGTGAGCGCTCGCGGCGTCGGATGGTCGAAGATATCGCGGAAGCGCAGCCGGTCCAGCCCGGGGATCGTCGCCAGCTCGCGCAGCAGGGTGACCGCATGCAGCGAATGCCCGCCGAGGTGGAAGAAGTTGTCGCCCGGACCGATTCGGTCGACACCGGTCACCCGTGCGAAGGCCGCGCACACCGATCCGGTGAGTGGATCGGTGATCTCCTCGGCGCCCGTGCCGTGTACTCGAGGCTCGGGCAGGGCACGCTTGTCGACCTTGCCGTTCACCGTGAGTGGGAGGGCGGGAAGGACGACGATCATCGCGGGCACCATGTAGTGCGGCAGTCGTTCGGACAGATATCGCCGAATCGGTTCGGTCGACCGCGAATCCGCGGGGCCGGTGACGTAGGTGACCAGTGCCTCGGCATCCTTGGGCAGGGGCCGCGGCACGGTCACCGCCGCCGTCACGGTGGGGAATCCGATGGCGACGGCGTCGATTTCGGCGGGTTCGATGCGGAATCCGCGCACCTGCACCTGGTCGTCGCCGCGACCGAGATAGACGAGGTCGCCGTCGGCGGTGAGGGTCGCCAGGTCGCCGGTCCGATAGAGGCGCCCGCCCGCGGCGAACGGGTCGGCGATGAAACGGCCCGCCGTCAGGCCGGGGCGGCCGAGGTAGCCGTCGGACAGGCCCGGTCCGGCGATATGGAGTTCGCCGACGGCGCCGGGCACCACCGGCCGCAGTGCGGTGTCGAGCAGATAGGCGCGCAGGTCGGCGATCGGCGCGCCGATCACCGACTCCTCCCGCTCGGTATCGCCGAGGCCCACCGGGTACGCGGTGACGTGCACCGTCGTCTCGGTGATGCCGTACATATTGATCAGCCGCGTATCCGGAGCGAATTCCAGCCAGGGCCGCAGCGCGGCGGGGTCCAGCCGTTCGCCACCGAAGACGATGGCGCGCAACCGATTCGAGCCCAGTTCGCGCAGCTCCGGAATCAGGGCCCCGAATGCGGAGGGGGTCTGGTTCAGCACGGTCACCCCGGAGTCGACGATCAGGCGCGCCATCGCCCGGGTGTCCCGCACATCGGTGTCGGTGGGGACCACCAACGCCGCGCCGTGCAGCAGCGCACCCCAGATCTCCCATACCGAGAAGTCGAAGGCGTAGGAGTGGAACAGCAGCCATCGATCCGCGGGCCCCTGGCCGACAACGGATTCGGTGGCGCTGAACAGCCGCGATACGGCATGGTGGCGCACGGGCACGCCCTTCGGTGTTCCGGTCGACCCCGAGGTGTAGATGACGTACGCCGTATCCGGCGCCAGCCGCCGAGCGTGCCGATCGTGTATGGCGATGCCCGAGATATCGACGGTGGCAGCGATTTTCGCGTCGGCGACGATGAAGTCCGTGCGTGCCGAAGGGGAGTTCGGATCGGTGGGCAGGTATGCCGCACCGCTGCGCAGGACGCCGAGGATCGCCGCCACGACCTCCGGGCCGCGCGGCAACGCGATCCGGACCAGATGGCCGGGACCGATGCCGCCGGCACGCAGCGTCTCGGCGATCTGTTCGGATCGCGCGCGCAGCCGGGCGTAGGTGACCGGCGGTCGGCCGGATTCGATCAGCGCGGGGTGGTCCGGCCGCTGCGCGGCGACGGTGTCGAACGCCGTGATCAGACTGCCGCCGCGGGCGGCGGTGGCGACCGGGCCGCGATCCGTGCCGGTCGCGCGTCGCCAGAGCGTCGTATCGGCCTCGGTGCCGAATCCCTGTCCGCTGAGGTAGCGGGCGAAGCGATCGGCGTGCAGGGCGAGATCGGTGGTCGAATAGGTGGCCGGATTGCCCGCGAATTCGACGACGAGTTCGGAATCGTCTGCCGCGCTGGCGTTTCGGGTGATGCGTAGGGAGATGTCGGCGATCGGGCCCTCGGCGAGGACTTCGGTGTGTGCCGATGCGCCGGGCAGGTTCAGGGTCGGGGTGAACGGCATGATGTTGAGCAGCGGACCGCCGCTCACCGGGGTCGGGGCGGTGGTGTCCCGTTGTCCGCGTAGCTGTTCGGCCGCGGCGGCGACCAGCGACTGGTCGATGCCCGAGGACTTCCGGAGCCGATCGCGGTCGAGAGCCGGGAAGTCGAGGGTGGTCAGATAGGCCTGCGCGAGCGGTGTCCGCCACTGCGCCAAGGCCTTTCGCCCGAGTACGGGCAGGTCGACGCGGACCGAGTCTGCGGTCCGCAACAGTGCGGTGTAGCCGACCACCGCCGCCAGCGCGGTCGCGATCCAGTCGTCCGCCGCTATCCGGACCGACCGGCGGGCGCGCACCGGTAGGGGTTCGGGTGCGGCGCGGCGTCCCGACCAGGTCGCCGCCGGGGCCGCCTCGGCGCGGTCCGGTTCCGGAATCCGGCCCTCGGGCTGCAGATGCGATAGGGCCGGGAAGGTCGCGGGCGGTATCTGCTCGCCGCGTGACAGGGCGGTGTAGATCTTCTCGACCCGCTGCCGCAGCAGCGCGAAGCCGTATCCATCGAGGAGTAGGTGGTGCGCCCGGAGATACCAGGCGATCCGGCCGTCGCCGAGATGGATGAGCGCGGTGCGCAGCAGGGGTGCGCCCAGATCGGCCGCATCCTCGCCGACCGCCCGGATATCGTCGGTCATCAGCGCCCGGGCCGCGGCCTCGTCCACGGCGTCGAGGCGTTCGACCCGGATCCGCCGATCCGGATCGACGATCATCTGGGGATCGGTATCCTGGTCGGCGAAACGCACTGCCCCCAAGTAGGATTCGTCGATGGCCCGGGTGATGGCGGAATCGAGGTGCGGCAGTTCGAGGTGACTCGCGCTGTCGAACCAGGTGACCTCGGCCGTCCGATATGCGGCCGGGTCGGGGGATACCTGATGCCCCAACCACAACTCGCGCTGCGCCGCGGTCAGGCTGAAGCGTTCGGCACTTCCGATCGGGCGCAAGCTCATTGCCACTTCCTCTTAGATTAGGCTAACCTCTGTAACGCTTGGGTAGCCTAACCTAACAACCTCCCAAGTGGTACTTGCTCATGCGGGGGTAGCCCGGATCGGCCTCGTCCGAGGTCTGTACTGAAAGCACGGTTGAATTGGAAAGCCAACACGGTGTGTACGACGTGATCGGCGTGGGTGCCGGACCGTCGAATCTCGCACTGCTCGCCGCGATCGATGAACGCGCCGCCGCCCGCCCGACCAGCGCGATGGTCTTCGAGCGCCGTCGGAGTTTCGGCTGGCACTCCGGCATGTTGCTGGCGGGGGCCACCATGCAGATCTCGTTTCTGAAGGATCTCGCCACCCTGCGAAATCCCTTGAGCCCCTATAGCTTCGTCAACTATCTGTCCGCTCACGGCCGGCTCGTCGATTTCATCAACCACCAGACCTTCTTTCCCACGCGGGTCGAATTCGCCGACTATCTGGAATGGGTGGCCTCGACCGTGCGCTCGCCCATCGTGTACGGCAGCGAGGTCGTCGAGATCGAGCGCTTGTCCGAGCGGGAGCGGGCGCGATTCCGGGTTCGCGTGAACGGCCCCACCGGTCCGGTGACCAAGCTGGCCCGCACCGTGGTGGTCGCGACGGGATTGCGGGAATCGCTGCCGTCCTGGGCCACCCCGGGGCCGCGGCTGTTCCACAACTACCGGCTACTCGACAACCTCGAGCAGATCGCGATACCGGACGATGCGCGTCTGCTGGTGGTGGGAAGCGGCCAGAGTGCCGCCGAGGTGGTCTCGTATCTCTATAACCGCTATCAAGGGGCGACCGTCGAAAGCGTGTTCAACAGCTACGGATTCCAACCGGCCGACGACAGCCCCTTCGCCAATCGCGTCTTCGATCCTCAGGCCGTCGATCGCTTCTATCACGCCTCCGACACGGTGCGCCGGGATCTGCTGACCCGGCACCGCACCACCAATTACTCCTGTGTGGATCTCGACCTGATAAAGGAGTTGTACGCCATCGAATACTCCGAGGCGGTGACAGGGCGGCGGCGATTGGTGATTCGTCCCGCGACCGAGGTGGTGTCGGCCCGCACGACCGACGGCTCGGCCGACGGCCCGATCGATGTCACCGTGCGCGACCGCATGACGGGTACGACCACCACCGCCACCTATGACGTCGTGATCTGCGCGACCGGCTTCACCTCCTCGGGCCTGTCCGGGCTCGCGACGTTCCCGGATCTCGAGGGAACGGTTTCCCTCACAAGGGATTACCAGGTCCGGGTGGGGCAGGAGACGATCGCCGGACTGTTCGTCCAGGGTGCGGACGAACCGACGCACGGACTCGGCGCGACATTGCTGTCCAATGTCGCCGTGCGTGCCGGCGAACTTCTCGATTCCATTGAAAAACTGACCGCGGACACCGACTCGTCCGCCGCTCTCCTCGATCGGGTGGGATGAACATGCGCATTGTGACATTCGGCTTCCAGACCTGGGGTCATCGGACGCTGCAGGCCATTATCGGCTCCAAACACGAGGTCGTGCTCGCGGTGACGCATCCGCCGAGCGACAATCCGTACGAGCGGATGTGGAACGACTCGGTCGAGGAACTCGCCCTCGCGCACGGAATTCCGGTGCATCTCGCCAAGCGCCCGGATGACGAATTGCGGCGCGCCGTGGAGGAGGCCGATCCGGATCTCATCGTCGCCAACAATTGGCGTACCTGGCTGCCGGAGGATATCTATCGCAGGCCGCGGCTGGGCACGCTCAATATCCACGATTCGCTGCTGCCCAAGTACGCGGGCTTCTCGCCGCTGATCTGGGCGCTGATCAACGGCGATCCGCAGGTCGGGGTGACCGCGCATCTGATGGACGAGCGCCTGGACGCCGGGCCCATCGTGGCGCAGGTGGCCGTGCCCGTCGGGCCGGCCGATCGCACCGTCGATCTGTTCCACCGGACCGTCGGTGAGATCGAGCCGCTGCTGTTGCATGCGCTCGATCTCCTGGAATCCGGTACCGCACAACCGATTCCGCAGAATCCCGCGGATGCGACCTACTTCCACAAGCGATCCGAACGGGATTCGCATATCGACTTCGGCTGGCCGGCCGAGGTCATCGAACGCCTGATTCGCGCGCAGTCCGATCCGTATCCGAATGCCTTCTGCTACTTCAAGGGTGAGCGGTTGCGGGTGCTGTCGGCCTCGGTCTCCAACACTCGTTACGGCGGTACGCCCGGCCGGATCACCGTCGAGGATTCCGGCGGTATCGCGGTCACCGCCGGTCCGCAGGCGTGGAGCGGCGCGAATCGGGCGCTGATTCTGCATCGGATCCGCACCGACGACGGCGTCGAGCACGATGCCCTGGCCTATCTGGGCAATTCGGGTGGGTACCTTGAGTGATCCGGTCGGTTCGCGGCCGCGGGCGTTCGCGCTCGCGCCCGAACTTCCCGTGTCGACGGCCCAGCCGTGTATCGATGAGACCACCACGGCGCGGCAGCTCGTTCTGCGAGCCATGATCGCGCATCGGCGCTTGATGATTCCGGCGGTCACGCTGTCGGTGCTGCATCAGGTGGGCGAGATGCTGGTTCCGGTCGTCGTCGCCCAGGCCGTCGACAGCGCGGTGGCGACCGGGGATGTCCGAGTGCTGGCGGGCTGGATCGCGGTGCTGGCCCTGGTCTTCGCGACATTGAGCCTCAGCTTTCGCTTCGCGTCCCGATTGGGTTGGCTGGCAATGAATTTCGTCGATCACTCGCTGCGTATGCGGGTGATCGACCGGATCTTCGATGCCGCCGGTCTGGGTGGTCCGTCCCGGCAGCCGGGTGAGTTGCTGTCCATCGCGACCGTCGATACGCAATCGGTCGCCCGGGCCAAGGCGGCGCTGATCTATCCCTTCGGCCAGCTGGTCGGGATTCTGCTCGGCGCAGCGATTCTCGTGACCATCTCCTGGCCGCTGGGCGTGGCGGCGGTGCTCGGCGCGGTGATCGTGGTCGTCGCCTCCGATCGCATCGCCGCACCGGTCGCCAAGCGCATGCAGTCGCAGCAGGCCGCCGCCGCCTCCGCGGCCGCTTCCGCCGCCGATATCGTGGCCGGGCTGCGCGTGATCCGTGGTATGGGGGCCGAGCATACGGCCTTCGCCCGGTATCGGCGCGCGTCCCAGAATGCCTTGGCCGCAACCCATTCCGCGAACCGTGCGGCCGCGCTGCTGTCGGCGCGGCTCAGTGGGATCGGGGGGTTGTTCGTGGTCGCGATCGGGGTCTACGCGGCCGCGCTCGCGGTCGACGGGCAGTTGAGCATCGGCGAGCTGATCACCGTGATCGGCATATCGCAGTTGCTCATCGACCCGATGAGTTCGCTGGGAAAGATGTTGGGGCTGTTCTGGAATGCCGGTCTGGCCAGTGCCGGACGCATCCTCGCGGTGGTCCAGGCGCCGCCGCTGTTGCCCGCCCCCTCGATCACCGGGCCCGCATCGATACCCGCCGCGACCGAACTGAGCTTCGAACTCGGCGATCGGAGGATCGCGCTGAGGTCCGGTACGTCGATGGTGGTGTCCGCACCGCATTCCGATGTCGCTCCACTGGTCGCGGGCCTCGCGCTCGAGGGACCGGTGACGCGTGGCCGGATTCGGCTGGGCGGAGACGAATTGGTGGATCTGGGACCCGCCGAGGTCCGGCGCCGCATGGTGGTCGCGCCGCATGAGGCGCAGCTGTTCGAGGGCACCATTCTCGAGAATGTGACCGGCGGCGACGCCGGGGCGCCGACGGCCGCGCAGGAGCGGGCGCTGTTGGCCGCGGGTCTGGGTGATGTGCTCGCCGCGCTGCCCGACGGTGTCGAGACTCCGGTCGGCGAAGGGGGATTCGACCTGTCCGGTGGGCAGCGGCAGCGGGTGGCGCTCGCTCGCGCCCTGATCGCCGATCCCGAAATCCTGGTCCTCGTCGATCCGACCACCGGTGTCGATTCGGTCACCGAAACCGCCATCGCCGCAGCCGTTGTCGCGCTGCGGGCGGGCCGATCCACGCTGGTGCTCACCTACTCCCCGGCCTGGCGGGCCGCGGCGGATACCGTCGCCGATCTCGCTCCGGACACCGTGGGGGTCGGCCGATGAGTGAACAACTGACCGTCGCATCCCCGGCGCAGGTGCGCCGGGTCGTGCGCGCGCAGCTGCGGGGTCAATGGCCGGCGGTGGCCGGGGCCGCCGTCGCGCTCACACTCGCCGCGGCGGCGGCATTGATTCCCCCGGCGCTCATGGGCGCCCTGGTGGATCTGGTCGTCTCCCATCGTCGGATCCCCGGACTGGGCAGCGGCTCGGGCGCGGTGTGGCGGGCGGGCGGGGTGATGGCTCTCGCGATGGTCGCGTCGGCCGTCGCGGGCGCCTATGGATTCCTCACCAGTGCCCGCATCGTCAGTTCCGTTCTGGCGGCGTTGCAGCAGCGAGTGGTTCGCGGGGCCCTCGGTCTGCCGCTGGCGCGGATCGAGAAGGCGGGCGCGGGCGATGTGGTCTCCCGCACCGCCGAGGATGTGGCCACGGTCAACCAGACGATCGGTGAGGCACTGCCACTGGTCACCGGGTCCGGATTCGCCGTGGTCGTCACCCTGGCCGGAATGGGTTCGCTGGATTGGCGATTCGCGGCGGCGATGCTGATCCTGGTTCCCATCTACTGGCTCGGGGTGCGGCAGTATCGGCGCGACGCGCCCGAGGTCTACGCCGGTGAACGTGCCGAACGCGCCCGGCGGGCGGGGGAGATCCTGGCCTCGATCCGGGGGCTGTCGACCGTGCGCGCCTTCGGACTCGAGCACCGGCAGCGCGTCCGGATCGCCGAGCACTCCTGGTCGGTTGTGCGCCTGTCGGTGCTGACCCGGGTCTTCGCCAATCGGCTCAGCGGGCGCGTCAACCTGGCCGAATGGGTGGGTATGAGCACGCTGCTGATAACCGGTTTCGCGCTGGTGCGAGGCGGGTCGGTGACCGTCGGCGCGGTGACCACGGCAACCCTGTTCTTCATGCGGCTGTTCGGACCGATCGGACAGCTGCTGTTCCTGGTCGATCAGCTGTCCTCGGCCGCGGCATCCCTGCGGCGAATGGTCGGCGTCGCATTGGAATCCGCCGATGCCCTCGACCGCTCACCCGCCGACGGTGCCTCGGTGGTCCCGGACGCACGGCCCGGACTGGCATTGCGCGATATCGGTTTCGACTACGGCCGCGGCCCCGTGCTGCGCGAGGTGACCGCGCACTTCCCCGCGGGAACCACCACCGCCATCGTCGGGACGTCCGGCGCGGGCAAGTCGACCCTCGCGGCCCTGATCGCCGGGATCCGGGAACCGGGCACCGGGACGATCACCATCGGCGACACCGATGCGGGCGATCTCGATCCTCGCCTGCGCGCGCGTCAATTATGTTTGGTCACACAGGAAGTGCACGTCTTCGCGGGATCGCTGCGCGACAACCTGACCCTGGTGACCCCCGACGACGCACCACCCGACGACGCCGCGCTGCGGCGGTCCCTGACGGCCGTGGGCGCGGCGCACTGGGTGGCCACGCTCCCCGACGACCTGGATACGGTGGTCGGCTCGCACGGCCATGCCCTCACGGCAGTACAGGCCCAACAGCTCGCCCTGGCCCGGGTCCTGCTGCTCGACCCGCCGGTCCTGCTCCTGGACGAGGCCACCGCCGAAGCAGGTTCGGAAGGGGCCGGAGAACTGGAGCGCGCCGGCTGGCAGGCGACCCGCGATCGCACCGCGATCGTCATCGCCCACCGCCTCACCCAGGCCGAACAGGCCGACGCGGTCCTGCTGATGCACGAGGGCCGGGTAGCCGAACGCGGCACCCACACCGAACTCCTCGCCGCGAACGGCCGCTACGCCCGCCTGTGGCGGGCCTACGCCGGGAATTCGTGATCTACCCGATTCGCGGTGTGGCACTCGCTCCCCTCAGGCGAGTGCTACACGGCGCTGTCAGCGGTTTCCTCTGTGCGGCAACGGTGTTCGACAGCACCCGCCATGCGGCGCGAGCATCGGAAACTAGCCTTCGGGATAGAAGAGGAACAGCGTGCAGCCGGTGGTGGTCGCGGGCACATGCCACGAACCGGCCGGGGCATGCAGGAATGTGCCCACCGGGTAGTCGCGTGCACCATCGTTGAACGTGCCCGCGACCACGTACACCTCCTCGGGGCCGGGTTCGTGGACATCACGGCGCGGCCATGACGTGCCCGGATCCATCTCCAGCACGTTGGCGTGCGCGCCGGACGGCCCCGTCCAGAGTGGGCGTAGCCGTATACCGGGGAAGAGTTCGCGGGCGGGCGATTCGGTGACGCGGACAGAGGTATAGCCCTCCTGGGCAAGGATCTCGGCGTGCATGCCTGTCACGATGCCGGGCGCGGGCTACGTCCGGACAGTGTCGACAAAGACACTATGGGGTACTTTCCTGCCATGCATCGCGTGGTGGTCATGGTGCGGCCGGTGCAGTCGACGTTCGAACTCGGCTGCGCTGTCGAAGTTTTCGGTACGCAGCGGGCCGGTGTGCCGCAGTACTACGAGTTCGAGGTGTGCACGGAGACGCCCGGCCCGGTGCCGACGACCGCCGGGTATGCGATCTCGGTCGCGAAGGGTCTGTCGGCGCTCGCGTCCGCCGACACCGTGCTCATTCCGGGGTGGATGCCGGTGGAGGCGCCGCTGTCGGCCCGCGTGCGGCGGGCATTGCTACAGGCTCACGCTCATGGGGCCCGGCTCGTCACGATCTGCTCGGGAGTTTTCGCGCTGGCTCGTACGGGACTGTTGGACGGCCGCTCGGCTACCACGCACTGGTCGCGTGCCGCACAGTTGGCCCGGGACTTCCCTCAGGTGCGCGTGGAGCCGGACATGCTCTACGTCGACCATGGCGATGTCGCCACCAGCGCCGGAGCAGGCGCGGGCATCGACCTGTGCCTGCATCTCGTCCGGCAGGACCACGGCGCCGCGCATGCCGCCCTCCTCGCGCGGCATATGGTGCTGCCGCCGCACCGCGAAGGCGGTCAAGTCCAGTACATGCCAGCTCTCTCGACCGCGGACACGGTGAACGGCCTCCTCGAATGGGCCGGCGCGCGCCTGGCGACTCCGTTGTCGGTGAGCGATATGGCCGCGTATCTCAGCATCTCGCCCCGCACATTGGCTCGGCGCTTCACCGATCAACTCGGCACAAGTCCCGGCGCGTGGCTGCTGTCCCGCCGAGTGGCCGAGGCACGCACGCTGTTGGAGGAGACCGATCTGCCGGTCGAGGCCATCGCGGCCCGCGTCGGCCTCACCTCGGCGGTCAACCTGCGCCGCCGCTTCCGCGCTCAGGTCGGCACGACTCCGGGCGGATATCGGCGAGCGTTCCGGGTTCCCTGATACAGAACGGGTCGTTCGGCGAATCGGGACAGCGCCTTCACCCCGCTATCGCCGGGCGAAAGGCGATGAATATCAAGAGGATACGGGGTTCTGCGACAGTTGGCGTTGCCCAGACAACAGCGCCTGAAGGAGCAGACAGATGTCCGGAGCATTGTGCGAAAACCCGAGCTGCCGCGGCACCGTGACGAGCGCGGCATCGCGTTCCAGGTCACCGGCGGGTGGCGGACGCGTATGTTCCGATTGCCTGTCGCGGTTCTTCGAGACTCTGCGGCAGTTGCCGGTGTTGTATGGCCGCTGTGGGGAGTTGTTGCAGGGGGAGCGTTCTCGGGGGGTGCCGCGGGCCCATGGGGGGTTGCGGCAGGGGATCGTGTTGAAGGATGCGCTGGTCGAGGCGCGCACGGAGATCATGACGCTCGCGGTGTCGTGGGCGGCGCTGGTGGTCGACGAGGCCCATCCGCCGCGGCGACCGCGGCGGGGGGTGTCGACGCTGATCGACTTCCTGCTCGAATACGGGGATTGGCTGGCCGCGCATCCGGCGATCACCGATGCCATCGAGGAGTTCGCCGAGGCGCACGGCCTCGCTGCGCGGGCCATCGATCCCGTCCCGGATCGGATCGAGATCGGCCGATGCGACCGGCCCGGATGTCAGCAGATGGTGTACGCCGAGATGGAGACCTCGGGCACCGGTAACCGATTGGTGAGCTGCCCGGCGGGGCATACGTGGGAGCCCCATCAGTGGCTGGCCCTGTATCAGCGCCTGGGGCGGCAACCCGCCGTCCGTCGCGGGGAGACCGCGGCATGAGGACGTCCGGGCGGCGCTTGGTACCGACCGAGCTCGCCGCCCTCGCCGCGGGGGTCAAACAGGAGACCATCCGCAAGTGGGCGAGCCGGGGTAAGTTGACGCGCTACGGCAGGCCCGGCCGCGCCGAATACGATCTGTCCGAAATCCTCACGCTGCTCGGCGAACCCGGGCCGATCCGATAGACGCCCGGAACGCGGGCACAGCGCTACGGCTGTGCCCGCGTCGAGTTCTGCTGGCGGCTTATCCGGCGCGGCGAAACGATTCGAACAGCGCCGGACGCGGCAGGCTGGCGCCGCCCTCGAGGATGGCATGCTCCAGTCGGCGCAGCTCATCGGACGGCTCGAGTCCCACCTGCTGATTGAGCGTCGCGCGCGCCCGGCGATAGACCTCGAGGGCCTCGGCGGGCCGCCCGCAGCGATGCAGCGCGAGCATCAGATAGCCGTAGGCCTCCTCCCACAGGGGATGGGCATCGATATGCTCCTGCAGATCCCCGAGGATCTCCCAGGCCCGCCCGAGCGCGAGTTCGATGCGGAAGCGCGACAACTCGGCGGCCACCCGGCGCTCGGTGAGCCGATAGGCGATGCGCTGGATGCGACTGGAGGACACATCGGCCAGCACCGGTCCGTGCCACTGCGCCAACGCCATTCGCAGCGCGACCAGCGCCGCGGCGAGGTTGCCGTCGTTCTCCTGCGCCTGAGCCTGGACGATCAGTTCGTCGAACCGCGCGCTGTCCAGGTTGGACCTATCGATGAACAACCGATACCCGGGGGCCCGCGTCTCGATGCCGACCGGGCAGCCGCTGTCGGCAATCACCCGGCGCAGCACCGAGATACAGATCTGGATCTGTGATCGGGCCGTCGCCGGCGGCTGTCCGTCCCAGACCGCGTCGGTCAGGCTCTCGATGGATGTGACACTGTTCGCGTTCAATGCGAGCAAGCCCAGCACCGCGCGCTGCCGGTAGGAGTCCAGCCGCGGCGTTCCCGCTGCACCGTCGATCTCCAACGGACCGAGGATTCTGATCCCAACCATATTCTGTCCCTCATCTCAACCGGATTCGCCGAGCGACTCCGCTGTTGTTCCACCCGTGTTCATCAAAGTCCACGGCGATCGGCCAGCCAATCCGTCCTGTGGGAGCATCGCGCGCCGAAAGTAGTAGGCCCCGTTCTGCGAACGTCGCACCGAAGGCCCCAGCATTCGGGGCTTGGCGTTGGTTTCGCCGCGCTCGTACGGTGATCACATCGGAAACAAACGAGAAACAAAGACAGGCGCCCACCCCGTGCGCCTGTCCTGTGCTGCCCGGACAAATACGCCGAACCTGCTGTCGTGCAGCGGGATTCGTCAGGATGTCGGGGTCGGTTCCGGTAGTTCGATGATCACCAGGACCAGGGCCCGATCGGCGAGATTGCAGAGACGATGCGGTTTCTGCGGCTCGCGGCCGCGGATCACCTGTCCGGGGGTCAGGGTCGTCCGGCTCAGTACGCGGTCTCTCCCATCGATCATCTCGACCGGTCCGCCGGAGATCACGACGGTGATCGATCGGTGCGAGTCCTGAATCAGGCTGCCGCAGCAATCGGGCGGCACACGCTCCAGCCAGCACGTCACCCCCTGCTGGTCGACCAGGACGATGCGGTCCTGTTCGGCCGGTCGGGCAGCGCCCGCCGAAATGTCGTTCGACATTATGTCCAACCTCCTTCTCGAATTGTCGTGCTGTATGGATGTTCTCGTCGGCCGCGACGTGGCGAATACAACTTTCGGGCCGGCGTCGCACCATTGGGCGAATTGGCCCGGCGGGCGCCTATCGGCGGCGAATTGTATTCATGCGCCGGCTATCTCGGGCGTTCGTCGCCGCACCTCGAGATGGTTGACACAGCCACCGGCGCCGAGCCGTGACGGTCCGGACATCTCGGGCCGTAACCCGTTGTGCCGGAACGCTTCCGAGACTTCCATCAGCTGAACAACCTTCGAATATGCGACAGTCTGAGCGGTCGATAGAACTTCGCCCTCTCGATAGCAGCATGCGACAAGGGCTTGGGCAACAGGCCTGCGTCCTAAGAGATATTGACTGCTCCGAAGGGATCGCCACCCGGCCCGGCGGTCCGAATACATTGGGTGACATGCCATTCCATACCGATGCGCTGCAAATCCCGGCGACTACGGTACGATTTGATCTAGCTCGACACTGACCGAAGGGGTTTGGGGCGCGGGAGAGGCAGTGCTGAGATGGGGGTCGATAGTGCGAGAAGGGTGTGGTTGTGGTCGAAAGGGATACGACAGGAAGAGCGGAGCCGAACCCCAGCACCGAGGCCGACCTGTCACCCGTTCTCGCGGATCTGTTCGTCGCCCGGATTCCGGAGCTGATCGCGCAGTACCGCACCCGCCTCACCGAGATCAGCAGCCCGCTCGTCTCCGATGAGAGTGTCTGGCGGCAATGCGAATTGCAGGCCCGCCGCATCTTCGACGACTGCGCCCGCAGTCTCGCGGCCGGCAGCACCGTGGTCACGCATATCACCGATGTCTTCGATCTGGGCACCGAACGGGTCCGTCAGGGTGCGCACATCACGCATTCGGTGCGGGCCGGCAGCATCCTGTCCGAGCTGACCGTGACGGCCCTGTCCGACTGTGCCGAGCGGTTCGGCGCGCCCCAGGCCGAGCTGTTCGCCGCGGTGCGCGCACTGCAGCAGGGCATCGGCCTGCGGCTCGAGTCCGGATCCATCGGCTACGACGCCTTTCTGCTGCAGCGGGTGCGCGAGGTGCATGAGCAGGGGCAGCGCCGGCTGGCGCGGGAGATCCACGACCATATCGGCAACTCCGTGAGCCTCGCGCTGCGCCAGATCGAGCTCTACGAGCTGAAATGTGAACGCGCGGAGGATGATCCGGCATCGCGGCATGTGCGACTGGCCAAGGACGCGATCCTGGAGACCATCCAGCACACCCGCGAGCTGGTCAGCGAGCTGCGCCAGCCCGGCGTCACCGGATCGCTGGAGACCGCGCTGCGCGGATTCGCCGCCTCGCTGGGACAGTCGGGCGCGCCCCTGCAGATGTGGGTGCGCGGCAACGACAAGTGGATTCCGGGCGCGGTGGCCGAGGAGCTGTTCATCATGGTGCGGGAATGCCTGCGCAACACCTACACCCACGCGGGCGCGGCCAATGTCGTCGTCCACATCGATATCGCACCGCACGAGGTCCACGCCGAAATCATCGATAACGGCAAGGGTTTCGATGCGCAGGCGCTGCGGGCCGCCGGCCGCGGCAACGGCCTGCTCATCCTGCAGGAGCGTTCGGATCTGGTCGGCGGCACCGTGAACATCGACTCCGCTCCGGGCCGTGGTACCCGGGTCACCCTTTGGATCCCGATCGCTCAGGAGCGCCCGACCCTATGAGTCAGAACCCCATTCGCATTCTCGTGGCCGACGATCACACCCTGTTACGGGAGGCGCTGTGTGATCTGCTGCGGGTCGAGCCGGATTTCGAGATCGTGGCTCAGGTCGGCACCGGCACGGCGACGATCCAACAGGCCGGCGAGCATCGCCCGGACGTGCTGCTGCTGGATCTCGAGATGCCCGAGAGCAATCCGCCGGAGACGGTGCGGCGCCTGCTGGCCCAGGATCCGGCGCTGCGGATCATCGTGCTGAGCATGCACGATGCGCAGCAGCTGGTGCAGCAGTTGCTGTCGCTCGGTGTCCGTGGCTATCTGCACAAGGGCGCCGGACGGCACACGCTGGTCTCGGCGATCCGGCAATCGGTCGGCGACGGCCAGCAGACGGTCACGCTGTCGGTCTCGCCGGAGAGCCTGCGGGCGCGCGTGGAGGAACCGGAGGATCCCGGCACGCTGTCCTCGCGCGAGCGCGAGGTGCTGGGTCTGGTGGCCGAGGCGCTGAGCAACCGCCAGATCGCGACCCGGCTCGGTGTCACCGAGGCCACGGTGAAACGCCACCTGCGCAACATCTTCACGAAGTTGGAGGCGGTCTCCCGCATCGACGCCGTCAACCGGGCGGTCGAACGGTCGCTGATCCCGCGGCAGCGGGCCGGATCAATGGACGCCGCCCGCAGCTGGCGATGATTCCGGGTTCGGAGGGCGGGATTCGATCATCCGGCCGGAGATATCGTCCGCCGCATCCGAAATCAGGAAGTCGACCATCGCCGCGGCCTCGTCGTCCGCGCCGATTTCCGCCAGTACGGTATTCACCCGGACGCCGCGCGGTCCGAGTTCCTGGGACAGTGTTCCGGTCATCGCCTGCAGGGTTTCGCGGACCACCAGGATCTCCGGTCGCGGTTGCTCCGAGCTATCGGTCCGCGCGATGTTGACGATCCGGCCGTGTCCGGATTCGATCAGATAGCGCTCGGCCGCGCGGCTGACGAGCAGTGGTGCGCGCAGTCCGGCGAGGACCACCGAATCCCAGTCCGGCACTTCCGAACTGGTGGTGGCGCGACCCGGGAACGGCGCGTTCACGACCATCGACGGCGGCCCCAACTCCTCGGCGACGCGCAGCACGGTCGCCTCCGCCTCATGGAGAAAGCGCAGGTCGGCGCCGAAGGCCCAGATTCCGGCACGGGCCGGGCCGACGGCATCGAGGGAGGTGTCGCACCAGGACGCCCGTAGGTCGACCACGGCTATGGTGAATTCGCGTGCCGCCAGTCGGCGAACGACCGCCGCACCGAGGCTCCCACCGGCGCCGGTCACGATGGCCACACGGTGTCGACCATCTCCCATACAAGGCTCCTTCCACGAAAGCACGGGTCGGTTCCTCATCGATGCCGCCCGACTCTACGCACGTGAGCGCCCACACTACGCGACGGCGGAGAGGGGCTTACCCGGTCGTGGCGAGGATGCTGCGAAAGTAGTATTCCGCGGACGTATCGATACTACTTTCAATGCATCCGATCCTGCTTTTCGATCCGACCGGGGTACCGCATTCGGGTAATATCCGGAGAGTCGTCACCACCATAACGTAATGCGAATGCAGATGGGTATCGCGTCAATTCATTCCTCCGCTCACAGCACCGCGTGGTCTGTTTTAGCCCGCTTTTCGAAGGATTTCTTACAGGAATCCCGAATCTCGGTTCAGGTCATCTTCCTGATTCGATTCTGCACCGCGGCCGTGCTGGGCACATCGATACTCGGCGGCCAGGTGTGGATCGCCGCCGCGGCCTGGGTGCTGGCCACCCTCGCCGCCTATGTGTTCAACGGTGTCATGGATGTGACCGAGGATCGGGCGAACGGCTCGACCCGGCCGATCAGCCGCGGTTCGCTGCCCGTCCCGGTCGCCGCGGGCGGGGTGGTGGTGGCCGGTGCGCTGGCGCTGGCCATCGGCGGGGTCGTCGATGCGGGCGGGCTGCTGCCGCTGCTGATTCTGGCCCACTTGGCTTGTGGCTACGCCTATTCCGGTGCGCCCTTCTACGGTAAGCGCCGCGGCAGCACGGCCGCGTTGCTCGTGCTGGGCATGGGTGCGCTGACCTATGCCGCCGGCTGGCAGGTCGCCGGTCAGCAGGGTGGTCTGCCGGTACTGCTGCTCGGCACCGCGATGTCGCTGTGGATGGCCGGTGTCGGCGCGCTGTCGAAGGATCTGCCCGATGCGGAGGGCGATGCGGCCGGCGGGCGCCGGACCCCGGTCATCGTCTGGGGTGACACCAGGGTCCGGATCCTCATCACCGCGAACGCCCTGCTCATCGGCCTGGCCTATCTGGCGGCCGCGATCGTTCTCGCGCCGGTGCTCGTGCCGTCCGCGATCACCCTTGTCATCGGCGCACTGGCCGTGGGTGTGCTGGCCGCGACCACGCGCCGCGCCACCTCCCGCGGTGATCGGCGCCTGCCCTATCGCGCCTTCATGGTCACCCAGTACGCCGTGCATATCGCGGTCCTCGCCACCCTGCTGATCGCCGGGCTGAACTAGTCGGTCACTTGTTCCGATAGGCGACCGCATGGGCCAGGGATATCAATTCCGCTCGCCATCCCGGTTCGAGATCGGCGTCGGCCAGCGCCGCGCCGCCCTGGGCGACCAGATCCCCGATATGGGTTTCCACCTCGTCGGACGCCCCCGAGTCGAGCAGTGTGCGCTGCAGTTCCGCGCCGCCCGTGCCCGGCGTCTCGACCAGTTCGCGCACCTCGCTGTTGCGTTCGATCGCCAGCGACAGCAGCAGGGTCATCTTGTGCGTTTCCAGATCCAGCTGGGCCGGTTTCCCGAGTGTGTCGGTGTCGCCGAACATATCGAGCAGATCGTCGCGCAGCTGGAATGCCTCGCCGATGGCCAGCCCATAGGACTGGTACGCCTGCGCCAGATCGGGGCGGCTCGCCAGCAGCGCGCCGATGAGCAGCGGCCGATGGACCGAGTAGTTGCCCGACTTGAGCCGCGCGATCGTGCGCGACAGCTGTGGGTCGCCCGAATAGCGGGCGGCCGCAACGACATCGAGATGCTGGCCGACCATCAGCTCCGCACGCAGTTCGCCCCATGCCGCGGTCACGGTGGGCATCGCATCGGCCATGAAGATATCGGCGTAGACGAGCGCGAGGTCGCCGGCCAGGATCGCCACGCTCTCGCCGAATCGCCGCGGTTCGCCCTGCCAGCCCTGGGCGCGATGCTGGGCGGCGTACTTCGCATGTACCGCAGGGGCGCCGCGCCGCACGGCCGAATCGTCGAACACGTCGTCGTGAATGAGGGCGCTCGCATGCAGGAATTCGAGCGCGACGGCCGCGGAGACGATGGACCGGCCGTCGGGATCGCCGCCCGCCGCCAGATATCCGCTGATGCAGAATTCCGGGCGAATTCGCTTTCCGCCGGCCCGCATCAGTTCGGCAATCGATTCGATTGTCGCACCGGCCTCACGGTCCACCGCGGACCAGCGCAGGTACTCCTTTTCCAGGAACTCCAGAGCTGATTGTTCGGCGCGTTCCATCATGTCGTTTCTCGTATCACGCACCGAGTAGATTCCGGTCACCGCGGTCATGGTCGCAGCACCACCTTTCGACGATATCGGTATGACAAAGCGGGTGTTATTCACGCCGATTTCACGGCGAGTTCGGCGAGGCGACCGCGCACGATCTTGCCCGAGCCGTTGCGGGGAATCTCCCCGACGATCAGCACGTCGCGGGGGACCTTGTAGCGGGCCAGCTGGGATTTGACGTATCCGCGGATCTCGTCCGCGTCGAGTTCGACGCCGGGCCGCGCGACGACGAAGGCCCGCAGGCGCTGACCGAAGTCCGGATCGTCCACGCCGATCACCGCCGCATCGGCGATATCGTCGCGGTCGGCCAGCAGATTCTCGACCTCGGCCGGATAGACGTTCTCGCCGCCGGACACGATCATGTCGTCGCCGCGGCCGTCGAGGAACAGCAGACCCGAGCGATCGAAGTGGCCGATATCGCCGGTGGAGATCATGCCGTCGTAGCGGTCCTTGTCCCGGCCGTCGGTGTAGCCGCCGAAGCTCAGGCCGTTGGCGACGAAGATGATTCCCGGCGTCTCGGGTTCGCTGATCCGGGTGCCGTCGGGTCCGAACAGCGCGACGCGCACGCCCACGGGCGGTCGGCCGACCGTGCCCGGCGCCCGGCGCAACTCCGCCGGGGTGGCCACCGAGACGGCGGCGACCTCGGTGGCCCCGTAGTTGTTGTAGAGCACATCGCCGAAGGCCGCGGCCGTGCGGGCCGACAGGCCCGGCGAGATCGCCGATCCGCCGCTGGCGATGATCCGCAGGCTCGACACATCATGGCGGGCAAGGACTTCGGGCCCCAGATCGAGGATGCGGCCGAGCATTGTGGGGACCAGGATCAGGGTGTCGGCGCGGTGGCGGGCCACGCTCGCGAGGGTGGCCTCGGCATCGAACTTGCCGCGTCCGAACACCACCGTCTTGCCCAGCGCCATGGCGAGGGTGAACTGTCCCAGGCCGGTGGCGTGGAACAGGGGGGCGGCCACGACCATGGCGCCGCCGCGGGTGAGCGGGACGCGGTCGAGCAGCTGCGCCGACTGCAGCGGTGAAATGCGTTTGCGCACCGCGCCTTTCGGCGTGCCGGTGGTGCCGCTGGTGAGCAGCACCAGCCCCCCGGATTCGGCGGGCAGCGGCAGCGGGCCGGTCGCATTGCCAGCGATCAGGCTCTCCACCGTCGGCGAACCGCCGGTGACCCACGGCTTATCGCTCCAGGTCCGCAACCGTGCCACCGTATCGGGCAGAGCGGTGGTGGCGGAGGCGAATTCGTCGTCGTGGAACAGGACGGTGACGCCCTCGCGCTCGGCGACCTCGCGCAGCTGCGGTCCGGCGAATCCGGTGTTCATGATGACCAGCCGGACGCCGAGCTTCCCGGCGGCGATCATGGTCGTGACCGCGCCGCGATGGTCGCGGGCCAGCACCGCGGCGGTGTCGCCGGGGCCGATGCCCGCGGCGGACAGTCCGCGGGCCAGGGCATTGGACTGTCGTTCCAGCGCACCGTAACTGAGGGTGCCGCGGGCGTCGACGAGGGCTTGCCGGTCGGGTGAGTACCGTGCCGTATAGCTGATCATGGCCGGGAAGGGGCCGCAGTGCGCGGCGATCTTCGCCGAGTGCGCATCCGCGGCCAGGCGCAGCGGGTGGATGAATCCGCGTTTGCGCAGCACCTCGAGCGAGCGCAGGATCTGAACGGTTTTCTCGAGCATCACGACACCACCAGCGCCAGGGCCAGGCCCAGACCCATCGCATCGATGCTGCGGAAGCCGAGCACGACCGCGCGCTGCACCTGATCCTGGATCAGCCCGGCGCGAATCTGCATGGCGCGCAACACGATAGCGGGCAGCACGCACACCACCAGCAGCGGATTCAGCGATCCGATGACGAACGGCGCGACCAGCAGCAGCAGGCTCAGCACCGACAGCACGGCGATCAGGCCCCGGTAGATCGCGGGCGGGACGACGGCCGCGAGGGTGCGCCGGCCCGACTCCAGATCGCCCACGCGGTCACCGAAGTTGGCGTAGGAGACCACCAGCAGCATGCAGACGCCGACCAGCAGGCCGATCAGGACCGAATCGGTGGACCAGTGCCGGGCGATGAGCCAGACCGGCCCGAGCACCTCGGCGGTGTTGACCAGGAAGATCACGAACTCCAGCCCGGCGGGGCGGTAGCTGAACTGGAACAGCCACGAATACTGCACCGCCACAGCGACAACCACGAAGTAGGCGATCAGGAATCCGATCGGCACATCGCCGTCGAGCGGGATCAGCAGGGCCAGGCCCGCGCCGAGGGCGATCAGCCCGGTGATGACGCCGTAGGCGATGGCCTCGCGCTCGGTCACCATGCCCGACAGCAGGGGCTTATTCGATTTCGGCAGGTGGCCGCCGGTGGCGTAGTTCTTGGCGTCGCTGCCGTCCCGGAATCCGACGACATCGTCGGCGGCGCAGGTCGCGACCTTCATCGCGATCATGCCGACCAGCATCAGGCCCAGGGCGACCGCCATGCCGGGCCGGCTGACCGATTCGTGGGCCAGCAGGAGCACGGCGAGCAGCCAGGCGTAGAAGTGGTGGTAGACCCGGAGTTTGCCCAATCGGAAGTAGGCGGTGGCCTTCTCGCCGAAGGTGATTCGGGTGGACTGGATCGTATCGGTAGTCATATCGAATTCCTGTGAGATGAGCGAGGATCAGCGACTCTGCTGCGAAATGAGCTGCGCCAGCGCGGTGCGCTGGATCTTGCCGGTCGCGGTGCGGGGGAAGTCGCGGAAGTCCAGGACGACCGGCGGGGCCAGCAGCGGCAGATCGGAAACCGCCTTGCGCCAGGCCTTCTCGTCGAAGACCCCGTCGCGCACGGCGACGACCGGGGCGATATGCCGATCCTGTTCCAGCGCAATGGCTTCCAGCAGCCACGGCATGCGGGCCAGTAGTACGTCCTCCATCGCGATGGCGCTGGGGATGAGCGTCATCCGCTCGACCTGACGATCGATGAGTATCAGCTGGCGCAGGCGGGTGCGCTTACCCCAATCGCCGGTATCCCACCAGCCGTCGCGGGTGAGGCCCGCCTCGGCGGCCTCGCGCCGGTTGATATAGGTCTGGAACTGTCCCGCGGAGCGGACCTGGATCCGGCCGGGCGTGCCCGCGGGGACCGGGGCGCCGTCCGGTCCGACGATGCGCGCCTCCGAATAGCCGGGCGCGGTCCAGCCGGCGGGATGTCCCGCATGGGTCCGCCACCGGGCGCGGTGCCGGCGGCTGACGAGGCCCTTGAGGTGGATCTTGGCGGAGATGCCGCCGAGTTCGGACTGCCCGTAGGCCTCGAGGAAGGAGGCGAGCCGGTACTTGCTTCCCGCCAGCAGCCGCCGGACCGTGCCGGGGTGGATGACGTCGAAGGTGCTCACGTAGTGCCGCACCGAGGCCAGGGTTCCGTTGTCGGCCAGGTGTTCCCACTGCATGAGGGTGTTCGGATGCGCCTCGAGGTAGATCGGCTGATAGTTGCGCACGTATCGGCCGACCGACTCCGCGGAATGGTCCGCCAGCACGATCAGCGGCACATTGCGGCGCAGTGCGCAGAGCAGACCGGAGACGGTGCGGAAGTGCACGGGGGACACCGCCACCGCGGCGTATCCGCGCAGCCGCCCGAGGATCGCGAAGGCCTCCTGGGCATAGCCCTGATGGTCGGTGGCATTCCTGGTGTACTGCACCAACTTCGGCACACCGGTCGTGCCCGAGGTGTGGGTGACGATATAGGGCTCGGTGCCCGGCATCGAGACGGCGCTGGTGCGCCGCGCGGGCGTGGCGGGCAGCCGGGTGGCGAGTTCGGTCCAGTCGTCGACCCGCAGCAGGCCCTCGATCTGTTCGCATTCGGCCCGGCGGTCGGCGGTGGTGACGATGCGTTCGACCGGCACCGGTTCGAGCATGCGGCCCAGGGTTTCGGCATCGAGCGCGGGGCTGATCAGGATCGGCACACCGCCGACGGCGGTGAGCGCGGCGATGGTGATCATGATGTCCAGCGGCGAATCCAGCCATACCGCGCAGTAATCGCCGGCCCGGACACCGGTGCTGTCGAACAGCGTCGCGGCGCGCGCCGCGGCCTCGGCGATATCGGTCAGTGCCACCTGGTCGTCGACCACCGGCACGGCATCCGACGGATGGTCGCTGATCCACGGCCGGGATTTCGGCGCGATCTCGATCAGCTGGTCGTAGATGAGTTTGTGGTTACGAGTCATACTGCCACTCAATTTCGTGTCGGCCGGCGTTTTCGGCGGATGAGCGAGAAGGTGGGGATCAATACACGTCGATGGGTTGTCCCGACTGCACTCGAATGCTGAGTGTATGGTCCGGTTCCGGGCCCGGCAATCATTCGGCGATGACAATCTGCGGCGGATTCTTGGCAATATCCTGCCTGGCAGCTCCCTGCTATACCGCCGCCGCGGCGGGTCGAGATAACTTCATAACACAAGCAGACTTCTATGGACTTCACTCGAGATTTATGACGTAAGTGTGGTGAATCGAATGACAGGATCGCAGCAGGCCTCGAACGCGGAGGCCTCGCCGGTCGCACTGGTGACCGGTGCGGCCGGCGGGATCGGACGCCGGGTCGTGGACCGGCTGGCCGCACAGGGAATGACCGTCGTCGCGGTCGACCGATCGGCGGACGCATCGAAGGAGCTGCGTTCGGTGCCCGGCCGGGTCACGATCGTCCAGGGTGATGTCGCCGTCGCGGCCGATGTCGAACGGATCGTCGCCGATACCGAGCGCGATATCGGCCCGATCGACTACCTGGTCAACGCGGTCGGCATCCTGCGGGTCGGCGACGTCGTCGACCTGCCCGACGCCGATTGGGAGGAGATGTTCGCCGTCAACACCGGCGGCGTCTTCCGGATGATCCGGGCGGTGGTCAGCCGCATGGTCGTGCGGCAGCGCGGCGCGATCGTGACGGTGTCCTCCAATGCGGCGCGGACCCCGCGCGCCTCCATGTCCGCCTATTCGGCATCCAAGGCGGCCGCCACGATGCTCGCCAAATGCGCCGCACTGGAGGTCGCGAAGTACGGAATTCGCTGCAATATCGTCTCGCCGGGATCCACCCGGACCGAGATGCTGCGAGTGAGTTGGGAAAACCAGGACCGTGCCGACGCCACGATAGCCGGTGTGCCGGACAAGTTCCGGCTCGGCATTCCGCTGGGCCGCATCGCCGAACCCGACGATATCGTCGACGCCGTGGAATTCCTATTGTCCGATCGAGCCAGGCATATCACGATGCAGGAGCTCACCGTGGACGGTGGCGCAACGCTCGGCATCTGAGTGTGCATTACGAAGACAGATCAGAGGAGTAATGATGTTCGGTGGAATCCCCGACGTCATTTCGTATGAAATGCCGACGCCGGACGAGTTGCCGGAGAACATTGTCGACTGGACAATCGAACCCCATCGAGCGGTGCTGTTGATCCACGATATGCAGAACTACTTCGTGCGCCCATTGCGTGCCGGTGGATCGCTGTATTCGGAGCTGGTCACCAATATCGCCGCGCTGCGCGTGGCCTGCCTGCGCGCCGGTGTGGCCGTGGCCTACACCGCACAGCCCGGTGGTATGACCCCCGCGCAGCGGGGACTGTTGCGCGATGTCTGGGGCGGGGGGATGACCACCGACGAGACCGATCGCGCGGTCATCGCCGAGCTGACCCCCGGGCCCGCCGACCGGGTGTTCACGAAATGGCGCTACAGCGCGTTCCATCGCAACGGCCTGCTCGACCACTTCCGGGAGTCCGGTCGCGATCAGCTGATCCTCAGCGGGGTCTACGCCCACGTCGGAGTCCTGGTGACGGCGTGTGATTCCTATTCGCACGATATCGAGACGTTCCTGGCGGCCGATGCCCTCGCCGATTTCACCGCGGCCGATCATCGGATGACCCTGGACTACGCGGCCGCGCGGTGTGCCATGGTGCGCAGCACCGCGGATCTGGTGGCGGCCGTCGACGCCCGGGTGGGTGTCTGAGATGGCCATCATCGACTACTACCGCGGTTCGGCGCTGCTGGATCGGATCCTCGCCGATCCGCGGCAGCCCTTCGCGATCGTGCAACGCTGCGGCGGGCCCGGCGGAATCGACATCCTGGTCGGTGAATTCACCGCGCTGGCCGGATTGGACGAGGTGACCTCGGCCGCCGAGGATTCGAATCTGCTTGTGCTGGTGCCGTATCGGCAGATCGTCGAGCGCGGCTTCCCGTGCAACGACGATGGGGCGCCGCTGCTGGCCATGGCGGTGCGTGAGCACGAGGTCGTCGATCGGGATCTGGTGGTGGACGCGATCGGCCCGGAGATGATCGCTCCGGATTCGATCGATGCCGCCGATTTCCGCTTCGACGTCTCCGATGAGGACTATCGCGCGATCGTGGGGTCGGTGCTGGCCGACGAGATCGGCACCGGCGAGGGGTCGAACTTCGTGATCAGCCGATCGCTGATCGGATCGTTCGGACCCGATCATCTGCGCCTGTCGCTGGGCCTGTTCCGGCGGCTGCTGAGCGGCGAACGCGGCGCGTACTGGACCTATCTCGTGCATACGGGCACGCAGACCTTCGTCGGCGCGAGCCCCGAGGCCCATGCGCAGCTCGAGAACGGGACCGTGGCGATGAATCCGATCAGCGGCACCTACCGGTATCCGCCGGAGGGGCCGACGGTCGCGGGCCTGCTGAGTTTCCTGGCCGATGAGAAGGAGAACGACGAACTGTTCATGGTCGTCGACGAGGAACTCAAGATGATGTCCGCGCTGTGCCCCGCGGGCGGAACGGTGACCGGGCCCTATCTGAAGGAAATGGCGCATCTGGCCCATACCGAGTATCTGCTGCGGGGACGTACCGACCTCGGCGTGGCAGAGGTGTTGCGCGAGACCATGTTCGCGCCCACGGTGGTCGGCTCTCCGCTGGAGAGCGCCACCCATGTCATCGCGCGCTACGAATCGACCGGCCGCGGTTACTACAGCGGCGCCATCGCCTATATCGACCGGGATCCGGCCGGTTCGATCCGGATGGATTCGGCCATCCTGATCCGGACCGCGGTCGTCGACGCCGCGGGGACCGCGCGCATCGCCGTGGGTTCGACCCTCGTGCGCAACTCCGATCCGGTCGGGGAAATGCACGAAACCCACGCCAAGGCAGCGGGATTGCTGAAGGGTTCGGTCGCCACCCGGCGACCGGAGCTGGCCACCCATCCCGCCGTCGCGGCCGCCCTGCGTGGCCGCAACGCGATCGCCTCGCAGTTCTGGTTCGACGAGGCCGATACCCGGCGCATCGGCGGGGCGCCGCTCGCGCGCGGTTCGGTGCTGCTGATCGATGCGGCCGACAAGTTCACCACGATGCTGGCGAGCATGCTGCGCTCGCTCGGGTACGCGCTGACGATCGCGGCCTATGACGCCGAGGTCGAGGTCGGCGACTACGATCTCGTCCTGCTCGGGCCGGGCCCGGGTGATCCGGGCGCGCTGGACGATTCGCGGATCCTGGCGATGCATCGGCGGCTGGACCAGGTGCTGGCCGCCGATCTGCCCTTCGCGGCGGTCTGCCTGAGTCACCAGATCCTCTGTACCGCACTGGGTTTGGAGATCACCCGGCTGGATCGGCCGAATCAGGGTGTGAGCCGGGAGATTTCGCTGTTCGGTGTGCCGGTGCGGGCGGGGTTCTACAACACCTACGTCGCGCGCAGCGCGGTCGAGGAGTTCGACTCGGCGCTGGGCCGGGTCGAGGTGAGCCGCGATCCGGTCACCGGTGAGGTGTACGCCCTGCGGGGTGAGCGCTTCGCCTCGGTGCAGTTCCACGCGGAATCGGTGCTGTCCCAGGACGGTCCGGCGGTGCTCGCGGCCCTGGTCGGCCGGTTGATCGACCGGCCCGCCGCCCTGGCGCTGGCCGGGGATCGGGTGAGCGCGCGTGGGTAGCGGATCGGTCGGCCTGCGTGCGGCCGGATGGATCGCGACACTGTTGAATCGGCCGATCCCGGTGCGGCGCAACGGAACCGAGGAACAGATCGCGGGTAAGCGGATCCTGATCACCGGGGCCTCCTCGGGGATCGGGGCCGCGGCCGCGGTCGCCGCGGCCGCGGCCGGGGCGCGGGTCGTCCTGGTGGCGCGCAGGGAGCCGGAACTGGCGAAGGTGTGCGACGAGATCCGCGCGACGGGCGGGACGGCGAGCTATCGCGCCTGCGATCTCACCGACGACGGCGATATCGACCGGTTGCTGCAGTGGGTGGCCGAGGAATTCGGCTCGGTGGATGTGCTGGTCAACAATGCGGGCCGCTCCATCCGGCGGCCGATCACGAAGTCGTTCGACCGCATGCACGACTTCCGGCGGACGATGGGCATCAACTACTTCGGCCCGGTACAGCTATGCCTCGGCCTGCTGCCGCGGATGGTCGAATCCGGCAGCGGCCATATCGTCAATGTCGGCACCTGGACCGTGCCCGCCGGAACGTCACCGCGCTTCTCGGCGTATCACAGTTCCAAGATGGCGCTGACCGGATTCGGCCAATGTCTGGATGCCGAACTGTCCGGGTGCGGAATCGCGGTGACCACCATTCAATATCCGCTGGTCCATACCGCCATGAGCGCCCCGACACCGGAATTCCAACGCCTGCCCGGCCTCTCGCCGGAACAGGCCGCGGAATGGATTCTGACGGCCATTCAACGCCGTCCGGTGCAGGTGATTCCCCGCTATATCCCCGTGCTGCGCGCGATGCGCGGGCTCGCCGGTGCGCGCGCGGTGGGTCGGCTGTTGCTGCGATTCGGTTGACAACTAGCTGCTATGGAATGGCGCTCGGTCGCCCGAATACCCTTGGTGTGCGAGGTTTTTAAATCTTATCAGAAAGGCATCACCGCGATGCGACGCAATGGGCGACTCATGGTCGCGACAATGGCCTGCGCGGCAGTGCTCTGGCCCGGATTCGCCGGCACCGCCGCCGCCGACTCCCCGGTACGGACCCAAGCCTGTGGCACGCCGCTGGATACCGATGACATCGCGACCGTCACGGCGCTGTCCGATGTCGGCACCCTCACCGGGGCCGACGCGCTGGCGCGGTTGGACGAGGTCGCCGATCGTAACCTTCGGATCTCCGAAGTCCTTGTCGCACACGGTGATCGGCGCGGACTGTTCGCGCTGATGGAGGATGTCGCGACGCACGGGACCGTGCTGCCGATGCTGCGCTCGGGCGCCGGGCTGACCGATTCCGGGCGGGATGCGCGATTCGTCCTCGACTACAACGAGAACTGGCTGCGCGCGGTCCATGCCGAGTTCACCGGTGCGCCGGTCGCCTGGCAGTGGGAGCGTTACTTCGATACGGCCGCCGATTGCGCGCAATCCGGCGCCTATGCCGCCATGGTCGGCTACAACGCCCATATGAGCGTGGATATCCCGCATTCGCTCGCGACGGCCGGTATCGGGGCGGGTAATTCGGCGGATTACTTCCGATTGATGGATGCCATCGCCGTGAACAACTCCGTACTCGTCGCGAAGACGAAGCAGGTGTACAACGCCGATGTGGGCCCGCTGTGGCGCTTCTACTTCTTCGGTGAGGGCCTGGATCGAATCGCGGGCCAGGGCGTGGGTTCCGGCGCACTGCTGCGCAGCGCCCTCGCCAGTGTCAGCACGGCCAATCTGGCCAATGGCATCGGTCTCGCGAATCCGGGCACCCGCGATATCACCAATACCGCGATCAATGCGCAATGGGGAGCCGTCGACGGCGTGCTCGCCACCCTCACCAAGATGCACGGCCTGTAAGGAAGAAGAATCATCATGAAGCTTTCGACACCGTTCCGACTCTTCGCCGCGGCGTCGGTCGCCGCCGCCTCGGCACTGCTGAGCACCATCGCCCCCGCATCCGCCGACGAGCCCGTCGAGGGCAAATCCTTCGTGGCGATCGGTGACTCCTATTCGACCAACGGCAACATCATCTATTCGCTGGGCTTCGGCTACGGCGGCGATCAGCACTGTGAACGCTCGTCGACGTCCTGGCCGAATCAGCTGGCGCGCAAGATCAATGTGGCCGCCGACGATCTGGTCGACGTCTCCTGCCTCGGCGCGGATCTGGTCACCCCGCCGCATTACACCGCGAGCTATATGGCCAAGCAGGCCGCGGCCGCCGGCGCCTTCGGCCCCCGGACCCGCCTGGTCACGATCCAGCTGGGCCAGAACGACGTCTGGAACAGCACCAACCATCAGCGGATGCTCGAGTCCGAGGTCACCTGCCTGACGAACTTCATCCAGGGCTGCGGGCCCGACGCGGTGGCGGCCGGGCGGGCGCCCGATGCCGCCGGTATCAACGGCGGCCAGTACGCCGCCTGGGTCAAGCCGGTCGTGGACTACGTGAAATACTATGCGCCGCAGGCGAAGATCGTCTTCGTCGGATATCCGACGATCGCCGAGCGCGGCGATGCGAAGTGGTGCTGGGATACCCCGGTGGGCCGGATGAGCCAGCCGAATGCCGGTGCGATGACCCAGTTCCTGGACAAGGTCGACGATGCGCAGCGCGCGGCGGCGGCCCAGCTGAACGTGGAGTTCTTCGACACCCGGGCGGTCACCGCCGGACACGGCGCCTGCGCCGCGGATTCGTGGATCAACGGCTACTTCAACCCGGCCGGTGAGTTCCTCGGAATTCCGTTCCACCCGACCAAGCAGGGCGACAACGTGGTGTCCTCGGGCATCAAGGAACAGTACGGATTGTGATGAGCGACAACACATTCGCGGCCGCGACGGTTCCGCTGCGCTGGGTGGGACCGCTGAAGATCTCCGGCAATGTCGCCGAGGGTCTGATCGAGGTGCCGCTGGCCACCTACGAATCGCCCCTGTGGCCCTCGGTGGGGCGCGGCGCCAAGATCTCCACCCTGTGTGAGCGCGGCATCGTGGCCACGCTGATCGATGAGCGGATGACCAGGTCGGTGCTGCTCGAGGCCGACGATGCGGGCACCGCCCTGGCCGCTGCCCGGCAGCTCACCGACGAGCTGCCGGTGCTGCGCGGGATCGTCAACGACTGCAGTCGCTTTGCCGAGCTGATCGCGATCCATCATCAGATCGTCGGCAATCTGCTGTTCGTGCGCTTCGAGTTCACCACCGGCGACGCCTCCGGACACAATATGGCCACCCTGGCGTCGGACGCACTGCTCACGCATATCGTGAATGTCGTGCCCGGCGTGCGCTACGGCTCGGTATCGGGGAACTTCTGCACCGATAAGAAGGCCTCCGCGGTCAACGGAATCCTGGGCCGCGGCAAGAACGTCGTCGCCGAACTGCTGATTCCGCGGGAGATCGTGGAGCAGCGGTTGCATACGACCGCCGCGCGGGTCGCCGAGCTCAACCTCCGCAAGAATCTGATCGGCACCACGCTGGCCGGCGGAATCCGCACCGCGAACGCCCATTACGCCAACATGCTGCTGGGTGTCTACCTGGCCACCGGGCAGGATGCGGCGAATATCGTCGAGGGCTCCCAGGGCATCACCCATGTCGAGGATCGCGACGGGGATCTCTACTTCTCCTGCGCGCTGCCGAATCTCATCGTCGGCACCGTCGGCAACGGCAAATCACTGGATTTCGTCGAGGAGAATCTCACGCGCCTGGGTTGCCGGGAGAGCAGGGAGACCGGCGGGAACGCCCGGCGGCTCGCGGTGATCACCGCCGCCGCGGTGCTGTGCGGGGAGTTGTCTCTGCTTGCGGCGCAAACGAATCCGGGTGAGTTGATGCGCACTCACCTCCGATTCGAACGAACGGCTTCGAAGTAAGGATCGGCCATGACAGTGCCTATCGGAATCCATGACATCGCCCTGGCCACCGGTCATTACGCCATGGATCTGGCCGAGTTGGCCAGACATAACGGTGCGGACGTCAACAAGTACTACATCGGTCTCGGCCAGACCTCCCAGACCGTTCCGGCCCCGGACGAGGATATCGTCACCCTGGCGGCCGCGGCCGCCAAGCAGATCGTGGCCCGCCACGGCGTCGAGGGCATCCGGACCATTCTGTTCGCCACCGAGAGCGGGATCGATCAGTCGAAATCCGCTGCGGTCTACGTGCAGGATCTGATCGGATTGCCCGCCGCGTCGCGTGCGGTGGAACTGAAACAGGCCTGCTACGGCGGCACCTCGGCGCTGCAGCTCGCGGTGGGCATCGTGGCCCGCGACCCCGAGCAGCGAGTGCTCGTGATCGCCAGCGATATCGCGAAATACGATCTCGACTCCGGGGGCGAGAGCACCCAGGGCGGGGCCGCGGTGGCGATGCTGGTCGCGGCGAATCCGAATCTCGCGGTGGTCGATGAGACCGTCGGCCTGTACACCGCCAACGTCCAGGACTTCTGGCGGCCCAACTACCGCTCCACCCCGCTGGTCGACGGAAAGCTCTCGGTCAGTGCGTATCTCGAGGCCGTCGAACAGGCCTGGAAGGATTACGAGGGCCGGGGTGGGCGCGGCGTCTCCGAATTCGCCGGATTCTGCTATCACCAGCCGTTCACCAAGATGGCCCATAAGGCCCATACCCGGCTGCTGGAGCTGAAGGGGATCGAGGCCACCGCCGCGCGCCTGCACGCGGATCTGTCGCCGACCACGATCTACAACCGGGCGATCGGTAACAGCTACACCGCCTCGCTGTTCGTCGGATTCACCTCCCTGCTCGACCATTCCGACGATCTCGACGGACGCTCGGTGGCGCTGTTCAGCTACGGATCGGGCTGCGTCGCCGAACTGTTCTCGGTGACAATGGTTCCCGGCTACCGCGCACATCTGCGGACCGCCGACAACCGCGCGGCGATCGCCCGCCGCGAGCCCATCTCGTATGAGAAGTACCGTGCCCTGCGCGATTTCACGCTGCCCGAGGACGGTTCGGAGCTGGTCGTCTCCGCGCGCAGCCGCAGTCCGTTCCGGCTCACGGCGATTTCCGGGCATTCCAGGATCTATGCGGCGGCCCACGCGCAATGATGCGGGTGCGGACGATCCACACCGAGAACGAAATGCGTTGATGGAGTATGGAAATGCGGTGGCTACCTCCTAGTGTGTTGGATCCGCGCAGCCGGCCCGCCGTGGCGGACGCCGACGAGGGTGAGGTCGGCAGCGGGCGCGCGAGCGCCAAGCTGATCCTGTTCGGCGAGCATGTGGTGCTCTACGGCAAACCCGCGATCGCGCTGCCGGTGCCGGCGCTGCCGGTGACCGCTCGGGCCCGCCGGCGGCCCGGCCCGGTCGTGATCGAATCCTCGGCGCTGGACACCGGCCGGCGGGAATCGGCGGCGACCTCGCAGCTGGACGCCACGGCGGTGCCCCGGCTGGCCGTCTCGGCGGTGTGCGAGCACCTCGACCTGCCCGACGACGGACTGTTCATCACGGTCGACAGCGGCATTCCGGCGGGGCGCGGTTTCGGATCCAGTGCGGCCAGCGCCGCGGCGATCATCGAGGCCGTGGCGGCGCTGTGGGGCCGAAAGCTGGACCGCGACACCATGTTCGCGCTGATCCAGCGGTCGGAATCCTTCGCGCACGGCAAGGCCAGCGGGGTGGACGCGCGCACCGTGATCAGCGCGGGCGGGCCGATCTGGTTCCAGCACGGCACGGTCACACCGCTGCCCGTGGCGGGCCCGCCCCGGCCCGTGCTGGTCGTGGCGGACACCGGGGTGTACGGCAGCACCCGCCAGGCGGTGTCGGCCGTACGCGGCCGCCTCGCCGAACTCGGCGCCTACGGCACGGATCTGCTGGATCGGGCGGCGGCGATCACGACCGCGGCCGCCGCGGATCTGGCCGCCGGGCGATTCGCCGAGGTGGGGGCGAAGATGTCCGCGACGCATGACATCCTCGCCCGGCTGGGTGTGAGCTGCCCGGAGATCGAGATCCTGGTGGGTGCGGCGCTCGAGGCACAAGCCCTGGGCGCCAAGCTGTCCGGCGGGGGATTGGGCGGCTGTGTGATCGCACTGGCCGCCGACGACCAGGCCGCGGTGCGGCTGCGCGACGCCCTCATCGCCGCGGGCGCGCAGGGCTGCCACACCGTAGCGTTGAATCCGGTACCGGCATGAGTGGTCAGGCGCGGAGGCGGCAGCGGAGCGTAACCACGCAGCGCCCCACTCATGCCGCAATGAACACTGCATGAGGGAGGAGTTGGTATGAGCGTTACCGCGACGGCCTATCCGAATATCGCGCTGATCAAGTACTGGGGTAAGCGCGATGATGCGCTACATCTGCCCGAGACCAGCAGCCTGTCACTCACCCTCGGCGTCTTCGCGACGGTGACGACCGTGACCGTGAGCGATGAGCTCGCGGCCGACAGCGTCACTGTCGCGGAGGTCCCGGCGCCACCGAGATTCGCCGCCCGGGTCACCGGATTCCTCGATCTGGTCCGGGATTTGGCGGGAGATCGCCGGCGGGCCCAGGTGTGCACGGTCAATACCGGGCCGACCGGGGCGGGCCTGGCCTCCTCGGCCTCCGGATTCGCGGCGCTGGCGTTCGCGGCCTCCGGCGCCTACGGCCTCGACCTCGACCGGCGCGCGCTGTCGCGGCTGGCCCGGCGGGGTTCCGGCAGCGCCTCGCGATCCATCTACGGCGGCTTCGCCCAATGGCATCGCGGCGAAGGGTCCGGCGCCGCGGGGGATCTCAGCAGTTACGCCGAGCCGGTCGAGGCGCCGCGGCTGGATCCGGCGCTCGTCGTCGCGCTGGTCGATGCCCGGGAGAAGGCGGTCGACAGCCGGGAGGCGATGCGGCGCACCGTCGAGACCTCACCGTTCTACCGTCCGTGGGTGCAGTCCAGCGAACAGGATCTGCGCGATATGCATACCGCCCTCGCGGCCGGGGATCTGGCCGCGGTCGGCGAGATCGCCGAACGCAACGCATTGGGCATGCACGCCACGATGCTCGGCGCCCGACCCGCCGTGCGCTACTTCTCGCCCGGATCGATGCGGGTGCTGGATCGGGTGCTCGCGCTGCGCGCGGCGGGTGTGGCCGCCTACGCCACCATGGACGCGGGCCCCAATGTGAAGGTGCTGTGCGACCGGCGCGACAGCGCCGAGGTGGCCGCCGCGCTGGCCGAAACCGATTCGGCGATACGGGTTCTCGTGGCCACCCCCGGTCCGGGGGCGGCCGTCAGTGGCCTCGGCGAATCGAGCGCAGATGATCACCGTTGAGGTTCCCGGCAAGCTGTACATCGCCGGGGAATACGCGGTGCTCGAACCGGGCGGCGCGGCGGTGCTGGTCGCGGTGGACCGCTACCTGACGGTCAGCGTATCGCCCGCCCCGCCCGCGAGCCGCACGGTGACCACCGCCCGCACCGGCGACCGGCGCGTGGAATTGGCGCGCCGCGACGGGAGATCGGTTGTCGCGGACGATGATCCGGCCACCACCGCGGCGCTGCGGCATGTGCTCGCCGCCGTCGATCTGGTGGAGCGGTACGCGTTCGAATGCGGGAACGAGTCGCTCGGCTTCCATCTCGGGATTCGTTCGGAATTGGACGAGCGCGAGACCGGTCGCAAGTTCGGGCTCGGCTCCTCGGGCGCGGTGACCGTCGGGGTGGTGCGCGCGCTCGCGCAGGCCTACCGATTCGAGCTCGATGAGCAGGCGCTGTTGCGCCTGGCGCTCCTGGTCGCCTTCGCGGTCGACCCGCGCTGTTCGGGCGGCGATGTCGCGGCGTCGATGCTCGGCGGCTGGGTCTCCTATCGCGCGCCGGACCGGGCACGGGTGGCGGAGCTCTTCGCGCGCAACGACACTCGGCTCGCCGACCTCGTGGAGCGCCCGTGGCCGCAGCTGTCCGCGCGCCGCGTGCCCGCGCCCCGCACGGTGCGGCTCGAGGTGGGCTGGTCGGGGCATCCGGCCGTCTCGAGCGGTCTGGTCGAGAAGTTGCGCCGCGGCATCGCGGGCGATACGTCGGCCTACGGGCGGTTCGCCGCGGCCAGCAATGCCTGTGTCGCAACGCTGGTGGCGGCGTTGGAATCCGGGGACGACGCATCGGTCGTGGCGGCCGTGGCCTCGGCCGGGGCGCTGCTGCGCGCGGTGAGCGGTCTGGCCGGGGTGGTCGTGGAGACCGCGGAGCTGGCCGCGCTGCGCAGCGTCGCCGAAACCCTCGGCGCGGTCGCGAAGACCTCCGGCGCCGGCGGCGGCGACTGTGGAATCGCACTGGTCGCCCCGGCCGATGCGCAGCAACTGCAACAGCGGTGGCGAGCGGCGGGCATCCTGCCGCTCGAACTGCGGGTGCACCAACCGTTTTCAGCGAGAGGGCAGTACCAGTGACGACAGTGGCAGAGACCTACGGCAGCCGCAAGGACGATCACGTGCGCCTGGCGGTGGAGCAGCACCACCTGCGCGCCGCCGGTGTCGAGGTGAACCAGTTCGACGAGGTGCGCTTCGTGCACGACGCCCTCGCCGGGACTTCCGAGTCGACGGTGTCGCTCGCGACCGAGGTCGCCGGAACCCGCTGGGCCGTACCGCTTTTCATCAATGCCATGACCGGCGGCAGCGCCCGCACGGGCGAGGTCAACCGGGGCCTGGCGATCGCGGCCCGCGAGGCGAATGTGGCGATCGCCACCGGCTCGATGAGCGCCTATCTCGCCGAACCCGCGCTCGCGCCGACCTATCGGGTGCTGCGCGAGGAGCATCCGGACGGATTCATCATCGCCAACGTCAACGCCAACGCGACCCCGGAGATGGCGCGGCGGGCGGTGGATCTGCTTGGCGCCGACGCGCTGCAGATCCACATCAACACGATCCAGGAGATCGTGATGCCCGAGGGCGATCGGGACTTCTCGGCGTGGCCGCGACAGATCGCGCGGCTGGTCGAGGCGCTCGACGTGCCGGTGATCGTGAAGGAGGTCGGATTCGGGATGAGCCGGGCCGCGGTCGACCGCGTGGCCGACCTCGGTGTATCGATCGTCGACGTCTCGGGCCGGGGCGGAACGAATTTCGCCGCGATCGAGAACGCCCGGCGCCCGCTCGGCGATTTCGCCTATCTCGCGGACTGGGGACAGTCCGCACCGGCCTGCCTCGTCGATGCCGCCGCGGTGGCGCATCGGCGCGGGGTGACCCTGCTGGGCTCCGGCGGCGTGCGGCATCCGCTGGATGTGGTGCGCGCACTCGCCCTGGGCGCGCGGGCGGTCGGGGTGTCGGGCACCTTCCTGTCCGTCCTCGACAGCCACGGGGTGGACGCGCTGGTGTCGACGATCCTCGACTGGGTCACCCAGATCCGGCAGCTGATGGTGGTACTCGGCGCGCCGACCGTGCGCGATCTGGCGAATACCGATGTGCTGCTGACCGGAAATCTGGCGGAGTTCTGCCGGTTGCGCGGCATCGACCCGGGCGAATACGCCCGTCGCGCCGCGCTGTAGCAGGTGGGTGGGGGTGGCCGCATACGTCTTTCGTGCCATCCCCTACCCGTTCGGAGAATTATCTCCCGCAATCGTCGCGGTTAGGCTCGATTCGACCAGCGCCACACCGAAATCGAAAACGAAGCGAAAGGAGCATGGTCATGAAGGCCATCATCGTGTGCACCTCTGTGTCCCATGGCAATACCAAGAAGGTCGCCGACGTCATGGGTCGGGTCCTGGACGCGCGTGTCGTCACTCCCGGAGAGGTCGATGTGGCGGAACTCGCCGACTACGATCTCGTGGGATTCGGCTCGGGCATCTTCAACATGGCCTTCCACCCGGATCTGCGCAAGTTCGTCGCCGCGCTGCCGGAGCAGCAGTGGCGCAAGGCGTTCGTCCTCGCCAGCAGTGGACTTCCGGAGCCGCCGTTCCGGCGCTACGTCCGTTCGATGGTCCGGCAGCTCGAGCAGAAGGGTTTCGAGGTCGTCGACACCTTCCACGGCCGCGGATTCGACACCTACGCGCCGTTCAAGCTGGTCGGCGGCATCAAGAAGGGGCGGCCGAACGCGGCCGATCTGGAGGAGGCGCTGCTGTTCGCCGAGGGTCTGCGCACCCGCATCGGCGCGGCGTCCTGATCGGACGTCACGACGGACTTCACGACGGCGGGACACCGGCGCACGGTGTCCCGCCGTCGTGTCATGACCAGCTGTAGCCGATCGGACCCCACTGTCCGCCATGCAGTGTCGCGCGGCAGACCTGTTCCTTGGCCAGGGCCGCGAGGCGGCCGTTCAGTGTGATCCGCGCTAGCGGGCGGTCGGCGAGGTCGGTGGGCTGGACGAGCGCGTTTCGCCGTCCCAGACTCACCGCCTGCCCGACGAACTTGCGCCGCACCGGTTTCGGCTGCCGCCCGTCGAGCAGGCGCAGCACCGTCTCGGCGGCGTGCACACCGGTCGGGACCGCGGCCTGGGTACTTCTGCGGAGCGGGGTATCGAGGACCACCGCGTCGCCCGCCCCGATGATCGTCGGATCGCCCACGCTGACAAGCGAATCCGTGACCCGCAGGGCGCCGATCGAATCGACGTCGAGCCCGCTGGTGCGGGCGAGGCCGGGCACCGTGAAAGCCGTTGCCGCGAAGGTCAGTTCGCTGTCGAGGATCCGGCCGTCGGCCAGTACGATCTTCCCCTCCCGGATCTCGGCGACCGTCGCATGCTCGCACAGCACGACACCGGCCGCGGCGAAGTAGGAGCGCAGCCGCGCCCGCGCTCGGTCCGGCAGGGTCGCACCGATCTCGCCGCCGGTGATCAGCCGTACCAGGTACCGGTGCTGTTCGGCCAGCTCCGCCGCCGTCTCGATGCCGGTCAGGCCGCCGCCGATCACCGTAACGGTGCCATCGGCCGAAAGGCCGTGCAGCCGTTGCCGAGCCGCGTGGGCCGCCTCCCAGGTGTCGAGGGCGACCGCATGCTCGGCGGCGCCCGGAATCAGGTCGAGCCGGCCGTGGCTGCCGATGGCGAACACCAGATAGTCGTATCCGAGGGCAATGCCATCGGCGGTGTGCACCACCCGATTTCGTGCATCGATCGATACCGCGGCGTCCACGACGAGCCGGGCCGAGGCGGGCAGTAGCTCGCGCAGCGGCCGCGACGCCGGATGGTTTCCGGCGACGAACTGGTGCAACCGAATTCGCTCGACGAAATCCCGGCGCGGATTGACGACCGTGACGCGCAGCCGCCCACCCGCGCGGCTCAGGCGCTTCGCGGCACTCATACCGGCGTATCCGGCTCCCAGAACGACTACTTCGGTGTCCACACGAAACCCCTTGCGGTAGACCAACTTCGTGAAACGGCTAGAGCGCCGCCAACTGTTCCAGACCGCGATGTCTTCCCACAATCCTTTGTCCTTCGCGTGGCAATAGCGAAACGAAGGTGCGAGAATGGTATTTCGATTGCTGCGCAATAATAATAGGCGATCCGAATTCTTGTGACCGGTATCACACTTGACCTGGGCTTTCGTAAAGTGTCACGCTATTGGGGCGGCGCAGCTGTGCCCGCAATCGGATCGGCCCACCTCCGTCAATGGTGTGCGGCATTTCTTTCCCACGGTCGCTCGTGCATGCGATGCGCATTCTTCTTCTCTTTTCGCATCGATATGCGGGCTATTGTCCAGGGATTTACAAGCTCAAAGGAGAACGGCATGCGCGGCATATCGGTCGCAGGCCCGAATCAACGCGGGCTCCCACGATGACGTGGCAGGTCGAAGGGTTATACGAATGAATACTGATATCGCGATCGCCACCTCGCGTTCCGACCTCGATGATCGGCGGACGCTCAGCGTCAGCCCCTTGCTCTCACCCGCCGATGTCCGCCGCGCACATCCGATCGATGACACCCTCGCCGCCGTCGTGCGTGCCGGTCGCTGGGCCACCACGGACGTGCTCACCGGCGCGGACGACCGGTTGATGGTGATCGTCGGGCCATGTTCGGTGCACGATCCCGACGCCGCGATCGATTACGCCCGCCGGTTGGCCGCCAAGGCCGCCGAGGTGTCGGACCGGCTGCATGTGGTGATGCGGGTGTACTTCGAGAAGCCGCGTACCACGCTCGGCTGGAAGGGCCTGGTCAACGATCCGCATCTGGACGGATCCTTCGACGTCGACACCGGCCTGCGGCTGGGCCGGCGGCTGCTGGTGGAGATCACCGCGCTCGGATTGCCCGTGGCGTGTGAATTCCTCGATCCGATCACCCCGCAGTACATCGCGGATCTGGTGTCCTACGGCGCGATCGGCGCGCGCACCGCGGCCAGCCAGGTGCATCGGCAGCTGGCCAGTGCGCTGTCGATGCCGGTCGGCATCAAGAACGGCACCGATGGTGATGTGCAGGTGGCCGTCGACGGCGTGCGCGCCGCCGGTGCCAGCCATGTCTTCCCCGGCACCGATCTGGATGGCCGCGCGGCGCTGATTCGCACCATCGGCAATCCGGACTGCCATGTGATTCTGCGCGGCGGCAGCAATGGCACGAACTACGACGCGGCCTCGGTCGCCGAGGCGTGCATCCGACTGGAAAAGGCTTCGCTCCCACAGCGAGTCGTGATCGACGCCAGCCACGGCAACAGCAATAAGGACCACAACCGGCAGGTCGATGTGGTCAGCGATATCGCCGAGCGGATCGCCGCCGGTGAACAGGGCGTCGTGGGCGTGATGATGGAGAGCTTCCTGATCGCCGGGCGCCAGGACCTGACCCTGGGCCGGGCCGCGGAGCTGACCTACGGCCAATCCATCACCGACGCCTGCCTGAACTGGCACACCACCGCCATCCAGCTCGACCGCCTCGCCGCCGCGGTCGAGACCCGTCGCAGCAATTCGGTCACACCCCGGTTGCCGGTCACCGCGAGTTGATTCGGGCCAGCAAGGAGAACACCGTGCCCAGTACTACACGTTCAGAGTTGTCGAGCATCGGGATCGATCTCATCACCGGCGATGAGGCCGATATCGACAGCCTCCGGCTTCCGACCCTCGTCGGTCGCGACAAGGAGGTCACCGAGATCCGGTATCTGATCAACGATCCGAGGGTTCGCCTGCTCACGCTGACCGGCGCCGCCGGGGTGGGCAAGAGCCGGCTCGCCCAGGAAGTGCTGGCCCGCAGCGACTTCGGGACCGGCCGCTACGCCGCGGTGGATCTCGCCGAGGCGAACAACCGCTCGGAGGTCTGGAACACGGTGCTCGCCGCCGCCGGCTACGGCGGCCCCGGCGAGGTGCGGCAGCCGCTGGAGCTGCTCGAGGCCGGGATCGGCGCCGATCGAACCGTTCTGCTGATGGACAACTGTGATCTGGTGTCGGGCCAGATCGCGCACGACATCTCTCGTCTACTGCGGCACTGCCCGAATCTGCTTGTCGTGGCGACCAGTCGCATCGTGCTCAATCTGCACCGCGAGTATGTGGTCTACGTGCGCCCGCTGCGCACCCGCTCGGATTCGGGGCCCAACCGCCCCGCCTCGTCGGCGGCCGCGCAGCTACTGCTCGCCAGCATCGACAGCCGCTATCGCGGTTCCGCGGCGAATCGGCTGGTGCTGGACGAGATCGCGCACGAGGTCGACGGTGTGCCGCTGGCCCTGGAGCTGGCCGCGATCACCATCAACCGGATCGGATCGGCGCAGACATTGAAGCTGCTCCGATCCGGTGCGGGCCTGACGCCGCTGCCCTATGTCGATATCCCGGTGCGGCACAGGTCATTACACGATGCGGTGGCCTGGGGTATGAACCGCCTCGACGACAGTACGGTCGATGTCCTGCTGCATCTGTCTCTGTGCGAATCGGCGGTGGATCCCGACACCGTCTCCCTGATGGTCGATATGGAGGAGATGTTCATCGGCGGCACCCTGACCACGCTGATCGACCACAGCCTGGTGCAGCGCACGGTGACCGATGCCGGTCACCCCAGCTATGAGCTGATCGCGACCGTGCGCGCCTACTGTCACCGACTGCTGGAAACCGATCGCGCCCGCGGGGATCGGATCCGGCGCGATCATGTCGATCGACTGTGCGAGTTGGCCTTTCGGATCGCCGGTGAGCTGAGGCGGCCGGAGCAGCGCGCGGCCGCGCTGACCATCGCCGGGCAGCGCATCGACGACTTCCGGGCGACCGTCGCCCGGCTGATCGCGATGGGCCGGGCGGATCGCGCCGTCGAGATCGCCGGACTGCTCGAGGATGTCTGGATCCGATTCGGATATCTGTCCGAGATCGAACGGCTGCTGGCCGCGGAGACCGAACTGCCGCGCGGCCTGGAGCTGCTCGGCCAGTGGGCGCTGCGGTCGGGCCGATCCCGGCGGGCGGTCGAGCTGTTCACCCGTGCGGGGGAGGGCTATCGCCGCGGCAACGACGCCGCGGGGATGTATCGGATTCCCGCGCGGCTGGGTATGGCACAGCTGGAGGTCGGCCGGCCCGCCCGGGCCCACGAACAGCTGACCCTCGCGGGGCGTACCGAGGTCGTCGAGATCTATCTGGCCGCGCTGGCCGAACCCGCCGGGCAGCGGGACGAGGACTGGGCCCGGATCCGCGAACGGATTCGGCGGCTCGACGCCGATGCCGATCGGCTGCGGCTGTACAACGTCCTGGCCCGCACGCGACTCGGCGCCGATACCGCGCATCGCGCGCTCGAACTGTCTCGCGACGCGCTGCGAATTCCGGAATCCGGAAATCACATTCTCGAGACGCTCGCGGCGGTCGAGGGTTGTGCGATGGCATATCGGATGGCGGGCCCCGAATTCGGGGATACGGCCGCCGCTCTCTTCGGCGCGGTGCACCATATTCGCACCGCATACGCGATTCCGCTGCCGGAGGATACCGACGATCTGCGGGCCGCCCATCTCATCCGTCCGGAAACGGCCAGGGATCTCGATGATGTCATCGCCTGCGCAGTGGCGGGCCCCGAGATTCCCGCACCCGCGGAATCGCCGCTCGAGGCATTGACCAAACGGCAGCGCGAGATTGCGCTGCTGGTCGCGGACGGCCTGACCAACCGCATGATCGCCACTCGACTCGGAATTGCCGAATGGACGGTGATCAATCATCTCCGGCAGGTCATGTCGAAGCTGAACTGCCCGTCTCGACTGCATGTCGCCCTCGTGGTGAAGGGCGAACAGGACCCCGTGAAAATCGCCGAACTCGGCTGAAGAAATGACCGGACAGCTGACAAGGGCTTGCCATTGTGACATCGAATATCGACGGTAGGCTTTAGTCGACTGCAAAAGCAATTGCGACTTCGAGGAATGATAGTGACGGAACTTCGACTGGGATACAAGGCATCGGCGGAGCAGTTCGGTCCGCGTGAACTTGTCGAACTCACGGTGTCGGCCGAGGACAATGGTTTCGACAGCGCCATGATCAGTGACCATTTCCAGCCGTGGCGGTACAACGGCGGGCATGCGCCCTTCTCGCTGGCCTGGCTGGCGGCGGTCGGCGAGCGTACTCGTCGCATTCAGATCGGCACCTCGGTGCTGACCCCCACATTCCGCTACAACCCGGCGGTCGTCGCGCAGGCCTTCGCGACGATGGCCTGTCTCTACCCGAACCGCGTGCTGCTGGGCGTCGGATCCGGGGAGGCGCTGAACGAAATCGCCACCGGATTCACCGGCGAATGGCCGGAATTCAAGGAGCGATTCGCCCGGCTGCGCGAATCGGTCGAACTCATGCGGGCGCTGTGGACCGGTGAGCGCGTCGATTTCGACGGGCAGTACTACCGTGCCGTCGGCGCCTCGATCTACGACGTCCCGGCCGCCGGCGTTCCGGTGTACATCGCCGCGGGCGGTCCGCTGGTCGCCCGCTATGCCGGGCGCGTCGGCGACGGTTTCATCTGCACCTCCGGCAAGGGGATGGACCTCTACACCGAGAAGCTGATGCCCGCGGTCACCGAGGGTGCGGCGAAGGCAGGCCGCGAGGTCGAGGCCGTCGACACGATGATCGAGATCAAGCTGTCCTATGAGACCGATGCCGAACTGGCGCTGGAGAATACGCGCTTCTGGGCGCCGCTGTCGCTGACGCCGGAGCAGAAGCACAGCATCTCCGATCCCATCGAGATGGAGGCCGCCGCCGACGCGCTGCCGATCGACCAGATCGCCAAGCGCTGGATCGTCGGAACCGATCCCGACGAGGTGACCTCGCGCATCGCGCCCTATATCGACGCCGGAATGCGGCATCTCGTCTTCCATGCTCCGGGCCATGACCAGGCTCGTTTCCTCGAGCTGTTCGCCAGGGATCTGGCTCCCCGGCTGCGCAAGCTCGGTTAGATATTCGCCTCACAGAGACCGACAGGATCAACAATGCAGACACTGACGGTGGAACGCACCATCGCGGCGCCTATCGAGAAGGTCTTCGAATGGTTCGCCGATACCGACAACTACTCCTCCGCCTCGGCGGTATTGCACAACCGGCTGACCGAACCCGCCGCGGATACGCCCTACGGCGTCGGCGCGGTCCGGCAGATCACCTGGTTCTTCGGCACGTACACCGAGCGCATCACCGCCTATGACGCTCCGTACAAGCTCGGCTGGGTCATCGAGAGCGGATTTCCGGCGATCCGGCATCAGGGCGCGGAATTCATCTTCTCCGAGGTGCCCGGCGGCACCCGGGTGGTGCTGAAGACCACTGCCGAGGCCGCGATTCCACTGGGCGCGGATTTCGTGACGCGCAATGTCGGATTCCGGGTGCTCGCGGCCGGATACCGTAATGTGCTGCGGACCGCCGAGATCGCGATCACCTCGCCGCGGAAGGCGAAGCAGCTCACCCGGCAGGGCTGGATCGCCAAGCCGCGCAATTACGTATTCGACGAGGTGTTGAAGTTCATCCGCAACACCCATCACCTCATTCTGAAGGCCAGCGGCGGCAAGTGGGGTAATAAGCAATTCGGCATGGCCGCTATCGAATTGCATGTCATCGGCCGCAAGTCGGGGGCGCGCCGGACCGCCGTGCTGTGGGTGCCGCTCATGGAGAGCGATCGGGTGATCCTGGTGGCCTCCAAGGAGGGTGACGACCGCGATCCGGAGTGGTACCGCAACCTGGTCGCCGAACCGAAGGTCGAATTGACCATCGATGGCGTCACCTCGCCGTGGACGGCGCGGACCGCGAATGCCGCCGAAAAGGCCGTGCTGTGGCCGCAGATCGTGAAGTCCTACCACGGTTTCGCCGTCTATCAGACCCGTACCGACCGCGATATCCCCGTCGTGATCTGTGAGCCGCGCGCGGTGACGGAACCCGCCGTGGTCACCCCGCTCGAGCGGAAATCCTCCGTCTGACCGCACGACCGATCCACCCTTTGTACCGATCGAGGAGTTGACGTGATGAAATCCCTTCTGCCCATTCGTATTACGCTTGCGGTGCTCGGTGGCGCGGCCCTGATCTCGGTCGCGGCCTGTGGCAGCGACACCGATTCGCATACCACGACCCCGAGCACCGCCGCGGAGGCCCCGCAGTCGGCGATCTCCAGTCCGGCCGCGCCGCCGGTTCCGTCCGTGCCCGCGGCGGCTCCGGCCCCGCAGACCCCCGCCCCGGCGCCGGCCCCCGCGCCGCCCGCCGAGGACCCCGCGCCCGCGCCCGCCCCGGAACCGGCTCCCGCGCCGAAGCCCGCGCCCGCACCGCAGCAGCAGGCGCCCGCGCCCAAGCCGAAGCCCGCCCCGGAGCCCGCTCCCGCGCCGAAGCCCGCGCCACCCACCCTGTCGGACCCCGGCTTCGATCCGAAGCCCGGCTACTGACCGCGCGACGAATCGAGTTCGCGCCGTGACCGACACCCGAACGGCACCGCGGGAGACCCCCGCGGTGTCGCCCGATATCGCGCACAGCCGCCCGGCCCTCCCGTCGCTGACGGGGGCCCGGTGGTGGGCGGCATTCGCCGTCTTTCTCCTGCACGCCCTGGTCTTTCTGCCGGTGTATCCGTTCCAGAAATCGGAACTGTTCCGGCGGATCCACTACTTCATGCCCATGCAGCTGGGGGCGGCCGGCGTCACGTTCTTCTTCGTGCTGTCCGGATTCATCATCTACTGGTCGTACAAGCCCGGCGCCTCGATACCGCGTTTCTATTGGCGACGGGTTTTGAAGATCTACCCGTCGCATCTGGTCGCCGCGGTGACATTCATCCTGGTGGCGAGCGTGCCGCTGCACCGGCTGGTGGTGTGGGTGCCGAATCTGCTGCTGGTGCACACCTGGTTCCCCAAGTCCACCACCGTCGGCGGACTCAATGTGCCGTCCTGGTCGCTGGCCTCGGAAATCCTGTTCTACTTCACTTTCCCGATCGTGCTCCCGCTGATCCGGCGGATCCGCACCGAACATCTGATGCGGTGGGCCGCAGCGCTTTTCGTATTCATCCTCGCGCTGCACACGGCGTACTTCCTGTTCGTCGACGGGCCCAAGGGCATCGAGAACGCCTTCGCGCCACGGCTGGTCCCGCAGGCGACCTCGCCGATGTTCGAATTGCACGCCTCCCCGGCATGGTTCGCGCACGACGATATCCCGGTCGCGCTGTCGTACTGGCTCAGCTACAACTTCCCACTGTCGCGGCTACCCGAATTCTTCCTCGGGGTCCTCGCGGCCCGCATGGTGCTCGAGGGCCGGTGGCGCAACACCCGCATGGGTCCGCCGCTGACGCTGCTGGCGGTGGCCTACGCGGCCACCTGGGTCGTGCCGGTGAACTACAAGATGTCGGCATTCCTGCTCGCACCGATGACCGCGGTGGTCGCCACCCTCGCCGCCCGTGATCTGCAGGGCATCCGTGGACTGAATTCGTCCAGGGTGATGGTGTGGCTCGGCAATGTGTCCTTCGCGTTCTATCTGATCCAGTTCCCGGTGATGGTGCTGATCACGAGGCTGTTCATCGGTGGTCACACCTTCGGATTACTGGGCTGGCTGGGCTGGGCGACGCTGTCGCTGATCGTCTCGACGGCGGCGGGCGCGCTGCTGTACTACCGGGTGGATCTGCCGCTGATGAAACGATTCTCCGGCCGGCGAACACCCCGCGTGCGGGCCGAGAATCCGCGCTGATCCTGTCACCTCTGCGCACCGGCCGCCGGATTCCGGTGGCCGGTGCTCGATTTCCCGTAGAACAACGGTGATCATCATGCACCACAACCATGTCCCGGAAATGCTGCAATCACTCGTGCTGAGCATCGTTTCCACCGCACCGGCGGAAGACCTGGCACTCGCTTCCATCCCGACTCACGGTGTCGCGCAGTGCTATTGCGGATGCGCCTCGGCCGAATTCTCGGCCACCCTCGACGGCATTCATTCCAGGAGGAACATCATCGAATGGTGATTCGCCGCTACTCCTTTCGACGCACCGCACCTATCTTTTCGATCCGGTCCGGATACCGCATCCGAGGAATGTCCGGCCGGTCGGCACCGGCATAACGTAATCGTGGATGGCTTTCATCCGGGAAAGAGAGACAGCGTAGTGAGTTCACCGACCGAGACCTCGTCATTCCTGGCGACCCGCCGTGGCAAGCTCACGCTGGTGCTGCTGTGCACGGCCGCTTTCCTCGACTTCGTCGATAGTTCGATCGTCAATCTCGCACTGCCGGCGATCCAGCGTGAGATGCACCTTTCGGTGTCGACCCTGCAGTGGATCACCACCGGCTATCTGCTGACCTACGGCGGCCTGATGCTGCTCGGCGGGCGGCTGGCCGATCTGCTCGGGCGGCGCCGCATCCTGATGACCGGCACCGCGATCATCGGAATATCCTCCGCGGTAGCGGGTCTGGCGCACGGCAGCGAACTGCTGATCGGAGCCCGCTTCACCCAGGGCGTCGGAGCCGCGCTGATGCTGCCCGCGGCCCTGTCGATTCTGACCACCAGTTTCCACAAGGGTTCCGATCGCAGTACCGCCCTGGGGGTCTGGGCCGCGATCGGCGGTCTCGGTGCGGCGTCCGGACTGCTGCTCGGCGGCCTGATCACCCAGGGGCCGGGCTGGCGGTGGGTGTTCTACGTCAACGTGCCGGTCTGTGTTCTGATTCTCGTGGCTCTGCCCGCGCTGATCCCCAGTGACCGGCGCAACGCCCCGCGCGGCGGATTCGACCTGCTCGGAACGGCTTTGGCCACCGGCGGCCTGATGTTGCTGGTGTACGGCACGGTGCGGGCGCCGGAGCAGGGCTGGGGCAGCGCCGAGACGATCGGCGAACTCGCGGTGGCCGCGGCGCTGCTGATCGGATTCGTGGTCAACGAGCACCGGATCGCCAATCCGCTTGTCCCGCTGTCGATCTTCCGCATTCGCGGACTGGCCGCCGCCGATGTGACCCAGGCGCTGGTGGCCGCGGGGATGATGTCGCTGTTCTTCTTCATCACCCTCTACACCCAGACGGTGCTCGGCTACGGCGAGATCAAGGCCGGCTGTGCCTATCTGCCGTTCAGCGGGACCATCATCGTGGTCTCCGCGTTGACGTCGAAGATCGTGCCCCGCACCGGAACCCGGCCCGTGATCGTGGTCGGCGCGCTGGTCACCGGAGTGGGTATCCTGCTGCTGTCGCGCATCCCGACCGACGGCGCGTATCTGCGGGATCTGTTGCCGGGGTTGATGATCACCGCGGCCGGATCGGCGGCGGTCTTCGTCGCCAACACCACCGCCGCCAACGCCCGCGTGCCGGCGGATAAGGCCGGGCTGGCCGCGGCACTGCTGACCACCGCGCAGCAGATCGGCGTGGCGCTGGGCGTGGCCGTGCTGACGGCGATCGCCATCTCGCACACCGATACTCAGCTGGCCCAGGGGCATCTGCCGCTGGATGCGACGACGGCCGGTTTCCGGCGCGCGCTGCTGGTCGCGGGGATCTTGGCGGCCCTCGGCGCGGTGACCGCGCTGCGCACGGTCGACTCGCGCGGCGAAGAGGCCGAACCCCTCGCCCACTCGCGAGCCGACAAGGTCACGGTATAGCGCTGTTCCACGACGACGCCCGGATGCCGAACGCAGGCGTCCGGGCGTCGTCGTGTCAGGACATCGCCGGACCGCCATTTGCGAATCTCATGAAGGTGACATCGTGTCGAGGCACAAGCTCGAAACCCGTGAATTGACAATGTCTGTAGGACTGCTGCCCGAGGAGAGTCTGGACTGGTTTCCGCCGTCCCCGGGGTCCGATTCCGACGGGCCGTTACGCATCGCGGTGGTCGGCGTGGGACCCCGTGGACTGAGTTTCTTCGAGCGCCTGTGCGCCAACGCGGTACGGGGCGACGCGCGCGTCGAGACGGAGATCTATCTCATCGACTCGACCCGGGTCGGCACCGGACAGGTCTGGCGCACCGACCAATCCAGACATCTGCTGATGAATACCGTGGCCGCACAGGTCACGATATTCACCGATGCCAGTGTGACAATGGCAGGACCCGTCGTGCCGGGGCCCAGCCTGTTCGAATGGGCGAGCTTCCTGGCGAAGATCGGCAACTTCGCCGATCTGCCCGACGAGTTCTATCGGGAGGCGTGCCGGACCGAACCCAATACCTATCCGACGCGCGCCTTCTACGGCCACTATCTGCGCTGGGCCTACGAGCACATCCGCGATCGATACGCGCGCTGGATCCGCACCCACGAGATCACCGCCGCGGCCACCGATCTGCGCGACGATCCGGGCGGTCTGCAGGAATTGACGCTGAGCACCGGCGAACAGCTCACCGGATTACATGCCGTGGTGCTCGCCCAGGGGCATATGCCGCCCTGGCAGCCGGTGGATCCGGACGAGCTCGCCGCGCGGGTGCGCCACCGCTCGGGAGTGCTTCATATCGCGCCGGTCAACGCCGCCGATGTCGACACCGATCGGGTGCCGGAGCGCGCCACCGCGATCATCCGCGGACTCGGGCTGACCTTCTTCGACTATATGGCCCTGCTGACGGTCGGCCGTGGCGGCCGGTTCACCGAGTCCGGCGCCGAGGGGATGCTGGAGTATCTGCCCTCCGGGCGCGAGCCGCTGATCGTGGCCGGATCCCGGCGCGGCGTACCGCATCATGCGCGCGGCGAGAATCAGAAGGACGTCGACGAACGGCACGTGCCCACGCTGCTGGATCCGGCGCGGATCACCGAATTACGCCGCCGGGCAGAGCATTTCGGTGACCTCTCGTTCCGCCGCGATATCTGGCCGCTGGTGGCGCGGGAGGTGGAGGCGGTCTACTACGCGCGGATGATCACCGACCGGATCAGCCCGCGCGAGCTGCGCTGGTTCCGCACCCGCTATCTCGAGGCGCCGACCGAGCGCGCGGCGGCCGGCATTCTGGCCGAATTCGAGATCGGATCCGAACAGCGGTGGGATTGGACGGTTCTCGGCGATCCCACCGCGGGCCGCCGATTCGGCGACCTCGCCCGGTTCCACGACTGGCTGCTCGAGTATCTGGACACCGATGTGCGCAACGCCCGGCTGGGCAATGTGCACGGTCCGGTGAAGGCGGCCCTGGACGTGCTGCGGGATCTGCGTAACGAGGTCCGGTTGATCGTCGACCACGGCGGTATCACCGGCGCGTCCTATCGCGACGATCTCGACGGCTGGTACACGCCGCTGAACGCCTTCCTGTCGATCGGCCCGCCCGCGGGCCGGATCGCGGAGCTGTCGGCGCTGATCCGGGCGGGTGTCGTGCGAATCGTCGGCCCGGGCATGCGCATTCGCTTCGACGAGGACGCCGGATGCTTCGTGGCGCATTCGCCGATGGTCGACGGTTCGACCGTCGCCGCCCAGGTGCTCATCGACGCGCGGCTGCCCGAACCGGATCTGCGCGCCACCGGCGATGCGCTGCTGCGTAATCTGTTGCGGTCCAACCAGATCCGTGGCTTCGATGTCGCGAACCCGGATGGCAGCCACTATCGGACCGGCGGTCTCGAGGTCGCTCGCGATTCGCATGCCGTCCTCGACGCCGCCGGGCGGCCGCATCCGCGCCGATTCGCGGTCGGGGTGCCGACGGAGGCCGTGCACTGGGTCACCGCGGCGGGCCCGCGTCCGGGCGTGAACTCGGTGACCCTGTCCGACAGCGACAGCATCGCCCGCTCCATCCTCGCCGCCCACCGAGAGGTCGGCGGCGGAATTCACCGAAAGGACTATGCCGATGGTCGTCGATAAGGGATTGCTGGCGCCGGTGCGCGCGGGCGTGCCGATGGAGGCGGTGGTCTCCGACGACGCCTGGCTCGAGGCGATGCTCGAGGTGGAACTCGCCCTGGCGCGAGCCCAAGCGCGCCTGGGTATCATTCCGGTCGAGGCGGTCGGGCAGATCACCGCGGCCGTGCGCACCCATCGGTTCGACACCCGCGCGATCGCCGAGGCGGCGCGCGGGGCGGCGAATCCGGTGGTGGCGTTCGTGCGGGAGCTGCAACGCGTGGTGGCCGAATTCGATCCGGCCAGTGCCGATTACGTGCATTGGGGGTCGACCAGTCAGGACATCTTCGATACGGCGACGATGCTGACCGCCGCGCGGGCGCTGTCGGCGATCATCGCCGATGTGGAGGCGAGCGTGGATTCGCTCGCGCGGCTCGGGTATGCCCATCGCGATACGCTGATGGCCGCCCGGACCCTGGGCATGCATGCGGTGCCGACGACCTTCGGTGCCCGGGTCGCGAGCTGGATCCAGGGGCTGCTCGACGCCCGCGACCGGCTGCACCGGGTCCGCGAGCACGGACTGCCGGTCCAACTCGGCGGCGCCGCAGGAACATTCGCCTCCTACGTCGAATGCGCCCGCCGCAGCGGCGGCGAACTCGCCGATGCGAGCGCCATGCGGATCCAGGCCCGCCTCACCGACGAATTCGCCGCGGAGTTGGGCATGCCCGCCGCCGTCGCGCCCTGGCACAGCGTGCGTACCCCGCTCGCCGATCTGGCGGCGGCACTGGTCACCACCTCGGGCGCGCTCGGTAAGTTCGCCGTCGACGTGATCTCCCAGTCGCGTACGGAGGTCATGGAGGTGTACGAGCCGGCCGCCGCCGGGCGGGGCGAATCCTCGGCCATGCCGCAGAAGCGAAATCCCGTGCTGGCCACCATGATTCGGACCGCGTCGCTGCAGGTGCCCGCGCTGGCATCCACGGTGTTCGCCGCGATGCTGGCCGAGGACGAACGCTCGCCCGGCGCCTGGCACGCCGAATGGCAGCCGCTGCGCGAATGTCTGCTACTGGTGGGCGGCAGCGCGCATACCGCCGCGGAATTGGCCGACGGCCTGCGCGCGGTCCCCGACCGCATGAGCGCAAGCCTGGCATCGAGCCAGGGCCAGCTGGTCTCGGAGCGATTGTCGATCCGGTTGACGCCGCTGCTGGGCCGGGTCGCGGCGAAGAAGGTTCTGCAGACCGCCGCATTCGAGGCCGAGGAAACCGGAAGTTCGCTAGCCGATGTGCTAGCGGATTATGCGATGGTGCGCGACCATCTGGATATCGAGGAGATCCACGATTTGCTACGCCCGGAGAATTACCTCGGCACAGCACCCGATCTGATCGATAGGGTGCTCGGCCGGGCGTGACACATCAGTCCTGAAACAGCCGGTAGAAAACATAGAGCGCGAACAGCGCACAGCAGATAATGCAGCTGATGAAAAGAACCTCGACGAAGACGACCACGACACCCCTAACCCATTGACGAGAAACCTCGAAAATGGAAACACACCCCGGTCGCGCGCGCAAGATTTCCCGATCGGTATGGCAATCCTTTGCTATTTCTCACATCGGGAAATCAGTGCTGCCCAGTGGTTCTCGTGCCCCGGGGGACCAGCAGTGCCGCCACGACCGCGACCGTGAGGACGATGGCCGCGGCCACGTACGAGGTGACCGTCAGGGCGGAATCGAAGGCGGCGGAGGCGGTTTCGCGGATCTGGCGGCCGCCGTCGCCGCCGATCCCGGTCGCGATCTCGACGGCTCCGCCTACCGAATCGCGGGCGATGCGCAGCTGATCGCCCTCGAGCGGGAGGTCGGTCATATGCGCGGTGAACAGGGCACCGTGGATGCTGCCGAGGAGGGCGACGCCCAGGCCGTTACCGAGTTCGTAGTTGGTCTCCTCCACCGCGCCGCCCTGCCCGGCTCGTTCGGGCGGCACCGAGGAGACCAGGACGGCCGCGGCGGCGGTGATGGCGACGCCGTCGCCGATTCCCATGCATACCAACACGAGTGCCACCACGGGATAGGTCGTCGGCTCCGGCGATACGGCCAGCACCAGGAAGCCCAGCGCCAGGGTCGCCAGGCTGGTCACCAGCACCGTGCGCACGCCGATGTGGCGCAGCAGCGCGGGCGTGGCGAGCGAGCCGAGCAGGGTGGCCACCGCCGCGGGAACCATGCGCAGGCCCGCCTCGGCGGGTGAGTAATCGTGAATGTACTGCAGCCACAACGAGATCAGATACAGGGCGGCGCCGATCGCGATCATCGCCAGCAGGGTCGCCAGCGCCGCGGCCAGGAATACCGGCCGCCGGAACAGGCGCACGTCCAGGAGCGGATCGGCCAGTTCCAGTTGGCGCCGCCCGAACCAGATCAGCAGTATGACGCCGACCGCCAGCGCGGACGCGTTGCCGAGGAGGTCCTCGCCGCGCGCGAGATGTTTGACACCCCAAGCGAATCCGATGATCCCCAGCACCGACAGCGGTACGCTCGCCCAGTCGAACGGCCCCTCCGCGGGCACCCGATACTCCGGCAGCAGCCACAGCCCGGCCGCCACGGCGACCACGACCACCGGCACATTCACCCAGAACGCCGCGGCCCAGCCGAAGTGCTGCACCAGATATCCGCCGACGGTCGGGCCGACGCATGCGCCCGCACCCGCGATGGCCGACCAGATCCCGATCGCGCGGGTGCGTTCACGGGCATCGGTGAAGATGTTGCGGATCAGCGACAGCGTCGAGGGCATGACCATCGCCCCGCCCACGGCCAGCAACACCCGCCCACCGACCAGCTGCGCGGTCGTGCCCGCGGTCGCCGCCACCACCGACGCGACCCCGAACAGCACGAAGCCGAGGAGGAACAGCAGCCGGCGCCCGATCCGATCGCCGAGGGCCCCGCAGGTGACCAGCAGGCCGCCGAGGATCAGGCCGTAGACGTCGACGATCCACAGCTGCGCCACCGCCCCGGGCCGCAGATCCGAGATCAGCGAGGGTAACGCGACATTGAGGATGGTGGCATCCATCGCCACGAGCAACAGACTCGCACACAGCACCGCGAGCATGGCCCAGCGGCCGTCGTTCGGCACGGTCATGCGATCCCTCCGGAGCTCGTCGGAAGATTGGCAAGCGTGCAGCTATCCTATTTCCTCGCGGACCGGGCGGGCGCGCCTCACGGTTTTCTCATCATCGATTCCGCACAGTGATCGACATGCGGACAGTCATCGCCCTGCGCAGCGCGTCCCTGGCCGGTTGGAGCTGGGCCGCGACCCTGCTGTACGCGCCGATGGTCGCGGTCGTCGCGGCGGGCTGGCCCCGACCGTATCGGGTCGCGGTCAATCATGTCGGCGATCTGGGCGCCACCGCGTGTGAACAGCTCACCGAGATCGGCGGGTCGGATCGATACGTCTGCTCGCCGTGGCATCTGACCTGGATGATCGCGACCGTGGCGCTCGGCATCGCGACCGCGGTCGGTGCGCTGGCCTGGTCGATGCGGGCGCAGCCGCTGTTGCGTGCCGGATGCGTGCTGCTGGTGGTCGCCGCGGTCGCCCTGGTGATCGGCGCGGTCACGCCGGTGAACGTGGATCCCGGAACGCATGACGCGGCGGAGGTGCTGCGCTGGGCGGCGCAGCTGCTGGGCATGGTGTTCGTCGCGGTCGCATTGCCACAGCGCGCGATTCGGATATGGACCGGAGTCTGTGCCGGGCTGTCCGCGATCGGCGGCTGGGCGCTCTACAGCGCACCCGGCCTCGGTTTCGGGGCCGGGCTCGAGGAGCGGGTCGCCTTCGACACCCTGGTCCTGTGGACGGGCGTGACGGGTCTGCTCGTGCTGTGCGGCATGCTCGATCGTCCCGCCGGAACCACCGGATCCGCCGGGACCGGCCGCCGGATCCCCGCGCACGCGCGCGGCTGATCCGGCGGCCGGATTCGGCTCAGCCCACGGCCGATTCGGCCGCCGCATGGGCCGACAGTACGAACTGCAGATCCCCGCGCCGGGCCACCGACAGCTTCCGATACACCCGCGTCAGATGCTGTTCCACCGTGCTGGTCGTGATGGCCAGCGATTCGGCGATATCGCGGTTGCGCTTGCCCAGTGCGGCCAACTCCGCGACGCGGCGTTCGGCCGGGCTGAGCGTCTCCACGCTGCCCGCGGTCACCCGCACCCGCGGCGTCGGAACGGTGGGCGCCGGATTGCGATCACCGCGCAGCCGCCGCACCAGCGCCCCCGAACCACAGGATTCGGCCAGCCGCACCGCCTCACGCAGCAGCGGTCGCGCCTTGTCGGCGTCCCCGATGGTGCGATGTGCGCGGCCCAATTCGGTCAGGGCCGTGGCCAATTCGTGATCGTCGCCACCGGCACGAGCCACCGCCACCGCCCGCCGGAGCAGCAGCACCCGGCGGTGCGCGTCGCCGGTCGAGGCCAACAGCCGCAGCGATACCGACCCGGTGCGATGACGGTCGGCGCCGCCGATCAGCTCCAGGTGCATGGTGGCCAGCGCCTGTGCCCGCCGCCGATCTCCGAGTTCGAGATAGGCCGCGGCCAGATCGTTGCGCCACGGGACCAGCCAGGCGAAGTCCAGATGCCATTGGCGCATGAGGTTTCCGCACTGCCGGAACTGGCGCAGCGCCTCCTCGGGCCGTCCGGCCGCCAGACAGTGATGACCCCAGGCGTGCAGATACGGTAGGGCGAAACGGGATTCGAACATCGCCCGCGGTACCGGACGCCCCAGCTGCGCCGCGGCCTCGGTATGCCGGCCCTGTGCGGTCAGGGCCCGCACCAGTACCGCGATCGGCCGCCCCACCCAGACACCGAGGTGTTCGGCGGGCACGAGATTCAATGCGAGCGTGGCATTGTCGATCGCGCCGGTGAGATTCCCCTTGCGTAACAGGGTTTCCGCACGCAGCGCCGCGAATACCGAACGCCAGGTGGGCGCCCGGCGAGCCTGTGCCTCGGCGAGCAATGAGGCGCACCAGGCATCGGCGGTATCGAGCCGATCGCCGTGAATCAGACAGTCTACCGCCGCGACCAGGGCCTCCACGGTGGTGACTGCCAGTCGGTGACCGGCCAGAATGCGTTGTGCCAGACCGGCGATCTCCGCCGGCGGATGCTGCACCGACAGCGCGGCCAGCAGATCCGCGGACTGGCGATGCGGCGAGCGGCGATCGAAGGCCGCGCGCCCGCCCTCGCCGAGGCGGGTCGCGAACAGCCGTCGATGTCGATCCACATGCGTGGGATGGGTGTAGCGCAGCCACGCGCACAGGAAGTCCACGGCCGGGTCGACGATGCGGTGCGGGCCGCGGTCCAGCCGCGCCAGCGCCTGATCGGCGTGCTGGGTATGTCCGTGCCACAACATATGCAGAACGGCCGTGGGCAGTTCGGTATCCGGCACCCGGCCCGTATACAGCGCGGCCTTGAGGCGAGCGAAGTTACGGGTTCGGGTGGACGGATTGACGCGGCGTTCGACCGAGACCAGCCGGGTGGCGATCGCGGCGCGGCCGCTGGCCCGCCGGCTGGCGCGGTAGGCCAGCTCCAAACGCTGTGCGGCGCCGTCGATATCGTCGTGGATCAGCGCCTCGTCGGCGGCCTCGACGAGCACCTGGGCGGCCCAGGTGCTGCGTGCGTCACCCGCGGCGACCAGCTGTGCGGCCACCGCGGCGGCGGGAAAGTCGTTGCGGTACAGGACTTCCGCCGCGCGAGTGTGCCAATCGGCACGCTCGTCGGTGGACAGCTCGCGCAGCAGGTGCGCGCCCACCGACGGCGGATGCAGTCGATGCCCCTCTACCACGCCCATAGCGGTCAATTCGTCTACCACACCGCGGATTGCCTCCGGATCGGCGTCCAGTAGCGCCGCGACGAAATCGGCATCGGAGGCGGCGCCGAGCACCGCCATCGCCTGAGCGACCCGATGCCGCACCCGATCCGCGGCCAATGCCGTGGTCAGGCCGTCGCCTTCCGGCCGTGGCAGCCGCGTGGGGTGAGGTTCGTGTGGACCTATGACGACCGCTGCCCGGCCTCGGTCCCGAGCGACCGACCGTTGCATGCTCGTTGTCCCTTCGTCGATCTTGATGTACCCCGACTGAAGGGGTGCGCCTCGACTGAGACGCGTTCTAGCGGAAGCGGCAACGTTGCAGCTGTGTGTGTCGCGGGACACACGGGGATTCAGCCGGTGCACAACGGTTTTCGCGGGCCGCCTAGGTGCATCCCACCACCGCAGACGACGGCCTGTCGCGTGAATTATGCTACATGTCAAGTTGTTTCGCGCACAGATTGACATCAATGCCGACCGGCGCGAATGGGCATGGGCGATATGCGATGCAGGCCGCCGCGTCGCCGTCCACTGCCAGGAACAACACCGGCCGGGTGTCATCGATCAGCCCCGCGGCCTGTGCGGCCAGATAGGCGTGCACCGGTGCGGCGGTGTACGGATCGCCCAGATTCGGATCGACGCCGACGATCGCGTCCGCGGGCGCCGCGAGGCGCTCGGCCAACCGGGCCGCGAAATCCGTTGTGGGAGCGGGTGCGAGCAGGATCGCGCCGCTGCGGGCGAGTTCGAGATGTTCGTCGTCGAGGCAACGGGTGACCGCCTCGGCCGCCGCCCGCAGCGGATCACCGGCGGGCCGCACCGACAACGCGCGCCGCCCCGAGGTCCCGGCCGCGGCCAGATCCACCCAGGCCGTGGCCTGCCCGGGTCCGGTGAAGATCTGCTGGATCTCCCCGAAACCTCCTGCGCCGGAAGCGGTTCGCAGCAACATCGCCGCACCGGTGGCGGTGTAGGGGAAACCGTCGACGGTGCGTTCGGTGGACGGATGGGTATCGCCGGACAGGACCAGGGCGTATTCGATATCGCCGAGTTCGAGGAAGCATTGCGCGGCCATCAGCGCGTGCACCAGGCCGGTGCCGCCGTTCATCAGGTCGAAGGAGAAGGCGGGCACCCGGCCGGTCCGATACTCCAGGCCGACCTCCAGCCGCTTCTGCACCAGCGCGGCTACCGCCGGTTCGGAGATGTTGTGGTCGCGGAACACCCCGGCGTTGAGCACCAGGCCGATGCGCTGCGGCTCCAGCTCGGCACGGGTCAGGCAGTCGCGTCCGGCGCGGGCGGCCAGCTCGAAGTAGCTGCCGGTGTCGGCGTCGGCGCAGACGGCGGCGGAAATGATTGCGGCAGACATGTTTTCACGCCTCCAATCGGGAAATGGTCGCGGCCAGGTGTCCCGAGACGACACCGGAGGCCTCGGGCACGAGCAACACCTTCGAGCCCTTCGGAATCGCCTGTCGCGCAAGATGTTCGTGCAAGACCAAGAAGTGTGATGTGGATGCGGTGTTGCCGTATTCCTCTAATACGTTGAGCGCCTGCGGCATCGGCGTATCGAAGTGCCGCTCGGTGAGCCCGCTGATGTATTCGATCGCCGGACCCGAGAACTGATGATGCACCCAGTAATCGAATTTCTCACTCTCCCAGTCGAGTCCGCGCTCGGTGAGGAAATCGGCCATGCGGCCGATGCCCTGCAGATAACGGGATTCGCTGGCGAGCGCGCGATTGTCGGTGTACATCGCGATGCCGGTGGTCTTCTCGCTCGGCATGCCCAGGCAGTGTTCGGCCCCGGCCGCGGTCGTCATCAGCTCGACGTAGTGGATCTCGTCATCGTCGTCGCCGCGGTCGTCGACGACCACCGCCACCGCCGCATCGCCCACGGTCAGCGCCGCGAACTGCGGATCGTAGGGCTGGCTGATCTCGCGCGTGGCGGTCTCGGCGATGGGGGTGATCTGTTCGCCGCTGACCACCAGTCCGTTGCGCACCACACCCGCTTTGATCATGCGGTCCAGCAGTAGTACCCCGGTGATCATGCCCGCGCAGGCGTTGGAGACGTCGAAGTGCTGTGCCCGCCCGGCGCCGATCGCCTCGCGCAGCATGGACCCGAACGCCGGTGCGTAACAGAAGAAGTCGGGTCCGCGAAAGCGCGTGATGGAGGCGGAGATCACCACGTCGAGCTCGTCGGCCCGGTAGTCGGAATGACGCAGGCAGTCGTCGATGGCGGCCAGGGCCAGCTCGAACGACGACTCGTAGTTGTGCGGATCGCGCGAATGCACATGGCGGTTCCGGATGCCGGTGATGCGTTCCAGGTCCAGCGACCTGGGCACGGACAGTGCGGCGATCACCTCGTCGGTCGAACGGACGCTGCTCGGTGTATACGCGCCGATCGATTCGAAACGTGTACGCATAGCCCCCTACTCTCTGGATGAATTACCCGAGTTCGGACGAAATGTGTTACGGAGAAAAGGTATCGAATGAAATTGCAGATACCTTTGGTGCAGCAGCCCCGATGCGGCTGGGACATTACCAGCACGTAGGCCTCTGGAAATGGGGCCGAAGCGACGGCCCAATCGAACGGCGACCTCGAAAAGGCAAGGTGGGACGTCATTTTGGAGGAAAGGTTCCGGCATATTCCGATAGGGGGTGATAGGGGCTATATCGAAACGTTTTTCGGTACCGAGTGACACAGATAATCCGGCCCTGCCGGAAATGGCCGGCATGTGCGAGCATGTCGGACCCGCCTGGCATAGTTCGATCACGATGGAACCCCTCGACGACGGCGCGACGCCGCTACCGACTTCGCTTCTGACCGTGCTGCTTTCGTGGCGCTCGGCCCACGCGCTGGACGCGCACGCCCTGCTGCTGGGCGCGCACGGGCGGGTGCGGTCGCGCGAGGACGCGGTGTACTTCAACGCGCCGAGGCATCGATCGCAGGCGGTGACGCTGGATCAGCGGCCCGAGCCGCGCACCGCACGCCTGTCGGTCTCGCTGCCGCGCACCGAATCCGAGGTGGATTGTGTGCTGCTCGCCGGATCGATCCGCGCGGACGCCCTGGCCGCGCTCGTGCGCCCGACGCTCACGGTCTTCGACGCCGAGGGCCCGGTGGCGCGCTGCGATATCGCGGCCGCGCCGGGCGCCCATGCCCAGGTGTTCGCGCGCCTGTTCCGCTCCGAGGGGCGCTGGTGGTTTCGGCCCGAGGCCGACGGATACGCCGGGGTCGCGGAGCTGTTCACGGCCTACGGCGTGCGCGGAGTATCGCTGGGCCGCACCGAGATCGCGCCCCCGCTCGACGAAACACCGCCGCCGCCACCGGATCCGGAGCTGCCGGACTGGCATGCCGATCCCGACGACGACGCGATGCTGCGCTGGTGGGACGGCGCGGCGTGGACCGAGGCCACCACCCCACCGATACCGCAGGATTCGCGCCTGTGCGTGCGCTGCGGCCGCAGGCGCGGCTGGCGGATGCTCGGCGCGCCGACGCCGTGCCGCGACTGCGCCGCGGAGATCGAGCGCTATCTCGAGGGCTGGCGGGCCCGAGCCTGGCGGGTGCTGACCTCCGACGGGCCGCGCGGATCCGGATGGGATGAGCTGTGGACCGCGCTGCGCTATCGGCGCATCGCCGCCGACACCGGGCGCGCCGCCCTGCGCGGGCCGGGGCTGGCGTATGCCGAGCGGCTGGCCGCCTTCCTGGTCGCCGACGGCGAGGTCGACGCCGACGAGCTCGACGATTTCGAGACGACGATCGCCGCGCTCGCGCTGACCGGCCCGCAGGTGGAGGATCTGCGCCGCCGGATGCGCCGCGGCCGCGCGCTGTCACGGCTGCGGGCGGGCGAACTGCCGATCGTGCGCGCGCCGGGTCTGCATCTGGATCCGGAAGAGGCCGTACACCTGGACATTCCGGCGGTCCGCATCCGGCAGCTGGCGCGCGGGCCGCGGCCGACCGAGGGCCGGCTGATCTGCTCGACCCGCAAACTGCGCTTCCTCGGTCCCGAGGCGGGTATCGAGCTGCCCTGGTCGCGCATCGTCTCGGTGACCGCCGCCGACGGCGTGGTCGAGATCGCGGCGACCTCCGCACGCGGCGGCGCCACCTTCGAGGTCGACGATCCGGAGCTGGTCGCCGCGGCGGTGGAAGGGGCCCTGCGCGTGGCCAAACGGCTCACCCTGGCCCCAGGCCGCCGCGACCGGCGCTCGATCCCACCGGAACTCAAGGCCCAGGTGTGGCAGCGCGACGGCGGACACTGCGTCGACTGCGGCGCCACCCACTATCTGGAGTTCGACCACATCATCCCGCACAGCCGGGGCGGCGCGACGAGCGCGGCCAATCTGCAGATCCTGTGTCGAGCATGTAATCGCGCCAAGGGGGCGCGAATCTGACAGGTACGACCGGTCATTCGGTTCCGGCCGGCACGGCACTGTGTCGTTCGGTGCCCGACACGCGCCCCGTCGCGCGCGCCGGTCGTCTACGACCCGAATTGACCCCGATTCGACCCTGAAACCTCCCATCTCGGACACGATGCGGAGATTTCCGGCACGGCCGTCAGGGCACGCCCAGCAGATCGAGCACCACGCTCTGCAGCACCGCGAGCACATCGGTGGTCTGCTGGGCCCCGGTGCCGTGGGTGTGGGCCGCGACGGTGAAACCGAGCCCGATCGATGCCGAGGCGACCTCGGGCGGCCCGAAATCCGACCAGCCCCATTTACTTCCGAGCACGCCGGGCAGTTTGGCGGTGCCCCAGTCCTGGGTCGTGCCGTCGGCCGCGATCTCGTCGGCCGCGGCCATCCAGGTCAGCAGCCGGGAATTGCGATCGCGGCGCATCTTGACGGCGAGGAAATCGGCGAGATCGGCCGTACAGGTCATCGCCGAGCCCCAATCGCTGCCGCCGACGGTGTTGGCGAGGTGATATTCGGCGGCCACGGCCTCGATCGCCCGCGGATACTTGGCCGAGAGTCGGTTCGCGGCCGCGTCATCGGAGGTGCGGATCATGCGCTCACCCAGTTGTAGATCCTCGGCCGACCCGTCCCCGTGCCGCAGTGCGTAGTCGGCGATATACAGCTTCACCATCGATAAGCCGTTGCGCCGCTCGTTCTCGTTGGCCGTGCCCCACGCGATATTCGGTATCAACCACCGGAACGAGATGGCCGTCCGCGCGGGCACCACCGCTGGATCCGGCAGATTCCCCCCGGATCCCGGCCCGGCCGCGAGCAGCACGCCACTGGCCAGCACCCCGGTCACCAGCGCCCGACAGTTCATGCCTCGCCTCCGCGGTCGGTCCCGCCCTCCGGACAACTATCGCCTCTCGCGGCCGCCGAATCGCCGGATCCTCGCCGGGCACCTCGGGCGGGGCCGATCGCGTGCGGCGGTGGTGTGGAAGTCGTTGGGCGCTGGCCGATTCGGCGCACTCGATCCCGCGTGCGCGTGACACGCGGTGTCCGGCCGTGGATTCGGACCGGTCGCGTCAGCGCGTCCGGGCCGTCGCGGCGGTGCGGTCGCGGGCGGCCTCCGTGACGGCGCGCGCCGAGGCCGCGGCCTTGAGGACCATCTCGGCGTACTCCTGTTCGGCGTCGGAGTCGAGCACCACCGCCCCGCCCGCGCCGACCCGCCAGCGGCCGTCGTGGCGGACGGCCGTGCGGATGACGATATTGAGGTCGGCGGTGCCGCCGAGGCCGAGGAAACCGAGTGTGCCCGAATAGACTCCGCGCGCCTCGGTCTCCAGGGCGTCGATGATCTCGAGGGTGCGCAGCTTCGGGGCGCCGGTCATCGAGCCGCCCGGGAAGCATGCGCGCAGGCATTCGACGGCGTCGATCTCCGGGCGCAGCCGGCCCCGGACCGTGGTCACCAGCTGATGCATGGTCGTATAGGTCTCGGCCGTCATCAGCTGCGGTACATGCACGCTGCCCAGTTCGCACACCCGGCCCAGATCGTTGCGCAGCAGATCGACGATCATGAGGTTCTCGGCGCGGGTCTTGGGATCGAGTTCCAATGCGCGGCGCAGATTGTCGTCGGCGTCGGGGTTGCCACCGCGCGGCGCGGTGCCCTTGATCGGGCGGCTCTCCACCGTGCGGGTGCGGTCCACCTTCAGGAACCGCTCGGGTGAGGAGCAGGCGATCTCGAGGTCGGCGAAGCGCAGGAAGGCCGCATAGGGCGCCGGATTGCACCGGCGCAGCACGCGATAGGTGTCCAGGCCGGGGCAGTCGGCGTCGAGATAGGTGTTGTCGGTGAGGTTCACCTCATAGGTTTCCCCCGCGCGCAACTGCTCGTGGATCTCGGCGATATCGGCGAGATAGCGATCGCGCCCGCGGGTCAGGCCCGCGGCCACGACCCGTTCGTCGGCGGGCAGCGTCAGCGCGGCGGGTTCGTCCCGATCCGGCGCGGCCGCGACGATCGCGCGCGTGGCGGACAGCCAATCACGGGCCGCGGCAAGAGTATTCGCATCGGCGAGGGCGATCAGATGGGTGCGTCCGGCCAGATGATCGACGACCACCAGGCGATCGGCGAACACCCACTGCGCATCCGGCATGGGCGAGCGATATCGCGCGGCGCCGCCGCAGTCCGCCTTGACCTCGTAGCCCAGATATCCCACGTAGCCGCCGACGAAATCGAAGGGCACATCCGGGAATTCGATGCGGCGACGACGCAGCTGGGCCGAGAGATACTCCAGGATCGTGCCCGGCACGCTCCGGCCGCGCGATCCGGAGTCCACGCGCACGAATCCGTCGCCCACGCGATACCGCACCACCTCCGCCAGCGGCCCGGACGCGTCACCCAGATACGAGAACCGGTCCAGCCCGGGCTCGACATGGGTGCTGTCGAGCCAGAACGCGGTCGCCGAATCCTCGTACAGCGCACCGAATACCGCCTCGGTGTCCACGGCCCGCCCGATCACCTCATGCAGCACCGTCAGCTCGACGGGGGAGTCCGATTGCGCCGCAGGGGGATTCGTGGGCGCCGGGGCGGGACCCCGGGCCGGGGTGGGGCGATGCCCGGCCGCCTCCCTGGTGAGTCGCGCGAAGTTCGCCAGCAGCATGGCCCCGAATTCGCTGGATACCGATTCGGGATGGAACTGCACACCCCACTGCGGGCGATGACGATGGCGCACACCCATGATCACCCCGTCGGGGGCGGTCGCGGTGATCTCCAGCGCATCCGGCAGCGGCTGGGCCGCGCACAGCGAGTGATAGCGAACCGCGATGAAATCCCTTGGCACACCGGCGAACAGGCCGTGTCCGTCGTGGGTGATCCGATCCGGATAGCCGTGCCGCGCCGCCGGTGCGGGCACCACCGCGCCGCCGGCCGCCAGCACGATGCCCTGATGGCCCAGGCAGACCCCGAGCAGCGGCAGCTCGCCGTATTCGATCAACTGCCGGGAGATGCCGAAATCGCGGGCGATATCCGGACGGCCCGGGCCGGGGGAGACGACGATGTTGTCGAAGCGGTCCAGCTCCAGCTCGGCGAGATCGCCGACCTCGTCGTTGCGCACCACCACCGGCTCGATCCCGTTGACCTCGCCGATCAGATGGAACAGGTTGTAGGTGAACGAATCGTAGTTGTCCACCAGCAACGTGCGCAGCGGACCGGATCCCTCGGCGGCCCCTGCTCGCCAACGGGGCCGGGTCGTGCTCATCTGGACACCGTAGCGGGTGCGGGCGAACCCGCCGCACACCACATTGAGGGCACATGCCCGCAGTTGTGACGCGATCGTGGTGCACAATGTGGGACATGTCTGTGGTGCAACCGGCCGCGGTGTCGCGGGATGTGGTGGATTTCGCGATCGTCGGCGCATGGATGGACGAGCAGGGCCTGCCCGCAGGCGAGTTCGAGGAGGTGACCACGCTCGGCGGCGGCACCCAGAACATCATGGTGCGCTTCACCCGCGGCGGCCGCGACTATGTGCTGCGGCGCGGCCCGAAACATCTGCGCGCCAAGAGCAACGAGGTGATCCGCCGCGAGGCCCGCCTGCTCGCCGCGCTGGACGGGACCGGCGTGCGCGCGCCCGGGGTGATCGCCGCCTGCCCCGACGAGTCGGTGCTCGGCGCGGTGTTCTATCTGATGGAACCGGTCCACGGCTTCAATCCGGCCAACGAACTGCCCGAACTGCATGCGGGTGATCCCGAGATCCGGCGGCGGATGGGCCTGTCGGCGGTCGAGGCCATCGCGCGCCTCGGTGCGGTCGACTACCGGGCGCTGGGCCTGTCCGATTACGGCAAGCCCGACGGCTTCCTGGAGCGGCAGGTGCCGCGCTGGCTGGCCGAACTCGACTCCTACGGCGCGAACGAGGGCTATCCCGGTCCCGAGATCCCCGGGGTGGATCGGGTCGGCGACTGGCTCGAACGCCATCGCCCCGTGCGGTGGACACCTGGAATTCTGCACGGCGACTGCCATCTGGCGAACATGATGTTCGCCTACGACGGCCCGCAGGTGGCGGCCATGGTCGACTGGGAGATGTCGACCATCGGCGATCCGCTGCTGGATCTGGGCTGGCAGATCGCCACCCGGCCGGAACCGGGCAGCACCGGCGCCGCGCTGATCGGCAAGCTCGGCGCGGTGGGCGGACTGCCCACGGCACAGGAGATGACGGCCCACTACGGACGCTTCTCCGAGCGTGATCTGAGCAATGTCGCGTGGTACACCGTGCTGGCCTGTTTCAAGCTCGGCATCGTGCTCGAGGGCACCCACGCCCGCGCCTTCGCGGGGAAGGCGCCCAAGCAGGTCGGCGACTTCCTGCATGCGATCACCCTGGAGCTGTTCGAGCGGGCGCACCGGCTGATCGAGTGACCGCATCTCGGCGAGGATTGGCCTGTTTCTTTATGGGCCGATCGCGAGCGGGCCGCTCGGCGCAGCAACGGCTCGCTGTTCACCGTCGACTCGATGGCCCACTATTTCCTGCACGACCTGGTCCATCACCTGCACGACATTCAGGCCTGAGCGCAGCGCACCATGGCCCGGTGCAGGTTTCGGGCCCGCGCGTCGTCGAGGATCGCCACGCCGAGGCGGTTCGGGGTGTAGCCGAAGCCCAGTCCCGTACCGGGATCGGCGAATCCGACCGAGCCGCCCAGTCCGGTGGTGCCGTAGGCGCGCCGGTCGGAGCCGAATTGAAAGCTGCCGCGCGACTTTCGGAAGCCCAGATGATATCGGCTGCGGGTCAGCAGGATCAGATCCTCGGCGGGCACATCGTCGGCGGTCTCGGCGGTCGCCAGCAGATCCAGGACGCGCTCGTCGATAGGCAGCGCGCCCGTCTGCGCGGCCGCGGCGCCGTACACCTGGGCCAGCGCGCGGGCGGTGCCGACTCCGCCCGTACCGGGATGTTCGACCCCGAGGTATTCGCGCCGGGTCGCTCGCGCGGCCGCGCCGAGGCGGGGGCTGTTCAGCGCCCGATAGGTCGATCCGCGTCGGGCGTACATCTGAACGCCGATGCGCAGCGGCACATCTCGCTCGTAGCGCAGGATGTCCAGTCCGGTGGTGGCCGACAGGGTGGCGATCCGGTCCAGCGACTCGCTCTCGGGCAGTCCGATGAAGAAGTCCAGTCCGAGCGGCGTCGCGAACTCCTCGGCGAACATCCGGCCGAGCGTGCGATGCGACGGATCCACCCGGCGGATGAGCTCGCCCTGATACAGGCCCACGGTGATGGGGTGATAGCCGTGCCGAGTTCCCGGACGCCACAACGGTTTCTGCGCCGCCAGGATCTCCGCGAGCGCGTCCAGATCGCCGAAATCCCGTAGCCGCACCACGCGATCCAGCTCCGGCAGCCCGGCCTGATGATCGATCAGCTGCCGCACGGTGATCGATTCCTTACCGCGCGAACCGAATTCGGGCCAGTACCGCGCGACCGGCGCCTCGTAGTCCAATAGCCCGCGCGAGACGGCGTGCGCGAGCACGAAGGCGGCGATCCCCTTCGTGGAGGAGAACACCGGCGCCATGGTGTCGCGCTCCCAGGCCAGGGTGCGCGCGCGATCGCGGTGTCCGGCCCACAGATCCACCACCGGGCGATCCCCGGCATAGACAGCCACCGCCGCGCCGATCTCGCCGTGGCGGTCGAAGTTGCGGCGGAACGCGTCGGCGACCGGGCCGAAGCCGGTGTCCACCTCGCCGTGGATCGTGGGGAGCGCAGTCATAACGGTCTCGATGGTAGCGGCCGGGCGCGGGGTCGTAGGCTCGTGACCGTGCGAGCATTGGAGCAGATTCGGGAGTGGCCGGTTCGGCATGCCGCGGCGGGTGTGGTGACCCCGCGGGGAGTGGCCGGGACCGAGGGGGACGCCGAACGGGTGTTCGCGCTCGCCTCGGTGACGAAACCCCTTGCGGCCTACGCGGTTCTGGTCGCGGTCGAGGAGGGCGCGATTGAACTCGACCAGCCGGCCGGTCCGCCCGGTTCCACGGTGCGGCATCTACTCGCGCACACCTCGGGACTGGCCTTCGACACCACCGTGATCATGGCCGAGCCCGGCGCGCGCCGGATCTACTCCAGCGCGGGCTTCGAGGTGCTCACGCGCTATGTCTCCGAGCAGACCGGCATCGCCTTCGAGGACTATCTGCAGGAGGCCGTATTCGAGCCGCTCGGTATGAAATCCTCGGTTCTGAACGGTTCGGCCGGACATGCCGCACGATCCTCGCTGACCGATATGCTGCAATTCGCGCAGGAGTTGCTGCACCCCACACTGCTGTCCGAGCAGACGCTGTCCGATGCCACCTCGGTGCAATTCCCGGGGACCAACGGCGTGCTGCCGGGGTACGGCTCGCAGCGCCCCAACGATTGGGGTCTGGGGTTCGAGATCCGTGATCACAAGACTCCCCATTGGACCGGCGCGGCGAACTCACCGCGCAGCTACGGCCATTTCGGCCAGTCCGGCACGTTCCTGTGGGTGGATCCCGAGATCGAGGTGGCCTGTGTGGCGCTGAGCGACGAGAACTTCGGCGATTGGGCGCGCGCGGTGTGGCCACCGCTCAGCGATGCGGTCATCGCCGAGATCACTCCGTCATACAACACGGTCGAAAAGTAACACCCGTAACTCGGGACACTCCAGTAAGCTCGGGCCACGCCAGCTCGACGGGTCGTTGGGGAAGACGGCACACGTCGAGTCCGGAGGTGTACTTGTGCGCGCATCGAATCAGTTCGCGGACGCGACCTGTGGTGTCGTGTACATTCATTCGTCGCCAGCGGCGCTATGCCCGCATATCGAGTGGACGCTGTCCTCGACGTTGAAATCCCCCGCCTCCCTGCGCTGGACATCGCAGCCGGCGGCCTCGGGACAGCTGCGCGCGATCACCGACTGGGTCGGCCCGGTCGGCACCGGCGCCCGGATTGCCAACGCGTTGCGGGCCTGGCCGGTATTGCGTTTCGAGGTCACCGAGGATCCCAGCGAGGGCGTCGACGGCGAGCGTTTCAGTTTCGTTCCCGCCCTGGGCCTGTGGTGCGGCGCGACGAGTGCGAACGGCGATGTGACGGTGGGCGAGATGCGCCTGCGCGCGATCGTCCGCGCCGCCCGCGAACGCGGCCGCCAGACCGCGGCCGAGATCGCCGCCGAGATCGATTACGCGCTGGGAACCGCCTGGGACGACGAACTCGAGCCGTACCGCAGCGATGGCGAGGGCGCCGAGGTCACTTGGCTACGCCGCGATGTGGGTTAGTCGGGGTTCGAATTCCGCTGGGTCCGACCGGCTTCGGTGAGTCGCGGAAGTGCCACCCGGAGCTCCCCGAATCACCGGGCCAGCCGTTGTTGACGTGTCCTGCGCCACGGATGGTACATCATGCATCTGTCCGATTTCTTGCATTCGCCCGATGTCGGAGGTCGATGGGCGAATCATCCGCAGAGTGCCCATCAGCTACGGAGGTTGAATTGAGATTCGCCAGATTCGCAGCGACGACGGCTCTATTGACGTCCACGGTCACCGTGTTCACCGGCGGTGCCGTGCACGCCGATTCGGCCGATCCGAATGCCCAGGAAATCGCTGCGTCCGACTACCAGGTGACCGGGGAGTTGCAGGCGGCCAGCGGCTTCCGGCCGGGTATCGATGGCTTCCAATTCCAGAACTACACCAATAACCCGTCGAGCTACTTCGACCGGCCGGTGACCAACCTGACCCTGAGCTCCATGTACCGCCTGTTCGGGGACGGGATATGCAGCTATGTCGCCAATGGGGAGTGCTTCCCCAAGCCGCAGGTCAACAGGTGGATGGAGAACTGGAACGACAGCATGAATGGCGGGCATTGCTACGGCATGGCGGGTGCCAGCCTGCTGTTGTGGGCAGGACGGGAGAACGTGAGAGACTATCGCGCACTGGGGCAATTCTTCCTGAACAAGACCGCGGATATACGGTTCTCCCGTAATGCCCCCGTGCAGGAGCTGATCGCCCGACAGTTCATCGGACAGTATCTGGGCCCGGTCAAGCAGGCGATGATCAAGGGCGCCCCGAACGAGATCGTCGACAAACTCGTGCAGTCGCTGAAGCAGAATGCAGATGCTCAGAATTCGCAGAGTCCGAATCTGTCCGAGTCCTACACCCTCGGCTTCTACAAGCGTGACATGAGCGGTGGCCACGAGGTGACCCCGATCGGCGTCGAGAAGATGCCCGACAACACGCGGCGCATCCTGATCTACGACAACAACTTTCCCCGCCAGGTCCGCTACATCACGGTCGACGCGGCGAACAACTGGAAGTACACGACAGCGGCCAATCCGAACGATGCGGCCAGTGATTACGATGGCGACGCGGGAACGCGGACACTGGAACTGTCTCCTGTCGGCCCGGCTCAAGGAAAACAGGTCTTCTCCCACATCGCGCACAGCGCCCATGGGACCACCGGCAACGCTCCAGGTAAGACGGTCGACATCTCTCTCGAGGGTGACCCGGTCAACCATGGGCACCTGCTGATCACCGACGAAAAGGGTGGACAGATCGGTTTCGTCAACGGCCAGCGAATCAAGCCCACCATCGAGGGTGCGGAATACATCGATATTCGCGCCGATGACTCGAAGGAGCGCATCGAACCCAAGTACCAACTGCCCGCGGGTGGCCGTTACACCATCGTCGCCGACGGTACCGGGATCGAGGGGTCGGATACGACCGCTGTGAGTGTCATCGGCGACGCGTACGAGGTCTGGGTGGGCAATGTCAACCTCACCTCGTCCTCGAAATCGACGATCGAGATTCCGGGTGACGGCCTGAAGGTGGCCTACAAGTCCACCGATGCCCAGACCCCGGATATCGAGATCGGCGCGAGTTACGAGAATGCCGACTACACCGTCACCGCGAAGCGGGCGGCCGTCGGCGATGGCGGCGAGATCAGTGTCGCGCTTCCGTCGGACCACGATGCCCTCATCGTCGACGCGAGCAAATCGGGCGTGGCGGAGGAGCTGGGCCTCGAGATCCAGCGCGCCGACACCCAGAAGAAGGAGACGCGGGAGTTCAGCAAGGAAGGCATCGACGTGAAGTCCGGCGGCTCCGCGAAGTTGGACTACGACAAGTGGGACGAGGGCGGAAACCAGATCGAGCTCACCGTCGATGGCAACACGACCGAACTGGAAGCGAAGTAGGACCGGATACACCGCACTACCGAAAAGGGCGGGCGGCCCGAAGGCCGCCCGCCCTTGTGGCACAACCGCTTACAGCGGAATGTTCTTGTTGTGCGAGGGCTTCGCCGGGGCCGAGGCCAGGGCGGCCGCGATGATCGACCGGGTCTTGGCCGGGTCGATGACCTCGTCCACCACGCCGATCGACAGGGCGCGGCCGACGCCGCCCGCGATCTGTTCGTGTTCGGCGGTCAGGCGCTCGAGCAGGGCCTCGCGCTCGTCCTCGGGGGCCGCGGCCAGGGCCTTCTTGTGCAGGATCGTCACGGCCGCCTTGGCGCCCATGACGGCGACCTCGGAGCCCGGCCACGCGTACACCGCGGTCGCGCCGAGCGAACGGGCGTTCATGGCGATATAGGCGCCGCCGTAGATCTTGCGGGTCACCAGGGTCACGCGGGGGACGCGGGCCTCGGCGAAGGCATGCAGCAGCTTCGCGCCGCGGCGCACCACGCCCTCCCACTCCATGCCCACGCCGGGCAGATAGCCGGGCACATCGGTGACGACGACCAGCGGGATGCCGAAGGAGTTGCACAGCCGCACGAAACGCGCTGCCTTCTCGGCACTTTCGGAATCCAGGCAGCCGCCCAGATGCAGCGGGTTGTTGGCCAGCACACCGACGGTGCGCCCGGCCAGGCGGCCGATACCGGTCACCATCGAGCGGGCGTAGCCGCCCTGCAGCTCCTCGAAGGAGGATTCTCCATCGACGTTGTCGAGCAGCTCGTTGATGATCGGCTTGACGTTGTAGGCACGCTTGGCCGATGCGGGCAGCATGGCCTGCAGATCGACATCGCCGTGCGAGGCGGCGACCATATCGAACTCGCCCTGTTCGGCGAACATCGACACCAGCCGGCGGGCGCGATGCATGGCATCGGCCTCGTCGTCGGCGGTGATGTGGCTGACGCCGGACTTCTTGCCGTGCGTGACCGGCCCGCCCAGCGTGGCCATATCGACGTTCTCACCGGTGACCGAGCGGACGACGTCCGGGCCGGTGACGAAGATACGGCCCTCGGGGGCCATGATCACGATATCGGTGAGCGCCGGGCCGTAGGCCGCGCCGCCGGCGGCGAAGCCGACCACCACGGAGATCTGGGGGACCAGGCCCGAGGCGCGCACCATGGCCTCGAAGACCTCACCGACCGCATGCAGCGATTCGACACCCTCGGCCAGGCGAGCGCCGCCGGAGTGCCAGATGCCGACCACGGGAATCTTGGAGTCGATCGCGGTATCGATCGCGTCGACGATGTGCCGGCAACCCTCCACACCCATGGCGCCGCCCATCACGGTGGCGTCGGAGCAGTAGGCGACGGTGCGCACGCCATCGATCTCGCCGATGGCGGCCAGTACGCCGGAGCGGTCGCGAGGATGAAGCGGGAGAACGGTTCCGGGATCGAAGAAGCGCTGCAACCGACCCAGCGGATCACGGGGATCGGTCGTGGCGTCCGCCGAAGCGGGGGCCATGATGGTCATCGCGTAATCTCCTCGCGTGGATGTGGAGTCGCTGACGCGGCTGCGAATGTCGTTGCTCCGGGTGGGGTTTTCGTAGTCAGGGCGATTGGAAAACCCCACCGGTTCGCTTATCTTGTCGACGTGTACCGGGCGATCAGTACCGGCCGAAGGCGAGCGCGACATTGTGCCCACCGAAACCGAACGAGTTGTTGATCGCGTACTCGATGTCCTGACGGCGAGCCTCACCGTGCACGACATCGAGATCGATCTCCGGATCCTGGTTCGCCAGGTTCAGCGTGGGCGGCACGATGCCGTCCCGAATGCTGAGCACGGTGAGCACCGACTCGAGAGCGCCGACGGCGCCGATCGAGTGGCCCAGGGCGGACTTGGGCGCGTAGACCGAGGCGTGCTGGACGCCGGCCTTGTGAATCGCGTTCGCTTCCGCCGTATCTCCGATCGGAGTGGCGGTCGCATGCGCGTTCACGTGGGTGACGTCCTTGGCCGCCAGCCCCGCGGTCTGCATCGCGCGCTTCATGGCGCGCGCCGCGCCGGTGCCCTCGGGATCGGGGGCGACCAGGTGGAAGCCGTCGGAGGTGATGCCCGCACCCAGCAGACGTGCATGGATGGTGGCACCGCGCGCCTTGGCGTGCTCCTCTGTTTCGACGACCATCAGCGCACCGGCCTCGCCGAAGACGAAACCGTCGCGGTCGGAGTCGAACGGCCGCGAGGCGGCCTTCGGATCGTCGTTGCGGGTGCTCATCGCGCGCATCATGGAGAATGCCGCGATCGGCACGGAGTCGATATAACCCTCGACACCGCCGGTGACGACCATATCGGCGTCACCCATGACGATCATCCGCCAGGCGTTGGCGATGGCCTCGGAACCCGAGGAACATGCCGACACCGGCGTGACCACTCCCGCCCGGGCGTGCAGTTCCAGGCCCACGACGGCGGAAGGACCGTTCGGCATGACCATCTGAACGGCCAGCGGCGAGATCTTGCGATAGCCACCGGTCTTCAGCTTGTCGACCGAATCGACGAGGGCGTCGCCACCGCCGAGTCCGGTACCGATAGCGACACCGAGCCGCTCGGGATCGACCTCCGGGCTGCCGGCGTTTTTCCACACCTCGCGACCGAGGACGGTCGCGAGCCGCTCGACATACGCCATGCGACGGATTTCGACCCGGGTCAGCAGGGTGTCCGGGTTGACCTTGAGGTGACCGCCGATGCGGACCGGCAGGTCGTATTCCTCGATGAAGGAATCCTCGAGCGTATCGATACCGCTCTCGCCGTTGAGGAGTCCCTTCCACGTCGCATCGACGTCACCCGCGATCGACGTGGTCGCCGCCAGGCTAGTTACGACGACGTTGGGGAAGTTCCCGTTCAAAGTGGAAGGAGTGGTCACGGTATCGGGCCCTTACTCGCCCTGGCCGAACTTGGCCTTGAGCTCCGCGGCCGCGTCGGCGTTCTCGGCCTCGAGCTTCTGGATGTAGGCGACGGCGTCGCCGACGGTCTTCAGGCTCGCGAGGTCCTCGTCCGGGATCTTGACGCCGTACTTGTCCTCGGTCTGCACCGCGATCTCGACCATCGACAGCGAGTCGATGTCCAGGTCGTCGACGAAGGACTTCTCCGGAGTCACCTCGGACGGTTCGATACCCGTTACCTCTTCGATGATCTTCGAAAGTTCTTCGACGATCTGTTCCTGGGTCAGAGCGGCCACTTCGTGGCTCCCTTCTTGTTACTTCTCGGGGGGTCCGGTCTTCTTTTCGTTATGAGCCGGACTTTTGTTTCCGTCCGGCTCCGCCGGATCCGCATCGTTGCGAACCCGACGAAAGCTAGCTGGTTGCCGAGACTGTCGACAACTCCGCCAACGCAGCGATATCCTCCGGCGCCTTGAGCGCCAGATTGGGCGTGCCCTTCAGCTCCCGCTTGGCGATACCGACCAGGGTTCCGGCCGGTGGCAGTTCGGCCACCGCACAGACCCGTGCCGCGCGAACGGTCTCGGTGCACAGATCCCACCGGACGGGCCGGGTCACCTGTGCGGCGAGCTTCCCGATGGCATCCTTGCCCGAGTCGACCGGCCTACCGTCGAAGTTCGACAGGAGTACGCGGGTCGGCTCGCCGGGAACGATCCGAGAGATGGCCTCGGTCACAGCATCCTGAGCGGGCGCCATGAACGCGGTGTGGAACGCTCCGGCGACGGGCAGCGCGCGAATGCGCGCCTTCTCCGGCGGGTTGTCCGCCAGTTCCGCCAACGCATCGAGCCGACCTGCCGCCACGATCTGGCCGACCGCGTTGCGATTGGCCGGAATCAGTTCGAGCTCGGCGAGTCGGCCGAGCACGGCGGCTTCGTCACCGCCGAGCACGGCGGACATTCCGGTCGGTTCCAACGCGCACGCCCTGGCCATCTCCGCACCGCGGATCCCGGCCAGCCGCACGGCGTCATCTGCGGAGATGACTCCGGCGACCGCAGCGGCGGCAAGTTCGCCCACCGAGTGTCCGGCGACGATCGTATCCCTCGGAAGTGCTTCCGAGGGGATTTCCGCGAACGCCAGCAGCGCCGCGGCGACAACCAAGGGTTGAGTCACCGCCGTATCGGTGATCTCTTCCGCGGTGGCAGTGGTGCCCAGCCGCAGCAGGTCCAGGCCACATGCCTGCGACCAGAGGTCGAGACGGTCACGCGCGCCGGGAAGATCGAGCCAAGGCGCGAGCATGCCGGGGGTCTGAGAGCCCTGTCCAGGGGCGAACAACGCGATCACGCCTCTAACAAAACACTGTCGACCCTCGATTCGGAGATGTCGACGCGAATGAAGCTCGAGGACCGCTTTTGTGACTACCCCACAAAACGGCATGTGAGTCGTCCCGATCGACCGGTTGCGGGTCGGCGTTACACGCGATCTTCGTAAAAGGTGTCCGACGGGTCTTCTGTGGCGGTTGTGGGCGATTCGTTACGCATTCGTGTCAATCGACCCACTGTTGCGGCGATTCTGAGTACGTATGCATCCCGGGGATTCATAGGATCGCGGCCGGTGATGTCGCCGATACGCTTGAGCCGGTACCTGACCGTATTTGGATGAACGTACAGCTGCCGCGCGCACGTCTCGACGGCTCCGCCGCAATCCAGATAGGCGTCGAGAGTGTCCGACAGGGCCGATCCAGCGGCGGCCAACGGTAGCACAAGATACTCGTTGAGAGCGTCCACCGCAGCGCGATCGCCGAGCAGCGCGCGTTCGGGCAGAAGTTCCGAGGCGTGCACCGGGCGTGGCGCGCCGCGCCAGCCGACGACCGCCTCCATACCGGCCATCGCCTCGACCGCGCTGATATGCGCGGCCGACAGGGTCCGGGTGGTCGGGCCGATCACCACGGGCCCGTCGTGGAAGGCCGCGGCGAGCAGTTCGGCCAGGAACGGCGAGGGATAGCCGGCATCGCCGAGATGGCCGCTGACGACCATGACCAGCCGCGAACCCTGCACGACGGCCAGCGCCGCGTTGCCGTGCCGGGCGGCGATGGTGTGCACCGAACCGACCACCGCCACCTGATCGTTGACCGGCGTGCCGATCAGCACCGTCGCGGGCGCGGTGGCGTCCCAGTTCAAAGTCGCTGCGCGGGAAAGCATTTCGGGCCCGGTATCGCCGCGTACCACGGCGTCGACGACCAGCGCCTCGAGCCGGGTGTCCCAGGCGCCGCGCGATTCGGCGGCGCTGGCGTAGACCGAGGCGGCGGCGAAACCGAGTTCGCGGCCGTAGCGCAGCACCGCCTCGGTCAGCGCGACCAGCTGCCGGTCGTTACGGGCCAGCGCGGGCAGCCACTGTTCGAAGAACTCCATCGCGACCCGGACCATGTCCACGGTCTGGCGCAGCGTGAGCCGCCGGGCCAGATCCTGCGGGATCACCTGGAAGGCGTCGAGGCTGAAGCGGATATCGCTTTCGGGATCCTGCAGCCACTCCAGGAAGTTCACCACCGCGGTCTGCACCAGCATCTGCACGCCGGCCCGCTGGGCGGCATCCAGATCGCCGAAGAACGGCAGCCGATCCTCCATCGAGGTGATGGCCTCGGTCGACAGCCGCCCCGACAGCTGCCGTACCCGCTTGAGCAGGGTGTCCGGCAATGGATCTCGGGTCTGGCGATTGGGGGACAGCGCCCCGGTCGGCAGATAGACCTCGTGTTCGGACGAGCCCTCGGAGATCCGCCGAGGCCGCGGCGGTTTACGTTCCACCATGCAATGTTCCCTTGCGGTGGTTCCGCCGCCATAGACCCCCCGCATATGGGCGCGCCGCGGGTCTCGAATGTCCATGTGGGCGGGCCGCGGCCCCCACATGTTCCCGGCACACTTTTCGCCGGGACACGCCCATATGTCTCATGCCGGCTATTCCTCGCCGCTGTCGGACTTCGGGGCCGCGTCCACATCGTCGATGCGGTAGCGGGCCGCGGCCTCGGCGACGGTGGCCTGGTCGATCTTCCCGGTACGGGCCAGGGCCTCGAGCGCGGCGACCACGATCGACTGGGCGTCGACGTTGAATACGCGCCGGGCCGCCGGACGGGTGTCGGAGAAGCCGAATCCGTCGGTGCCGAGGGTGGTGTAGTCGCCGGGCACCCATTTGCGGATCTGGTCCGGTACCGAGCGCATCCAGTCCGAGGCTGCGACGAACGGGCCCTGGGCCCGCGAGAGCGCCTGGGTGACATAGGCGGTGCCCGCGTCGGTGGCGGGATTGCGGAGGTTGGTGATCTCCTTGGCCAGGGCCTCTTTTCGCAATTCGCTCCACGAGGTCACCGACCACACATCGGCCTGCACGCCCCACCCGGCCAGCAGCTCCTGGGCCCGCAGGCCGTCGGGCACGGTCACGCCCGCGACCAGGATCTGCGCGCGCACCTCGCCGGCACCTCCGCGCCTGTAGAGATATATGCCCTTGAGCAGGCCCTCGACATCGACGTCGTCCGGTTCGGCCGGTTGCGGGTACGGCTCGTTGTACAGGGTGATGTAGTAGCTGACGTTCTCGCCGCCGAAGGCGTCGTTCTTCATGACCGGATGAGTCCCCGGCAGCGCGGTCGATTCGGGCGCGGGCCGCCCGCCCCCGTACATCCGGCGCAGGCCGTCGCGCACGATATGGGCGATCTCGAAGGCGAACGCCGGATCGTAGGCCACCATGGCCGGATTCGTGGAGGCCAGCAGCAGTGAGTGACCGTCGTTGTGCTGCAGGCCCTCACCGGTCAGTGTGGTTCGCCCGGCGGTTGCCCCGAGGATGAATCCGCGTGCCAGCTGATCCGCCGCGGCCCACAGGCCGTCGCCGGTGCGCTGGAAGCCGAACATCGAGTAGAAGATGTAGAGCGGGATCATCGGCTCGCCGTGCGTGGCATAGGAGGTGCCGGCCGCGGTGTAGGAGGCCGTCGAACCGGCCTCGTTGATGCCCTCGTGCAGGATCTGCCCCACTTGACTCTCTTTGTAGGCAAGCATCAACTCCGCGTCGACCGATGTGTACAACTGGCCGTTGCGGTTGTAGATCTTCAACGAAGGGAACCACGAGTCCATGCCGAAGGTGCGGGCCTCGTCCGGGATGATCGGGACGATCCGCTTACCGATCTCCTTGTCGCGCAACAGCTCCTTCATCAATCGCACGAAGGCCATCGTGGTGGCCACGTTCTGCTTGCCCGAACCCTTGCGGACCGAGCGGTAGGGCTCATCGCCGGGCAGTTGCAGAGGCTTTGCCACAGAGCGACGTTCGGGCAGGAAACCGCCCAGGGTGCGGCGGCGGTCCTGCAGGTACTGGATCGCCGGGTCGTCCTTGCCGGGGTGATAGTACGGCGGCAGCTTCGGATCCGCCTCCAATTGCGCATCGGTGATCGGAATCCGCTGCACGTCGCGGAACGCCTTGAGGTCCTCCAGCGTCATCTTCTTCATCTGATGCGTGGCGTTGCGGGCCTCGAAATGCTTGCCCAGGCCGTAACCCTTGATGGTTTTGGCCAGGATGACCGTCGGCTGGCCCTGATGCGCCAGCGCCGCGGCGTAGGCGGCGTAGATCTTGCGGTAGTCGTGGCCGCCGCGCTTGAGGTTCCAGATCTGTTGGTCCGACAGCCCTTTCACCAGTTCCTTGGTGCGCGGATCGCGGCCGAAGAAGTGCTCGCGCACGTAGGCGCCGTCATTGGCCTTGTAGGTCTGGTAGTCGCCGTCGGGGGTGGAGTTCATCAGATTCACCAGCGCGCCGTCGCGATCGGCGGACAGCAGCGCGTCCCACTCGCGGCCCCAGATCACCTTGATCACGTTCCAGCCCGCGCCGCGGAAGAACGACTCCAGCTCCTGGATGATCTTGCCGTTACCGCGAACCGGGCCGTCGAGGCGCTGCAGATTGCAGTTGACGACGAAGGTCAGGTTGTCCAGTGCCTCGTTGGCCGCCACCTGGATCAGCCCGCGCGATTCCGGCTCGTCCATCTCGCCGTCGCCGAGGAAGGCCCACACATGCTGATCGGAGGTGTCGGTGATGCCGCGGTCGTGCAGGTAGTGGTTGAACCGCGCCTGGTAGATCGCGTTCATCGGCCCCAAACCCATGGAGACCGTGGGGAATTCCCAGAAGTCGGGCATCAGGCGCGGATGCGGATAGGACGACAGGCCGCGGCCGGGGCCGCCGTGGCTGTACTCCTGACGGAAACCGTCGAGCTGATTCTCGCTCAGGCGACCTTCCAGGAACGCGCGGGCGTAGACGCCGGGGGAGGCGTGCCCCTGGATGAAGATGTGATCGCCGCCGCCGGAATGATCCTTGCCGCGGAAGAAGTGGTTGAACCCGACCTCGTACAGCGCCGCCGATGAGGCGTAGGTCGAGATATGGCCGCCCACACCGATTCCCGGCCGCTGCGCGCGGTGCACCATGACCGCGGCGTTCCAGCGGATCCAGGCGCGGTAGCGGCGCTCGACCTCCTCGTCGCCGGGGAACCAGGGCTCGTTCTCGGTGGGGATGGTGTTGACGTAATCCGTCGAAGTCAGTGCGGGGATGGCGACGTGGCGCTCGCCGGCGCGCTCGAGCAGGCGCAGCATCAGATAGCGTGCACGGCCGGGGCCCTCGCGGTCGAGCATCTCGTCGAAGGACTCCAGCCATTCGCCGGTCTCTTCCGGATCGATGTCCGGTAGGTACGACGCCACACCCTCACGGATCACCCGCACGCGCGCGCCGGGCTTCGTGCGGGGCGAGCCCGCTTCGGCGGCAGCACCATTGGGGGTGGAACTCGACGACATCGGGTGCATCAGGTCTGTCAAAATCAATGCTCCTCGTACAGGGGTGGACAAGCTGATGGCTCTAACCCCGGGTAGCCACGCTGGTAGGCGAAGGCTATCCGTCGATTGCGGTTGGGGCGCATCTCACATCCTCGTCGATGATGCGTCCCCGGTCATCATGTCAGTCTGAAATCCAGTACCGTTCGCTAGGCGGCGCGGGCGGTCGCGACGGGTCCGGCGGCGCCGTCCCGTCAACCAACGTCCGATCCCGCAGGCGCCGCCATCGGACACCGTCGAGGCATCGAGAAGCGGGGAGATGATGAAACTGCTGAACCCACGTGGGTTCGGATTGACGTGCGCGACCATCGCGGTCGGCACCGGACTGGTGGTGGCGGGTTGTTCCAACGCTGTCCACGGTACCGCCACCGTGAACCAGGCGGACGCCGCGGCGTATCGGACCGAGATGTCCTCGTCGTCGGCGGCGGCCACCTCCTCCCAGAGGGCGGCCGCGCAGGCGAAGGCCGTGAGCGACAACTGCACTCCGTTCCGCGACACCACCGGGGTAGCGGTCACGAAGTACAACGATTTCGTCGACGCGCACGACAACAACGCGCCCGATCAGGACGCCAAGCGTGACGCCTCCGCGGAGACCCTGGAGAACGCGGCCAAGACCGTCGAGGGCAGGGTGAGCGCCGCCGGCGACGCGCTGTCGCCGGAGCTGGTGCAGAAGTTCGCCGATTACGTCGGTGCCGCCCGCGCGTTGGCCGCCGAGGCCCGCAAGATGACCTATACCGCGCCGGTCGGACAGCTCAACGACGCCAGCAAACGGGTCAACGACGCGCTCAACGCGGTGCGCAACGCCTGTCCGGCGCGCTGATTTCCGCCATGTCCGCGCGACATTTCCATGCATAATTGGCCCGATCGGCTTGCGTTGCGGGCGATAACCATGTTCGCTTGCAATGACCTAACTGTCGGGAGTTGAGGAGGACACCACCGTGGTCGCCGCGGCGGACGCGCAGAACTACGCTCAGAAGCTTGGCATTACGCACGACATGGTGGTTCAAGAGCTGGGCTGGGATGAGGACACCGATGACGCCCTGCGGGCCGAGATCGAGGAGACCGTCGGATCCGAGTTGCTCGACGAGGACACCGACGAGGTGGTCGACGTCGTGCTGCTGTGGTGGCGAGACGGCGACGGAGATCTGGTCGATGAGCTGTTGAACGTCATCACACCGCTCGCCGAGGAAGGCGTGGTGTGGGTGCTCACTCCCAAGACCGGTCAGGATGGTCATGTCGACCCCAGCGAGATCGCCGAATCGGCGACCCCGGCGGGGCTGACATCGACCACGCCCGTGAGCCTGGGCACATGGACCGGTACCAAGCTGACGCAGCCGAAGACGCCCTCGAAGCAGCGCTGATCGCTGTCTTGGCTAAGGTTTCGCCGGGCGGCGCGTGCGATGCCGCCCGGCGGACGTCGCCACGACGAACAGAGGGAGGACTGCGCATGCCGCTCGAAGTGGGCACGGTCGCGCCGGATTTCACGCTGAAGGATCAGAACAATCAGGACGTGCGGCTGTCCGACTACCGCGGGCACAAGAACGTGCTGATCGTGTTCTACCCCTTGGCTTTCACCGGCATCTGCCAGGGCGAGCTGTGCAAGGTGCGCGACGAGCTGCCGAAGTTCCAGAACGACAACGCCGAGATCCTCGCCGTCTCCGTCGGCCCGCCCCCCACCCACAAGATCTGGGCGGCCGAACAGGGCTACACCTTCCCACTGCTGTCGGACTTCTGGCCGCACGGCGCGGTGGCCCAGACCTACGGCGTCTTCAACGACAAATCGGGCTACCCCAACCGCGGCACCTTCGTCATCGACAAGGACGGCATCGTCCGCTTCGCCGAAATGAACGCCCCCGGCGAGCCCCGTGACCAGGCGGCTTGGGAGAAAGCGCTCACTGCGTTAGATTCGTAAACCGCCGCGTCCATCAGGACCCGGCGCCTCCGCCCCCGGGCCGAGGTTCCAGGGCGTATAGCTCAGCGGTAGAGCACTGGTTTTACACACCAGCGGTCGGGGGTTCGAACCCCTCTGCGCCCACTCGGAGAGCCTTATTCGAAACACCGACCGGTGGTGCGTTTCGAAGGTCGCCGTGGTTGTCGGCCGCGGCGTGGAGATCCGCGAAGACCGGGGTCTTTTCATCGGTTATCTGCAGCGCCATGGTCTCCGATTCTTCCATGTAGAAATCGTCCAGATAGAAACGTTGGTAGAACGTTTCGTTGAGGCGTCGGCGGACTTCCGGGTCGGCGTCTCGATAGAGGGCATAGGGATCGGCGATGAGGTTGAGTGCGTGGCGGAGCATGCTGGTGCCGATGGTCAATTCCTCGGAGGTGTTGACCTGCGCCGCTTCGAGTCGTTTGCGTTCGTTCTTCAGCGTGATGAGCTTCATCCGGACTTTGGTCTGCGGTATTGAGTCATCGGCTAGTAAATCGACCAGTCGGTCTTCTTTCTTGTCTATCTCCTCGAGTTGCCGGTTGAGTCTGGCGTGGATTTCGCGGGTGGTGGTCTGTTCGTCTGCGAGGAGTTCTTCGAGCAGGGTTCGGGATTCGGTGGCGAAGGCGGCTGGGAGTCGCAGTGTGCGGTAGTGCTCGGCTATCGCTTCTTCTGCTGCCGCGCTCGGCAACGCGGGCAGGTTGCACAGCCCCTCTTGGCTTCTGCGACAGACGAGGTAGGTGTATCGGGTTCGGTTGCGTCCGGTCAGTGCGCTGCAGACGAGTCGCGAGGTTTCGCCGTCGAGATGACAGCGGCGGCAGAAGAGGGCGCCTTTGAGGTAGTGGTTGTGGATGCGGTCGCGGTTGCCGTTGGCGCTGCGTTGCCGGAGAACGTCCTGGACGCGGTCGAAGAGTTCGTGGGATATGAGGGGTTCGTGGCGGCCGGGGTAGATCTGTCCCTTCCAGATCACGTAGTCGAGGTAGTACGGGTCGCTCAGCATCCGGTGCAGTGTCGTGGCGGACACCGGGCACGCGACCGGCCACCGGCCGGTGGGTCGGCTGTCCCCGGTCTTGTTTGGTGTGGCTCGCTATTGGCTTGCGTCCCATCGGGTGCCGTGCGGGGCATGGCTTGAAAGGGGCGTGCCCAGCTCGAAGTAGCGGTGCCTTCCCGCACGGACACCTACTCGTTCGCACGCGGAAAGAACACCGTCTTGCCGGTCATCATCGGAATGGACCCGCACAAGCGCTCGGCCACCATCGAGGTCATCGACCACCACGCGAAGGTTTTGGCAACCGGCCGCTACAGTACCGACACCTGCGGCTACGGTGAAATGCTCACCGCGGCACAGCGTTTCCCGGACCGTGTCTGGGCGATCGAGGGCTGCAACGGTATCGGCCGGCATGTGGCGCATCGGCTGATCGGTGACGGCGAAACCGTGATCGACGTTCGGTATTGCAGAAGCGGATGTTCCAGAGGCGTGGGTGGATCGATCAGTGGGTGAGTTCGGCGAGAAGTGTGTGTAGTTCTGTTTCGAGGTGGTGGGCGTGGTTGTGGTCGCGGCCGATGACGAGGTATTCGATGCGGGAGGTGGCAGGGTCGTCGGCGGCGATGATCACGCCCGAGCCGCGGTCGGCGGTGAAGTGGAGGCCTGCGTGTTCGAGGTGGTCGTGGAGTGCGATGGTGCGGGGTGCGGGGACGCCGATGCAGGTCAGCAGGACGTGGCCGGTTAGGTAGTCGTCGCCGAGTAGGCGGCGGGCGATGATGTCGAGGTTGGTGGCTCCGCCTGCGCGGCCGTTGAATTCGGTGTAGGACAGTCGGTTATCGGGGCCGAGGATGGCGTCGATGTTGATCAGGCCGTGGTAGCCGAGGCGTCGGGCCAGCAGCGCGATCTGCTGGCTGCCCGCTCCGAATTCGGCGTGCACGGTGGCCGGAAGGTCTTGCGGGGGAATCACGAAGCCTGTCCAGCGGGGTGCCATCCGCATTTCGCCGTAGTTCCGCAGAATCGGCATGCCGGATCGGGGAATGGAGAGCTCGCTGGACAGGCTGCGGGTGGCGGGCTGGTAGACCTCGACGATGAACCTCGCGGGCGCCGCACCGGCGGGCAGGTCGAGCGCATCGCCGTGAGGGAGGTTGTGCTCGTGCAGTTTTCGATACAGTTCGCCGCGTCGATCACTGGTCCCGGCGAGGACGACGGTGTGCAGGACTCCGCATCCGGTGAGCGCGGGGTCGGTGGTGATGAGAGTGTTGCCCAGGCCGCCGGAGTTCTGGTCTTGTTTGACGATGACCGATCCGGTCCGGTCGAGCAGGTCGACGACCGCGTCGAGCAGTTCACCGCCGGTAGTGACGACATACCCTTCCGGTACCGGGATACCGGTGGCGATCGCGAGGGTGCGGAACACCGATTTGCTGTTCATCAATGCGGCCAGATCCTGCGCGAACAGTGCGGTATCGGTGGCGAGTCCCAGTAGCCGTTCCCACGCGGCGATATCGCGGTCGCGGACGTAACACGACACCGTCCAGTCGTCGAGGTCCAAGCCGCTGTCGGTGATCCGATCCCGCACCGCGGCAAACAGTTCCGGGGTGGCCTGCGGATTCCACTCGATGCCACGGTAGTCCTGCATGCTCAACACCATCGGGCCGTCGCCGGGGATGTCGAGCACAGTGGTCAGGTAGGACAGGAACTCCTTGTCGACCGAGCCGGGCAGCACGGCGATGTCGGCGGCGTCCAGGCTCCACAGCATGCGCGCGGCCTCGACATAACAGCCCAGCCAGGAGTCCGGCGGCAGGTCGTCGGGTCTGGCGGTCATCGCGCGACTGTGCGGATTGGCGAGCACTACCTTCGGCATCGTGTCTGTCTTCCTGTCCAGCACCGGTATTGAGGGTGCGAGAGCTTTCAGTCCGTCGGCGAGGTGAGATAGCCCGCGAGGTGGGTGAGACGGCGGCGTTGGGCCGGGGTCAATCCCGCGTAGCCCACAATCGTGCCGCGGCAGCTCGGTGCGCCGCAGGCGCAGGCCGGGACGGCGATGGAGTGATACTCCGAACTCGCGTAGTCCCAAGTGAGTTCGTCTCCGACGCCGATCGGACGCAAGGCGAGGAAGTCGAAAGCACCGGCCGCGTTGTCGCGGATACCGAGGTTGGGCAGGCAGGAGTGGTTCAGCAACCGTGCGGGTTCATCGAAGTCGCAATGGGTGTCGATACCGGTCTGGAACGAATAGGTCGTTCGCCGGGGACTTATCGCGGTGATTCGAGCGCTGATCACCAGCCCGGCAGTGTGCCAGCGCCGAGCGGCGAACACTCCGCGTCCCTTGCCAGGCGTGCCGTCGACGAGGAGCGATGCCCGGTCGGTGCCGCCGAGCGGCGGATTCGTCGCGACTCCTGCGGTGCTGTCGACCATCGTCGTCCGTCCTGGTGTGGCGATGCGCATGTGTGGGGCAAGAAGATCGACAATACCGATGATCGGCCTTGTGTGCGGTCGCGCTCATCAGCGATCATGTTGCCTTTCAGGGCTTCCACTCGCCGGCACCGTTGACCGCGCGGTCATGAAACCGATTGCCGGACATCGCAGGCGATCCCGTGAATCATCCACAGACAGAACATGATTCGGGCGCGCCGCTGGCACCCGTGGTGCTCGTAGTGTCGGATTTCGCTCCGTAGCAATCCCCGTTCTGCGAAACTTGGTTAGGCGAGCGGGTGGGGAGGCTGATCGTGACAGTTGTGAATCCCGAGCGAGGTGGTCTGATCAGCAAGGGTTCGGTTGCGGGGCAAGTCGGGACGGAATTGCCCCGGGGTGTTGTTGGATGCGGCCGGGATCGGTTCTGTGGTAGAGACTCCTACTCCAACCGCCGCTCGATGCGGCGTTCCACATCCCTCGGTAAGGCAGAGGCACTCTGAATCCGCGGATTCAGAGTGCCTCTGCTGTCGGAGCTGTCAGGCAGGGTGCGTGGAACTCACCGGCTTGTCATCGATGTCACCACGTGGGGCAGTGTTGCGGATCGAAGTGACCAGCCTGATCGTTGTCGTCGTTGTGCCAGTGGCCGTCCCTGGTGCAGTGCCGATCCCTGTCGGGTGCATCGGGGCCGCGCCAATCGCGAGTGTCGGGCGCGGGTGTGGGGCCGGGCCCGCCTCCCGAACCCGAGAAGGGTGGTTGCTGATGCATCGGCATCGCGGCTTGGGCGGTCGCCGTCGCCTCGAATGAGGCGGTCAGCATCGCACTCACCGCTACCGCAGCGAACAAGCGGCCGAATACCTTGTGTTTCACCAGGATCCCTTCCAATCGTTCGAACCAGCAACGATCTACTCGATCGTCGCATCATCGTAATTTCCGGTGAACAGCCACCAGAGGGGATTTCTGGCTTTCTATGAGGGGTCACAGCAGCTGTGGCGCGCCTACGGCAGGTCCTCGGCGAGCAGCTGCGCGTGCACGCGTTCCAGGCTCTGCCGCCTACGCAGCACCAGACGGGTCGGCGGCGGATACCGCAACGGCGATACCGATGCGTGGCCGGCGCACCACTCCGATAACAACGACAGCGACCGCACGTCGCCCTCGTCCAGCGCGAGCAACAGCGTCGCCGACTGTCCCGGATGCGCGAGCCAATCCACACTGACCAGGACGAGCCGGCCGCCCGGCTGAGCGACGACGGCCTTGAGGTGCAGATCCGGCCAGTCGAGTGCCGATTCCGGTTCCGGCACGGCCGTTTTCAGCGCGAGCTCATGCGCGTCGAGGTTGCCGACGTGGACCAGTCGCGCAATCCACACCAGCTCGACCGCGATGAACGCAATGACGACCGCGAGCGCGACAATCACATGTCGACCATAACGCGGGTGCGAACCGCCGTTCGCGGATTCCCTGCGTGTCAGGCTGAGTTGAGTCCATTGGTTCAGAGCAAATCGGCCTGACGCGGGGCGAGATACGGATCGATATTTCATGACCAGCACGAGG